>JACSSC010000054.1 GCA_014879445.1 Candidatus Competibacteraceae bacterium
GTTGAATCCGAACAGCCTTCTGTACAATGAGTACTACAATTTGATGATGAAAGTGGCAAGTGGGGAAGCAGATAAAATTTTTAATGACATTCACAATTTACTCCTACCCGGTGGTGGTGGTGCGGTTTATCCGGAAATAAATTATCCAAATAGTGAAGTGACCATAAGTAAGAAATATAGGTATGTTGGAAAGGAAGGACAAATTGAGCAAACAACCATTACTCACAGTTTTAAAGGATATACAACAACTGTTTATATTGAGAATTTCGGATTTAGAACAGGAAGGCAATTTTTAATGGCGAATATATTATGGGGAGGTGCAAGAGCCGGTAAAATAAGCGAAGCCATTCCGGGCCCTAAAGGTAGTGAAAATGCAGTGTTAAATTCATTCAACAATTTTATATCCGAACAACTGAATTACAATGAAAAGGAAAAGGACTTTTCCAAAACAAATGGGTATGGGAAAGCTTTTCGTCACCAGTTATGGCAAGGAATAATTGCTAACATTTTTGGCGAATCTTTTGCAGAAGACCTTGGTGACTCACAGGAAAGAGGGAACATATATGGGAATAATGAGGATGACAAGCAACGGGCATTTAGAGATTTAATAAATAATGAATATGGCAGACAACTGGGGCTTTCATTTCAAGGTGATATAGAAACTATAGATGGCTTGGTTGAATTTCTGAACATAATTGCTAATAACATAATAACCAGCTTTGAAGAGCTTTCAAATGCAATAACTATTGAAGAAAGAGAGAACAACAAGTTTACCAAAGATACTCCTGGTGTTCAAGAATTATTTGATGCAATCAATACTTCTAATATAGATGCAATAAGAGATTATATAAGATAATAGTGTTATGAAAAAAACGCTTATAATACTATGCATTTCTTCTTTATTATTTCAATGTAAAAGAAAGAATTTGGATACCCTCATCCTCGAATGGAAAAATCCGGAATCAAAATGCGAAGTAGCATCTCAACTTTGTAGTCGTAAGCTTCTAATTGGCAAAGACACATCTTACGTGAACCAAATATTAGGACATCCTTTTTATGACATGAAGAGCCCCCCTTATACAATTCCAAATAAAAATGGCGTTATCGAATTTCCCTATGGCAGGGATAGCCTTTTGATGTATAACTATCCAATAATATGTTATTCAGGTATTTTAAGTAAAAAAATATTTGAAGACAAAAAATATTACAGAATTTATTTTAACAGTACCGGAAAAGTAGTTCATACATACTTAGATGAGGATTAAATTGCAAATTATAAAAGCAGCCCCTAACTGCGCATAAATTACATAGCCTACATCCATTTTATAATCTAATTTTCAGGTGTTTAACCCGCTTGTGCGTATTTAAAAAATATACGCACTCCTGCTAGTCTTTGAGGATTAGAATAAAGTTCCGATATTTATAAGCCGGCTACGTATTTTATGCGCTATCCGTCAAACTGTCTAAAAACCCTCACACTTTACTAACATCCTAAATGTGAATAACTTATCAATATCTTCGGGCCTGTAAATCGTCAGCATAAAGTGGACTAAATATAGCCATAATTAAGAGAGTGTTTCCATAAATCATTAAATTTATAAAACATGGGAACAAGAAAAAAACAAAGTACCGAGAATTTCATTAAAGAAATCAGGAGTAAAACCAGGAGGATTTTCACTTCAGAGCAGAAGATTAACATTGTTATGGAGGCATTTAGAGCAGAAATGTCGGTAAAGGAGATTTGCCGTAAGTATGCCATTAATGAATCACAATTTTACAAGTGGAACAAGGAGTTTTTGGAAGCCGGGAAAAAGCGATTATCAGGCGATACAATCCGTGAAGCCACTAGTGATGAGGTAGCAGAACTTCGTAAAGAAAATCAGCGGCTAAAGGAAACCATTGCAGACCTGGTGATCCGGTATGACATTGTAAAAAAAAGCTTGAATTTGCTGGAATAAACGAAAAGTACAAGAAGTATATGCGTTTATCAGCAGGAGAAAAGCAGGAGATCATTCATCTTGTTTTACGATCGGATATCGGGATTATGCGAACATTAAGGGAAATTAGCCTAAATAAAAGCACTTTTTATAAATGGTATCATTTATACTCAGAGCATGGTTTTGACGGCTTACAACCCAGCAAACGAACTTCTAAGAGGCAATGGAACAGTATTCCCGAGTCTGAAAAGAATTTGGTGGTTGAATTGGCATTGGATCATCCTGAATTATCTTCCCGTGAATTGGCCCATAAACTTACAGATGAGCAACAGATTTTCATATCTGAATCGAGTGTTTACAGGATATTAAAGGCAAGAGGATTAATTACAACACCTGCACATATTTTTCTTTCTGCCAGTGATGAGTTTAGTCAAAAAACACAATTTGTTCATCAGATGTGGCAAACCGATTTTACCTATTTCAAAATCCTTGGATGGGGTTGGTATTATCTCAGTATGGTTTTGGATGATTATAGCAGGTATATTGTTCATTGGGAGCTGTGCAAAAACATGAAAGTACAGGATGTAAAACGAACCGTTGATAATGCAATTGTGAAGGCTAAATTAGTTACCAAACAAAGGCCAAAATTATTATCCGATAACGGATCATGTTATATTGCCAATGAATTAAAAGCTTATTTAAAAACCAACCATAATATGCAACAAATACATGGAAGGCCATTACACCCACAAACGCAAGGGAAAATAGAACGATATCATCGTACAATGAAAAATGTGGTGAAATTGGATAACTATTATTGTCCGGAAGAATTAATAAAAGCAATTGAGGAATTTGTAAATAGATACAACAATGAAAGGTATCATGAATCCCTTAAAAACTTAACTCCGGCTGATGTATATTATGGAAGAGGAGAATTAATTTTAGCAGAACGGTTGAAAATCAAACAAATATCACTTAACAAACGAAAGGAGGCATATGAAAAAATGAAGAAAAGAAGGAAAAATCAAGAATTTGAATTAACTTTATATTAACATGAAACACTCTCTAACGAAAAGTTCACTTTACTTTGAATACGTACATTTATATAATAACGCCATGAAAAAATCAGTATTTATTTACGCTGCTTTTGCCTTATTGCTAGGTTTTAGTGCATGCTCAACATCTGGTACTCCAGAACCCAAAACAGGTGATACTTGGGTTTATCACTATGTAGATTACAATGAAGATGGAAGTATTGCTGCTGAACAAAATCTTACTTTCACCGCTACTGAATTTATTCAGAATGATGTGTATTGGGCTTTCCTTTCTGCAGGGTCAGGTTTCGATATTGGATATTTTAGAATGGAAGATAATGGGTTGCACCAACTCAGCAATGGAATAGACCAACTCAAGCTTCCATACCCTGGCGCAGTTGGTGATTCGGCCATCACGTACGACAGTAATCAAGATATGTTGTGGTTTATTATTCGCGATAATGCAGCAAGCATTAACACACCCGCCGGTACTTTTACGGCATACTACTACGAAGGATATGATGATAATAGCTTGGAGGATAAGTTATGGTTTACACCCACCCATTGGTTTTTGCGCCACGAAGAATATGACCAAAATCTATCAGGTAATTATATAGATTATATGTTCGAAATTGTGAGTTATACTGAAGGGTAATCTTTTATTCCTCCAACATTAATCATTTATATTGATTGTTTTATGAACTCCAAATTTTTAACTTCAATTTTGCTGCTTTGCTTTTTTAATCAGTCATTTTCTCAATCCTTAATCAAGTTTTCGGAAAATGGAAAGTTTGGTTTTAAAAATTCGGATAATGTTATTGTCGTTCCTGCTCAATATGATGTTGTGAAACCATTCAGTGATGGGCTTTCATGTGTTATAAATGACGGACTATCAGGTTATATTGATGAGAAAGGAAAGATCGTCATTCCATTTAGAAAAATTCAAGGTTTTAACTTCTCAGAAGGATTAGCTGCTGTGTATAATTTGGAAACAAAAAAATATGAAATCATTGACAAGTCAGGAAAGATTATCATCAACGCTGCAAAATATGATTTTGTTGGTGAATTTAAAGAAGGATTCGCTGTAGTTAGCAAAAATTTGATCTATGGATATATTGACAAATCAGGCAAAGAAACCATCCCTCTTCAATACTCATCTGCCAAACCGTTTTATCAGGGTAAGGCCACAGTAAAAAAGGGCGACAGAACTTATTCCATCGACAAAATGGGAAATGAAATTAAAGTTGAAGAACAATTTTGGGGCTATTAATTGTGTGCAAACAATACGCTTTTTCAATTTTTTTATCCTAATCTAATAAACGATTCAAATAGTTTAAGCTTCTTCTTTCTGGGCTCCTAGTATCATAAGTTGAGGTTATTATTACTTTTGTATTCATGTTACATTATCTATTTCTCGGGGTAGCTTGTACACTACTGATGGCTTGTAATTCGTCTCCCTATATCGGACAATGGCGAGGCGAAACGGATACTTCTGTTATTATCCTGACATTAAATAACCATGATTATGAATGGGTAGAATCTTCATCAGTAAGTTATCAAGAACAAGGCCGTTTTTTATGGAAAAAGGATTCAATGTGGCTGGCACCTTTCAAACTGTGGGACGAAAGACATCATCAATGGATTTTACTGTCTCGCCCCAAGATACGCGCTTATCGAGTGTCAAGCACTCCTTATACGATCACTTGTTTAACCCCAAATGACACCCTTTTCTTAAAAAAACAAGAAAAATTGAAAAAATAAAAATTATTCCTATCTTTGCATCCCATTTTTAGGCCGTGAAAAAACAGTTGGAGTATATCATTCAGTTTGAAGGGTTAAAGAATGGAAACCATCGGTTTGATTTTTTAATCACCGACGTGTTCTTTGAGGCATTAGGTACAGAGATTGACTTTAATCATGCTCAAATTCAGGTTGCAGTTGATTTGGTGAAAAGCACCACAATGCTTGTTTTTGATTTTGATATACAAGGACAAGCCCTTTTTCCGTGTGATAGATGTTTGGATGAATATTTACAACCAATTTCATCTTCTCAAAAACTTATTGTGAATTTTGGAGAGGAAAGTCAAAGCGACTACGATAGCATTATCACCCTATCAAGGTCAGAATATGAAATCAATCTAGCTCCCATTATCAATGATTATATCTTGATAGCACTCCCCATGAAAAGGGAATGTGCTAATCAGATTTCAGCAAAAACCTGCAACCCCGAAATGATTCAAAGAATTGAAGAACTGAGCGTTGATCCTAATTCCCCAAAAGAACCCGACCCCCGATGGAATGCTTTACAAAACAAAAATAACTTAAATTAAAAACAAGCAATATGGCACATCCCAAGCGAAAAATATCCAAAACTCGTCGCGATACTCGTCGCACCCACTACAAGGCCACTTCGCCCACATTATCTAATTGCTCAACTACTGGTACAGTTCATCAGCGCCATCGTGCATATTTTGTGGATGGCAACCTTTATTACAAAGGTAAACTTGTGGTTGAGGCAAAGGCCTGATAGCACTCATATTTATCATTTCTAAATAACCGGCTTACATCTTGGCCGGTTATTTATTTTTCACATCCTTAGATTGTTAGTTTTAATAACATTTATTCTCAGCACAAAGTAGAAATTATTGATACATTTGATTTTTTTTTTTCAAAGTATGAGTATGAATAATAACTTGATAAGAGTGGGAGTGGACATTATGGGAGGCGATTTTTCCCCCGATGCACCGCTGAAGGGTTGTCTGATGGCTCATCAGTTATGGAATAATACAATACATTTGGTTTTGATTGGCGATGAGCAGTTGATTCTGAGTAAAATCCAAGAATTTGAAGGCAATCCATCCGACTTTACCATTGTGCATGCGCCTGATAAAATGGCAATGTCGTCAAGTCCCGTAAAAAGTTTTGCAGAGAAACCTCATTCATCTATTGCTACCGGATTTGAATTGTTAAAGTCAGGAAATATTGATGGATTTACTTCTGCCGGTAACTCTGGCGCTATGCTCGTTGGATCGTATCTTAAAGTGGGATTGAGTAGAGATGATTTACGCCCTGGTCTTCTTACTATTTTACCAAACCAAAATGGTCAGGATGGCATATTGCTGGATGCCGGCGTTAATGCTGATTGTAAGCCCGAAAATCTTTTAGATTTTGCTATATTAGGCACTACCTATGCACAAACTATTTTAAAGATTAACAAACCACGTGTTGGCCTTGTTAATATTGGCGAAGAGCCCGAAAAAGGTAATCAACTCAGCATAGCGGCTCACAAACTTATGGCCGAATATCCCAATATTCATTTTATCGGCAATATTGAAGGTCGCGACTTGTTTGATGGAAAAGCAGATGTTGCTGTTTGCAGTGGGTTTGTGGGTAACGTGATTCTCAAACTTTCCGAAAAATTCTATGAACTAGCTCTTCAAAGAGGCGGTGCCAATGATCCATTTTATGCTAAATTTAATTATGAAATGCATGGAGGCTCGCCTGTCTTGGGTGTGAATAAACCCGTTGTTGTAGGTCACGGAATCAGCAGCCCATTAGCCATTCAAAATATGATTCGTCTTACGGCCGAAATGGTGAAAAGTGGATTGTCAGAAAAAATTAAAGAATCGGTTCAACATGCCTAAAATACATGCTGCTATTACGGCTGTTCAGGGTTATGTGCCTGAATATGTTTTAACAAACGAAGAGTTGGAACAAATGGTTGATACCAACAGCGAATGGATATTATCCCGAACAGGTATTCGAGAACGACGGATTCTCAAAGGTAAAGACCAAGGTACTTCTGTGATGGCTATCGAAGCCGTGTCAAAGTTGATAGACAAAAAAAATATAAACCCAGCCGATATTGACTTGCTGATTTGTGCTACCGTTACCCCTGATATGGTATTTCCGGCTACTGCCAATCTGATTACCGATGCTGTAGGCGCTGTAAATGCTTTTGGTTACGATCTAAATGCCGCTTGCAGCGGATTCCTATATGCACTTAGTACAGGCGCTGCTTTCATTGAATCTGGAAAATATAAAAAAGTCATTGTAGTGGGCGCTGATAAAATGTCTTCTATCGTTGATTATACCGATCGTGCTACTTGTATCATCTTTGGCGATGGCGCCGGTGCTGTATTGCTTGAACCTTCTCAAACGGATGAAGGTGTCATGGATTATTTATTACATAGCGATGGATCCGGTGCACCATATCTTCACCAAAAAGCAGGAGGTTCACGACGTCCTGCCTCTCATCAAACAGTTGATGCACGTGAGCATTTTGTGTATCAAGAAGGGCAAGCTGTTTTTAAATTTGCCGTTAACAATATGGCCGACGTTTCTGCTCGCATTATGGAGCGCAACGGACTTACGGCTAATCAAGTAGCTTTCTTAGTTCCTCATCAGGCTAACAAACGCATTATTGATGCTACAGCACACCGCATGGGACTTACAGATGATAAAGTAATGCTGAATATTGACCGATACGGTAACACTACATCAGGCACCATCCCGCTTTGCCTTTGGGAATATGAATCTCGACTAAAAAAAGGGGATAATATTATTCTTAGTGCTTTTGGCGGTGGATTCACCTGGGGAGCCATATACATTAAATGGGCCTATAACTCATAACCCTCTATTTCTTTCCGGCTGTCTTTTTTTTAAAAATTATTGCGAAGTTTTTAGTTTGGCAATGGTTGATATGGGATCAGAAGAGCTAAATACAAAATTCCCAGCCACTAATGCATCAGCACCGGCTGCTACCAATTGACCGGCATTTTCAGCATTTACACCCCCATCAATTTCTATCAAACAAGACGATTGTTGGCTTATAATCATATCCTTAAGCTTTGTCGTTTTGGCATATGTACGATCAATAAATTTTTGCCCGCCAAATCCAGGATTTACCGACATGAGTATCACCAAATCTAATGAAGCTATAATATCTTCCAACACATGAACAGGCGTATGCGGATTCAGCGCTACTCCTGCTTTTACACCCAATGATTTTATCCTTTGAATAGTACGGTGCAAATGAGTACAGGCCTCATAATGAACACTTATCTGCCAAGCCCCATGCTGCTGAAAGGTTTCTAAATACCTGTCAGGATCCACTATCATTAAATGTACATCCAGTGGCTTACGTGCAGCTTTCTGTATGGATTTAAGTACAGGAAACCCAAATGATAAATTGGGCACAAAAATCCCGTCCATAATATCTATGTGAAACCAATCGGCACTGCTTTTATTCAACATCTCACAGTCGCGTTGTAAATGACCAAAATCGGCCGAAAGTACAGAAGGGGATATGATAGGTTGCATACGTGTTTTTCTGCAACAAAGTAAAGCAATTTTGCTTAAATAGGCCTATCCTAAATAGGTTTTTAATAACCGGCTGCGTGATCCCTGCTTGAGACGACGTATCGCCTTCTCCTTTATTTGCCTAACTCGTTCACGTGTCAACCCAAACTTGTCGCCTATTTCTTCCAAAGTCAATGCGGTTTTTCCGTTGAGACCATAAAAATCACGCAATACATCAGCTTCACGGCTTGTAAGCGTTGAAAGTGATCGATCTATCTCACGGCTAAGTGATTCAAAAACTAAACGCCTATCAGGACTCGGACTCTCATGACTGCGCAATACATCATACAAATCAGTATCTTCTCCTTCCTGTAAGGGGGCATCCATCGAAACATGACGACCACTCGATTGCAGCGATTCCAATACCTCGGTCTCATTCAAATCCAATGCCAATGCAACCTCTTCTGCTGATGGCTCCCTCTCATACAATTGCTCCAATTCCGAAAAAGTTCTATTGATTTTGTTAATAGAACCGATTTTGTTTAATGGCAACCTTACAATACGCGCCTGCTCAGCTAATGCCTGCAATATGGATTGACGTATCCACCATACTGCATACGAAATAAACTTAAATCCACGCGTTTCATCAAAACGCTGAGCAGCTTTTATTAATCCTAAATTGCCTTCATTTATTAAATCGGGTAAGGTTAAACCCTGATTCTGGTATTGCTTGGCTACTGATACCACAAATCGTAAATTCGATTTAACCAATTTTTCCATGGCCTTCTGATCGCCAACTTTTATCCGACGAGCCAATTCTACTTCTTCGTCTGCATTGATTAAATCAAGCCGCCCGATTTCTTGCAGGTATTTGTCTAATGAAGGCGTATCACGATTCGTAACCTGCTTTCCGATTTTAAGTTGTCTCATGGTGGAAGTATTATTAAACAACTATAAAACGGTTTGAGTTTCTAAAAGGTTGCATGCTACCTTTTCTCCACTCATCTATTATTCTATATGTGTGCTTTGCCTTTTAATTATAATCCTCAATCTCCGGATCGGGAGCTTGCTCGTACGCATTGCCTTTAGGCCTGAGTTTTTCTTTGAAAATTACATTGAGAACCTCCCGATTGCCTTTGAGCTTGGCTACTACCGGATCGGATATGCCATTTTTTATGATGAAATCTTCTTTTGCATCAAATTCTACTTTTTCATATTTCCCATCTACAAATTTCACGTATATCTCTCTTAATGTTCCTTTCTTAACGATACATTTTCCATAGTAGCAATTGCCACGTGTGCCTTCCCTAAAACTGATAATCACATTTTCATATTCTCCATCAGGCACCTCATCCGCACCCCTGAGCTGAAATATTCGCCACCATTTACGATAACAACTGTCATCGTCTTTTTCTTTTTGTTGCTCGTTTTGAGCAATGGCACTCATACCCATCCATAACATACATAGCATCAAAATAATCAATCTTCTTTTCTTCATCTCACATACTTTTTTTCAAACTTAAAGCATTTTTTTTAATCTGACAAACCATCCTGTTTTTTTTTAGATCATCTCTTAATTTGCTTTTTTCTGTCAATTCCGTTTTGTTTGTGTATGTTTGTTTGTCTTTGTCAATGAAAGATTTTTTTTCATATCTATCCATATTCTGCATTCGATTGATTGCTTTCTTGCCCAATCGACTTCTTCGTGTCATGGGACATGTTTTGGGCTATTTGCTTTTTCGCTTGGCAAAATACAGGCGTACAGTCGTAACAGATAATTTGCAACATGCATTTCCAGATTTCTCGGCTGCTCAAATTCAGCATCTAGCATCTCAATATTATCGTCATCTTGGCGGCTTGCTCGCTGAAACGGTGATGGGATTACGTATCCCTCCTGATAAATGCGCATCATATTGCACGATGGATTCCTCTCTTACAGGGCTTTTTCACCAGTTTTTTTTGTCTAACCAACATTTTATTGTGCTTATGGGCCATACCGGCAACTGGGAATGGAGTGGACTCGCTACTCCTGCTCAGGTTCAACATCGCGTTGTGGCATTGTACCGCCCAATTAAAAATAAAGTTTTTGATAGATTTATGTTTCGATATCGAACCCGAACAGGAATGCACCTTTTACCTATGCATGGTATTGCTCGTGCTATACTGCAACACGACAATAGACCCACCTGCTTTACATTTATAGCCGACCAGTCGCCTATACCTCAACATGCTGTTTGGCTCTCATTCATGGGACGAGATACCCCTTTTTTTCAAGGATTCGAAATGCTGGCGCGACGTTATCAACTACCTGTTGTTTATGTTTCTCAAATTAAACGTAAAGAAGGAGGTTATCAATTAAAGGGGGAAGTAATTTCTATGCACCCCCACCTCGAACACGAACATTTTATAGTACAATCTTTTGCCTCTTTACTCGAACGCGATATTCGACTCCAACCCGCTTATTGGTTATGGTCGCATAAGCGATGGAAACATTCGCGAACTGCTTAATTGAGCACCACTTATTATCTTATTTATCCTATCAATGCTGCACTACAATTCTCAAATTTCCATGTTTGCCATCAGCATACACCGAAAGCAAATAAACACCATCAGATAATCCTTCTACCGAAATACGAACTTCGCCTGATATTGATGTTAATGCCTGCATATGCACCACATCGCCTTGCATGGATGTTAAGGCATACATCCCTTTTTCTATCTGATGTTCAAATTTCAAATTTATATGCTCATTAGCAGGGTTCGGATATGCAGTCCATGACATGGATTCGGTGTATGTTGGTAACCCAATGGTGCCAATTCCGGCATAAGCAGTCGTTTCACATCCGTTTGCATCGGTTACTATTACAGAATATTGCCCACTTCCTAGCCCATTCACGGTTTCACTTTGCATACCATTGCTCCAGTTATACGTATATGGTTCATATCCGCCTAGTGGAATCGCAGTTGCCATACCATCGTCTATCCCTGCACCACTTGCTGCATAGGTTTGAACTTGTACAGTATAACGATCGTTGCGATATAATTCAAAGTAAAATTTGGTTTGTAAGAGCGCATACAAGGCACAGTCCTGATGTCCGGCTGCTGGATTGGCGCTTACAGATTCAACATGTACAGCCCCGTTTAAATGCATCTTGTTCTTGGCTTCCAATGCATTTAAATAGGTCACCAACTCATCGGCCTCACAATAATACATCCGCATAGGTGCAATAGGCGACCAGTTGTATAAATTGTTTTCCACTAAGGTCAACCTGAATGGATTATTCGGATTATTCTCAAAATCACTCAGTACTGATGGTAATAAAATCGCTTTGGGGGTATCGGGTATCACGTTCTCAAGCTGCCCAATTGAATAGTTGCCGTCAAAAAATGGAGGAATCAATACGTCATAAGGCGATTTGTAGATATCGCTATACGATGGATATAAATTATATACGGTATTAAATGTGTTGATGATAAACGGCAAATAGCCGGGAGCTCCATACGAGCTGTCGCGGGTAATTACTTCGGCCTGCACACCCGAAAGCTGATAGGCCCCTGATAATGGCGCTGATGCCGCAATCTTAAATTCACTGCTGAAACTTGACTCTATTAACTTATGTGTGGCCATGGTTACATGTCCGCCTTGCGAATATCCGGTCAAAAATACTTGATCGTTTAACCCATAACCCAACACCACCGATAACTCTCGGGTCGCCCTTATCATATCTATCACACATGTCGCCTCAGAGTGGGCATGATGATATGGATGTATGCCAGGACTTTCTCCCAATCCTAAATAATCAGGCATGGCAACTACCATCCCGTCGGCAGAGGTGGCTACGCCAATTAAATACTCTCCTCCCATATTCGATGGCGCTTGGCTGCGCTTTAGCATCGTTCCGTGATTGTAAACCATAATGGGCGATTTACACGTTAGACCCTGAGGCACAAATACTACTCCCGATGCTATGGTGGCCGAACTGTCCCAACCTACTGTATTGTACACAATTTTGTACGACTTTAGCCCGTTGGTGATCGGTATCAGCGCTGCCGGTAAACCCTGCGACACCAAATAGTCGTAGGCCTCTTGCTGGGTATAACTCGCCAATAACTGATGGCTAACCAAATATTGACTGTAAGCCGAAATACCAGTCAAGTATGTGATAATCAAAAAGGTTGTGTAAATTTTTTTCATACTTTTATTTTTTTCTTTGTCCGTAAATATACAAATCATTCTATTCGTTTTCCTTTTTTTTCGATGGCAGCATTTCCCTTCTTTCGCTTTAGTGTCTTTTCCGGCAGTGGTCGTCAAAGGCCGTGCAGGGGCTATCACAGCCGCTACCGGCCTCTTGCCGTTAATCACTGCCGGCAGCAGCCAGCTATCGCTTCAGCAGGGGCTGCTTTTTTGCATGTTTTTTACAATATCATCAGTATTAACAAAAATTTTGCACGGTATTTGTTATTACCTTTGCCTTTATGATGCAAACCGAAACAAAACTCGTATTCGATAACGCCACTATTCCTAATGGTACTGTTGCCTGGCAAAGCCCATCCAATATCGCTCTTGTGAAATATTGGGGCAAATTCCCTAATCAAATACCTTGCAATCCATCTATCAGTTTTACCCTTAGTCAATCCGTCTCTCAAACCATTGTCCATTTCAAACCATCGCCTTCTAATAGCTATCATCTGGAGTTCTTTTTGGATGGCCAGCGTACCGAAAAATTTGAGGAAAAAATTCATAGTTTTTTTCAATCTATCTTACATCTATCTCCTTTTATCAATCAACTATCGTTTTCTATTCATTCTAACAACACCTTTCCTCATTCGGCCGGTATTGCTTCCTCTGCCTCAGGCATGAGTGCACTGGCGCTATGTATTTGCCAAATCGAACAACAGTTTTTTCACACATTGCAGCACCACGATGATTTTCTTCGGAAAAGCTCTGTCTTGGCTCGGCTTGGCTCCGGTAGCGCCTGCCGTTCTGTTTATGGCGGCTTGGTTGTTTGGGGGCAAACACCCGCTCTCCCCGATGCCTCCAACGAATATGCAGTTCCTATTACACATGATGTGCATCCTGTTTTTATAGATTATTGCGACACCATTCTCATTATCGATGCCGAACAAAAAAAAGTATCAAGCCGTGCCGGTCATGGTCTTATGCACCAAAATCCATTTGCCGAAACACGTTTTCAACAGGCACATCATAATATGCAAGCCCTACTTGTCGCTATTACCGAAGGAAATCTAAATGACTTTATTCAAATTACAGAAAGTGAAGCATTAACCCTTCATGCTATGATGATGACCAGCCAGCCCGCATTTATGCTCATGCGCCCAAATACCATTCAGGTAATCGAGCGTATTCAGGAATTTCGACATCAATCTGGTATTCCTGTTTGCTTTACACTCGATGCCGGACCTAATGTACATGTATTATACCCTGCCCAATACCAAAATGAAGTAATCTCGTTTATTCAAAAAGATTTAATTGTATATTTGCACAATGGTGCATTGATTCAAGACAGAACAGGCCAAGGACCTATAAAATTAAACGTATGAAAAGTACAAAATCTGCCAAGAAATTCAACTCCAAAATTCTCCTTTTTGGCGAATACAGTATCATTCACAACTCAATGGGATTAAGCATTCCTTATGAAGCATTCGAAGGCAGATTTACTTTCACTCCCGAGAAACTTAGCCACGAACATGCTGCCGAGTCAAACCGTAGCTTGGTCGCTTTTGCAGCATACCTGCGCCAACTGATGGACGATAATAAACTTTTGTTTACCTGCGATCTCGACCAGTTCGACCAAGATATACAACAGGGCATCGTTTTCGATAGTAGCATCCCACAAGGTTATGGCGTTGGAAGCTCAGGGGCCTTGGTGGCAGCTATCTACGATCGTTATGGCTTGGATAAAATTCCTAACGACCAAAAATTATCTGGCAAACTTATCGTCCGACTCAAAGACATCTTTTCTCAAATGGAAAGCTATTTTCATGGTAAAAGCTCTGGCATTGATCCACTGATTTGCTACATGAACCATCCCATGCTTATCCAAAATAAAGATGTGATTGATACCGTAGGGATCCCTCAATCTGGCTCTACAGGAAGAGGTGCTATTTTCCTTATCAATACAGGCGAAGTTGGCGAAACACAGCCATTAGTGAATCTATTTCTCGACAAATGCAAGGAAGAAGGCTTTGCTCATGTAATCAAAAATGAACTTATTCCATTCAATAATAATTGTATTAAGGCCTTTCTAAAAGGAGAAGTGAAAGATTTGTTCTCAAACCTCAAATCTTTGTCAGGATTCCTGCTTAGCAACCTTTCTCCAATGATTCCCCGACGTTTTAGACATATATGGCAAAATGGATTAGAAACAGAGGCCTATTATCTCAAACTATGTGGCTCCGGTGGTGGTGGCTATATTCTCGGGTTTACAGAAGACCTCGAGAAAGCAAAGCAACAACTCAAAGATCATGAAATTCAGGTGATACACCGATTCTAACTCTTCTTTTCTTTCTTTTTTCTTATTACTGCTGTGCTATCTCAGCTCTTTTATTTTATTTTGCTTTATGAATAGAGTAGGAGCAATTGTTTTTTTTTTATTGGTTTTTATATTTTCATGCCAATACAAACCAACTCATCAAAAGCAAATTTTTCGCTATAACGAACTTGCCGGTATCACCTCACTCGATCCCGCTTTTGCCTCCAACCTTTCTAATATTTGGGCAAGTCAGCAAATCTTCAATACCCTGTTTCAGTTAGATGATCATTTGCAAATTCAACCCATGCTGGCCCACAGTTGGCAAATGAATGACAGCAATACTCGCTTTGTTTGTACGCTCCGTCAAGATGTGTTTTTTCATCCCAATCCCTGCTTTAAAGAGGCCCGTAAACTAATTGCAAATGATGTCGCTTTTTCATTTAATCGCCTATTACATACAGGTAATGGCAGCTGGATTACTGACTACATAAAAAAGAACGATGACACGCTTCATATTCTCTGCCCTGATGACAGTACAGTTGTGTTCACATTACAACGCTCTTTTGTCCCTTTCATTCAGCTTTTAGCTGTGCCGATAACCGGAATTGTACCCCATGAAGCTGTTGCTTTTTATGGCAAAGATTTTGCCCGAAATCCTGTCGGAACAGGCCCCTTCCTTTTCAAACGATGGGTAGATAATGAAAAATTAGTCCTGTCTAAAAACCCCCACTACTTCGAGCGTGATTCCTTAGGTACAGCCCTACCATATCTTGATGGAATTGCGATCAGCTTTGTTAAGGATCCGCAAACTGCTTTGTTGGGTTTCTTAACAGGTGCTTTTGATATGCTGAGTGGTATGGAAAAACCATACCGCGAAACTTTAATCAACGACCAAGGGCAACTTAAATCAAAATATGCCCATGACTTCCGCTTTCATCGAATGCCTTTTCTGAATGTTGAATATATTGGTTTTCACCCGGATGCCAATCCGCAACACCCGTTGCGTCATCCATCTTTACGCAAAGCATTGCACCTACTGCTCGATAAGCAAATGATTACAAGATATGTTCGCCGCGACGTGGGCATTCCCGCTCTTCAGGGTTTTGTGCCCCCCGCTTTGCAATCCCAACCCTGGCAATCCGATTATGAACAGACCAATCGCTCAGCTGCCTTGCAACTTCTTCATGATGCCGGATTCTCTCATCCTTCTGAGGTTCCTTCCTTTACTTTGTTTTGCGACCCCTTGTATGCCGATATCTATACCCAGGTTGTAAATCAGTGGAAACGTGAAGGGTTTGTTGTGAATCTGGAAGTATTAGACCGGCCCACTTTAAAAAGCCAGATAGCCAAGGGCCGTTTACTTTGTTTTCGCGCTTCCTGGATTGCCGACTTTGCAGATGCCAATTCTTATTTGTCGCTCTTTTATTCACCTAATTTTTCCCCTAATGGTCCTAATTACACCCATTTCTCTAACACTCAGGCCGATCTTTTGTTTGAAAGCTCCATGGCCGAACCCCATGATAGTATTCGCAATCTAATGTATCAAATGATGCATGCCTTGATAGAAGACGAATCGCCGGTTATCCCTTTGTATTATGATGAAGTGGTTCGGTTTACTCATCGCAGGGTTATTGGCATGAAAATCAATGTGATGAATCACTTGTTGTTAAAACAAATACATATTCAACCTTAAAAAAAAAGCCACCTATAAGGTGGCTAAACATACATTTTAGTTTCGGTTATTGAGCCGAAGATCGCTTCTTTTTTTCAGTAAGTAAACGAGCAATATCTTTACGGTTTTTACGAATCATTAAAGGATTCTCAAGTGGCGAAACCACATGATTTAACTTTTGCTTGCTAAGTTGTTCGCGAAGCAAATCTAATTTTTCATCCAGTTCGGTATGAGATAATTCTTTTATTTCAGAAGATTTCATAATGCAAAATTTTAATGATTATTCAGCATAATCCCTGCGAACCAGGAATTTTGTTTTTACGGGTAGTTTTTGAGCGGCTAAGCGCATGGCTTCTTTTGCAACAGTTAATGGAACGCCTTCAATCTCGAAAAGGATGCGTCCGGGTTTTACCACAGCAGCCCAATATTCAGGATTACCCTTACCTTTACCCATACGCACTTCGGCGGGTTTCTTGGTAATGGGTTTATCGGGGAAAATACGAATCCAAACCTGACCTTCCCTTTTCATAAATCTGTTCATGGCTACCCTGGCCGCTTCAATCTGACGTGAAGTCATCCAAACGGTTTCCATCGATTTCAGGGCAAAAGAGCCAAAGGCAATTTCAGCACCACGATGTGCATCGCCATGCATCCTTCCTTTTTGTACTTTTCTGTATTTTGTTCTTTTCGGCTGTAACATTTCAGCTTGTTTTTAAATATACGTTTTAGCTTTTCTTTTTACGTGTTCGAGGTGCAGCAACACCTGTCGGAGCTTTTGATTGCTTGGATGAAGTAATGTTGGGCGACAAATCACGTTTCCCGTACACTTCACCTAAACATACCCAAACCTTTATACCAATACGTCCGTAGGTGGTATGCGCTTCGGCAATGTGGTAGTCAATGTCGGCTCTGAAAGTATGCAGCGGAATGCGTCCTTCTTTGAGGTGTTCGCGACGTGCAATTTCAGCTCCACCCAAACGACCGGAAATACTAACCTTAATGCCTTCAGCACCCATACGCATGGTTGAAGCAATAGCCATTTTGATGGCACGACGATATGAACCGCGACCTTCAATTTGTTTGGCAATTGAATCTGCAACCAAACGAGCATCCAACTCAGGGCGCTTGATTTCAGAAATATTTATTTGAATCTCTTTTTTGGTGATTTTTTTCAACTCTTCGCGAAGCTTATCTACCTCTTGGCCACCTTTACCAATAATAATACCCGGACGAGCAGTGTAAACAGTAATAGTAACCAATTTTTGCGTACGCTCAATTACAATTTTTGAAACGCTGGCCTTGGCCAAACGGGTACGTAAATAGTTACGGATCTCTTCATCTTCCACCAACTTGTCGGTGAAGTTGTTTCCTCCGAACCAGCTTGATTCCCATCCGCGAATGTAACCTAAGCGTAAACCTATTGGATTTGTTTTTTGTCCCATTTCCTAATTATAACTCTTTATTCGTTTTCTACTGTTTCAACTTGTTCTGCTGCCTTACGTGTGTCAACAATAAGGGTAACATGATTGGAGCGTTTGCGTATGCGATGAGCGCGACCCTGTGGTGCAGGCTGTACGCGCTTTAATACACGTCCGCCATCTACAAAAACTGAACTAACATACAAATCGCTCTCGTCAGCCCTTAATCCCGATTTTTGTTCAAAATTAGAAATAGCTGATCGAAGCAATTTTTCCATCGCTTTAGCCGCTTCCTTACGTGTGAACTGTAAGGTATCCAATGCCTTGTTGGCATCCATACCTCTGATTAAGTCAGCCACCAAACGCATTTTACGCGGTGAACTGGGGCAATTGTTCAACTTGGCAATGTATGTTGTTTTTCTAAGCTCTTTTCGCTTTTCTGCCGATTCGCGTTTTCTTGATCCCATTGTCGTGTAATTTCAGTATTGTTACTTCTTGCCTTTATCTTTTCTTTGTCCGGCGTGACCTCTCCATGTACGGGTAGGCGCAAATTCGCCCAACTTATGACCTACCATGTTTTCCGTTACATATACCGGAATAAATTTGTTGCCATTGTGTACAGCCAATGTATGGCCTACAAAATCAGGCGTAATCATCGAACGACGGCTCCATGTCTTGATTACGTTTTTCTTTCCTGATTCGTTTTGATCCAATACCCGCTTTTCGAGTTTGAAATCTACAAATGGGCCTTTTTTTAATGAACGTGCCATAATTATTTCTTCCTTCTTTCTATGATATACTTAGATGAACTCTTCTTGGGTGCTCGGGTCTTGTACCCTTTTGCAGGTAAGCCCTTTCTTGAACGCGGATGTCCGCCTGATGCCCTTCCTTCACCACCTCCCATCGGATGGTCAACTGGATTCATGGCTACACCGCGGGTGCGTGGACGATGACCTAACCAGCGCTTGCGACCGGCTTTGCCATGTACGGTAAGGTTATGCTCTCCATTAGAAACCGCTCCAATAACCGCTTTGCAGGTAATTAATATCATGCGTGTTTCGCCTGATGGCATTTTAATTACTGCATATTTGCCATCGCGAGCTGAAAGTTGTGCACTGCTGCCAGCGCTGCGACAGATCGATGCGCCTTTGCCAGGCTGCATCTCAATGTTGTGGATAATCGAACCCATCGGAATCTCAGCCAAAGGCAATGCATTGCCTACATCTGGCGATGAACCTTTGCCGGAAACTACCGTTTGACCTACTTTAAGCCCCTGTGGCGCCAATATATAACGCTTCTCTCCATCAGCATAGCTCAACAATGCAATGCGGGCTGTGCGATTGGGATCGTATTCAATGGTTTTTACGGTTGCCGGAATCCCGTCTTTGTTCCTCTTAAAGTCAATAATACGATATTGCTTCTTATGTCCTCCACCAATATAGCGCGAAGTCATTTTCCCATCAGCATTTCTACCGCCTGAACGCTTGTTGGGTACTACCAAACTCTTTTCAGGACGTGCTGCCGTGATTTCTGCAAAATCGTTGGCTACCTTAAATCTTGATCCCGGTGTTACTGGATTAAACTTTCTTACACCCATGTTTTATCAAATGTTTGAGAAGAAGTCGATTGTGTCGCCACTCTTCAGGGTTACTATTGCTTTTTTAAATGCGTTTTTGCGACCTGATGAAAAACCACGCTTGGTATATCGTACTGATTTTTTTCCAATGTAATTCATCGTGTTGATATCGGCAACACTTACACCATACAGGGATTCAATGGCCGACTTAATCTCTAATTTGTTGGCCCGCTTGTCCACTCGAAATCCATAGCGATGTTTGTCGGCCATGGCGGTCATTTTCTCTGTGATTATGGGCTTAATAATGTTTGTTGCCATGATTACTTGCTTAACAGATTATCAATTGTAGATAGGGATTCTTCCAAAATGAACAGTTTTTCAGCATCCAACACTTCATACGTGTTTAATTCATTGGCTGTTATAACATTGGCCGATGCAATGTTTCTGGATGAAAGATAGAGCGCTCGATTGCGGTCAGGCAATACCAAAAGTGTTTTATTGGCTGTTGCTCCAAAATTCTTCAAAAAACCCTCAAATGTCTTGGTCTTTGGTGCATCTATAGGAAAACTGTCTAAAATAGTGATGCTACCTTCTTTTGCTTTATATGAAAGTGCCGATTTGCGAGCTAATTGTTTTAATTTTTTGTTCAGCTTGAAGCTGTAATCTCTGGGCTCTGGACCAAAAATACGGCCTCCGCCTCGATATAGAGGATTCTTGATGCTCCCTTTACGAGAACCTCCAGTTCCTTTTTGCTTATGTAATTTACGCGTTGAACCATGCACTTCGTTGCGCTCTTTAGATTTGTGTGTACCCTGACGTGCATTGGCTAAATGTTGCTTCACATCCAGATAAATAGCATGATCGTTGGGCTCAATGCTAAAAACAGCATCGTTTAAACGGGCTTTTTTGCCTGTTTCTTTTCCTTCTATTGAATATACTGACAGTTCCATATTACTTTTCAATTATCACGTACGACCCTTTATATCCTGGCACATTTCCACTTACCAATAAAAGGTTTTGGTCGGCCATAACTTTTAATATACGTAAATTTTGTGCTTTTACTCTTGCACCTCCTGTTCGACCAGCCATTCGCATCCCTTTAAATACACGTGATGGCCAAGATGATGCTCCTAGTGATCCAGGATGGCGTTGACGATTGTGCTGTCCATGTGTGCGACCTCCAACACCCGAAAAACCATGGCGCTTTACTACACCCTGAAAACCCTTACCTTTTGAAGTGCCTACTACATCCACATATTCTCCTTCCTGAAAAAACTCAGCTGTTAGCACATCGCCCAGTTTAAACTCGCCTTCCATATTGCGAAATTCAATGCTCTGACGCATAGGCGCTGTTCCAGCTTTTTTGAAATGACCCGATTCGGCTTTCGTCGTATGCTTCTCTTTTTTCTCATCAAAAGAAATTTGTACGGCATCATATCCTTCCTTTTCTTTTGTCTTGATTTGAGTAATAACACAGGGACCCGCCTCTATCACCGTACAAGGCACAATTTGCCCCTTCTCATTATAAATGCTGGTCATCCCAATCTTTTTGCCAATAAGTCCTGACATACTCACTTTAATTGTGGCAGCGGAGGTATTCACCTCATGCCCGGTTATTATATCTATTTAATTTCTACTTCTACTCCACTAGGTAATTCTAACTTCATTAACGCATCAATGGTCTTGGATGATGAATTGTAAATGTCCATCAAACGCTTGTATGTGCTGAGTTCAAACTGCTCTCTGGATTTTTTGTTGACGTGTGGTGAACGCAATACCGTAAAAATCCGCTTGTGAGATGGCAATGGAATAGGCCCGTTTACCACAGCACCTGTTGATTTTACGGTCTTCACTATCTTCTCGGCTGATTTGTCAACCAAATTGTGATCGTACGATTTCAACTTAATCCTTATTTTCTGACTCATATAACTGTTTACTAATGACTGTTTTCTAATGATTAATTACCATTTACCCCCAAAAACGGGCTTGCAAAGGTGAGGTTATTTTTTTTAATATCCAACATCAGCTGTTAATTTTTTTTACGATTCTTCTTTTAACAATCTCTTATTCCGATTCTATCCGAACCCCAAAATCGATTTTATGAATATAAATCCTTGATATTCTTGATAAAAAAAAGGAAGAGAGTAAACTCCCTTCCTTTTTTAAACCTCACTGTACCTAATTAATCATTCAAATCATGGGCAACCGACGATACATTGTTATTGGCATCAATAATAATATCATACTCAAAACAATATCCCATGGCAATGGTGTCAATCCAATCGGTGTTTCCAACAGCCACAGTAACTTTGATATCGCCAGGCGCAAAGCTTGAATAGGCCGACGTGTCGTTGGGCTCTATGCCATTTATGTTGATGGTGTTGCCCCCACTGGTCTTAATCTGTGCACTTGCAGTTTCTGTACCGTTGTTGATAATACGCGCCTTAGGGTCTTCGTTTTCGCACTTTTTGCTGCAACTGCTCACCGTTATCCCAAAGCCCAAAACAGCTACCATCAATACCAAATTCATTTTTTTTACTTGTTTCATAATCGTCTTTTTAATTTAAGAAGCAAAATTATTTATTTATTATACAATATGACTGCGAAATTATTTAAATGTTGCATGATGTTGTTTTTTTTTTTTTATCATTGTAT
>JACSSC010000003.1 GCA_014879445.1 Candidatus Competibacteraceae bacterium
TACATTCGCATTAAATTCAAGTGTCATGGGACGTATTTTTGAGAAGCGCAAGCATAAAATTTTTGCACGTAACGCCAAGATATCTAAATTATATACGAAGTTTGGCAAGGAGATAGCTATTGCTGTAAAAGCAGGTGGCCCTACAGTTGAAAACAACCCACGTCTTAAGCAAATCATCCAAAATGCTCGTGGTGCTGATATGCCTAAAGACCGTATTGAAGCTGCTATCAAGAGGGCAAGTGATAAAGGTTCTGAAAATTATGAAGAAGTTGTATATGAGGGTTATGGTCCTTATGGTGTAGCAGTTGTGGTAGAAACAGCGACTGATAATACAACCCGAACGGTTGCAAATATTCGAATGTATTTTAATCGTGCCGGTGGCTCTTTGGGCACGCAAGGTTCTTTGGATTTTATGTTCACAAGAATGGGTGTATTTCAAATTAAAGCAGAAGGCCAAAATCTTGAAGAGTTGGAACTTGACTTGATTGATTTTGGAGCTGAGGATATTGGAGAATCAGAAGGTGTTATATATGTGTACACTACTTTTGAAAATTTTGGTAAAATGCAAAAAGCGCTTGACGAAAAGGGTATAGAAGTAATCAATGCTGAACTACAAAGAATACCTGTTAGCACTGCAGAAGTAACCGAGGAGCAAGAAGAAGAAATAGCCCGACTAATAGAACGTATTGAGGAAGATGATGATGTTACTAATGTATTTCATAATATGAAATAGCTATTATTGAGGTACAATGTATTGGTAATAAGAAGCTCCATATCCCACAAATCCTCCAAACCCTCCAATTATATTAGATTTAACAAATGTAGGAGATGCAAATGGATTGCCAAACGATGCTGAAGCAATGGTGTAGCTTCTGATAAAATCATAAGATCGAGAGTCAATAGTGCAGAACTTAACACCGATAGTGTCGCCACGAACAAAATAGAAACGAGCCGTATCTTGTGGCTCGTTATTGGGAATGTATTTAGGATATGCATCAGGACGGTTAAAACTGAATGAAGTAGAAGTGCCGTTGAAAGTTTTGTCGCTGAGAGTACCTGCAGAAACGTAATATGGATAACCTTGTCTTTTGGCAAAAAGACGGTAGATATTACCGAGAGTGTCAGGGTCTGTGAGATGCCCCCATCCCATTCCTATATCGTTGTTTACAGGATCGGGCTTCCAGTAAATACTGTCTAGGTAAACTAAGGGGGGGATGGTTGTATAAGATGTAAGTGTATCTCCTTCAGCATAAATAGTTAGAAAATATGTTTTTCCGGGTTGACCAACTAATAAAGGATTGGTGCTTTTAAAATATACAGGTGGAAAACTGTTGGGATCAATCGTAAAAACCAAGGAGTCGGTAATTATTCCGTCTGAAACGAAAACCGATGCATTGGAAACAAATAAATTCTGTAAAGTTGTGATATCTGTTAGATTAATCTGTTCAAAATAAGGAACAGAGCGACTAATTGTGATGCGAGCATTTTCATCATTTTCAATATATCCATCCACAACTAACATAGGTTCGGGTGTGGGTAAATCAATAATAATATTTTGCTCACATGCTTGAAACATTATAAGCATGACAAACAGTAGTGAAGAATATACAATGATTTTTTTCATGACTTAAAAGCTAAAGTTCCATGTGAGGGCAGGTATAATGGGGAATAAAGATACTTGTTTGCCTTGAAATTGAATTGTTTGAGTGTCTTTATTTGTTTCAATGTCGAAATATACAAAGAATGGATTCATGCGACTATAAACATTATAAATGGATAAATTAATGTTGGAAGACCATTTGTCGCTTTTGTTGATGACGTATGTTGCAGATAAGTCAAGTCGGTGATAGGGCTCCATTCTAAAATTGTCTCGATCGTCAAACTGGGGTACAATGTTGGTTCCAATAAAATAGAAACGAGTAGGTACAGCTAAAGCATTGCCTGACGAAAAAACAAAGACAGCCGCAACATTCCATCTTTTCTTTTTATCAATATCCCATGAAACGGTAAGAGATAGGTCGTGTCGTCTGTCATATCGTGGATAAAAGTAATCCCCGTCATAGTTTATCTCGTTTTTGTCGAAGTTGTATCGTTGAGTCCAAGATAATGTATAACCAATCCAACCGGTAACACGCCCAAGTCGCTTTTTAAAGAAGAATTCTGCACCCCATGACCTTCCATCGCCAAAAGCCAAAATGTTATCGGGGTTATCGGAAACAATCTGAACAAATGAGCTGTTGTCTTTGTATTCAACTAGCCCATACATTTCTTTGTAATAAACCTCAACAGAGGTTTCGAGCATATTATTTAAGAAGTTATGAAAATATCCTAAGCTGTATTGTCGTGCTAATTGGGGCTTGATTACAGATGTGCTGGGCAGCCAAATATCTGTCGGCAATGAAACTGTAGCCAAGTTAGCTAAATGCAGATTCTGATAGTTTTGAGTAAATGCAGCTTTGATAGATATATTTTCATTAATACGAAACCTCATCGAAATACGTGGTTCTACAACCGCATAATCGGCAATATTTGACATGGAGCCATAACTTATCGTGTCGCTGTTGTTTCCGTCTTCATCTTTTACAAATCGTTTGAATGGCCCGGCATGTTGAAAATAGTTGAACCGAGCACCAACATTTACTTTAAGCCATTTCGTAACTTCCCATTCATCCAAAATGTATAATGAAAAATCATGGGCTAGTATTTTTTGTTTAATGCCGGGTTCAATCACAGTTGAATCAAATTGGGCTGTAGCTGTGCTGGGTGTAAATTCATGGAATGTGTAATCTGCACCAAACTTTACACTATGCTTAACATTGGGCATCCAATCCCATTCCATTTTGGCTGTATAATCTCTGATACCAGAATATAGTTGAAAACCTACATCTCCTAACGATGCTTTTGTTTGGAATTGATAATCGGTGAAGGCCAGTGTTGTACTCATGAAAAGTTTACTCCCAAAAGTATGAATATAGCGCAATGTGGCAATACCATTTCCCCATGGAATATCAATACGCATATCGCTTGATGGGCTTTTAAAATTAAAGACATCCTGACCAAAATATCCACTTATAAAAATTCTGTCCTTAGGTGAGATTTGCCAATTGATCTTTGCATTGATGTCATAAAAATAATAGGAGTTGCCATTAAGCGGAGAGTTTTCCTTGGATGAAAAAGGTAATAAAAGTAAATCAATATAAGTGCGCCTACCCGAAATAAGAAATGATGCTTTATCCTTTTTGAATGGGCCATGAAGTGTGATGCGGGATGAAATAAGCCCAATTCCACCTTCGCCACTAAATTTTTTCATATTCCCTTCTTTCATTGAAATATCTAAAACAGAAGATAGGCGACCACCGTAATTTGCAGGCATGCCTCCTTTAATCAGATTTACATTTTTGATGGCATCAGAATTAAACACAGAAAAAAATCCGAATAAGTGAGCTGCATTATAAACGACTGCATTGTCAAGCAAGATTAAATTTTGATCAGGGCCACCACCTCTTACATAGAATCCAGAATTACCCTCTCCTGAACCTTTGACACCCGGAAGCAATTGTATGGTTTTTAAAATATCTATTTCTCCAAACATAGCAGGTACTTTCTTTATTTCTTCAATCCTGAGTTCAATTTGTCCCATTTTGGTACTTTGTGTGTTCTCATCTGTTCGCTCTCCTGTAATCACAATTTCATCTGTAGTGATGGCATTGGATTCCAATTCAAATGAAATCTGTTGATTTTTTATTAGATCAACAGCAATTTCAAGATTTTTATATCCCAAATATGAGCATACTACTGTATATGATCCTTTCTCGGCGGTAAGTGAGAAGTATCCATAGTTATTTGTAACTGTTCCTTTTTTAGTTTCTTTTAAATACACATTCGCTCCAATGAGTGTTTCTCCGGTTTGTTTGTCTTTTATATATCCGCTTATGGTGTATTTAGCATCACTTTGGGCTTTACTATGCTGACTGATGATTATTAGTGTGAAAAAGAATATTAGTAGACGAATGGCTTTTTTCATTGTGGGCTTTGAGGGTGTATGAAAATTAAGAAAAATCGCATGATGAATTGAAAAATATGTTTAGTTTTGCGTTCCAAAATTATCATAAAAGCATTTATCTGCTTAATGAATGATTAAACATATTGTTAAAATATGTTTTTTGATTCGGGGTGTAGCTCAGCCCGGTTAGAGTACACGTCTGGGGGGCGTGTGGTCGGAGGTTCGAATCCTCTCACCCCGACAGAATCAGAGAATGCCCGCATTAGCGGGCATTCTTTTATCATATGCCGAAGCAAGCTCGCTTGCAAAAGGCATATGATAAAAGAATGCAGCGATGAAATCGCCGCATTCTCCGATTACGGAAGTCGTCTTTAATGGATCATTGAGCGCAGCG
>JACSSC010000039.1 GCA_014879445.1 Candidatus Competibacteraceae bacterium
GTTCCACCGCCTGATGCGGTAAGCGAAGTGCTTTGTCCGTTACAAATTGTAGTAGTTCCAGAGATTGAAACAGTCGGATTTGCATTTACTGTAACTGAAGTTGTAGCAGTTGCTGTACATCCGCTTGCATCAGTTACTGTAACCGTATAGACTCCACCATTCAATAATTGGATATTTGAGATGGAAGGATTTTGAGATGATGATAGAAAGCCGTTGGGTCCACTCCAGCTATAACTACTTCCTCCACTTGAATTTAGTAATAAAGTTTGTCCCACACATTTAGGGCCATCGTTCCCAGCAGTAGCAGTTGGTGGAGTGCTTGAAACAGTAACAGTAACAGATGCAGTAGCCGTTCCACCACATGCGCTTGTAACGGTAACGGTATAAGTAGTGGTAGTTGCCGGCGAAACAGAGATTGTGCTGCTTGATTCAAAAGTACTCCAATTATATGACACACCACCTGAAGCAGAAAGATTTACACTTGCTCCTGAACAGATTGAAGGGGAAATAGGTGCAATATAAGCACTAACACTATCAGCAGCTGTAAACTGAGTTAGCCAAGCACCATCTGAAGCATTTCCGGTTTGATATGCACCAGATGTTGCATAACCTGGCCCAGCTCCATTATTCCAGAGACCACCTCCGCTGTTTACTACTCCTGTTGCATAAAAATTACACGTTGAGCTTACTGAAATATCAGTAAGATAGTCATCGCCTGTAGAAGCATAAAATGTTCCGAATATTCTTGTCCCATTCAGATAATTTAATCGTGCAAGAAAGCAATCTCTGTAATCTACTCTGCCCGTTTGTATGGCATTGGGATAGGAGATGTAATTATTTAATTGAACATTGCTACCGGCAGTATTACCTCCAATTATTAATGTGCCTGCGTTGTTAATATCAATGGCTGTACCCTGATCGTCGCTCCAATTCATTTCTTCATCACCATAATAGGATGCCCAGTTGACAATACCTGTATTAGAGAAGTTTACAACTATAGCTTCTGAGCCATTATTACTATAGTTTGGTTTAAATGTTCCGGCTGTTCCCAGTCCACTTGAATTGGTAGTTCCAATTACATAGATTCGAGAAACAGCACTAATAACAGTTGCCGCCAAATCTTCACCTGTTTCATTTCCAGCGCCACCAAAATATCGAGATGTTGTAAGGGTATTTAATAATGTATTGGTTCTGAAAACAAAAATGTCGGTTCCTCCACTATTAGTAGCAGGCCCTGTTGTTGTTATTAGATTTGTAGATGAAGTTGTACCGCATACCCACACTTCCGTTGAAGCCCCTGCATTAACCTTAACACTGTTTCCGTAATCATCGCCATTCCCTCCATAGAAAGTACATAGGGATGGCGTGCCGGCAGTATTCATTTTTAGTAATGTTGCATCATATGAATTAGATTTGACAGATTGGAAAACAGCGCCCATTGAAACACCAGGTGACGAGTTTGAGTATCCTGAAATATACAAATCTGAACCCGATAAAACGATGTCTGTTGCTTTATCGTCACCTGCACCTCCATAATACGTTCCCCACACATGTGACCCACTTGCCACACTATTAAATCGAGCTATAAACATATCGTTTCCTCCGGCATTGGCGGTTGCATATGCACCTGATGTGGCTAATCCACCTGATCCAATTAATCCGGTAGAGTTGGTATATCCGCATACATAAACGTCGTTTCCGGTATTCACTACACCTGTAATATAATCATCACCGGTGCCTCCGTAATATGTCCCCCACATACGAGAACCACCTGTTGTAAACATTGCGAGATACCCATCGATGCCTCCTGAAATGTTATTAAAAGGTGAAGCCCCTTGTGTTGAAATGATATTACCCGGATTGCTGGATGTGGTGGTTCCAGTTAAACAAACATTTGTTCCTGAAACGCCAATAGAGGAATGACCTTCATCGCCAACTCCTCCATAGTATGTACTCCAGCTAACCATTGGTGTAGGGTCAATGACTAATGTGTTCATACAAATACCATCCTCATCTATCCAATTCACGTCGGTTTCTAAAATAAATGAAATTTGTTGAGTCTCATCTAACATAAATTTTACGTCAACCTTCTCTTTTGATTCCTGAAGATAGCTTAATGGTATGAACTCATGGAATGATCCTTGATTTACTTCTATGATAATCTTTTCTTCTTGAAGAGATATGGATTTTTCACCTTGATAATCCAACACAATATCTTGAATACGACCGCCAGGATGTATGATAAATTGATATTCAAACCAGTTTTTACCATCAACTTCTGTTAGAAAAAACTCAAGATCAATTTGTGGATAAATGTCTTTATATATTATATTTTCAAAATGCTTAACTCCAGAAACAGCGATATGTGGATAATAATAGTTAATCACATCATTCGCTTCACCCGATGCGATTATTGTTGGGTTTGGATTGGCGTTTTGTAATACGATATCCACTCTATGGAATGCGAAATCAATTGCTCCAGTCTTCTCGTATGTATCATAACTGAAGCTATTATTTTTAAGTTGCAAATTAAATCCAGGCCTGTTTAGCAAATAACGAACAGAATTATTTATTTCTTGATTTTGGTCAATAATCTGCCCCCGATTTTCAATGAATCCGTAAAATGGATTATCGCCGCTCCTTTCACTTGTGCTTTGTCCGGTTGCTGATAGGTGCCACCAGAATATTATTAGTAGAAATAAAACATGCTTTTTCATATGATTGTGTTTATTATATTCGATTTTATTTGTAATGGAAAGATACATGATGTTGCTTGTGTATTGTGTTGTTGATTTAGTTAATGGCCGAACCTGTTTATTCTTTGTGCATTTTATTGATTTAGCGGTTTTTTTTCTGAGTAAGCGGTTGCGGCTTTGATTTTATGGTCTTTTTATTGATTATATGGTCTTATCTAATTAGATTCAGCATGCCTGTTTGTTGAAATTCATTCCCGTTTTTTAATACAGCGTTTATCTTGTACACATATACATCCATCTTTGCTTCTTCATCATGATAGGATCCATTCCAGCCCTTATCTATGCTTTTGCTATGAAAGATTTCCTCTCCCCATCTGTTGAAAATACGTAAATCGTATTCTTTAATACCATTTGAATATGCTGTAAAAATGTCGTTTATCCCATCGTTGTTGGGTGTGAATGCGTTAGGAATATAAATGTTAGTTATTATATCAATGATAACCCATCCGCTAATCTGACAACCGTTTGCATCTGTTGCTATTACATACAATCCAGTAGAATCGGAAGGATATATCACTTGTTGCTGACATGAAGTGCAGTTTATTATTTCGTTTTCTGTCCATTCATATTGATAAGAATACACACCGCCATTTGCCATTGCCCAAAGATTTACAGCTTCGCCCGGATAAATGAGATGATATGTATCTAATTGAAGGGTCAATGCTTCGGGTTGAATAATTTCAAATGAACTAGTCGCTGTGCAACCATTTAAATCTTGTACCGTTACTTCATAAATGCCTGCTTGTATGTGCTGATTTTCTGCACTTGATGGCCCGTTCAACCATTCATAATTGTATGGGGCTATACCTCCATTTGCTGTTACTATTATGCTGCCAGTGTATTCACCATAACATTTTACATTGTTAATTTCTCCTATGAGTGTCAATGGTGTTGGCTCGTTTATATCAAATGTTGCTGTTGAAATGCAACCTTGTGAAGTGGTAACAGTAACGGTATATAAGCCGGCAGAAATATTCTGTAAAATGGTAGTTGAATCACCAGTACTCCACACTAAAGAGTAATCATCGGTTGTGTTTATTGATAAGTTTATGCTGCCATTATATTCTCCATTACATAATGGAGAAATAGTTATCCCATTAATTGAAGCAGAAATGGGGGCTTCGTATATTTCTGATGAATAACTACTGTCTATGCACCCATTCCCATCAGTTACAGTTAATGAATAAATACCGGGATTTAGATGATTGAGGATAGAACTTTGCAGTGAGTTGCTCCAAAGATAATGATATGGAGAAGTTCCTCCTATTACTGAAACTTGAATCTGCCCAGATTGAATTTCATTGCAATTTGGTTGAACTGTTACGCCTGTAATTTGCATTTTACTGGGTTCATTAATTTGATAACTTATTATTTCTGAACATCCATTTGCATCTATAATTGTAGCTTCATAAATGCCTGATATCAAATTATATCTTTCTTGATTGCTGTTGCCATCATCCCACAAAACCTGATAGTTTGGCGTGCCTCCAGTTATGGTAAGTGAAACATATCCTGTATTTGCTCCAAAACATTCAACATGGCGTAATGAATCCTGAATGGACAAAATGGTAGGCTCAATGATTTCGTATTGTTTTATTATTTGACATCCTGATTCATCTGTAACCGTTACAGTGTACATTCCTGCAGAAAGCGACGATATAAATTCTGATGAAGATGAATTGCTCCAAATTATATTATATTGATTTGAACCGGATATATTAATATTTATACTTCCATCATCAGCACCATGGCAGCTTATTGGTGTTATCACACTATCTATATTCATTGTTGATGATGGGCTTGATATTTGGGCTGAGTATAATTGATGCAAACATCCGTTAGCATCTTCAACGGTAAGTTCATATGTGCCATCTGATAGTTGAGCTATGTCTTCTGTTGTACTTCCGTTACTCCACAAGAAGCTGTATGATGGTGTGCCACCTGTAATGGTAATATCAATTGAGGCATTGTTGGGTTGAGCGCACGAAGTTGAAACATTTGCAATGACATGAATTGAGTCCGGTTCTGTAATTTGAATGGTTTGTGTTAATGTGCACATATTTATGGCCTGAAATGATATATCGTCAATGGCAAAATCATTGCCTCCTCCTATTGTATTTTGATTGACAATACATATCTCAGCGGTAGTTTGTACTCCTGAATTCCATGTGCTAGAAAAATTTTGCCACTGACATCCTCCAGAGCTAACATGAAATGGTAGATCTAATAGGTTGTTATTGATTGAGAATTGAAGTATTGGAGGATTATACCCAAGTACCGGTGTTACCCATGATGAAAACTGATAATCAGTATTGGGGCTAACTGTAATGGTTTGACACCATATACTTACATTAGCTGTTGTAGCTCCATTGAGAAGCATCATATGTCCGTTGGGGCCTCCTGTTGTATGATCATAGCAAGGGTACCAATCGTTCAACATCGAATTGCCATTATTGGCAATATAATACATGCCTTCATTCAGTGGTGGTACATCATCATAGCCGTACTGACTATTGAATCCGGTATTACCTTGCTCAAAATTTCCATTCACAACAAGTTCAATCCCTGATGTTGTGGTACTACCGACATCTGTTACAGTAATCGTGTATGTACCTGCCGATAGATTGTTGATTGATGAGCTGATTTCATTGCCCGGACTCCATTCATATTCATATGGCCCGGTTCCACTTAGAATGGAAACAGCAGCATTGCCATCCTGACTTCCATAGCACGAAATGTGATTCAAATCTATTTGAATGGATAGATCCTGACAATTGTTTTGTGCAATCGTTGATGATGTTGTCAGGATGCACATTACGCAAAGCAATTGAAAATATATGCACTTGCTATTTCTTTGTGTTATTTTATTTGTATTCATAGTGAATGTTTCTTTATATAGATTCATATTCCTTTTTTGTAGTATTAGATGTTGAGTTTATGATATTGCTTATTTATTATTTTTATTGCTTTACTGATTGAATGGCTTAGTCGAATATGTTTAAAGTTCCTTTTTGCATTTTTTCTTCTTCAATTTCTAATATGAAAAAATATGTTCCCGGCGTTAATTTTTCACCCGTTTTTGTATGCCCGTTGAAACAGTGATTGCATGCAAGATCTGGTATATTTTTATTGTTATAGTATTCAAATACAGATACGCCCCATCGGTTATATATACTTAGATTGAAATCAACACAACTGCTCAATTCAGGGAATACTTCATTCAGATTAATTTGATCATTGCCTAGTAAACTTGAATACGAAATCACATTAGGAAAATTATTTTGCGTCATTAATGTTGAATCGCCTGTGATATGAATAATCGAATCAATACTACAATAATTGGCATCTGTAATCATTATATGATAACTGCCGGGCTTAACATTATTGATTGGTAATATTCCTTCATTATTATTAATGAATATTGAATATGGGGCCAGACCACCCGATATTTCAATTGATAAACTAGCTCCTCCGTATGGAACACAGGCAGGATATTGTAATGAATAATCAATTGCGAGTTGATTTGTATCGGATATGCTGAAATGGACAGTATCGATACAATAGATTATTTCTTTAAATGAGATATCATCAATTGCAAAGTCATTCCCCCCACTTTGAATGTTTTGATTTACAATACATATCTCTGCTGAAGTGTTTATGCCCGAATACCAACTTGATTGAAATGATGTCCATTGGCATAAGATAGACGATGCTTGTAATGGTACATCCAATAATTCATTATTGATTGAGAACTGCAGTAAAGGTGGATTATTGGGATATACTGTCGTTGCCCAAGCAGAAAATTGATAGTATGTTTGCGCATGCACAGATATTTGCTGACACCATAACTTAACATTTGCTACAGTTGCTCCATTTACCAACATTAAACTTCCTAAACTTGACCCTGTTGTATGGTCGAAACATGCCGACCAATCATTCAATAAGCAGTTTCCATTTGAACATATATAATACATACCTTCATTCAATGGAGGTGTACTATCTATCTGATATTCGCTATAAAAATTATATAATTCATTGCTGAAATTGCCGTCAGAAACCAATTCAGGGCCGTACCCAATGGGAGCATTCACATTGCTTACAATTACGCTATAATTGCCAGATTCATGAATGTTTATATTGCTTATTCCTGTATCTCCAGTACTCCATTGGTATTGATATTGACCTGTTGAAGGCATAACCTGTGCACTGACATTATATTGTTTACAGTCCTTAACGATGCTTATTGATACTTGTAATGAGTCGCAATTTGTCAGCTGTGCAAAGGCGACTTCGTGAAGAAGGTAAATTCCAATTAAGCTTATTATTGTTTTCATATGTGGTTGTTTTATAATATCTAATTTGATGCATTACCTCCATTTTCGTTTACCAAAATGATGCTATTGCCCCTGTAAGTTATCCTGTGGTTTGTGTTTTGATTATTCGGTATAGCTATTTGCTGTTTTTATTATGTAATATATCTTTGCTTACATTTTAATTCAATTTGTATGATTCATCCTTGGCATGATATTTCAAATGCTGATATGCCTTTAGGTCATGTTACCTGCTTGATAGAAATCCCGAAAGGGAGTAAGGTTAAATATGAATTGTGTAAACAAACCGGATTATTGAAACTGGATCGAGTACTATACTCTGCTGTTCATTATCCCGTAAATTACGGCATGATACCTCAAACGCTGGATGGCGATGGTGACCCACTCGACATTCTTGTAATTTGTCAAGAGCGTATTGAACCCTATTCCTTAGTGCAGGCAAAGATTATTGGTGTAATGAATATGATTGATGGTGGCCAAACCGATCGCAAGATGATTGCAGTTGCAAGTAATGATATTGCCGTGAATTATTTGGATTCCATTTCTCAACTGCCACCTCACACGACTGTTGAAATCAAAAAATTCTTTGAGGATTATAAAGTGCTTGAAAATAAAACCGTTGAAGTTGACTATTTTCATGATTATGCGGATGCTATTGATGTTTTGAATCATTGTCACCAAAACTATTTATCAGCTTTTCCTATTAAACACTAGCCAACTAATGTTTAATAATCATTTTTTTTGCAAGGTTCTTTGTGAAGTACTTTGTTTGTATTAATTTTGTTCTTCATGAGTACAACCCACGTTAAGTCATTATCGGAATTAGAGATGCGGATGGGGCGCAAAATCCGCCTCGGTATTGTTGAAGACCACGAAATGTTTCGTGAAGGTATGCAATTGCTGTTGTCGTCCATTTCAAGTATTGAAATGATAGGCAGTTTCTCAACAAGCGATGATTTGAAAAAGTACCTGATTCATAACCAGCCGGATTTGTTGTTGATGGATATCAAGCTTAATGAAGAGTCGGGTATTGACCTTACTGAATTCGTTACCAAGCAATACCCCGAAGTAAAAGTAATAGCACTCTCTATGTATGACACACCTAACATTATTTTAAAAATGATTTCGTCAGGTGCTTCAGGATATTTGCTTAAAAATGTTTCAAAAGATGAGCTGAAGGAGGCCATTACCAAGGTTATGCAAGGGCAAGAATATTACTGCAGCGAAGCGGCTATGCAGGTTATGCAGAAAGTGGCTCATACCGATCGCAATGTTTCAGTGCCCGGTCTGGATCTTAAAGGGTTTACATTACGTGAATTGCAGGTAATAAAACTGGTTTGTGACGGAAAAACCAATAAAGAAATTTCAGATAATCTCAATATCAGCACCCGAACTGTAGAAACCCACCGATTACGTATTATGAAAAAAATGGGTGTTAATTCATCCACTGAGCTTGTGAAATATGCGATTAGACACGAACTCTATAACATGAGCTAGCCAAATACTGCCCCTTATTGCAATTTTTTTTTTCATTTTTTTGGCTAAACAGAATAAATAGTATATTTGCACTCCCTAAACGGGAATGATTCCGTAGCTCAGTTGGTAGAGCACAACACTTTTAATGTTGGGGTCCTGGGTTCGAGCCCCAGCGGGATCACGAATTTTTAAGTTTATACTATAGCCCCCTTGAAAATGGGGGCTTTTTCTTTCCTTTATCTTATATTTTTTTTCTGTACATTGGTCTAAAATCAATCAGATGAAAAGAGTAATTATTTTACTGTTTACCGTTGCTGTTTTTTTGTTTTCGTGTAATAGTCCCTCTGATGCTTTATTTCGATATACGCTCGGATCCGGAAATACTTTTCGAGAAACAAATCAGGTGAATTTCTATTATAATGCTACTGACTCTTCAGCTAATTTGATAGCTGTTTTTGCTAATACTGATACTTTTCATTTAATGTGGGTAACTCCCTTTATCAGCACAAAATCAAATTATCTTTTTGGTGATGTATATGGCCTTGATTCGGATATCATGGTAGTGAAAATCGAAGATACTCAGTCAACTTCACCCTATATTGGATTGGATATGTTTAAGTCAGGTTCGCTTACTGTTACTCACTTTGATGAAGCTCATATTTCCGGCCAGTTTGATTTTAATGCCAATACTGTAAATCCTATTACACTAAGTACTGCTATTCTAAACTTTAATGGCTCTTTTGATGGGATTGATGTGCAGTAAATTTTTTAATTTAGCATACGATACAGTTAGCTTTACCGTTTCATTTACCAAACTAGCAATGATGAGAAACCGGATTTTGTTATTTTTTGTTTTTGTAGCCCTTGGTGCCCAAGCACAAAAGGTTAAGTTGCCTAAATCATGGAAATTGATTCCTGGTGGTGAGTGGACAGACCGTTCAGGTAAGAAAATCGAGATTACACCTTTCTATATTTTTGCAACAGAAATTACCAATCAGCAATACAGGGAATTTTTATTTAATTTGGAAAATTCCGGTCAGAATGAATTGTTAGAGAAATGCAGTGTTCAATCGGCCAATTGGACTAATGGAAATGAAATGAATGCGCCGTATGCCGAGTATTACCACAAGCATCCTGCATTCAACGATTATCCTGTTGTAAATGTAACTCATGAGGCAGCAGTTCAGTATTGCATATTTATTGAAGCCACATTTGAGAAGAGTTTTCCCGGATTTGATTTTCATGTTCGGTTGCCGTCTGAATCAGAGTGGATGTTTGCTGCTACCGGTGGCAATCCTCACCAAACATTTGCATGGGCAGGTAGTGAATTGAAAAACAAGAAAGGAGTTTTTTTGGCTAATTTTCGTAGAGGTGTGCAAGAAAATATAGCAGGAAATTTAAGTGAAGATTTGATGGCCCCATCGATTTCTTATTTCCCGAATGCATATAAATTATATAATATGTGTGGGAATGTAGCCGAAATGATTGATACAAGAGGAATTTCAAAGGGTGGCAGTTATAGATCACCGCCAGATATGTTGAAGGTTTCTCATCGCGAAAAGTATGAGAATAGTGCTATTCATATTGGCTTTAGGCCGGTGCTTACCTATACTAAAAAGTAAATACTCATTTTTTTATCCATGCACTCAATTTCATAAATGCGAACTTATGGATATTGTTATGATGTCGAACCTTTTGAGTTTTTCGATTTTATCATTTCTTCAACCCGATCCCACATGTCAGGCGAAATCATATCTCCAATCCATGAAAATTCGCCACCATTTCGCATCCATTCACCTCCATCAATGGTAATTACGTCACCATTGATATATGCAGAATAATCACTCATAAGATATGCGGCTAAGTTGGCTAATTCCTGATGCTCGCCAACACGACCTACGGGTATGCGTTGCTCAATTTCAAGTTTGTCAAGAAAATCCTGAGGGAATAATCGGTCCCAAGCACCGGGCGTAGGAAATGGCCCGGGCGCAATGGCATTAAATCGAATGCCGTATTTGCCCCATTCAACAGCAAGAGAGCGCGTAAGCGCTAATACGCCCGACTTGGCACATGCTGATGGCACTACATATCCCGAACCTACCCACGAATATGTTGTAACAATATTTAGTACGTTGGCTTTGATATTATTTGCGATCCAATATTTGCCAAATGAAAGTGAGCAATTATAAGTGCCTTTCAATACGATATCTACAATCGTATCAAATGCTCTATGACTAAGACGTTCGGTGGGGCTAATAAAATTTCCGGCAGCATTATTAACCAATCCATTCACCTGGCCAAAGGTCGCAACTGCTTGTTGAAGTATCGACTCAACTTCTTCATATTTTCTTACATCGCATGGAAGTCCTAAACAACGGCCACCTGTTTCTTTTTCAAGCGTTAAAGCTGCTTCCTCAATAACATCTTTTTTGCGGCTGCAAATGACTACCTGAGCACCCAACTCAAGAAAATATTTTGACATGGAACGACCAAGACCTGTTCCGCCTCCGGTTACAACAAATGTTTTTCCTTTAAGGGAGCCGTCTCTGAGCATTGGTTCTTTGTATTGTGACATATTTAATGATATTAGAATTTGTACAAAATGAATGATAGCAAAGATATAATATTGTGCTATAAGTAAAAATCCTTTGTTAGTTGCAAATATGCTTCAGTAGGCGTTTGGTCATTATTGAATAGTGTGAATGTGGAGATTTCGGGTTTTTGTTTTTTAAGCGTAAATTCTGCCATGCATCGCTTTGGATTTTTATTGGCAGTATGTTTTATGAAACATATTCGTTGTGGATACATACGATGAATATAGGCATCATTCATGAAGATTTTCATTTCATCCACAGGTAGTATCAGTGCTATAATTCCTTCAGGTAATAAAATGTTATTGGCAATTTGTATAATATCTAAATTAGATAGAGAATCATTATGGCGTGCTTTGCTTTTTCGGATATCAGAATTTCTGAGAGATTGTGAAAAGTATGGTGGATTGGATATCATATATCCATATTCTCTAGTTTGAATCTTAGCCCATTTTTTGGCGTCATCACGCACCATTTTTATTCGATGATTCCATGGCGAATGTTCAAAATTATAGGCCGCATCCTTTAAAGATAATGGGTCGCAGTCAATAGCTGTGAGTGCAGATTGTGTTCTTTGTGCCATCATGAGAGTAAGAATTCCTGTGCCACAACCTATATCTACGATAGGTTTGTCTGATTGGGGTTGCCCCCATGCACCCAACAATACTGAATCCGTTCCAATCTTGAAAGCAGCATATTGTTGACGAATGAAAAAGTGTTTAAAAATAAATGGCGTAAATGATGACATGATAGAATGATAAATTCATTCAGGTTTTGGTGAGTCAGAAGATATCGAGGGGAGAATCTTAATTTGGTCGGTTTGTATTTGAATTGATTCTTTATGTATTTCTTGCATGATTTGTTCTGCAAATTCCCTGTTGAGTCCGTAGTTTTTTGCGTGCTGTCTGCAAGTGTCCATAATTTCGTTCCATCGTTCTAATTGAAAAATCGTGATGTTGTTTTCTTTTTTGTTATGGCCTATTTGTTCTACAATTTGCATGCGTTTGGATAGTACTTGAATCAGTTCTTCATCAATACTGTCAATCATCCTGCGAAGTTGAACCAATTCTTGATTTATCTGATGACGTCCTGTCTTATCATCGGGCATTCTCAATGATCTCATAAGCTCATATAGGGCTTTCGGTGTGATTTGTTGATCGGCATCACTCCATGCATGATTGGGCGAAATATGCGTTTCAATCATGAGCCCGTGCATTCCCATTCCTAAAGCTTTTTGAGAAATCTCATGCACCCATTCACTTCGACCGCCTATATGACTGGGATCGCAAAATATCGGAAGCCCAGGATGCATAGCCATCAATTGGATTGGGATTTCCCAACGTGGCTGATTGCGATAGTGTGATGACTGATAATTTGAGAATCCTCTATGTACGGCAATAATTTTATTAATTCCTGATTTGTTGATTCTTTCGAGTGCTCCTACCCATAAGTTGAGATCAGGGCTCACAGGATTTTTTACTAATACAGGAAGATTTGACCCTTTTAAAGCATCTGCAATTTCTTGTACGGCAAACGGACTTACGGTTGTTCTGGCGCCTATCCATACGATATCAATATTGTACTTTAATGCCAGTTGCACATGCTCAGCATTGGCAACTTCGATGGCTACCTTCATCCCGGTTTTCTGCTGAATGCGATTTAGCCATGGAAGGGCTTTGATGCCCGATCCTTCAAATGCATTGGGGCGTGTACGGGGCTTCCATACTCCGGCACGAAATATTCCTGTTAGCCCCATTGACGCAAGCAATTGGGCGGTTTGCATAACCTGTTCTTCCGTCTCGGCACTACATGGGCCGGCAATTAATGGTATTTTTCCATGATTGTCAAACCATGTTTCTAAAGGTGCTAATTCTAATTCTCGAATATGTGACATGCCCTATGAAATGTTAACAAATGTATGAAATAATACGCTTTCATAATTTGAGATATACGAAATGGTTTATTTGTATGTTTGTATGAGATACTGAATAATTTTATCATCCAAACTCATGCTGCTATGAAAAGGTTTATTATAATTCTGCTTCCTATCTTTTATGCTTTTCAAAGTTTTGCCAATATGGCGTCACCTGTTTTGATAGGTGCATTGCCAGGCACAGTTTTTTCTAGTCGTAATGTGGATATACTGAAAGAAAAACTCTTTATCCAAATTCGACCGGATATTCAAAAGGCACTGATTAGAGCAGAATATCACATTAAATCGGATAGCGTAGGTAAACAAATCCCTCTCTTGTTTCATGCTGCTGATTATACAGATGGATTTCAACTTTGGGTGGATGGCGTACCTGTAAATGTACTTCCTGTGCCTGCTCAATATGCCGAAATGCCAGGAAACCCTATGTCTCTATTTTCAAATGCTTTTATAGTGTCTGAATCACTCGGCGAGCATAGAGTGAGTATAAATTGGAGCAATGATGAGAGAAAGGTGTATGCGCTTTCAGAGTTGCATTATGTAGAAGTAGATTGGGAGCAGGGAGAACATATCATTACGGTTTCATATGAGGCAAGTGCATGGGAAAATCGTTCTGATTGGGTGAGTGCATACAAGTTTCGTTATTCTTTATCTCCGGCTAAGTATTGGCGTTCTTTTGGTGGGTTAGAATTGGAGATTTCATCACCCGGTATCGCAGCCAATTTTTACTCAAATTTGGGCAATCCTATGTCGGGCTCATGGGATAAATCAGCTTACTGGTCTTTTAAGGAAATACCGGCTGAATATATCGAAATTAATGTATTCCCTCATGTTTCAAAATTTGCCTCCATACTTATTCAAATTGGCCCGGGTGGAATGTTTTATATTTTATCTGCGATTCTTGTTGCTCTGCATATTATGATTTTGATCAAATATCGAAAGGCCAATCCATTGGTGCGTTTCTCATCTGTATTAATTATTGGCGTATTTTTGGTTCCGCTACTGGCTATTCTAGGCCTTAATTTTTCATATTCACTTATTGATGTAGCAATTGGTATGCATGCTGCACGTTTTCATGGTTATTTTTTCTTGTCTATCTTTCTTTATCCCATCATTCTTCCTTTCTATGGTTTATTTGTATGGTTTATTGATTGGGCATTGAAACGAAGGTTGAAAAGTAAGATGTAGCTTGTTAATCCCAGCTAGCCCTTCTTTAGCATAAAAATTTGGCAAATGCCCATGAAATACAGAAATTAGCACAGATAATTGATGGCATGGGAGCAAATACATTGGGTCATATTTTGCAATTAACAAGTTTTGGCGAGTCGCATGGCGCTGCTATCGGAGGCGTTATTTCCGGATTTCCCGCCGGTGTTTCTGTTAGTTTAGATTTTATTCAGCAGGAGTTGGACAAACGTCGCCCTGGACAATCTGACCTCACAACATCGCGTCAGGAGAATGATCGTATCGAAATTCTTTCAGGTGTAATGGATGGTATTTCACTGGGCACACCCATCGGGTTTATTGTTAGAAATACAAATCAGCGAAGCGAGGATTATGAACATCTTAAATCTGTTTTCAGACCCTCTCACGCCGATTATACATATGATGCGAAGTATGGCATTCGCGATTATCGAGGAGGAGGTAGGGCATCGGCACGCGAAACGATTAGCAGAGTGGCGATGGGTGCATTTGCGAAATTATTGCTCCGCTCTTTTGATGTTCATTGCTATGCTTGGGTTTCTCAAATCGGTCAAACATCTATGAATAGGTTGCCCAATGAATTTGAATTGCATCAGATTTATGAAAATGAAGTGCGTTGTCCTGATTCCATAACTGCAAAAGCGATGCGACATGAAATTGAAGCAGCTAGAAATGATGGTGATACACTGGGAGGCATAGTAAGCGGATTGATAAATTCTGTACCTGTGGGTATTGGGCAGCCCGTATTTGCCAAGCTACATGCCGACTTGGGCGCTGCCATGCTTAGTATTAATGCTGTGAAAGGATTTGAATACGGTGGCGGTTTTGAAATGTCTTCACGTAAGGGCTCAGAAGTATTAGATAAATTTATTCATAACACGAAAAATAACTTGCTTGAAACTGCAACCAACTATTCAGGTGGTATTCAAGGTGGTATTAGTAATGGTCAATCGGTTTATTTTCGGGTAGCATTCAAACCCGTTGCCACATTACAACAACCATTGGATATAATGACTAAAGAAGGCAACGAAAAAACGATTCTTCCCGGTGGGCGTCATGATGCTTGTGTGCTTCCACGCGCCGCTATCATTGTTGAATCAATGGCGGCCTGGATAATTGCCGATCATCTATTATGGAGTGGATTAGATACCATTGATAAAATTCGTAAAGCGCAATCATGAAAAAAAAATTACGTCTCCCATTATATGTGCAGATTCTTGCAGGAATCTTCTTGGGAGTACTGCTCGGTATTTTGTCAATCGAAATGGGATTTGAAACAGGTATAAAGAACTGGATTAAACCATTTGGCACAATATTCATGAAACTACTTAAACTCATTGCCATGCCGCTTGTTTTGGCATCATTGGTGGTAGGTGTTTCTTCTATTCGTAATATCCAGAAATTGTCAAGAATTGGAGGCCGTACTTTTATTATTTATATTTTTACAACGATCACAGCCATATCAGTAGGATTATTGATAGTTAATATTATCCAGCCAGGACAATCATTATCTGTTGAAACACGTGATACGCTTAGGGCTAAGTATGCCCCTGACTTGGATGCTAAAATTAATCAAACCCAACAATTTCAAGAATCGGGCCCTTTAAAATTCTTGGAAGATATGGTGCCTGATAATATTGTTGCTGCGGCTTCTGATACCCGAATGATGTTGCAAGTTATATTTTTTGCATTGTTGTTAGGTGTTTCATTAATTCTTATCCCCGAGAATAAATCAAAACCGTTGATTGCATTTTTCAATTCACTGAATGAAGCTATTTTGAAAATGGTAGATATCATTATGCTTTTTGCACCGATTGGTGTTATGGCATTGATTGCCGGTGTATTGGTTGACATAGCCGGTGATGATCCTTCTTCGGTTTGGCAACTTCTCTATTCGCTCTTGCTCTATTCTATTACAGTTGTTTTGGGGCTATTGGCAATGCTTATCTTTTTCTATCCTACTTTACTTTGGATTTTTGCCAAGCGATTTTCTCCTATTCGTTTTTTTAAAGCGATTTCTCCTGCCCAACTCATGGCCTTTTCTACAAGTTCAAGTGCTGCGACATTGCCTGTTACCATTGAAAGAGCCGAACAACATCTTGGTGTATCAAAAGAAGTTTCTGGTTTTGTACTCCCACTTGGCGCTACCATGAATATGGATGGTACGAGCTTGTATCAAGCAGTTGCTGCCGTTTTTATTGCTCAGGCCTATGGTATTGATCTTTCATTTACCCAACAGATTACCATTATTCTTACTGCTACACTTGCTTCAATAGGTTCGGCAGCAGTGCCGGGTGCAGGATTAGTTATGCTCATTATTGTACTTAATTCTGTAGGTCTGGATCCTGCCGGTATTGCTTTAGTGATGGCCCCCGACAGATTGTTGGATATGCTCCGCACTACCGTAAATGTAACTAGCGACTGTACTGTGGCAACAATCGTTGCTTCGGGAGAAGGACAACTCAAAGATATTTCTACCAACCAATCTCTCAAAAACGAAGAAGTATAAATATGTTGAACTTTCTGAACTATCAGACACATCCTCATTATCGCGATAAAATAGTTTTTTATTATCGCTATCACGATATTTATACATCCATGCAGAATGAATTAAAAAATCATCATAAATCATTTGAAACAACTGAGGAGGATGATGGGTCGAAAACCTATTATGTAATAGTGAAAGCTTCTGATTTCGATACAGCAAGCGCATGTAATGTTACAGCTCTATCTTCTCATAAAAAACCATTTTTGGCAGATAAGGCGCTTCGAATATTTATTATGACTATCTTTATATTGGCTACGTTGTTTGCCCTAACAGGATATATTGTTACTCATTTTTTTAATCCGTGAAGAACCGTAATCTCATAGCATTTTTTTCTATCATTTTTTCACTCATTTTATTTTGGGGCTTGTTCTATTTGCTTGGTCATTATCTTTCATACCAAAATTGGTTTTCACTATATGGTAAAGCACATCAATCTTTTGATATTAAACATAATTTGCAACGGCCAACGGCTAATAGATTTTTAAATTTTGTTTATTCTCCTCTTGAAGCCCATATGCGCAGATACGGAATGATTTCATTAGAGGATAGTGTAGCCGGTATTTTTGTTGACCTTAAATACTCTTCTATCGATAATTTTGCAGAAACTGATATGTATGGCACTCTAAACAAAGCCATGGCGCATCCATTATTAGCAAGCCGACTCAGAAGAGCAAGGGCTTTGCTTAAAATTCGAAGACCTGATTTGGAGTTTATTGTTTTTGATGTAGCACGCCCTAAATCTATTCAATTCAAATTGTGGGAAAAATTAAAAGACCATCCTGATAGAAAAAAATATGTGTCAAGTCCTGATAATGGTTCTTACCATAATTTGGGTTTGGCTATTGACCTTTCATTGGCTGATACCTCAGGTAATCTGATTGATATGGGATGCCGATATGATTATTTTGGGGAGGAAGCACACATTACATATGAGGAATTGCTTGTAAAAAAGACATTGATTAAGGAACATGCACTTGAAAATAGACGATTACTTCGAGAGATCATGGTAATCAGTGGATTTAAAACATTATCCAGCGAATGGTGGCATTTTTATCTGAACGAGAAAGGATCTTTACCTACACTCACTATTATCCCATGATGAATATTTTGTTGATTTGTTTGATTATTATTCTACCTTTTTTTATACAACGCCTGTGCCGGAATGTGAAAGCTTTTCGTTTTATTGGTAGCGTAATTACATGTTTCCTTGTTGGGTTAGCGTTGGGCAACTTGATACCGACATCATTTATGAATCACAAACTGATAAAATCTTTCTATGAAATTCTTGTTCCATTAGGTATTGTACTTATGCTGCTCAGTACTGATATTAAGCAATGGTTGAAAGCATCTGTTAGAATTCTCTTTGCCTATGCATTGCAAATTCTGTCGGTTATTCTTGCCTCATTAGCTGCTTTTTTTGTTTTACGTGATATGCTGACTGATGCTCCCGCTCTTACAGCCATGATTTCTGCAACATATATTGGTGGTACACCTAACATGTCTGCTGTTAAGCTGGCAATTGGTGCTTCTGAGGAACTTTTTGCAGGTGTTTTTCTCAGCGACCTTGTTGCAAGTATCTTGTATATCATATTTATTATGGTTTTTGCAGGGCGATTTTTTCGAAAATTTCTACCACCATATTCTTCAAAAGATTCTCTTCAAAAAAAAATTAATAACGAAATTATTTCTTTTTATTCGTTGCCTATTAGTAAAAGATTTATCAATATAATTATTGGATTTATCTTGGCTATTATCATTACAGCTATTGCCATGACCATGCATTATTTATTCTTCAGAACGATAGATTCCATCAATATGATGTTCATAATTTTAACAATTACGTCTATCGCTATTATATTTTCATTTATTAAATCTATTCGAACATTGCCAGGACATTTTGAGGCAGGAGATTATCTTTTTAATACATTTTTTCTTTGTGTCGGAGCATTGGCTTCTTTTAAGGAGATTATTTCTGTTAATCTAACTTTATTACTTTATGTCTCTTGTATTTTGTACGGTTCCTTTTTTATACATTTTGTCTTTGCAAAAATTTTTCGCCTCGATCGTGATACATTCATTTTAACTTCAGTTGCCGGTGTTATGAGCTCTCCTTTTATCCCCGCAGTGGCTGCTACTCTTAAAAATAAAGATATCATTGTGCCGGCCATCGCTGCCTCAATTGGCGGGCTGGCAATTGGAAATTTTATTGGTATTACTTTAGCAACAATTTTATCAAGTTTTTTATGATCTTAGATGAACATTTTTGGACTCAGCGATACGAAAATCTGGAAATAGGTTGGGATATTGGTGGCATTAGCAATCCTATTAAAGAATTTGCCGACACCCTCACTTCTTATGATCTTCGAATTTTAATTCCCGGTGCAGGTAATGCTTATGAAGCAGAATATCTTTTTAAAAAAGGTTTCAACCATGTTTTTGTAGTAGATATTGCCCGACCACCTTTGGATTCTTTTATTCGCAGAGTACCCGATTTCCCATCTAATCAGCTTATTCATGTTGATTTCTTTCAACACCATGGGAAGTATGATCTAATAATAGAACAAACATTTTTTTGTGCGATTGATCCTTCACTCAGGCCTGCTTATGCTACTAAAATGCACGAATTACTTGTCGAAAACGGTATGCTTTGCGGATTATTGTTTGATGATCCAATGAATGCAACTTCTCCGCCATTTGGTGGCTCAATGGATGAATACCGAACATACTTTGAACCTTTTTTCTTTTTCGATAAATTTCAGAAATGTAACAATAGTATTCTACCTCGGAAAGGTAAAGAAATGTGGATGGAACTTAGGCGTAAAGGATAATTTATTTTTGTTCAGATGTTAAATGATAAAATTGTTGTAGTGGATTATGGGATGGGGAACCTTCATTCCGTTGTAAAGAGCTTGTCACGCTTGGGGGGGGAAGTTCTATCATCTTCTGATGCTGATATTATTCTTTCAGCATCCAAACTTATTTTACCTGGTGTGGGGCATTTTGCCAAAGCCATGGAAAATATACAATCTTTATCGCTTGATGCTGTTTTGCACCAGGCCGTTCTTGAAAATAAGATTCCTGTATTAGGTATTTGTTTGGGAATGCAGCTAATGTCGCAATATAGTGAAGAGGGGCAGCAAAAGGGTTTGGGCTGGTTCGATGCTAATGTCGTTCGATTCGATTTTCGTAGTACTGATCATCTTCGTATTCCTCATATGGGATGGAATCAATTATCATTTTCAGATCCACACCCGATGCTGATTGATGTTGATTTATCTGATGAATTTTATTTTGTGCATGCATATCATTGGCAATGTAATAATGCTGCTTATACTGTAGCTAATACAAATTACAGTTATCCTTTTGCCTCGGCGGTTGCCCGTTCACATATTTGGGGCGTTCAGTTTCACCCTGAAAAGAGTCGTATGGGGGGAGAGAAAATTCTTAGAAATTTTCTTTTTCATCGGTTTGAAGATGTGACGGAGTAAGAAACAAATAATTGACACCATTTTCTTTTCCTATTGAAGCCCGTATCTTATTATTATCGAAATAGTACATTGAATATCCCCATTCCATGAGTTGTTTTCGAACCTTTTCACCGATTGATCCTGCATCAAAACCATCATTTATTTCTATCATGATAGGAGGGGAGTATGTGGTAATCAATTTTCTGGCACCAGCCAATGCCTGCGGTTCGTGTCCCTCTACATCCATCTTGATAAAATGGATATTTTCAATCGAAACATTCCATTCATCCAAACGGATAGCTTGGATCTCAATTCCTTTTTTGTTTTCAGAGATGGATAATGATGCTTCATAATAATTCTCGCTACCATCTTCATATGTTGGAATGTGGATGGTTGCTTTCCCGGATTTGTCGGATACTGCCAATTCAACGACATTTACTTGGGTTAATTCCATTTGGATTACATTGTATTGCAGGGTTTGAAACATATCGGGCACAGGTTCAAAACTGTAAACTTTTCCCTGAGCCCCCGTTAGCTCTGCCATGAATCGCGTGTATAACCCAAAATTGGCTCCAATATCTATAACAGTATTTCCTGGATGAATAAAGTATTTAAGGACTGATAAATCTTTCTCATCATCCCAACTTGCTGATTTGAATTTTTTCAAATAGTATAAATTGCGAACTTTATCCCGAACTTTATTCGGCAGAATGTGGTATATTTTTTTTATCAGCGTCATGCAAATATTTTCTCAAAGGTAAAAAATGCTGGCAATTAATTATTCGGGTAGTGAAAAGGAAGTAGGATGCGACGAAGCAGGACGTGGTTGTTTGGCAGGTCCTGTACATGCTGCTGCCGTTATTCTGCCATTAGATTTTTATCATCCGAATTTGAACGATTCCAAACAATTATCTGAAAAAAAACGACTGATATTACGTGATTACATCATTGAGCATGCCGTTGCATGGTCAGTTGCTTTTGTTACACATGAAGAAATTGATAAAATTAATATTCTAAAGGCATCATTTTTGGCCATGCATAAAGCAATAGATACGCTTAAAATCGTGCCCGATTTGATTGCTGTTGATGGGAACCGATTTACCCCATACTCTTCCATCCCTCATTATTGTTTTGTGAAGGGAGATGCACGATATATGCATATTGCTGCGGCCTCAATTTTGGCTAAAACGTCGAGAGATCAGTTTATGCTGGATATTCATACTTATTATCCTCAATATAATTGGGAGCAGAATAAAGGATATCCTACAAAGGATCATCGAGAGGCCATTCGGCATTACGGACTCTCACCCTATCATCGTCTTTCATTTGGTAGAAAAAGCAGACAGTTGCCTATAACATTTTAAAAAAAAAGGGCAGCTTATCGCTACCCTTTTCTGTGATATTCTCAATTTTTATTTTTCAACTATAAGCTTGCGTGTAGCTTTGATGCCACCGGCATTAATCGTGTATAGATAAACGCCATTGCTAAGCGTAGAGAGGTCAACAGTAACTTGATTTAAGCCGGAGTGGGCCTGACCCAACTGGCGGAACAAAACCTGTTTTCCTGAGAGGTCAGAAATCGTTAATGTAGCTTCTGCATTTTCATTCAATGAATAAACAATGGTTGTTGACTGCTGGGCAGGATTAGGATAGTTGCTCAGCATGAATGTTTCATCCATTTGATCTTCGGTACTGAAAGGATAAAAATGGGCAAAGTTCAGACGGATTACAGCACATACGCCGGTATAAAAAGCCCACATGGGAGTAGCAGACGGACGCTTAATCATGGTGCCGTATGGCATGTTGTTATAATATCGTATGCTTAAATCTTTTACGCCAGTTGTATTATCAACAATTGAAACTACAGCATAATATCGGCTTGCAGGCAAAATTCGCTCATTAAGAGGAACTGAATAGAACGGCACTGTAATCCATCCATTGGTAAGGTCTTGTGATTTAACGGTATATTCTACCCCATCGGGAAAGCTGGAAAACCAAGGGTTCTGCTGGTAGTCAAGTATATTAACACTCAATAAAGCTCCAACACGGGTTTCAGCTGGATCAATACGGAATGTTATAGAAGTTACTGTATCTCCTGAGGGGAGGTCAACCAAATTAGCAATGCTAAAATATTCTGAACCCTGGTTAGCAAAATCAGGGGAACCTTCATCATCTAGTCCACTGGTAACAAGCCCTGAGGTTACAGGATACCATTCACGGGCATACACAGAATCAGTAATGACTATGCTGTCGCGTCCTATATTGTTGAGCAAATTCACATCTGTTTCAGATTGTGTAATGGTGTAAGTGAAAATATGTTTTCCTTTTTGAGTGGGCTTCCATGTATCTGTTAATCCAAGTAAACCACTGCTAAATACGGGGGCTGAGATGCCGGTGCTGGATCCCGCATAAATTACAGCGGAATTTAAGGAGACCTCCACATTGGTTTTAACATTAGTTTGAGTGGCAGAACCTAAATTTTGATAATCTTGATAGAAGCCAAATCCGACAACGGAGTCGAATGCATTCAGATGAATCATGGTGGGTTGGGTTGTGGATGAGTCACCACCGGTAAATAGTAGGTAACTCCAGAAGTCATCAATCAGAAATTCAGTTGCAGTTGATTTAAGGTCGTTAGCGTTAGGCACAACGATCATAATATCATCCAACATCCAGGCGTAGTAGTTCCCATCATACACAAAGCGAATCATAAAGTTAGGATTATTGCCTGCTGCAGCTGGCAAAAGCACTTCGGCCTTTGCACTCAATGCAGATTGTCCGTTGGCTTGTAATCCTGCTTCCCAAACACTCGTCCAGGTGCCACCGCCATTCGTACTAATCTCGGCTCTTTGTTCTCCGCTAAAGTCGCGGATGTAGTAATTGAAAACTAACATAACTGAAGGATATCCTACAGTACTGATAATATCACTCGTCAGATTGCTTTTATGAGGCGCTGGAGCCGGTCCGCTTCCGATACCGCCGGCACAGGTACTTCCTTGATCATCTAGATAGTTGGAGTCGAAAATAAAAAAGCCATTCGAAACGGTTGGAGAATTCAAAACAGTTGCGGCATTCATACAAGCACCACGACTGCCGGTTGAATTTGAGGGCGTAGTGAGTAGGCCACGGTATTCCCAAAGGGCATTGGCGTGACTCACGCCGGTATTTGTCCATCCTGCAGGTAGCCACGAAGATGAAGCGCTACCTCCACCAAAATCTTCAACATAAACGGTGTCGGGATATGATTCGGATGTGCGAATAGAAGCTGTGGTATGAATATCATTACCGGGCAAAGTTGCTATGCCAGCTTTTGCATTGTTTGGCTCAACCGGTATTTGGGCAAATACGAAACCCGTAGAGAATAAACAGGCAAGCGTAGCTAAATAATGTTTTTTCATAATTAAAATATTTGCAACGAATATAATGAATTTTGGAATTGGTGATAAAACAAAAACACTATTTTTTTTCTATTGGCATTACCCTTAGGCCTAATATTCCAATAAACAAAATTAAAGCAAAAATCCCTTGACTTAGTGAGAATTGCACATCAAAAATCGAATAATCTACCACTGTGTTTCCCACTATGGCCAATCCTGTCCAAATACCAAAAGCAGCTGAGGCCGGTATCTTTTTTAATGAAGCAGAGAATAATAACACATTGGCTATACCAAATCCGGCATAACCCAGTAGGGCAACAATCAGTATCCAACCATCTTTTAGATGAATAAATGAAAAGGTCGAAATTTCCTGAATATTGAATTGATTCAGATAGCGAATGCAATAAAGCCAACATACTTCACAAACAGAGGCGAGAAATAGTAGAATCCAGTGCATGTTTTATTTGGTTGAGAAGTTTAAACCAATAACACCTATAGCAATACAAACCAAAAATATGTATTGTAAAACAGAGAATCGAAGTTTGAAGAAAATTTGATCAACGAATGCGGCTAATGCAATGACCATACCCGACCAAAGTGCGTAAGTAACTGATGGCGGCATTTTTTTCATGGCTAATGTGAGCATAACAACATTGGAAATGCCAAAAACAAAATATCCGATGAGTGGGAGTAATGCCAAAGTAGCATTTTTAGAAAAAATATGATTGATTTGAATGGCAGATAATTTTTTTCGGTCAATAGCTTTTACGGTATATAGCCAACAGACCTGAATAACGGCAGCGACGACAAGGTATAATGAGGCAAGCGACAATGCTATGGATTTAGTTTCACACGACGGAGACGTTTGATGGGTTCCAACTCACTATCATATACTTTTTTGATACCATCGCCTAATGCAGTTTCAATATCTCGTATGTTTCGTACCATGCGTTTCATGCCTTCCGGCTCAACAGATGCGGCATGATCAGTTCCCCACATTGCACGGTCGAGTGTAAAATGGCGTTCGATAAAATTTGCTCCCAGCGGAATGGTGGCTTCTGTGGTTGACAGCCCAGTTTCGTGACCTGAATAACCGATCGGTGTATTGGGATACATTTCGCGAAGTGTAACAATCATACGCAGATTTAATTCTTTTGGGTCGCATGGATATGCAGATGTGGAATGAGCAATCATCAACTTATCAAAACCAATATGATTGATTACGGTAGTTATCTCATCCATGGTGCTCATTCCTGTTGATATCATAAGGGGTTTCCCGGTAGATTTAACCTTGTCAAGCAAAGGCAAATCGGTAAGTGATGCTGAGGCCATTTTGTACATAACGGGATTAAATTGTTCCATAAAATCAACAGATGGTTCATCCCAGCATGAAGCAAACCAGTCAATATTATTTTCTTTGCAGTAGGCATCAACTGCTGCAAATTCTTCGGTACCAAATTCAATTTTGTGTTTGTATTCGATATATGTCATTCTGCCCCAAGGTGTATCGCGCTCTTTATCCCACTGGTCACGCGGAACACAGATTTCGGGTGTTCGTTTTTGAAACTTAACGGCATCGCAACCCGCAGCTACAGCAGCATCAATTAATTTTTTTGCAATATCAACAGAGCCATTGTGATTAATGCCTATCTCTGCAATGATATATGCAGGGTAACCGTCTCCAATAAATCGGTCTTTTCCAATCGCTACTTTTCTCATAACTATATTTTCTACAGGGGATCAAATAATTTAGCAAAGATAATAAACTCGGCAAATTCGCGAAATGCACCATAACCACCCTTTTCTTTGCATATATAATCTGCTTTTATAGCAGTAAAGGGTGTGCTATCAGCAGGGGTTGCTGTGATACCGACAATGCTCATCACATCAATATCGTTTGTGTCATCACCAATATATGCAATATGTTGTGATTCTAACCCCGATTCTTTCATCCATTGCAAAAGATATTCTTTCTTGTTTTTTATACCTAAAAACACATGATTTAGTTTGAGTTTTTCAGCCCGTTTTGCTACTGGTCCGGAAGTTTCTCCGGTCATAATGGCTGTGTCAACTTCAACCAAATTTCGAAGTCGCTCAACACCCATTCCATCGCGTATGGAGAATCTTTTCATGGCTTCTCCTTTTTCTGTATAATATACACCATTGTCGGTTAGAACACCGTCACAATCTGTAATTAATATTTTTACATCTTTTGCCTTTTTAAGCAGAGTGGGGCTTATGTTTTGAAAATGTGAATACATAATACAGCAAAGATATTTATTCCTTTGGTAAAGTGTTAGATAAATGATTTAATTCTGACGGTTGATGTTCAATTTACTACAGGCGTTACGTGACGCCATATGTTCGGCTTTCTTTTTGGATATTCCTTCGCCGGTCCCCGATACCTTGCCGTTTACTAATACGTTTATGATGTATTTTCTTTTGCTCATGCTTCCTTTATCTCCAACGGTTTCAAACCGAATAGATTTTTTGTTGCGCTGTGCCCACATAAATAATTCGCTCTTGTAATCTCTATTTTCTGAGAGGAGTTCTTTTAGATTAACGTGCTTCTCTATGATGTTTTTGTGAATGTATTTTTGGCAAAATTGAAAACCCTTGTCAAGGTATATGGCACCAATTAGTGCTTCAAGTGTATTCCCTTTCACATCTTCAGGTAAAATATTTTTAACAAAATTTCCAATAATGAGTTTGTATAGGCCTAATGTTTCTGCTATTCGATTGAGTTGGGTGCGGTTTACGATAATGGCTCTGATGCGTGTTAGCTCCCCTTCATTCTTATCAGGAAACTTTTCATAAACAATGGCAGCTACAACTAAATCCAATACGGAATCACCCAAAAATTCAAGTCGCTCATTGTGTCCGTTGATTCCTTTTTTTTGTGATTTTGATGCAGAGCTGTGCAGGAATGCCATCTCGTAAAAAGAATAATTACCCGCCCTAAACCCAAGTACTTTATCAATTTTCTTTTGATATAACTTGTGTTCTTTATCGGTTTTGAAAACCTTTATCAGATTATGTAATAATTCTGCTGCGATAGGATAATCGAATTATTGTTGACTAAGATAAAGAAATATTTAACCGTTGTATTTGGCAAAAATCACGGATGCGTTGTGCCCGCCAAATCCAAATGTATTTGAAAGGAATGCATTTATATCTTTTTTTACAGCATGGTTAAAGGTGAGATTGAGTGTATTATCAATGTCAGGATCATCGGTAAAGTGGTTGATAGTAGGTGGTACAAGTTGGTGCTGTATTGCCATGATGCCGGCGACGGCTTCTATAACGCCTGTGGCACCCAGCAAATGCCCGGTCATAGATTTGGTAGAACTGATTTGAATAGATGATGCGTAATTCCCAAAAACTTGCCGAATGGCTTTTAGTTCGGCTAAATCGCCTAATGGTGTGGAAGTCCCATGAACATTAATGTAATCAATATCAGCAGGGGATAGTCCTGCATCTTCCAATGATAGCTTCATTACATTGGCAGCACCAAGTCCTTCAGGATGAGGTGCAGTGAGATGGTAAGCATCAGCTGTGGCAGCTCCGCCTTTCATTTCGGCATAAATTTTTGCGCCACGGGCAATAGCATGTTCCAAACTTTCGAGCACAATAGCACCTGCACCTTCACCCATAACAAAGCCATCACGATCTTTATCAAAAGGACGTGATGCAGTTTGTGGATCATCATTACGGGTTGATAAGGCATGCAACGCATTAAAACCACCAATTCCGGGTTCATTAACAGTAGCTTCCGACCCGCCACAAAGTATCACATCTGCTTTGTTTAGTCGAATGAGATTAAAAGCGTCAATTAATGAATGATTGGATGATGCACATGCCGAAACGGTAGCATAGTTTGCACCTCTAAATCCATATCGCATGGAAATATGACCAGCAGCGATGTCAACAATAACGCGTGGAATGAAGAAAGGACTGTATCTGGGTGTTCCATCTCCTTTTGTCTGTTCAACAATTTCATGATAAAATGAGGTGATTCCACCGATGCCTGATGCCCATACTACACCTATTCTGTCAGCTTCGATGTTTTCAATAGAAATGTTGGCATCAGCAACCGCCTCGTCGGTACACGCAAGCGCATACTGAACAAAAGGATCTAATCTTTTGATTTCTTTCTTGTCAATGAATTGTGTAGGATCGAAGTTTTTAAGTTCGCAGGCAAATTGTGTTTTGAATTTTGAAGCATCAAAGCGGGTAATTGGAGCAGCTCCACTTACTCCGTTCGACAAAGATGTCCAGTAATCGGATACATTATTGCCGATGGGTGTAAGTGCACCAAGACCTGTTACAACTACACGCTTTAATCCCATACTACATTGACAAGTTATGCCTTAGCGTTTTCTTCAATGTACTTAATGGCTTCTCCAACAGTGCTGATTTTTTCAGCTTGATCATCGGGTATGGCAATGTTGAATTCTTTTTCAAATTCCATAATCAACTCAACTGTATCCAAAGAGTCGGCTCCTAAATCATTGGTGAAATTTGCTTGTGGTGTTACTTCCGCTTCGTCAACTCCGAGTTTGTCAACAATAATTGCTTTTACACGTGATGCGATGTCTGACATATTAAAGTGTTTTTAGGTTTAACGCTGCAAAGTAAATAAAATTAGGACAATAACTATCAAACTTTTTTTAGATAAATTCCGATATTTTTGATTTTTTTTATTCATATCGTCGGATAATGTGTATGTTAGGATTCGTTTAGGGGTGATTTGCTTTATCTTTTTTCGTTAAAAATGGGTTAACTTTTGATAGAAACATAAAATTCCTATAACTTAGCACAAAATCATCAAATATTTTTATTATGAAAAGAGCCATTGCCTTTCTTCTTGTATTGTTTTTTTCTTTATCATTGAGTACAGTTCAACATTCATATGCATCTCGTGATATGGATTGTCTTGTTGCTGCTGACATTCAGTTTAAAGTTATCAATGATACCAATGCTGAATTCATTTATTTTGTAAACGATGAAAAGAATGTGATTCAAAAAGGTCAGTCAGTTGGTTTTAGCTATGCTGAAAATACAGTAGTATATCACTGGGTTAATGGTCAAAAAGGTAATGCCTGGTTTACTGTATCGGCTGATATGCATGGTAAAAGTTTTCAGCTTAGCAGCTTGCTATCTAATCAATAATCAGTTATATTCCTCCCTCTCTGCAAAGCTTAATGTCGAATTATTTTCGAGATTTTAATTTATTATTATTTTTATGAAAGCTCTGTCTTTGTTTTTTGTGTTATCACTTATGCTTATTGTGCCTTCTGCTTTTTCTGCTCATTGCATTTATCCTTCAGATACTACGGTTTTTGAAGCACAGGGTGAAGTAACAAAGCGATTTGGTGTATTTATAACCATCCGCATTGACAATGTGGATGAACTGGAGGAATACCCGCAGCCAAAAACAAAACTTAATCTTCTTTATTATATTGATAAGAAGGGGCCGAAAGGGAAAGCCAAAGGTTGGGTAACTGCTGTCGAGGCCGAAGTGTATAAAGTGAATGAAGAAAATCACACGATTGAATTTAAAATTTTGCAGGATTTTGCTGACAAACTTAAAAAAGAGGGAGTTGACCAACCTGTTAAAGCTGGTGCAAAAATTAAGTTTCAGTACTACGCCATCGGATATTAATTCTTAGAATCTTCCTACTTCAAATTTCGGATAGCCTTTTATTCCTTGCTCATTTGTAAATGAAATGAATCTGAATTTGTAATAAAAACCTTCTACCTCTTTTATCATGTAGCTATTGTTGGGCTCTATGGTGTATGCTGAGAGATTAAAATCAAAAGTTTTCCAGTCATATCCAATGATGTCTCTTTGTTGAGTAAAAGTGTATTGGCCAATATCGCTGTACATGAGTTGTGAGTATGGTTTGTCAAAACTGCGACATGCCTCAACTTGGTAGGGATTTAATAAAACACCATTTACTGAGTAGTTCTCTACAATTCCAGTACTTTGTTGCAAAACTCGTGTGGTATATTGGGTAAAAACTAAATCCCAACTGTGTTTGGGTGGTTCAACCTGTACTTGTCCCTGATCGAAGGAGAGAAATACAAAGTTATATGCAGGGTCTTTAGAAATCTGAATGGTTTGTTCCTGACTGCCGTCAAGATTGGCAAATCGTATCGTATAAGTTTGGTTATTCAACGATAGAATCTGAAGCTTTTTTATTCCGATATTGGATCCTGATGTTGAAAATCCGCGGTCAATGAGGTAAACGAATTGATGACTCATAATGTTTTGATCGTTAGGGCTACCCCAGCTACCAATGGCTGTACTGTCGGGCCACCCACTGCTATGATCATATTGCCATTCCAAACCGGAAGTTGAATAGGTTTGAGAATAATCAGTAGAGCCGGTATGAGCAACTTTCATCAATTTGGAACTGTTGATGAATATGGCATGTTGGTTGGAAGCCGATGAAAATGCGATATCCCATGATTCTCTATGAACAACACTTATGAAAGAATCAGTTTCTAAGTCATAGAATAATTGTTTGTCGTAAAGAGGTCCCATGGATGCAACATTGGTAGTAATACCTGGAGGCGAAACGTATGGTTGCAAGGGTTCGTCCTCTTGAAAACATGCAGTGTGTATGATACTGAAAGTAAATACGACAATGATATGTATAATGTGATTTCTCATATCAATGATGAATGATGAAGTTGTATTTAACAGAAACAGCTACTGTTGCACCCCATTGCGTAGGTAAAGACGAAGAGCCGGAAGCATGTGCGCTGCCTGATGAAATGCCACTTGTTTGTTGTATATTGGTTACATTAAGCAGATTTTTTCCATATAACCCTATCTGTAATCTTTTCTTCAGAAAGCTTTGCACATATGAAATGTCAAGTATAGCAAATCCGTCAATGAATCCTTCTTTTATAATATCTTTTTTCAATTCGCTATCATATTGTGTAAAGAGTACGGGCTGTTTACCATTGTATTTGACAAGGGTTGTTATTGTGCCCCCCCATTTGGCAAAATGGTAAGATGTTTGCCCTTGTATTTCTGGATAAAATACAAAATTATTTTCCCCTTCTGCGTTATCATAAATACCATTCAGTATGCCGGTGTATGCAAACGATATGCCTGCTTTAAAATTTTTATATCCTACTTCTCCCTGCAACTGCACACCAGTACTTTGGAAATGCGTTATGTTCTCATTTCTATAAACATTAGAATCGGGAGTAATAGCTACTGCTACGCTACGAATTTGGTCGTTAATCTGGTTATAAAATCCAGAGGTTGAGAAAGCAAAATCTAGATTATTTTTACGCCCTTCATACCCTATGCTTAGTCCGGCATGATTGGCATGTTCGGCACGAAGCATAGGATTGCCATGTACATTATGATTGGCATCTACAAATTCAAAGAAAAGTTCTTTGAGCGAAGGGGCTCTAAAACCCCGTGAGTAAGTTGCCCTGATATCCATGCCTTTTAAAGGTGTGTATTTGATATGTATGGAAGGTATAACAGGCATGAGAAAACGACTATTGTATCCATATCGGATACCGGGTTTTATGACTAAATTTTTGATGGGAATAATGTCAATACTTCCAAATAAGGCCATATCTGTAACCCACTGAAATTGGTTTGCTATTCGTGGTCCTTCTGCTGTTTCAGTAGTTGTTTCGTATCCAGCTAAGATAGCAATTCTTGAGCCCTCTTTTCGGTAATTATATATTCCCCGGCTCATCCATGTTTGGAAGATATCTATGTTTTCGTCGAACATGTTTTTTTCAAGCGATACCAAATCTTTTCGAAACGATTGTCGCCTACGATGATAATAGTTGTAGGATGCTGTAATATCAATATGATGATTTTTCTTGAAAAATCCTGTTAGAAAAAATGACTGTTGAGTACGAATGGTACGGAAGTATTGATCAGTTGCTGTAATATAAAATGGTGCTTCTGGAATTCCTTTGCTTTCTAATAATTCATGAAAGAAATTTCCGGCATATCGTATATTTAATTTCCCAATTCCGCGATTGTATTGTATTTCTGAGAAGTATTGCTCTTTGGGCTTCCATTGCAAGTATCTTTTGATAGTGTCAGCGGTAGTAAATCCATCAAAGAAGTACCGACCTCCTGAGAGCTGAATATTGTTTTTCCCAAATTGAAATCCCATTCTTCCGTCCAAATTGTATTGCCCAACTGATTCATAATATCCATTTAGATTTCCTTCCACCATGTGGTTGGCATTTTTTTTTGTAATGAGATTGATAACGCCGGCCAGAGCATTGGTGCCATAGTTTACGGATGAAGGTCCGTCAATGATTTCTATTCTTTCAATGTTGTTGAGAATAATTTGACTTAGGTCAATATTGCCGTCTAATCTGCCGATTACGGGCACACCATCAATCATGATTTTTACATTCTCACCACCAATTCCTTGCATGCGAATTCCACTGCCTAAGGCAGCATCTTGCGTGATGCGAATATTAATTTGTTGTGTTAGCAGATCTCGCAGATTCATGGCGCCTTGAGCTTGAATTTGTTGTTGCGTGATAACGCGAATTTTAAAAACAGATTCCTCAATTCGTGTTGGTACAGCATGTGATGTAACAACAAATCCACTTAGAGAAACAGGGTCCTCTTGTAAAATAAATTGTATTGATTGACCTTCGACTATCGTGTCGGTGTGCGATTGGTAACCGAGATGAGCAATGTGTACGATAGCCCAACCTGACGCTAAAGGGTTTTTAGTTTCGCCATTTACATTGGTAATAGAATATATTTTTTTTCCGTCGGGTTGTGTAATGATTACATGTGCCCCGTATAGAGGGTTGTTTGTTGTTCCGCCATATATGTGTATAAAAGGGGCTTGGGCATAAAATTCAGCCCAAACCCCAATCATAAATCCGATGAATATACCGGCTCTCAAGAATATGTATTATTGAATAATCAGTTTTTGTACTTGTGTACTATTTCCGGCGGAAAGAGTAATAATGTAAACGCCTGCCTTCAATCCAATTTCGTACGGTGAAAACCCTAAGGTAGATAATTGACCGGAAGTTGAAGGTAGAATTCTTGAATGTATCATGCGACCATTCAAATCAGTTATTAGCATTTGTGCATTAATGCCTTGTTCCGTGGAGTAAATAAGGTTCACTATATCAGATGCCGGATTAGGGAATATCGTAATCTTGGCTATAGGATGATTGTTTTCTTCAATGTTTGACCATGCCAACTGTCGTTTGTTGAAATAATACTTTCCGGTAGAAGTGCCGGAGAATCCAGTAAACCAAATTTGATATACATTATTGCCTAAGTCAGGCGAAATAATATATGATAATGAATCAACCATTGTCCATGCAGGTGGTGGTTGAATTTTCCAGTCATGACCAATGATGGTCATATTGGACGATGTAAGGTCATAAATATTTGACATTTCATTCACGGCATCATCAACATGTGTGTTCCTTACTTCGTGTACTGTTGTGTTTTGATTCAGACGCACACCCGTAACAGGCCAGTATTGGCCGGGAGGATTGATATAGGCCAAATATCTGTCGAAAATCAAATCATAAGAAAAGCGTTCGGGCTCAGGGTCCATTAAAGCCATGTCGGCCAAAGAGAAGTAGATGTAGTTTTTAGTATTGTAATTTTTACTGAAAATAACCGTAGTGTCAGCAGAATTATCCAAATTTGCTACACGTATTGTCATTGTATTCCCAACAGCTTTTTGGTTTTTTATCCATACTTTTTTGTAAGGGCCGAGGTGTGTTTTCATTACAAATAGAGCAACTCCGTTTACATCGTGTGTTATAGGGTTATATTCTCCCCAGCCATAATTGTAAGGATATACCATGCCATATTCAAATGCGCTGGCTTCAAATGCGGTATCCTGATCAAAACATTCAAGCCAACCTGTTTGTGTGCCCAAACCTGTTGTGTCTAATGCGTTCCAGCTGGTTGTGTCGCCGGCGGAATAACGCCATAAGCGCACCCCAAAGCCACCATTGATTCTCACCGATGCCGTTATGACTGTGTAAGTTGCAACAGAGATATCCCAATTGTTATTAGGCATGGTGCCTACCGTGCCGTTGCTTAAGCTGTAAAAAGCTTTGTTTGCATAACCATTACCTATCACAACTGAATCTGAAATGGTGATTTGAGCAAATGAGGGAATGGTAAGAGCGATAGTAATTAAGAATATAATTCGCTTCATAATTTGTGTATTTTGATTATTGAAAATTTTGGTCAAAGGTACTTCATCTCAACAGGAGGATGCAATCCCGTATTATAGGTAATTTATCTACCTAATTTTAGGTATGTAGCTATGAGAATTAGAGTTGATAAAAAACAGGCGGAGCATTAAGTTCATTTAGTTGGCTGTCGGCAAAATATTTGGTAGCCCAATTAGGAAATCCAAATGGTTCATAGCGCCCCCAAAGAGGAAACGATCCGGGCAATGCACCATGATATGGCTTTGATGGATTGGTTGTATGACGGGCAATATAACAGAGTTGATGATTCATTTTAATAGAAGCAATTTTGTATTTTTCATCGCCCGTGTAACACCATAATTGATGCCAAACGATGGCTATCTGTGCCATTCCTGTGCATATCATAAATTGTTCGGGTTGCCAATTCTCGTTATAGCGACCTTGCAGATAACCATTTTTTTCAAATAAAGATAGAAGGACATCGGCTGGTTTTTTGGCCGCCAAAATATAGCTATCTTCTTGAAGGATCAATCCGCACTGAAGCAAGCCGTCGATCGTGTATGCGATAGTATGTAATATGGGTCTGCTGTTGTGTTTGGTGGTATTGTCACAGTTGGCAAACCAGCCGTTCTCTTTTTGTTGGGTGAGAATCCAGTTCAGATTGCGAATCGCAGTATGCTTATATCGCTCTATACCGGTTTCAAGATGAAGGACCAGCAAAGGGTGATCTACATAACTGTCATATACTCTTTCGGCTTGCATAAAGGCATTTTTTTTCCAAAATCCTTTTTTATCTTGCGTTTTACATAGCCAATCACATGCCCGTATGCTTGATTGTATGTATTTCTCTTCTCCTGTGTTTTTATAAAGTGCATAGAGGCCACGTATCACCTGTCCGGTATTGAAAACGACTTCATTTTTGTCTTCATCTACATACCCCGATTGCCAACCTCCTGATTCTTTCTGAATATCTACTAACCAGTTGCCTGCATCTTTACATATTTGAATCCATTTATCCTCACCCGAATATTGGGCATAACGAAGCAATGTGGGTATTATATATCCTGTTGTTTCGGGATAAGAGGATGTCCAACCGTTAAGATAGTAATAGGTTCTGAATCCGTGTGCTGATGGATTGATAGATTTTTGCAGCCATTCGCATGCGTCTTTTAGCTGTCTTTTTTGCTCTGATGGACTTATGTTTGAATTGCGGAATTTTTTTGAAAAATAAAATGACCATTTGTCCCTGATAAGGTGAGTGATTCCGGGCGAAATTAATAGGTATAAAAAATTGATTAGATATCGAAAGACAGAACGTATCATTTTAAACTCTTTTGCAATTGCGTTAGTATCATTTGTGCAGCATTTCCGTCACCATATAGCAGCGGAAAATCACCGTGTAGCATAGTGATTGCTTGTTGGCAGGCATTAAGCAATAGCAAAGGGCTGTCATCAACCAGCCAGCCATTGCCGGTTTCAATGATCTCAGTCCATTCGGTTACGTTTCTCAATATGGCCACCGGTTTACGTAAAAAGTAGGCCTCCTTTTGTAATCCCCCTGAATCAGTTATAACCATTTCACATTCACTCACCAATCTGATTATGTCGAAATATGAAACAGGGTTGCAGAGTATAATGTTTTTATGTTTTGATAAAGATTGTTTCAATTCTCGGAATTCCTTTTTGTTGAGCATGGCATTGGTACGAGGATGCAGAGGTACAATGATTTTATGCTGAAAAGTATTGGCAATGCCAATCAATCCTTTCAGGATGTTTTGTAATCGCAATTCGTTGTCGGTATTAAAATCTCGGTGAATTGTACACAAAATAATTTTTTCTTGTTCTAATCCCAACTGCTGTATGATACTTGATTGTTCTTGTGCCATTTGTTGAAAATGTAAAACATTGTCGTACATCACATCTCCAGAATTGATAATAATGGGATTGTCTGGCGAAACAGGTTGACCGATATTGTGCACAAGCCCTTCACGTTGCAAATTTATGTATGCCTGATGGGTTGGAGTAAATAAAAATGTTGAAAGATGATCAGTGATAATGCGATTAATTTCTTCTGGCATCTTTTTGTTATAAGAGCGAAGACCGGCTTCAATATGGGCAATGGGTATATGAAGCTTGGCTGCCGCTAACGCTGCACTTATGGTTGAATTAGTATCGCCATAAAGAAGTATAAGGTGAGGTGCATATTTAATTGCAACTGTTTCTACACCTTGTAAAATATCAGCAGTTTGTTTGGCATGGGTTGATGATCCGACATGCAAATGATATGCAGGTTCGGGTATGTTAAGCTGTCTGAAAAATATGTCACTCAAAAGCGAATCGTAGTGCTGGCCGGTATGTAATAACTTTTCTTCAAAACAATCCGAAAAATGATTTTTTATGCAACGACTGACAGCCGATGCTTTTATAAACTGAGGTCTGGCGCCTACTACAGTAAGGATGCGCAGCATAATATTCAGAGAATCGTACTGTGTTTATCAATTATTTGGCAAAGTCGTTCGAATATGTCTTCAATAGTACCTATACCGTCAATCTGATGGTATTTATTCTGCATCTCATAATAATTGGCTGCTACAGCTGTTTGTTCATTATATACTCGAATGCGGTTTCTGATAATGTTTTCGTCGGTATCATCTGATCGACCACTTTCTTTTCCTCTTAGCAATAATCGCTTGATGAGCTCTTCTTCAGGAACATGCAAAGATAACATCATAGTGATTGACGAACCCTTTGATATCATATGTTTGTCAAGCGCATCTGCTTGGGTTGTAGTACGTGGAAATCCATCAAAAATAAATCCATTCGGGTTTACTTGCTTTTCAACTTCAGCATTCAGCATATCAATGGTAACCTGGTCAGGCACCAATTCTCCTTTGTCAATATAAGATTTGGCTAATTTCCCTAAATCGGTTTCTTGCTTGATGTTGTATCTGAAAATATCGCCGGTGGATAAATGTACTAGCTTGTATTTGTTTACTATTCGTTCTGATTGAGTTCCTTTGCCTGCCCCGGGTGGGCCAAATAATACAATATTCAACATTTCGATTTTAATTTAATTATACAACCTGATAAATTTCCGGCCAATTTCTGCCGAATCCGTCTAAATCTAATCCATATCCTACCACAAAACGATTAGGAATGGCGAAGCCAAGGTAGTTAATTTTTATTTTACCCCGATACACATCTTCTTTTAGTAGCAATGATGCAACTTCTATTGATGCCGGTTGTTGCTCTATGAGTTGATTATGAATCTCAGCTATGGTAAGACCTGTATCTATTATATCTTCAATTACCAATACGTGTTTATCTTTAATGGCACCTGTCAGTCCCAAAATCTGAGTTACCTTTCCGCTGGACTGTTCTGATTGATAAGACGAGACCCTTATGAACCTTAAATCAACAGGTATTTCAATTTGCCTTACCAAATCGGCAGTAAATATAAATGAACCGTTGAGTACCGAGATAATAACCAGTTCTTTTCCTTCATAGGCAATGTTAATTTCATTTCCCAGCTCAGCAATGCGTTGCTGTATTTTGTTGCAGGATATATAGGGCAGAAACTTGCGATCGCCGAGTTGTTTCATGCTTTTTTTTTGCAAAGCTATAAGTACTATAGATTATTAATGCACTTTCTTAGATGTTTTTTGTACTAAGTATTACATTTCTCAATAGATTGCTTTAAATGAAATGGTTAATGAGTTAGCTGATTCGAAGGCGTTATCAGATTCTTGGGCTGGCAATTTAGCATGATGCCTCATCGGTGCCTTGGTTTTTAGTTCTGAGTTGTAAGTATTGCATAAGCATGCGTTTTGCTATTGGGAAATAACAGGCACGAAATGGCAATTCAATCGCCGAATCAAAAGAAAAAACGGCAGGATTAGGCAAGTCAGGATTGTTTTTAACCAAATCATATTTGATGTGAGAATAAGTGTTTTGCAGCGATTGTGGATAAGTGCTTATATACTCTGTTCGAATACTACGCATCGAGACGGATGAAACGGTAAATAATGTTTGTTCATATTTAAAGACAAATGTCTCAGATTTTCGATTAATCAACATATATCCTTCATGAAATTTTAAAGGAATGATGCCAACAGATGATACTCGTATTTGTTGCTCTACTTCATCATAAATTTCTCTTCCCATTTGTATTTTTTCTTCAATAACAGGAATCGAGAATTCGATAGTTTTCCATATCTCTTCTAATAGAGCATTATCGTCAACGAGTTTATTATATAAAATTTCTGCAGTTTGCATGTTGATACCAGTAATTTGTTTGGGAAATAAATCTTTCATCCATTCGGATGAGTGGCGAAGATGATATAACGTGCTGTAATGTTCTATTAAATCGGAAAGTGCAGGATATAAGTTCTTCTGTTCGAATAAACGACTAGTGCGTTGCAAGTATGCCAATAATATGTAGCTTTTGTATTCGGCATCAATGTGCGGATCGGTAAGCCAGGTTTTACTTAATTTGCTCATATGTAAAATATTGAAATGGTTATACGCAATTTGATGTTAAAAAGTTGCTTGTTCTCTTAGCCCGTCCTTGTAATCACAATCATACTTTTGTATAAAATAGAAATGTTATGAAGCATTGGGTTTTTTTTATGGCACTTATTGTCATATTTTTCACATCATGTGTTACTTCAAAGCGATACAATGAATTGGACGCACTCAAAAACAAATTGATACATGAAAATGATAGCATGCGTGCCCAATGCCTTTCGTTGGAAGGAGCATTAGCTGATGCATCAGCTGAGAATGTTCTTTTGCGAAATCAACGAGCTGGACTGATTGAAGACACCACACAAATGGGCACTCGAATGCGTTATCTAACAGGGAAGAATAAAGAGCTTAATGAATTGAATGTATTATTGGAAAAGAATTATAAAAATCTTTTGGCCGGAAGTGAAACAGAAACCAAAAGAATACTCTCAGAGCTTAGAGACGCACAGGCCGCCTTGCAAAAGCGAGAAGACGAATTGAATATGATACAGCACACACTAGAGGAAAAGAGTCGTCGCTTGGAAGAGCTGGAAAGAAAACTTGCTGAAAAGGATGCTCAAGTACAATTGTTAAAGAATAAAGTAATGGAGGCCTTAAAAGGATTTAAAGATAGTGGGTTGACGGTTGAAGTTAAAAATGGTAAAGTGTACGTGTCTATGTCTGAAAAGCTTTTGTTTGCCTCAGGTAGTACTGAAGTTGACCAAAAGGGAAAGGATGCGTTGAGAGAATTGGCTAAAGTGCTGGAAAAAGAACCTGATATCAATGTTATGATCGAAGGCCATACGGATAACGTACCCTTAAGAGGAACAGGATGCAACAAAGATAATTGGGATTTAAGTGTTACAAGAGCTACTGCAGTTACACGCATTCTTCTGGCAAGTGCTCGTATCGAACCTTCACGCATAACAGCGTCAGGAAGAGGTGAGTTTATGCCTTTGGTAAATAATGATACCCCAGATAATAAAGCCCGTAATAGGCGTACTGAAATTATTCTGACACCAAAGCTTGATGAGCTCTTTAAAATAATCGAAAGTAATTAATTTTCCTAACATGCTCTGTTTATTTTTCTGTATGTTTGTATCCTGATTTTTGGGATATGATTAAGCCCGATTTTATAGAAAGTTTACAGAAGCATATTGTATTATATAAAGATGCTATTCACGATGCTTCTGAATCCATTTTAAAGGATGGGGTATCGGATTATCCTGTTTTTATTATGCATAAAGTACCTGTCCCTTTTGGCGAATTGCTGATATCTCATGAAGAAGTAGAAACCGAATGGTCGCTTAGCGCCACAACAGCCGAAGATTTGATTAAGTTGGGAATTATTCAGGTTGAAAAAGCTAAGTATTTTGTTTCTAATTTCAATTCTCATGAAGAACAAATATGCGTTTTCGCCATTCCCGACGAAAACAATGCAAGATTTATCTTTACACCTTACTGATTATGTCTGTTAATTATACTTCGCCTCACAAATTTCGAATCTTAGGTTTCTTGATTTCAAATGGCTTTTACCTTTTAATTTTTGCACTGCTGTATATCCCTTTTTCTTTTGCTGATACTGAAAGTGCCGATATCTCTTTAATTATCTTGGCTCATATTCTTATCACTACTCTGATGTCGGCAATTGCAGGATATTTTTGGATAAAATCGACCATGTCTGAGCGATTATCACATCGTTTGGCCCCTCTCAATGCCCTGATTACTTTACTCCCTTTTCTTGTTCATCCTGGATTGAGAACAACCTTCTTCCTTGTGTTTGCTGTTGTTGTATGCTTTCTATGTGCCAACCTAGGGGTATGGTTTTCACGTAGATTTTTTGTTTAATTCTTTTTCTCATATAATTATTGAGCACTAAATGCTTACTGTCTTCATCTGTTATCCGTAATCAGAGAATGCGGTGGTTCTATCGCTACGTTATTTAATTTTGAATGATGGGAGGAATATTTTGCTAGGTTACACCCCAATATATAACGCCTGCCAAAAAGTCGAATTATTTTATCTATCAAAGGTATAAAAAATCATTCCAATCTTCTGTATCTTTGTTGGTCATGAAAGATATACGAAAAATTGCAGTATTTACATCAGGAGGAGATGCCCCAGGCATGAATGCAGCAATAAGAGCAGTAGTTCGAAATGGTATTGCTAACGGGCTTAGTGTAGTAGGTATTAAAAAGGGCTATCAAGGAATGATTGATAAAGATTTTGTTGATCTTTATTCGACATCCGTTAGTAATATTATTCAGCGTGGTGGAACAATTCTTAAAACAGCTCGATGTGAAGAGTTTCATGATGCAGAAGGACGAAGAAAAGCATACGAACACCTTGTTTCTAATCATATTGATGCTATAGTAGCCATTGGTGGTGATGGTACTTTTACAGGCGCTCATATTTTTATGCAGGAGTATCCTGATATCTCTATTGTGGGCATCCCAGGTACAATTGATAATGATTTGGTGGGTACTGATTATACAATCGGTTTCGATACGGCTGTGAATACAGTTATTGATGCAGTTGATAAATTGCGTGATACCGCTGCAAGCCACGACCGATTGTTTTTTGTTGAAGTAATGGGTCGCGATTCAGGAATGATAGCTTTACATTCAGGTATAGCAGTTGGAGCTGAGGCGATTCTTATACCTGAAACGGTTACTTATGTCGATCAACTAATACGTCAATTGGAAAGGGGATGGCTTAGAAACAAATCTTCTTGTATCATTATCGTAGCCGAAGGCGATGATACTGGAGGTGCTACACAAATTGCCGAACGAGTTAAAATGAAGTTCTCCAACTATGATACCAGGGTATCGGTATTAGGTCATATACAACGAGGAGGGAACCCTTCAGCCAATGACCGATTGCTTGCTACTCGTTTAGGTTATGAGGCCGTTGAAGCTTTAGCAAAAGGTAAAGAGGGTGTTATGGTTGGTCTTGAGCATGAGAAAATCAAATACACCCCATTTGCTCTGGCCATCAAAGACAAAGCGAAACTCAATCTTAACTTAGTAAAGATTGCCGAAATCTTAGCAATGTAAATGAATATCTTTCATGAATCATACGCATTATGGGCTGAGGTTATTGTGCCTATTGCCTTGCCTAAGCCGCTTACATATGCTGTGCCTGAAAGATATGTCACAAATCTTAAACCCGGATGCAGGGTTGTGGTAAGTGTTGGTAAGCAAAAAATTTATACTGCTATTGTATATCGAATACTAAAAAATCCACCTGATGGATTTGATGTAAAATCTATCCTTGAAAGAATTGATGAATATCCTGTCGTTACAGAGCGACAAATTGAATTTTGGAAATGGATTGCTGAATATTATATGTGTACTATTGGTGAAGTGATGAGTGTTGCACTTCCATCCGCACTTCGATTAAGCGGTGAGACACATTTTTTTTCGGCTCATCCTGTTCCTGAAGTAGTCCTCTCTGACCGTGAAAATGCTATCATGCTGATGTTTCAATCCAAGCCATATCTTACGATTGATGATGTGGCGAAATTATTAGGAATTAAAACTGTTCAACCTGTTTTAAATGGATTGATACAGAAGAAATGCATCATTGCCGAACAGGAGATGAAAAAGGGATTTATTCCTAAAACAGAATCATATATATCGCTTACATCTGATTCGGATAACGAAGATGTGTTGAAACAGGTTTTTGATGATTTAGTTAAAGCCCCAGCCCAACTTGAAACGCTTATGCGATTCATTCATCTGTCTGGACGCTATACCGGTAAACCACGTAACGTAAAAAAAACTGAATTGCTTGCCTGTGAAAAAGTTTCATATCAAACAATTCGGGAACTTATAAAGAAAAATGTGTTTGAGGAAAAATTGATTGAGGTAGGGCGATTTCATATGTCAGGAAAAGACGAAAGCGCTCCTTATGCTTTAACAGATGAACAGCTACAAGCATATTCCAACATTCAGCAGGCCTTTTTGCAAAAGAAAACAGTTTTGTTGTATGGTGTTACTTCAAGTGGTAAAACAGAAGTATATGTTTCGTTAATCCGTGATTGCATAAAAGAGGGGAAACAGGTTTTATATTTATTGCCGGAGATTGCACTAACTTCGCAATTGATTCAACGACTGGAAAAATTTTTTCCTGATCAAATTGGCGTTTATCATTCAAGATTTAATGATCATGAGAGGGTTGAAATATGGAATACTGTTCTTTGCAATGAATCTCGTTTCAAAATTATTTTGGGCGCACGTTCTGCACTTTTTTTACCCTATCAAAACCTGGGCTTAATTATTGTTGATGAAGAACATGATGCTTCATACAAACAACAAGACCCTGCTCCACGTTATAATGCTCGTGACGCTTCCATTGTGTTGTCTAAAATGTTTGATGCAAGGGTATTGCTTGGATCTGCTACACCATCTATCGAATCGTTTTTCAACTCTCAAACTGGTAAGTATGTTAGGGTTGAATTAAATAAGCGTTTTGGAAGTATCGAGTTGCCTCAAATTACTGTCGTTGATTTGAAGAAAGAGCATCAGCATAAAAGAATGCAATCTTTTTTTTCAACTACACTTATTTCAGAAATTCAACAAGCGCTTGAAAGAAGAGAACAAGTTATCCTTTTTCAAAACCGACGCGGATATTCACTTGTTGTTCAATGTAGTGATTGCGGATGGATACCATCTTGCAAAAACTGTGATATTTCATTGATTTATCATAAATCTTCTTCTCAGCTTAGATGCCATTACTGTGGATATGCTGAGCCCATGCCGGATGCGTGTATAAGTTGTGGTAGTGTTGTTGTTGATCAAAAGGGATTTGGTACAGAAAAAATTGAAGATGATTTGCAGCAAATTTTTCCTACGGCTCGTATAGCCCGCCTCGATTTAGATACTACAAGAAAGAAAAATGCATACCAACAATTGCTGCAACACTTTTCTGATGGAACGGTTGATATCCTTGTTGGTACACAGATGGTTACTAAAGGATTGGATTTTGACAGGGTGTCATTAGTAGGTATTCTTCATGCAGATAATTTATTGCACTTTCCTGATTTTAGAGCTCATGAGAGAGCTTTTCAATTAATGGAACAAGTAAGCGGTAGAGCTGGAAGGCGCGATAAACAAGGTCGTGTACTGATTCAAACGTATCATCCCACACATCAAGTAATATCGCAGGTGCTTCGTCATGATTATCTTTCTCTTTATGCTCAGGAGTTGAATGAACGCCAACAGTTCCATTATCCTCCATTCTATAAACTGATTGAGATTGTATTAAAGGCACGTGATTACAACGAGGTTAAAGATGCCGCTAAACAATTTGCCTTTAATCTCCAGCAACAATCACTTATGATTTATGGACCTGAAGTGCCTCCTGTTGGAAGAATCCGTAATCAGTTTCTATTTCGCTTGTTGATTAAAATGGAAACGGGGATATCGTATCAATTAGTGAAAGAAATGATTTCAAATGCAATTATAGCAACTCGTAAAAATGAAGCAGCACGCAGAGTGAGTTTTCATATTGATGTTGACCCATGCTGACGAATCAACAATTATTTTCTTATCCACATTCCTGACTGATTTCAATAAAAAGGTACATTTGTAGATAATATCATCAGAATTGTGATTGCAGTTACAGGCGGTTCGGGTTTCTTAGGTGCGCATTTACTAGTCATGCTCACTCAAACTAATGATAATATCAGAGCATCACGTCGTGTTGATACTGATTTGCGTTATGCTCGAAGAGTATTCGAGATTTTTGCTGAGCACCCCGAGCAACAATGGAACCGTATTCATTGGGTCGAAATGGACTTGTTTGATATGTTTGAATTGGCCTCATTTCTGAATGGCATTTCTCAGTTGTATCATTGCGCAGGAGAGGTTTCATTTCATCCACGCAAGCGTTATCAACTCATGCATTCAAATGCTCATCTTACAGCTTCTATTGTTAACCAATGTTTGTTGATCCCCGGCATACGTCTTTGCTATGTAAGTAGTATTGCAGCTATTGGACGCTCTCGTTTGGATGAGCCAATTTCTGAAGACAGGTTTTGGAAAAATGATCCTAATAATTCGTGGTATGCAGTTACTAAATATTTCGCCGAACGCGAAGTTTGGAGAGGCATTGAGGAGGGCCTTGACGCATTTATAGTAAATCCGGCTGTTATTATTGGGTATTGTTTATGGCATGAAGGTACCGGCAAGTTTTTTTCAAGAATTTGGAAGGGTAGTTCATTTTACACCGATGGCGTAACGGGATGGGTAGATGTGAATGATGTTGCTACTGCTATGATTTGGCTTATGTCGCAACCTATTTCGGCAGAACGGTATATACTGAGTGAAGGCAATCATTCATATCAAGAAATTATGGATATGATGGCAGATGCACTTCATAAACATAGAAGTAAAAGGAATGCCCCAAAATGGTTGTCTGCCTTAGCATGGCGAATGGAATGGATTAGAAATAGTTTTTCAGGGAAAGAACCTCTGATTACACGAGAAACAGCAAGAACAGCCACTTTGAAATGCTATTATGAGAATAAAAAAATTTTACAAATATTTCCTTTTACTTTTACACCTATAGATACAACGATTCGGCATGTGGCTGGTTTATTCCTAAAGGAAAATCAATAATCTTGTCAGAAAGTTATCTCCGACGATTGTTCGGATCCGTTACGTAAATATATTATTGTAGTTGTTTGACCTTTGCTAAAATGTGATAATGAACCCATGTAAGCATAAATATCTTTTATTTTATGCTCTCCAATTTGTATGATAATATCACCGGCTTTAAGACCTCCAATTTGTGCTGGTTTTCCTTCACTAACACCATCAATACGCATACCTTGTCCTTCATAAGCATAGTCAGGAACAACGCCCAACGTAACTTTAAAAGAACTTACTTTTCCGTTTTCAGGTTCTTTGGTTTTTGTAAATGCAAGTTTGCTCTCTACTGCACTTAAGTTGATTAATTCAATCATATAGTTGCCGATATCCACGATACCATCCATGTTTACTTTTTCCCAGTCATCTGAGGGCTTGTGATAATCGCTGTGTGTGCCGGTAAAGAAGTGCAATACAGGAATATCTTTAAGATAGAATGATGTATGATCGGATGGGCCGATACCACTTTCTGTGGTTTTTATGTGCAGATTACCTGCTTTAATAGCTGTTGCGTTTGTTTGCCAAAATGGAGAAGTGCCAACACCATTTACAAGTAATGTGCGACTTGATGAATCGAGGCGACCGACCATATCCATATTGAACATATAATTAATAGAATAATTTGAAAATAACGGGCTTTTAGTAAAAGATGAAGAACCCAATAATCCCAATTCTTCACCTGAAAATGCAATTAGTAAATAATTAAAATTCCGTTTGCCCGATTTTTTTAGATATCGCCCTAATTCAATCAGTAATGCAGTTCCGCTTGCATTGTCATCAGCTCCGTTATGAATAGCCCTCTCCCCTTTATACAGCGAACCGTCATCACCATATCCTAAATGATCGTAATGTGCTCCGATTGCAATGGTATGCGATGCTTTGTTGTCAATAAATCCAATTACATTGTGTCCAGTTCGTTGAATGCGGTTAAGTTTAATATTCATCTTAATCAAAAATCCATCCTCCTTGAAGAGAGTATGATTGCTCGAAAATACAACAGGGATAGACGTTGATAAAACTCTTGTTGATAATGTTTGTGATGGTTCTTCGCCTTTGCCTGATGGATTAATAAATATGATCGCAGATGCCCCTTTTTCAATGGCTTTGGATATCCGTGTTTGCAGGGTGTAATCACTATATGAAGAATGGGAGTGTCCGCCATCGGGATCACTTATGTCAATTATAAATACTTTGCCATCAAGATAAACATGCCCTGCATAATCATCATGTCTTTTATCAGATGTTTGAATCCCGTATCCCACTTTAATACAGTCGGCTTCCACATAACCATTTCCTGAGCCTGAAACGGGATAATAGCTTAAATCGCTAAATGAAGGATTAGAACTTTCTTTGTTACCTGTTTTAACATAATTACTAGCATCGGCTTCGATACGATATGTGAAGTCAAATGATTGCGAGTAACCAAAAACACCGGCTTGTGTTATTTTCGCTTTTTTCCATTGAGAAGCAATATAATCTAATGCTTTTTGTTCTCCATCAGTTCCCGTTAATCGCCCTTCTAATTCGTCGGATGATAAATATATCACATGTGATTCAATTCTTTTTCTGGAGTCATTGGTTAGATATTGAGCAAAGAGTGAGTTGTAGCTAACAATAAATAGTAAGAAAAAGATTTTACGCATATCTATACATGTTTGAAGCAAATGTACAATCTTTTTATCAGATACTTCTTTAATTTTCTTCATATTGCTTCATGGAATACCTAAGAATTGTTAATGTGATTATACGTCTAAGATGGGTTATTAATATGCTGAATTTTTTTTCTAAATTTGCCAACTTAATAATATCCAGGTATGAGAATGAGAGTATTGTTTTTATTTTCGCTGATAATGGTTTTGAATGCGAATGCAACCTCGCATCCTACCCGTTATTCTATTAATCTTAATCAGGTTGAAAATGATCAATTAAAGGTTTTTGTCCATCCGTCTTCTCATTTGAAAGGAGATGTGTTGTTCAGAATGCCTAAGATTATTCCCGGCACATATAGCATATATGATTTTGGTCGTTTTGTTTCTAATTTTAAAGTTACATCTAAGCCAGGTAAATTATCCAAGATTGAAAAGATAGATGTAAATACTTGGAAAATTGCGACAGTTGAGAATGTGCTATCCCTGGAATATATAGTTGATGATACATGGGATACAGACGATAAATCAAATTGGGTTTTTGAGCCGGCCGGAACCAATTTTGAAGCGGGGAAAAATTTTGTACTTAACAATCACGGAATTTTTGGATATTTTGAGGGCACTACATCTCAGCCCATTGAGATCGAAGTATTACGTCCTGCAAATTTTTACGGATCAACGGGCTTGCAATACATTCGAAATGACGAAAAAGATGTTTATAAAATCACTGATTATCACACCCTGGTAGATTCGCCTATTATGTATTGCGAACCCGATACTACAGTATTGAAGATTGGGAATACATCGGTTCTTGTTTCTGTTTTTAATGATAATAAAACAGTTACTTCTGCTTTTATCTCAAACCAAATCGAACCTATTTTGCAAGCAATTAAAGTATATTTAGGAGGGGAATTACCGGTTGATAAGTATGCGTTTATTTTGTATTTGCCAACTTCATTTATCTCTTTTGGATTTGGTGCTCTTGAGCATAATAATTCATCCATGTATTTTCTTCCTGCTTTTGGTGGAGATTATCTTGGTCAGATGGTTAAGGATGTTTCCGCACATGAATTTTTTCATATTGTTACACCGCTTACTATTCATTCTGAAGAAATTCATTATTTTGATTATAATAACCCTACGATGTCGAAACATCTTTGGCTGTATGAGGGCGTTACCGAATATTCAGCTCACTTAGTTCAAGTACGACATGGGCTTATCACTTTAGATCAGTTTCTGCAAGTTATTCAAGATAAGATTTCAACAGCCAAAAATTTTAATGATACACTTCCTTTTACGGTTATGAGTGAGGGATGTCTTACTACCTATAAAAATCAATATTTGAATGTTTACCAAAAAGGCGCATTAATCGGTATGTGTTTAGACCTAACGCTTCTTCATCTATCTAATGGAGCAATGGATTTATCCGTATTGTTGAAAAAACTTTCGAATGAGTATGGCCATAATAAGCCATTTAAAGATGATGAGCTTTTTACTGTGATGGCACAACATTCTTTTCCGGCTGTGCTCAATTTTCTTGAAACCTATGTTTCTGGAAATAAGCCATTGCCATTATTACAAACATTATTATTTGCGGGCATAGAATTCTCAGAAGGTGGTATGCAAGAAATTACCGACTTCGGTATTAACTTTGAATATGCAGGATATGATGAGAAAATAAACCGTTTTTATATTATCAGCGATGCTGATTTAAGTGCTGTCGGTAAATCAATGGGATTGCGTTCGGGTGATGTGATACAAAAAGTAAATGGGAAGGAACTATCAATGGATACAGCTTTAGAAGTATATCTTGATTTGTACACAAATGCAAAACCATCCGACCCTATGGAATATGAGATTAGTCGCCCACTTAAGAAAGATAAATTTAAGAAGTTGGTATTGAAAGGTCGTGTTGGAACACAATCGGTGCCCTATGATGGTGGTTTGTCGCTTGTATCAGCTCCTACAGTGGCACAACGTAATATTTTAAGAGCTTGGACGGGTAATTAATAGATTATCGTTTGATGTAATAAGTGTATCCCAGCACAATGCCAATGGAGTGCACATTGGCTTTCATAGTTTCCTGACGTTCGCCCTGAAATGATATAAACGGATTGCCATAGAATCCGGGGTATAAAGAGATTTGAGGTTCAGCAATATTGAAAGGTTGACGTTGAATATTGGTAATGCCGAGCCCATAATTTAGACCAAAGGTAACATCACTACTTCCTTTTTTATATCGTACGCCGGCTGAAAAATGAACATAATGCCAAAATGTTGAATTTATACTGTTTGTTCCATATGGTTTTGATGTAAGTACATCTTGCGTATTATTCATATCTGAACGTACACCCATGCAAAGCATCCATTTGTCATGCAATCGCTGTTCGTATCCTAAGCCCACATTAATAACTCCTGCCGAAAATGTTGTTTCAACTAAAAAGTCAGGAACAGCAATGTTTTGATAGCTTCCAAAAGGCCGGATATCTGTTAAGCTATCATATCGTGCTACCGTATATTCACTCATTGGGAAGAAATATTCGCCGGTAAGCATAATTCTTGTGCCTGATTTGGGGAGATTTAATTCTAGCCCTAACGCGATAGAGCCGGGTGTGCGAAATCGTGCATTTAGTCCGCGTTGCTCTTCCGAAACAATAAAACTTGGGAATTTTCCAATCACTAATGAGTCGTCTAAATACACATGTTGGTTAAAGCTTTCTAAAGACCTTTCCAATCGGGCAAAACCAAATAAATCAACAGATGGTATAGTGCCTGTAATTCCCATTTTGAATTTGCCGAAATCAAAGGCAGCTCCAATCTTCCAGTTCATGCTTACAGCATCAATTACGGATACAGATGATTCATATACCCGAGTGATGTAATAGGTGCTTTCCATCACATCAATGCTTGTATTATTTGAAAGTCGGTCGTCAAGATGCATGTAATTTAAAAACTGCGTAAAGCCCAATGATACTTTATTAGATATCTTGTAGCTGATGCCTAATCCGCCCCATTGCGATATGTTGTTGATTTCGTAATTGATATTGGCATAATAATAATCTAAGCCACCTGAAGATGGAATAATTTCATAAAATCCTTTATGTTGGGCATAAGTTTTTATATCATTCCTGTGGCGAGTTAGTAATCCATATGCCATTTTTAATTTGGGAACTTTTTTGAAACTGATAAATCCTGAAACTAATTGTGGGTAAATTAAAGGACGTATTGAATTCAAATCAATTTGATTTCCGGCACCATTTTTCAGATTTACATAATCAAGTTGATAAATGTTGGCATTGATGCTTAATGTGGGATGTTCAATAAAGCCAAGCGCTGCAGGATTATAATACAGTGCCGAATTATCGCGAACACCTGCCACAACGGCTCCTCCCAGCAGTGATGATTGCGCTCCATATTGTTGTGTCCAGTAATTGTTTTGTGCTTGTAGTTGATGTTGTAATAACATTAACATCAGTATCCACTTTGTATGTTTCATTATCATATGTTACAAAATTAAAGCCGGGTGGCAACTACACACGGAGCTTTGAATGATTCTATCTTTCCATCTGGTGTGATGATCTCAAACAAAATCACATGAATGCCGGTTCGTGCTTTATTCCCCTGAAAATTTGTTCCATCCCATGTAAAATATCCTTCCGTACCTATTAGCTGATTATTGGCCAATGTTTGAACATACTTACCGGTTGCGTCATATATCTTAACTGTAGCTATATATCCTGGATTATTCAGATTATACTGTATAAATAATAAATCGTCCCATCCATCCTGATCAGGCGAAAATACTTCAGGCGTAATGGAGAATTTTTGAGCAATAGGCGATAATGAAACGAACTGAGAGTTCTTATATCCAGGTGTTCCAAATCCAGTAGTTTGTGAAGCCGAATGCCAATTGGTTTTATCAAGTGATGGGCCGACGGGATTGACTCGTTCAAGCGAGACACCATCTGTGCTGTTAAGTAGTGCAAAATGCCAATCTTCTTCATAGTTTACCCAGTCAATGATTTGTTGTGAAATGTTTGATAGCGTAACAGTGCCACTGCTGTTATTATAGGATGGGATGGATGTAAGATTGATAAATGATAATAGATTGTCTGTTTTATAATTTTGTAATACGATATCCATGTCGGTTGAAAGAAGACGATAACTTCCCGGTTCCATAATGATAGATGTAGTGCTAATCGGTTTTGGGTTAGTTATGAATCCTGTTGTCGTATCGCCTGTGCCCAAATACAAATCCTTTAGATCAAAAAACTGGTTGGTTTTGTTGTAAATTTCAATATAATCAATCCCATTGGCAGGGGGATCTGATAATATCTCATTGATGACGATATCATGAGATTGCACAGCAACAGGTATGGCAACTGTAAATGTATCATGCTTCCATACATTTCCGCTACAGTCAGAAGTGTATCCTGATATGTAAATGGAATAGATACTATCTGCTGAAAGCATTGATGGTAGTTTTAGTATAAGTTTATTGAGCGTTGGTTCCTCAAGATTAATTTGAGAAGGATTTCCAATTCCTCCTGAAATAAAAACAGAACTTGGAGTGGGGGCTTGCACAATGCTTTCACGCAGATAAATAAAGATGCTATCGGGCGCAGAAATACCAATCGCAAAAGCATATGGAGCAGTTGTGTCGGCTAATGATTGATATACTGAATTTCTGAATCCGGGTGTGCCTCCTTTTATATGAACGGATGCATTCCAGTTTGTTTTTTCTAAACAGGGTAGGGATGGGTCAATCTGCTCTAGCGACCATCCTCCATTAGATTTAGAAGATTGTCGATACCACTTGTCGGTATATGAAACATTATGTAATAATGTTCCGTTTTTATGACGCAATGTTACTGTAGCTCCTGTATTGGTAAAGCTAGGAAATGATGACATACCAACTATTGAAATACCATCAAATTCAGATTCCCAACCCGATTTTACTAGCACTATAAAACTATCGGGTTGGAGAATACATGATGGTATAGTATATGATGAGTTATTTACTATTAACTGATAATTTTTTAGTTGAACAGGAAAATCTTTTCGGTTATGTAGTTCAATATATTCGGTGAGAGGAAGCCCAACAGCAGGGCTTTCATCTACCATGATTTCGTTTATCACAATATCAAAAAGAGAAGCTACATAATACATCAATGTTTCTGAAATGTCCATTGATAAAGAATTGCCTGCACAATCGTTTATCCCCGCATAGCAAGTAATGATGTATGGAATATTGATGCTAAGAGGTGTTGATGTGGTAAGAAGCACGCTATTGCTACTTGTTGGAATAACTTGAGAAGGCGAACCAACAGATCCTGAGATAAAAAAATTGGAGGGATGAATGGATGATGTATCAATAGATTTAGTAAATTCCACAAGCATACTGTCAGCCGATATTACTTCGATTTGCTTGAATGTAAATGGCAACGGGTTATTAGAATGGATGCTATTGATTGAGCCAGGTGTACCTCCGTTGATGTTAAGGGTTGCAGCCCAGTTGTTAATGCCTCCGCAGCGTTCTGTAGGGTTCATTTTTTCAATAGAAAAACCGCCAGTACTTACATTGGGGTTGTTATACCATGCTATTGTAAAACTAACTTCGTTTATCAGCATATTTGAGCCATCTTGTATCCGAATGGTAGCCCCACTGTTATTTATGGAAGGGAATGACGATATACCGATAGCCGGATACATAGAAAATTCACTTAGGCCATTTTCGTGAAGTAGAATTACAAATTCTCCAGGTAATAGAGTATAAGTCGGCAGCGTCTTTGTTGTTGTATTTACAGTAAATTTCCATCCATCAAGACGTATAGGCAAGTTGGTTGTATTGTATAGTTCCACATATTCATATTCTGGTAGATTAGCAGGCGGGGTTGGATCAGCCATAATTTCATTAATCACTACATCGCCTAAAACTGCCTGATAGTCGGCAAAATGAAGGACGGTGTCGGTCATGATGTTGGATTGGTAGTCGGAAACTTGTTGCACAGAAATTGTGTATGCTGTGGCGTATGATAAAGGCGTTCCTAATGTAATATCAATCTTTTTATTATCTGTCATATTGATGTTGGCAGTAGAAGGATTCCCTATCCCACCTGAAATAAGATAATTTGTTGTTATCGAAGCTGAAGCCGGTAGGGGAGGTTCATTAAAATGAAGTTGGATTTGTGTAGGAGAAATCAATGTTAATCCGCTAATAAATGGACCCGTTCCATCATTATGTGGATTACCATTTACAATGAAATCATCAAAGAAAAATTTATCCGAGCGGGTAGAGGTATATGTGCAACAAACACCTGAAAACAATGATTGAAGATGATTAACATCATTCACATTTCCATAGTGGATGAAACTGTTTCCGCCAAGGGTGTCTGCTTCTAATGTCCAGTCGCCAGCAGCGTTTCGGGTAGCCCGTATTCGTGACTGAACGGCTGCTGAATTTAAAACGCCATCGGGGCCGTCAATAATTTTTGTGACGGTGCTGCCTGTTTGACGATATAGGCAAATATCATCTTCGGTACTACCTACTTGAATAAAATATCCATTGAGAGGAGAGAGCAAATTGGATTGGTCTGATACTAAATAATATCTGGCATAGTTGGTGCTTGAAGGATTAAAATTTAATCTGACAAGGCATTCCCAAGAAGCATCATGTATCGCTTGCGAAAAGGTATATAAGTATGCCTGATCGTTTACAACGGGTGCATTAAGCCACAGCTCAAAACTTCCATTGATTTGAAATTTATCGGTACTTCCATCCCATGTTGGATTGTTTGTATAATCGCCATCCGTAAATGAATCACTATACTGAGCAAAGGATGCAGTACAAAGCGTAAGCAAAAAAAGCCACATCAGATTTTTTCTCAGCATGTTGGATTCTTAAAGTTAGCAAAAGCTAAAGTAAATATATGTAATTTTGAAACCTAAATCAAATGATTGTTTTTTTGTTATGAATGTCGCAGTTGTAGGTTGTACCGGATTAGTGGGTTCGGTTATGCTCAAAATACTTGATGAACGCAAGTTCCCTGTAACTAATCTGATACCGGTAGCTTCTGAGAAATCAAGAGGGAAGTCGCTGTTGTATGCCGGTAAATCGTATGATATCATCTCAGCTGTTGATGCATTGCAATCAAAAGTTGACTTGGCTCTTTTTTCTGCGGGGAGTCAAGTTTCCATAGAATTAGCTCCTCTTTTTGCAAAAAAGGGTACTGTGGTAATTGATAATTCTTCGTGTTGGCGAATGGATCCTGATGTGCCACTTATAGTTCCTGAGGTGAATGCAGATAAGCTTACATCCAATCATAAAATTATTGCTAATCCGAATTGCTCTACCATACAGATGGTTGTTGCACTAAAGCCACTTCATGATTTGTATGGAATAAAACGTATTGTAGTTTCAACTTATCAATCGGTAACAGGCACCGGCGTGAAAGCCGTGAATCAGTTGATGAATGAACGTAATGGCATTTCAGGCGAAATGGCTTATCGTTACCCAATTGATTTGAACGTGATTCCGCAGATTGATGTTTTTCTTCCGAATGGTTATACCAAAGAGGAAATGAAGATGGTGAATGAAACCAGAAAAATCTTGGATATTCCTGATTTGCCTATTACAGCTACCACAGTTCGTATTCCGGTTATGGGTGGACATTCTGAATCAGTGAATGTGGAGTTTCAAAAACAACCTGATGTGAATGAAATCAGAGACGTGTTGTCAAAATCTCCGGGTGTTATGGTGCTTGATAATCCAGCAGAGCAGCTTTATCCTATGCCTTTGGTGCATGCACAAGATCGTGATCAGGTTTTTGTGGGTCGTATCCGAATAGATGAATCCCACTCCCATGCTCTCAATTTATGGATTGTTTCAGATAACCTAAGAAAGGGAGCTGCTACCAATGCCGTACAAATAGCAACTTATTTATTGGAGCAAGGATTCTTGTTAGCTTAATCTTCCTATAAGCTCGTATTCTCTGGCTTCGGTAATCGTTACATTCACAAATTCGCCAGGATTAAGTACCTTATCAGATTCAACCCAAACTTCCTGGTCTACTTCAGGTGAGTCGAATTCGGTTCGGCAGATATAATATTTGCTTTCTCTTCTGTCAACAATCACGCTGTATGATTGTCCAATTTTTTTTTGATTAAGTTCTGAAGAAATTCTTTGTTGTAGTTCCATGATACGAGCCACACGTTCTTGTTTTACTTCGTAAGGCACATCATCTTTTAAATGGAAAGCTGTTGTGTCTTCTTCGTGAGAATATGCAAAAACGCCTAATCTGTCGAAACGAATATCTTCAACAAAGTGAAATAATTCATCAAAGTCCTCTTCTGTTTCGCCGGGATATCCGCAAATCAATGTGGTTCGCAGAGCAATACCTGGTACTTGTTGTCTGATTTTATTGATGAGGGCATACGTTTTTTCTCGTGTTGTGCCCCGTCTCATAGAATGTAGAATAGGATTTGAGATATGTTGAAGTGGCATATCAAGATATCTGCAAACTTTGGGATTGTTTGCAATAATGCTGAGAATATCTTCAGGAAATCCATGCGGGAAAGCGTAATGAATACGAATCCACTCTATGCCCTGGATGCTTGAAAGAGATTCGAGCAATTGTCCTAATTCACGGTTGCCGTATAAATCCAAGCCGTAATATGTAGTGTCTTGAGCAATGAGCAGAAGTTCTTTAGTGCCATTGGATGCTAATTTTTCTGCTTGCAAAATCAATTGTTCAATTGCGAACGAAATATGTTTGCCACGCATAAGCGGAATGGCACAGAAAGAACAGGGACGGTCGCATCCCTCTGAAATTTTCAGATAGGCATAATGCGAAGGTGTCGCCAATAATCTTTCTCCTAAAAGCTCCTGCTTATAATCGGCACGCAATGCTTTGAGCAGATTGGGAAGTTCTCGTGTTCCAAAAAATGCATCTACTTCAGGTATCTCATTTTGCAAATCATGCCTGTATCGCTCACTAAGGCAGCCGGCAACGTATAGTTTGTCAATTTTTCCTGATGAACGTAAGTGGGCATAATGCAGTATGGTATCTATGCTCTCTTGCTTGGCTGATTCAATAAATCCACAAGTGTTGATTACAATGATATTGGAAGATTTGTCTTTTTCTTCGTGCCCCGCGTCAATATGATTGGCTTTTAATTGCCCGAGTAATACTTCACTATCATATAGGTTCTTTGAACAACCTAAGGTTACAACATTTACTTTGTTTTGTTTTGCTGATCTGACTTTCATGGATGAGTCAATACTAATATCAGTTTCCAAAAAGCGAATCAACGAATTGCTTCTTGTCAAAGTCCTGAAGGTCTTCCATTTTTTCACCAACACCAATATATCGAACAGGGATTTTAAATTGGTCTGAAATGCCGATAACCACGCCACCTTTAGCAGTTCCATCAAGTTTTGTAATAGCTAAAGCCGTAACTTCTGTGGCTGCAGTAAATTGCTTGGCTTGTTCAAATGCATTTTGTCCGGTTGATCCGTCCAAAACCAATAGTATTTCGTGTGGGGCATCGGCCACTACTTTCTTCATAACCTGCTTAATTTTGCTAAGCTCGTTCATCAGGTTTATTTTGTTATGAAGACGACCTGCCGTATCAATTAGAACTACGTCAGAACCTTTTGCTACAGCCGAATTAAGAGTGTCGAAAGCAACAGAACCCGGATCGGCCTGCATGCCTTTTTCAACGATCGGAACATCTACTCGCTGTGCCCATATTTTAAGCTGGTCAACAGCAGCAGCTCTAAATGTATCGGCTGCGCCAAGCATAACTGTTTTACCTTCTTGTTTAAATCGATGAGCCAGCTTGCCAATGGTGGTAGTTTTTCCAACACCGTTAACACCTACAACCATTATAACATACGGTTTTTCTTTAGATGTATGCAGTAATGACGATAATTCATTTTCTTCCAATAAGGCAGTGATTTCTTCTTTCAGAATTTGGTCTAATTCTTCAGTTGATACATATTTATCACGTGATACACGCTTTTGAATTCGTTCAATGATAGATAAAGTAGTTTGAACACCTACATCACTGCTTATGAGTATTTCCTCAAGTTCGTCGAGTACCGTATCATCAACAGATGAACGACCGGCAACAGCACGACGGATTTTACCAAACAGCGATTCTTTGGTTTTTGACAGTCCCTGATCCAGCGCTTGCTTTTTTTCTTTGTTGAAAAATCCAAATAAGGCCATAATCAATTATAAACAAAAAAAGCTCCCTTACATAAAGAAGCTTTAAAAAAAAATTCGAAATTCACTTCTATTTGGATGCGAAAAAATCTTTAACATGATCCTTATGCACCACCTCTTCTTTAAACTGGTATGCGCCGGTTTTTTCAGAACGAACCATTTTAATCACCTTGGTGAAATCTTTTCCCGAACCGGTACGCAGCGTTGCTACTACTTTCTTTGCCATGGCTTATATTATTTAATTTCTTTATGAACGGTAACTTTTTTCAGAATCGGATTGAACTTCTTCAATTCAATACGCTCGGTGGTGTTCTTTTTGTTTTTGGTGGTAATGTAACGCGACGTGCCGGGCTTACCGCTATTCTTATGCTCGGTGCACTCTAAAATTACCTGAACACGATTTCCTTTCTTTGCCATTTTTTCTGATTTTTTTAAAACAGGACTGCAAAATTAAGTAACTTTTTGTAATCAAACAACATTTATGCTAAAAAAGTGCCCGGAACAGGAGTCGAACCTGCACAGCTCTCGCCACACGCCCCTGAAACGTGCGTGTCTACCAATTTCACCATCCGGGCATTGCCTTCTATAAAAGGGATGCAAAGTTATGTTATAGGTCTGTATTTTACAAAACCATGCAGCAATTTGTGTAATTTTGCCACTATATCGCTTGTATTACCTATCACTAATGCCATTTATTATGGATTTTGATTTTAATAGTATATGGTTTCTATTGGCAGGCCTCAGCTTGTTTCTCTTTGGTATGTATATCATGGAAGATGCTCTAAAATTGCTTATTGGCCGATCTTTTAAAAAATTTCTTCATCGTTTCACCAAATATCCTTTGCCTGCTATTCTTACCGGTGTGAGCATTACTGCCATGCTCCAAAGTAGCTCAATGGTTATTTTACTTGTTATGTCTTTTGCTGGTGCCGGTATTATGGGATTAAATAATGGCATTGGCGTAATTCTTGGCGCTAATTTGGGAACTACTTTCACCGGATGGCTCGTTACGCTTCTTGGATTTAAACTAAATATCGAGCTAATAGTGCTGCCTTTGCTCGGAGGTAGCGGGCTTGCTTTTGTTTTTATTAAGCATACTCGAATTAATCAAATTTTTCACTTTTTGCTTGGATTCAGTTTGCTCTTTTTAGGTTTAAGTTACATGAAGGATAGTTTTTCTGCTATTGCCCAAAATGTTGATTTAACCATATTGGCCAATCGTCCATTGATTCTTTTCTTCTTGTTTGGCTTTGTGCTTACTGCACTTATTCAGTCCAGCTCGGCATCAATGTTGATTTTCTTATCTTCTCTCTCAGCCGGTATCATTGATTATCAACAAGTCATGTACCTTGTGGTGGGAAGCAATTTGGGAACATCTGTTACAGCTATTATCGGAACCATCAAAGGAAATACTATTAAAAAAAGAATCGGATGGTCACAGTTTATATTTAATTTTTTTTCATCAGGTATGGCATTGCTGATGATTCCTCTATATTATAAATTGATTGTTCATCATCTTCGCATGGATGACCCACTTTTTGCTACCGTTACTTTTCACTCGGTTTTTAATCTCGTCGGAATAATCTGTGTAGCACCATTTTTAAAGTACTTTACTCAACTCATCATATTTCTTGTACCTGAGAAATCACAATACCAATCTAAATTTATTGTCCATGTTAATCCTCAGGAAACGCATGCCGCAATTCAGGCGTTACACAAAGAAGTGCTTCGTTTCTTATATCAGAGCATTTCAGTAAATCGAAAAATGATGCATATTGAACATTCTCCCATTCCTCATATTGAGAGCTATATGCATTTAAAAAGTTATGAATCAGAAATTACTTCTTTTTACAGGAAAATGGTTACGCCTGTTATTTCCGAACAAGAAGGAGTGCTCATTAATTCTTTGATAACAGTGGTTAGAAATGCTACTTTATCTGTTAAAGATATGAAGGATATAAGCCATACAATAGATGAACTGTCGAATAGTGGTAACGATACAAAATATTCTTTATTTATTGAAATTCGCCAGAAACAGCAACGCTTTTATTCTGACATTCAAAGATGCATAGATACAGACGGCTTATTAAATGATAAATCGCTGAAAATTTTCGAATCCCAAATCAAAGAATCACATCTGTCAGAAAATCAACAAGTAATTACAGCCAAGGATGACAAGTTTTTAGATTTGCCCTCACTTTTTAATCTTATCCGAGAAATCAGTAATTCAAATGAATCTATTTTGCGGTCACTTACTCATTTGATGCTGTATATTGACGAGTTTGACAAATAGTATTTTGAAAGATAGAATTCGTTAAAAAAATCCCAAATGTCATTTTTTCTACTCTGTCTGACTATATTTGTTTTCTAAAATTAATTGTATGTATCCAGAAGAAATTGTTATACCCTGTCGCGACCAATTAGTTAACGAGGGATTTCGATCGCTTACTACATCTGAAGAGGTTGATGCCCTCTTGAAAGACAATTCCGGCTCTATATTGTTAGTGATTAATTCGGTTTGTGGATGTGCTGCTCGTGGCGCACGGCCTGGAGTAATCAAATCGTTACAAAACGAAAAAAAACCGGATGTGTTGGCAACGGTTTTTGCCGGTGTTGACCATGAAGCTGTAGCAAGGGCGCGTGAATATCTTATGCCATATCCGCCATCATCGCCTTCGATTGCTTTATTTAATCAAGGCAAATTAGTTCATTTTATAGAGCGATATCAGATTGAAGGTGCTATGGATGAGTCACTGGCTCAACATTTGCAAAAGGTTTATAACGAATTGCTCTAAAAAAAAACAGCCATGCGGTATTTACAACATGGCTGTTTTTTTTTATTCGGTTAGATCTTATTTTTCTGGTACCATTTCTTCAGGCATCGGGCCTTCGTTTCCAACACTTACTGCATTTTCGGGCTTAGGGTTGGCACATGCCCAACCTTTAGGAAATACCGGCTGATTATCTAACATGCGATTTTGTGCGTTAGGCAATGCCTCTCCACCTATGATACGTTGATTTTCGATCGCTTCTTCTGCATTTTTTCCTTTGATTTTGTTGGCAACCATTCGCCTTACAGATGTAAAGTAAGGTTCCCATAATGATCCTGAATGCAAGTCATCTAAGAGGTTGTCGAATGTTTCGCTCATGTTTTTTCTCCATGCAGGGTCAAAGTGAACGGATTTATCAGCCCAATTGTGGCAGTAGCGACACGCTTCACAGTCGAGTTCTTCGCATCCCAGCTTTTCAAATCTTTCTAAGAACCCATCCAACTTTCGGTTGTCAATATATACTGGATTGTCACCCTCACGTGGATAGAGCATTGAGGCCAGTTTCCCGTATTGAACTATTTCTGGAAATTTGGTAAGATTAACTTGTGTGGGTTTAAAGAAATATTTGGCCATTCTTTTTACAGAGAAGTAATCTTTTTCTTGCTTGGTTTTGAACGATGAAGCGGGATAAGCATAGTTTTGAACTATATCTAACAAATTCCCATCATAGCGTTGATTGTTGTATGCCCTAACTCGCATCGCTAAAATGTCAGTTGGAGTATTTCTCTCAACAATCTTAAAGTTAGTATAACCCATATCAATATAGTAATGCAAATCTTCAGGTCGAATCCAGTTGGCGCGTATATAATTCACGGGCTCTTCCAAACGGTAAGCATTGCAATAAACAGAGCAATAATCTAATGGGAAATTTTGTTTGCCTCTTCGTGATGCATTTGATAATAACACAGCGTGATTAGAGGCAATGGCGCAATCCTGACGACACCAGTTGTTTACAATCAGCGATAGGTCAATTTTTACGGCATCCCGCATGGCTTGAAGTATCTTAAATTCGCGGTGAATGGTCGTTTCGGAGATTACTACACAATCGGCACCATTGTCTTCCCAAAATCTTACTTTTCGGGCATTATCCGTTTCGCGATGTGCCGAAATACGAACCTTGAAATGAGGATAGTTCTTCTTGATGGCACGCAGGAAAAATAGATTAGAAACGGTAATGCTATCCACTTCAATCTCTGTCAGCCAATCCAGTAATTTGGCTAATTGACGTTGCCCTTCAGTTGTAAACTCCACATTGTTCATGCTGGATGAGTTCAACAAATAGTTAAACTCCATACCTTGATCATGCATTTGTTTTACGTATGAAGCAAGTGCCGGCTTATCTACTTTGGGCAAATAAAATGATGGACGCCCACCTCCAAAATAATCGGTAGTTAACTTACCATATAACTCATATACCGGATATGGAGAAACTTTTGTGATGAGTTCCGGCTCAAAGTTGCAGGCAACTGAAAAACGGATGGGACGATCCTTAATGGGCATCTCATTTACATTCCCAAATTTCCTCGTCTTCTTGTTTGCTGATTCTTGCATATACGTTCTTTTTTGTTTGTCTTATTGTGAAAATTTTAACACGACACCGATTTTGCAATTTACATGCCAAAAAATGTTAATTCACAATTTCATCCTGATGCAGTGTTTAATCCCTATTTTTTATTTTAGTTTGAATTTTATTTAAAAGTTCATATATTTGTGAACTAATAAACCGGTATAATGAGTGAGGAGAAAAAAATATTTCAACTTCATGCGGATGTTTGCAAAGCGCTCGGACATCCTTTACGCATTCAGATTATTGATTTGCTTCAGCATAAGTCCTACTGTTTTACGGAATTGATGGCCTTGACAGGTGAGCAGAAATCGAATCTGTCGCAACATCTTTCTGTTATGACCCAAAAAGGTATCCTGAAGGTTTCTCGAAAAGGCGCATTCAATTATTATGCACTTTCGTCGCCCAAAGTAGCAAAGGCATGCAGATTGATGCGTGAAGTTTTGATTGAAAACTTAAAAAAAAATCACATATTAATTACGATGCTAAACTCATGATAAATGCTCATAAGATGATAAACAATACAAATATATATATGAAAAATTTTGCTTTTTTACTCTTCTTTTTTGCTTCGCTTTCTTTTTCTACTTATCAAGGAACTGACCCATGGACGCAAAAGCAGTTGATGGAGCCGGTAGAATTGGCGGATATTATTAACAAAGGCACTACCGGATATTATATTTATGGAATCGGGCCTGCGGCTTTTATTAAAAATTCGGTTGAAATAGGCGAAGGACGCGATAAGAAAAATATACAGAAATTAAAGAAAGCGGTTATAGATTTGCCTAAAGATGCTAACATCGTTATTTATTGCGGATGTTGCCCTTTTGCCGACTGCCCCAATGTGCGCCCTGCTTTTGAATTATTGAATCAAATGAAGTTTACTAATCATAAATTATTGAACTTGTCACAAAACTTCAAAGTGGATTGGTTAGATAAAGGTTATCCTGTAAATGAATAATTATGAAAAATATTTCTTTACTTTTTGTTATGTTGATTTTAATACCTGTATGGGTGTTTTTCTCTCCACAATCTTCTTCATCATCTTGTAGTGTTTTGCAAACAGACCATAATCAAATTGCTGTATTGCCTGGTATTTCTACTTTGCATGCATATCCTCCTGCAGTTGGGATCTTGTCTAATGCCGTCAACTGTTTGAATTGTCATATTGATAACGGCCCATGGAAAGATAATGATAATTTGATTATTGACATTATAGATAAACAAACCCAAAAGTCATTTAAGCAGCCCGATGGTAGTTTCTTGATTGATGCAAGGCGTGGTGAAAAAACATCATTACTTACGGTTATCGGATATAAAAAGGATGTCGAGCAACCAATGCCTGAACGGAATGCTTGGTTGTATATTGATCCTGCCACGATTGGCAATAACGCATTGTCGAAATTTGCCCCCGGCTGGGATGTGGACTTGCCAATGTCATGTAGAATTACAGGTGATAATCTTTCGGGATATGAGAATGCCAAGATTACATGTTTACCAATGACCATTCTACCTTTGGAGTCTGCCCGTAACGCACAGATTGATTTGCAAGTGATGCTTACAAGTGGCGAATCTGTAAAAGCAATTCCATCTCAGGGCATGCTTGGAAATTATTTTGTTAGAAAAGTAACACTTCGAGTGCAATGAACGAATCTGCAATGATATTTGATCGGCATGCACAGGAATACGATCGTTGGTTCGATTTACATGATGCTGCGTTTCAATCTGAACTCTTAGCGCTTCGCAAAGTAATGCCGGATGGCGGCCATGCTTTGGAAATAGGTGTTGGGACAGGTCGGTTTGCACTTGCGCTGAATATCCAAACAGGATTAGAACCCGCAGAAGGTATGGCTGAAATTGCACGTAGCAGAGGCATTCACGTTATAAATGGTTTTGCAGAACAATTACCATTTCATGACTCTTCTTTTGATACTGTGGTTATGATAACCGTGCTTTGTTTTTTAAAGGATCCTGAAAACGCTCTTGCCGAAATTAAACGTATTATTAAGCCCAATGGTGTTTTTGTTTTAGCGATATTGGATAAAGAAAGTCCTTTGGGCAAAATGTATCAACAAACGAAAGAAAGCAACGAGTACTTTCGGAACGCAAATTTTTTTTCGGCAGAAGCATGTGTTAAACTTCTTGATAAAGCCGGTTTTGCCATCGAAGAATCCTGGCAAACACTTTTTGGTCTTACTGCAGAGGATGTTCAACAACCTCAACCAGGGTATGGCCAGGGTGGGTTTGTGGTATTTAAAACTATATGTAAATATTAAATGATACCATCATGAAATCTATTCTTATTCTTATCAATGATGCACCTTATGGAACCGAAAAAGCTTATAACGGTTTGAGAATAGCCAACCAGATAGCTAAAGATTATCCTGAAGCGGAAGTGAGAATCTTTTTGATGGCTGATGCGGTTGGCTGTGCCATGAAATCGCAGGTAACTCCTAATGGCTATTATAACATAGAAAGAATGGTGCATTTCTCTATTCAAAAAGGTGCCAAAGTGAAATTATGCGGAACTTGTGCCCAGGCAAGAGGAATACATGCACATATGTTAATTGAAGGCGCAGAGATGGGAACGCTTGCTCAACTTACACAATGGGTGGCCGAAAGCGAAAAACAGCTGGTTTTCTAATGAATTATTATCTGCTCATCGTTTGATTTTTTACCTTTGGCAGATATAATTACCATATGTTTGAGAACGTAAACAAAACCCCTTTAGAGGATATTGGCGAATTTGGACTGATTGACCGAATTAAAAGCAGCGTAAAAATTCATCATAATCAAACATTGCTTGGTATTGGTGATGATGCTGCAGTATTGAATCCTGAGCAAAAGCATGTGGTTGTTACAACTGATATGCTGGTGGAAGGCATACACTTTGATTTGCGATATATGCCTTTAAAATTTTTGGGCTATAAGTCAGTTGCCGTTAATATCAGCGATATATTGGCGATGAATGCCACTCCCTTTCAGATTACATGTTCATTGGCTGTTTCTAATCGTTTTTCGGTTGAAGCCATTGAAGAGTTGTATGAAGGTATTCATCGGGCCTGTGATGCATATAAAGTGGATTTGGTGGGTGGCGATACAACCTCATCCGTAACAGGTATGGTAATTAGCATTACAGCTATTGGATTAGTTAATCCTGAAGAATGGGTTGGTAGATTTGGTGCCAAAAATGGAGATTTAATTTGCGTTACCGGTAATCTTGGGGCTGCATATGCCGGCTTGCAAATTCTTGAAAGAGAAAAGAAAATTTTTCTTGAAAATCCGGGTGTTCAGCCCGATTTGGATGGGTATGATTATGTTGTAGAAAGACAACTTAAACCCGAACCGAGAGCTGATATGATTCGTCAGCTTCATGAGCTAGCTATCAAGCCCTCATCCATGATTGATATTTCTGATGGCCTTGCCTCTGAATTGCTGCATCTTTGCAAGCAATCTGCATGCGGATGCCGTATAGATGCCGAAAAGATCCCTATTGATACACATACATGGAAGGTAGCCGAAGATTTGAATCTGCAGGCCATCACGATGGCGCTTTATGGTGGAGAGGATTATGAACTGCTTATGACCATACGTCAAGAGGATTTTGAACAAGCACGCATGATTTCTGATTTGCATGTGATTGGATATATGACCGATGATATCGGGAATTGTCATGTCATTGACAGCCAAAATCAACTTCACCCAATCACAGCTTCAGGTTGGGATACTTTTAGATCTCAATCGAAAGATTAGATTTCAAACATGACGTTTATCATATTTTGAAAACTGCATTCATTATACATTTGTGGAAAATGTATTTACTATGAAAGTTATTTATTTCGCTTTGTTGGGTTTCTTTGTGTTCTGTTTGCAAACGTACCTGGTAGCTCAAATTGATTCCCCTTATCCGCTTCATTCGGTTGAATATCACACATGGAAACGATCACAACCTATTACGATAGATGAATGGAATGACCTATTGAGAAGTAAAACGATAAAGCAGAACCAACAGGTACTATGAGGTTAAAAGGTTCGCGTTTTGATTATTGGAGCACCATACCTCCAGAATGGATTTATTTTGATTCAACAATATGTTTATATGATTCACAAAACGGTTTGCATACACAATCACTTTCCAAAGGATATGATGCTATAAGTGCTTCTTGGTTTAATTCAACACGCGAAAATAGGTCATATACTGTACAAGGATTTCTCTCTCAGCTCTTGTATGAAACATGGACGGGGACTGCCTTTGAAAATTCGAATAAGAATAACTACACAAATGATTGTTACGGAAATATTACTGAAGATATTGCATCGGGTTGGAATCTTACCTTTTGGGAACCATATTTTCGCAATACCAATACTTATACATCCTTTCATGCGGTAGAGGAATATGTGGATTATTATTGGGATTCCGGCACTTCTTCGTGGGCTTCCAACAGCAAAATGCTGTATTCTTATACACCTTCTGAATGGTTGTCGGGAGGCCTCTCTCAATATTGGAATGTTTCCGACTGGGAGAATAATCAAAAATTTGAAATCATGCATAATGCAAATGGCGATGAGGTTTCTTATCGTTCTTATTATTGGGACACCTTTTCATCAGATTGGATGCCGTCTTATCGCGATACTACCATCTTTACTGCTACAGGAAGTGAAAATACAACTTATTTTTGGGATGGGATTTCCTCATGGGAACCATCTATTCGAACCATAGCAACGATAAACTCTGGTATAGTTTCGGAATATGTGTATCACTATTGGGATAATATAAGTTCTGTATGGATTCCCTATCAAAAATATATGTTTACATATGATGTGAATGATAATCGCATTGTTGAAGAGATGCAAGTTTGGAATACTCTTAATACCATTTGGAAAAATAGCAATCGAACAACGATTCAATACAATAACAATAATTATCAAATCTTTTACATCAATGAGCTTTGGGATGATGTAACTACTTCATATACAAATGAGAACCAACATTATTTTTGGTACGAAGACGACCCATTCATTTCGGTGCATGAATGGACAGATGTTTCGATTGGCTTGTATCCAAATCCTGCCAAGGATTATACCGTTTTATCCGTGCATAGTCAGAATGACGAAATCTTACATCTGCATATTTATGATATGTCTGGACAGATTGCCTATCAGCAGGAGTTTTCTCTTTCAGCAGGGCAACATCAGATTCCTATTTATATGTTCGGAATGAAGCCAGGGTATTACATAATTTCCATTCGATCAAAGTATGGTGCAAAAAACTTACCTCTCCTATGCAGCGAATAGTTGTTATGGTAGTCATGTATGAACATAAACGAATTTTTTTTGTTTAGGACTTATTAAGATTTCTTTGTTTGCATTTTTTTTAATTGTTATAAGTATTGAAATAGTTTTAAAGTACATTTGTGCTAAACTTAAACCTAAAGTTATGATAAAAAGAACCATGATTGCAGGCGTGCTGGCCTTAGCAACACTTACTCTTAATGCCCAGCAAAACAATGATGCAGCGCATCTGTTTCAACAATCACGTTTGAGTGATATTAATTGGATGAATGCCGAACGAATGAATCCGGAAACTCATCTCCAGAATATCTTACCATCCCTTTCAGCTTTGCCTGATAAAGGAACACCTACAGGTAATTATCGACTGCTCGGTAATCGTTACGATTCTTATAATACGATTACCAGCGCCTGGGTTTTTGGCGATTCCAGCGTATATTCATACAATGCTAATGGCCTTAATAATTTTATTATAACAAAAATATATAATACCACCTTAAGTACTTGGGATAATTATTATCGATACACCAATACTTTTACTTCTGAGGGATGGGTTTCTCTCTATATTGGCGAATCATGGTCGGGTTCAGCTTGGGTAAATGATGATAAAGAAGAAACTACCTACAATGCAATCGGACAGGTCACCCAATTTATAGATTATAACTGGTCAGGATCGGCATGGGTTGAATATTACAAAGAAACATATTCATACAATAGCAATGATTTAGTAGAGTATCATACAATTTTCTATTGGAACACTATTACTAGTACTTGGGATCCTAATACCCGCTATACCTATTCATACGATGCCAATGGTAATACTATTATGCAACTTACTCAAACCTGGAATGGAAGTGCATGGGTTAATTATTACAGATATAACTATACATTTAATGCTTCCAATAAAAATACGTCTTATCGTAGTTTGAGTTGGAATTCGGTTTTGAGCGTTTGGGATAATTCTTATCGTGATACTACCATCTATAATGCAGGTGGATATATTAGAAATGCATTTATTTGGAATACAGTTACAACAACTTGGGATAATTATTCTGTTAGTACAGCTACTACGTCTGTATCAGATATGATTTTGACATATCTGATACAATATTGGAATTCCTCATTATCTGTTTTTGAAAATTATTATCGTTATACTTACAGCTACGATGCCAATGATAATTTTTTAACTTCGCTTACTGAATCCTGGGATGCTACCAATACCATCTGGAAGAATTATTACAGATATACATCTGCTTATAATGCCGATAATTATATTTTGTATTATTTGAATGAAAACTGGGATGATGCTACAACCTCATGGGTAAATTCTTCTCGTACGTATTATCGCTACGAAATCAATCCATTTGCCGGTATCAATGATTTGTCTGCAGCTTATCAAACGAATCTTTACCCCAACCCCTCACAGGACTTTACCACATTACAATTGACGGTGAGCCACATGCAGGATATTGAGATATCTGTTTTGACTTTAGATGGCAAACTGTTAACCCAACAAATACTAACACAGGTCTCCGGCCAAATTCAACACGTACTTTATACCCAAGGTTGGGATAAAGGTGTGTATATGGTACGCATCCATACACGTGACGGGTTCATAACACAAAAACTTATTGTACAGTAAATATTCAGTTTAAATTGTTTTCAAGGCGCCTTTAAGGCGCCTTTTTTCTTAACAAAGTGTACCTATACTCAATTTTATCATGTTTAACATCAGGAAATTAGATAGGAATTTAAGAAAAAATTTGCTTAAAAGAAAAAAAAATGCCAAATTGAGCACAGAAATAAGTATGAATTAACTAACATTTTAAGCATGAAAAGAAATTTACTATGTGTAGGTCTGTCTTTATTTTTTATAGCCCATCAAGCCATAGCGCAAAATGTAGGTATTAATGCAACAGGTGCGGCACCACATACCAGTGCCATTTTGGATGTTTCATCAACTACCAAAGGTGTGCTTTTTCCGCGTATGACAACAGCGCAGCGAAATGCCATTGCCAGTCCTGCAGAAGGATTGATGGTTTACAATACTGATTGTAAGGATATTAATTTCTACAATGGCACAACTTGGATTAGTATGCTGCTCTTTAGCCCGGCGGCGCTTTCTGCTACAGGTATTACAAGCACGCAGTTTACGGCTAATTGGACTAATGTTCCCGGAGCTACAGCATATTTTATTGATGTATCAACCAATTCTGCTTTTTCTAGTTTTGTTATTAATAATTTGAATGTAGGTAATGTAACCACATATAATGTAACCGGCCTATCGTGTGGTATTACTTATTATTACCGAGTTAGAGCAGTTAGTTCTTGTGGTACTTCTTCCAATTCAAATACAATTGTAGCAGCAACTACTACGTTGTGTTGTGGCCCTGTACAAAGATTGGTAGCTACCGCCGGTTCGCCTAATAGTAATAGTTGGGAAACCCCCTATTCAACATTTTGGCATGACTCAAGACGTCAATACATCATTACTGCTGCTGAGTTGAATGCTGCCGGTTTTTGTGCAGGTGATATTACAGCTATGCAGTTGAATGTATCTGCAACGGGCAGTCCTTGCATGTCAGGATTTACTATCAAGATTAAAAATACAGCATCAACCACACTTGGTGCATACGAAGGAGGTACTGTTCAAGTATATACAACGGGTAGCCATTGCCCGGCTATCGGTTGGAATAATTATGTATTTAGTTCACCTCATTATTGGGATGGTACATCAAGTATTTTGGTAGAAATATGTTTTGATAATAGTTCTTATAGTTCAAACTATACAGTATTTTGTGAAACGGTTTCTGCGGGACAGGCGTATGGTGGATATACAGATGGAATTTCTGGCGCTTGTACTTACGTTTTTTCTAATACTATTACTAATAATATACGACCTGTATTCAGGCTTAATGCGATGGGTTTCTAACTGTAATATTCTATCTAATTAGCTTCCGTATGTGTGATTACAATACATACGGAAGTTTTTTTTATCAAAATCACAAAAACCTTTTCAGTAATTCTTTCATGATTTTAAGGCGACTCATGCTATAGGGAGGGAATCGCAAAAGATTATCTAATGGTTGCACTGAGCGATGCAGTACTGCTTTTTTATGAGAGAATGTATCGAAGCTGTATTTGCCATGATAGCCACCAATCCCACTTTTCCCAACGCCTCCAAAAGGCATTTCGGATGAACTGATGTGCAGAACAGTATCATTGATGGTAACACCCCCTGAGCTGGTTTGCTGCAAAAAGGTTTTTTGTACGGATGAGGACCGACTGAACAGATAAGCGGCTAGGGGCTTTTCGCGTTGGCGGATAAATGTCAATACATCCTCCAGATTACTATAAGTATATAGAGGCAAGATGGGGCCAAAAATTTCTTCCTGCATGACAGGGCTGTCTGTAGCCGGATTTTCAATAATGGTAGGTTCAATGCGCAAATGTTCGTCATCATAATTGCCACCTTCAATGATGTTGCCATTCGTCAGATATGATTTTAGGCGTTCGTAGTGTCGGCGGTTGATGATTTTGCCATAGTCCTGACTTTGCAATGGATTGCTCCCATAATGAGCGTGAATGGCCTCTTTTATTTGTTGAACAAATGTATTTTTTACGTCCTCATGCACAAACAGATAATCAGGTGCTAAGCAGGTTTGACCGCTGTTTATCCACTTTCCCCATGCGATACGTTTTGCAGCCAATTTGAGGTTGGCATCTTTATGTACGATGCATGGACTTTTACCACCCAGTTCGAGTGTAACGGGTGTGAGGTGTTGGGCAGCAGATTGATATATAATTTTCCCAATTTCGGGACCGCCGGTAAAAAAGATGTAATCCCAGCGCTCGGCGAGTAATGCCTGTGTTTCTTCAATGCCGCCTTCTATTAAGTGAATATATGATGAATCAAAATGTTTATTGATGATATGGGCCATAACGGCAGATGTATGAGGCGCATGCTCTGAGGGTTTGAGAATAACGCAGTTTCCGGCAGCCATTGCGCCCAAAAGCGGTGAGAAGGTGAGCAGAAAAGGATAGTTCCAAGGTGCAATAACCATCACATTCCCGTATGGTTCACGGATAATCTGGCTACTGCCTGGTGTATTAAATAATGAAGTGGCAACGGTTTCGGGCAGCGACCAATCGCGAATATGTCGGATGAAATGTCGAACTTCCGAGTAAAAAGGACCCAATTCTGTCATCAGTGATTCGTATGCCGGTTTGTGCAAATCTTTTTGTAATGCATCCATCAACGCTTGTTGGTGTGAATTAACCAATTCATGCAGTTTTTTTATTTGCGAAATGCGAAATGAAATATCTCGTGTTTTTCCGCTATCGAAAAATGCACGTTGCAGTTTCAGCAGTTCGGCAATACCTGATATTGGAATTTGTTCCGTTGATTGTATATTCATGGAAGAAAAAATTATGTATCAAAAATACACATATTGTAGATACTTATCATCACATTCGGCGATTATGTATTTTTGTAAAAAATGTAGGGATGAAATACAATCGTCTTACAGCCGAACACATACATCATCTTTCAGCAATTGTTGGTTCGCACCATGTTGTTCTTGATGAAAATAATTTGCAGCGATATGCACATGACGAAACCGACGATTGGCAATTTTTGCCCGAAATAGTGCTTTGTCCGGAAAACACGCAACAAGTATCAGACATTATGCGTTATTGCCATGCACATATAATTCCTGTTACCCCACGAGGTGCTGGCACCGGGCTGAGTGGAGGGGCATTGCCCGTTTGTGGTGGAGTAGTGCTAGCTACTGAGCGAATGAATAAGATTTTGCGGATTGATGAAAACAACAGTCAGGTAATAACCCAACCGGGCGTAATAACGCAGGTGCTGCAAGAGGCCGTGATAGAAAAGGGATTGTATTTTCCGCCTGACCCGGCTAGTAGAGGTTCTTGTTTTATTGGTGGAAATGTGGCCGAAGGTTCAGGAGGTCCGAGGGCTGTGAAATATGGAGTAACCAAAGATTATGTATTGAATCTCGAAGTGGTTTTACCTTCGGGAGAGATTATGCAAACGGGAGCCAATGTGCTGAAAAATTCAACCGGATACAACCTAACGCAATTGATAGCAGGGAGCGAAGGCACGTTAGGGATTATTACCCAAATCACATTGCGACTGATTCCTTATCCACCCTATCAACTAGTGCTTCTTGTTCCATTTACCGATGCTGTAAAGGCCTGCGAGGCCGTCTCAGCAGTATTCAAAGCTGGTGTTACACCATCTGCATTGGAGTTTATGGAACGTGATGCATTGGAGTGGACTTTGCGATATTGTCATGATGTTGCATTATCATTATCAGAGCAAGAGCAAGCCCATTTGTTAATAGAGGTTGATGGTTTTGATATGGATATGATCAGAAAAGATGCCGAAAAAGTGGCGGAAGTGATGGATGCCTGTGGCGCGCTTGATGTATTATATGCCGAATCGGAAGACGAGAAAAATCGCTTATGGAAAGTGCGTCGTAAAGTAGGCGAAGCAGTCAAATCTCATTCTGTGTATAAAGAGGAAGATACCGTTGTGCCGAGATTTGAATTACCCCACTTATTAAAAGGTATCAAAAAAATAGGTGAGGAATATGGATTTCATTCGGTATGTTATGGCCATGCAGGAGATGGCAATTTGCATGTTAATATTATTCGAGGCGATTTGGACGATTATCAATGGAACCATGAATTGCCCAAAGGAATTCGAAAGATATTTGAACTTTGTGTATCGCTTGGAGGAACAATCTCGGGAGAGCACGGCATTGGTTGGTCGCAAAAGCAATATATGGATGTCGTTTTTTCAACATCAGAATTGGCGCTAATGCAACGTATAAAACAGGCATTCGATCCAAACCAAATTCTAAATCCTGGGAAGATTTTTCCTGACAAATAGTACAATATTAGTGGTTTATGTAAATGCCGGAATTTCTGTATATTTGTCGTAACAGATAATTGAAGAAAAAAATGCAAGAAGTTATGGCTACTGCGCCGTTGGATACGGTGCGGTTATCGTTTGAAGAGTTTAAGAAGGAAGTGCTGAACGATTATCGGATTGCCAATCAAAGTCGTGAGGCCAGCTTGTTGGGCCGAAGAGAAGTGCTGACAGGAAAAGCTAAATTTGGCATTTTTGGCGATGGAAAGGAACTGGCACAAATTGCTTTAGCAAAAGTATTTCGCGAAGGGGATTTTAGAAGTGGGTATTATCGTGATCAGACATTTATGCTAGCTGCCGGACTGATGAGTGTTCGTCAGTTTTTTGCACAGTTATATGCACATGCAAATACTGATTTTGAACCGATGACAGCCGGTCGTTCAATGAACGGACATTTTGCTACACAATGGGTGGATGATAAAGGGAACTGGATGCCTCAAACCCATATGAAAAATGTGAGCGCCGACATATCGCCCACTGCCGGACAAATGGCTCGATTGCTTGGGCTTGCCCTTGCATCCAAATATTATCGTAATAATAAAGACATTGACTCTTCCGATTTTTCTGTTCAGGGAAACGAGGTTGCTTTTGGCACAATCGGAGATGCCAGTACATCAGAGGGTGTGTTTTGGGAAAGCATGAATGCTGCTTCTGTTTTGCAAGTTCCTTTGGCCCTTTCGGTTTGGGATGATGGATACGGTATTTCTGTGCCAAAAGAATTTCAAACGGTTAAAGGTAGTATTTCTTTAGCTATGAAGGGATTTGCAAAAGATGAGGATGGCCCCGGTTTGTTGATTTTTAAAGCAAATGCATGGGATTACGTTCAGCTTATTGAAACCTATCAGCAGGGGATTGCTACATGCAGACAAAATCATATTCCTGTTTTGTTTCATATAGAAGAATGTACTCAACCACAAGGACATTCTACTTCCGGTTCGCATGAACGATACAAGTCGAAGAAAAGATTGCAGTGGGAAGAAAAATATGATTGTATTCGACAATTTCGTCAATGGATTGAGAAAAAAGGTATAGCATCATCTGAAGAATTGGATGAGATAGAGAAAGACGCGGTTGTGTTTGTGAAGCAGGAGAAGCAACATGCCTGGGATGCATTTCAGCAAGACATCAAAGCCGAACGAGATGAGTTGATTTCTGTTCTTCAATCATTGGGTTTAACCGAACGCGTAACAGCGCTTTCTGCTATTTCAGAGCCGCTTCGTCGTGATGTTGTATCGCTGGCACGACAGTCACTATGTGATGTGAGGCATATTCAACAAAATGAGAAAATTCAACTCATTAATTGGATTCATAAATATCAGGCCATTAATCATGACAGATACAGTTCTCATCTGTATTCCGAAACAATACATTCTGCACAACATGTTCAGGTGGTTCCTCCTGATTTTTCTTCAGGCGAGATGGTGGATGGGCGGATTATTCTTCGTGATAATTTTGATTATATTTTGCAACACAACCCCCGTTTTCTTGCATTTGGAGAAGATGTGGGAGGTATTGGCGGCGTAAATCAAACATTTGAAGGTTTGCAAAAAAAGTTTGGCGATAACCGAGTATTTGACACAGGTATTCGCGAAGCTACGATTGCAGGTCAGGGTATTGGTTTGGCCATGCGTGGTCTTCGACCATATGCAGAGATTCAATATCTCGATTATTTGTTATATGCTATTCAAACATTAAGTGATGATGCCGCAACTTTGAGTTACCGAACTAAAGGTCGGCAGAAAGCGCCTGTGATAATCAGTACCAGAGGTCATCGCCTTGAAGGTATTTGGCATTCCGGCTCTCCTATGGGTATGGTTATTCATGCTTTGAGAGGCATGCATGTTTGTGTGCCCCGCAATATGACACAGGCAGCCGGCATGTATAATACGTTACTTCAGTGCGACGAACCTGCCTTGGTGATTGAACCATTAAATGGTTATCGCCTGAAAGAAAAATATCCTGTGAATATAGGCGTATTTACTGTTCCTTTGGGGCAGCCCGAAATTTTGAGAGCCGGCGATGATATAACCATTGTAACATATGGCTCAACCTGTCGTTTGGTGATGGAAGCTGCACAAAAATTAGAGGATATGGGCATATCTTGCGAAGTGATGGATGTGCAAACGCTGTTGCCTTTTGATGTGAATCACATGATTGCATCTTCGATAGAAAAAACCAATAAAATTTTGTTTGTAGATGAGGATGTAGAGGGTGGTGCTACCGGATTTATGATGCAACAGGTGCTTGAGAAACAGAACGGATTTCGTTATTTAGATGCAGCGCCACGCACTTTGAGTGGAAAAGATCATCGTCCGGCATATGCCAGCGATGGTGATTATTTCTCCAAACCCTCTGTTGAAGATGTGCTGGAGTCGGCTTATGCACTAATGCACGAATCTCAACCGCATAATTATCCACCGCTCATTTAAGCCACATGTCGTCAGTTACCGAATCTGATTCACGGCATCAAGGATTGGAGAACAAAACGGTTCGTCAATTACTCGAATCTATTAACGAGGAAGATAAGTCAGTCCCTCTTGCTGTGGCTGCTTGCATTCCTCAAATCGAATTGCTTGTAAACTCGATTGTTGAAAAGCTTTCAGCAGGAGGGCGTTTGTTTTATCTAGGCGCAGGCACTAGTGGCCGCCTTGGTATTGTGGATGCTTCCGAATTGCCACCAACTTACGGATTGCCTTTTGATGTGGTTATTGGTTTAATAGCTGGCGGCGATCAAGCTATACGTCGAGCTGTAGAGTTCGCCGAAGACAGCGAAGAGCAGGGATGGATGGATTTAAAATCGTATCAGGTATCACAAATGGATGTAGTGATTGGTATTGCTGCATCAGGTCGCACCCCATATGTGATAGGTGCGTTGAGAATGTGTAGAGAACAAGGCATATTAACGGGCTGTATTACTTGCAATCCGGATGCTCCTCTTATTCAACATAGCGATTTCCCTGTGGTGGCTGTTGTTGGGCCTGAATTTGTAACCGGCAGTACACGTATGAAAGCAGGCACAGCACAAAAACTTATTTTGAATATGATTTCTACTTCTGCCATGATTCGACTGGGACATGTGCAAAACAATAAAATGGTGGATATGCAGTTAACCAATCATAAACTGATTGAGAGAGGGACAAGAATGATTATGGAAAAGTCAGGCCTTGCCTACGACGATGCCAAAAAACTTTTGATAACGTTTGGAAATGTTCGAAAAGCATTGGAATCAATCAATAAATAGCTAGTTTAATTATATTAATGATTATGGATAAAGAACATGCATTTGATGACACGAATGAGAAAAAAATATACGAAGCATTTAAAGAAAAAGATTGGAATGAGATTCGTGTAAATGATTCATGGGTTATTTTCAAAATCATGGGGGAGTTTGTTACAGGTTTTGAAAAAATGAGCAAAATTGGTCCTTGTGTATCTATCTTCGGCTCGGCACGCACCAAGCCCGGATCTGAATATTATAAAATGGCTTCTGATATTGCAAATAAACTTACACAACAGGGATTCGGTATCATTACCGGTGGTGGACCCGGTATTATGGAAGCAGCCAATGAAGGCGCTCATCGAGGTAATGGCAAATCGGTGGGGCTTAATATTGACCTTCCGTTTGAGCAACACGCTAATCCTTTTATTGATTCTGATAAAAACATTCTCTTCGATTATTTCTTTGTTCGAAAAGTGATGTTTGTGAAATATTCACAGGGCTTTGTCGTTTTGCCGGGCGGATTCGGAACATTAGATGAATTGTTTGAAGCATTAACCCTTATTCAAACATTTAAGATCGGAAAATTTCCAATTGTCTTGGTCGGATCTCATTTTTGGGATGGCTTGATTGACTGGATTAAAAAGATTTTGCTGGAAAAAGAGAACAATATCAGTGCGCCCGATCTCGACTTGTTTAAAGTGGTGGATACTGCTGATGATGCAGTGAAGATTATTGTTGACTTTTATACGAAATATACGCTTAAGCCCAACTTCTAAATTAGTTTTGTGCCGAAATCTTGTGCTAACTTTTTCTTACATTTTGATTTTCCCGCTCAGCTTCGTTGCTCAAAAAAACAAAAATTCCTTTCGGTTTATTATGATGCTTCTATTCGCATACAAAACAAGAAATATTGGATGAGCTTCAGAGAGATGAAAGATTCAAAGGGCGGAATAGATGAGCAAATTACCCTGGAGATTGCACAATAGCATTTAATTAATAGTGAGCACGTATTTGAGTGAAAAAATATATTCTCTTAAGGGTTCAGAACGGAATAATTGTGATTGAAAAATAAAACGTGCTTGTATTTTGTGCATTTTACCCAAACTCACTTCCTGAGTTGCTGAAGCCCTAATGCGACTTAGCCATGCGCCAACTTCTATGGGTATCCAACATTCGGTATCTATCGTTGTTCGTAGTGGAAGATTTGGCCATTTATAGCCGATGGCTATCATGTTTCTGTTTTCCAACTTTGGGTATGATTTCTTTGCCGAATATATGTTTTCCCATTCTAATTGGGTGCGATTTCGATATTCAAATTCAAATCTTTTGATGGGATATTCAAATCCTATGTTGAAAGCAATACGATGTCGTTGAGTAAAATAATTGCCTTTGGTTTGATAGCGATTGTCGAAACGATACAATGTGCTTAGTTTTAACCAGGAAAGAGGTTTATATTGCAAACTCGGTTTAATATAAATATTTTTTAATCGGTTGCTGTTTTCATTTAGTCGCGCTTCGGCTTCTAACGAAATTCGCAAATCATGTGGCAGTTTTTTTCTAACCTCTACACCCCACCAAGTACCAAAATCATTGTTTTGTGAGCTGACAGAAAATGAAAGTCCTATCAAGATAATACAGGTAACATACCATCCTTTTACGTTAATCGTCATCGCCGTCATCACTGCTATTCTGAAATATATCATCATGCGATTCATTCCTTTTGGAATGATAATAGGCCTTGATAAATGCTACTTGTTTTGACAAATTATACTTAACTATTTCAACCCGCTCCACCTTAATACCCGTTCGATCACGAATGTCGTCCAATAATTCAGCACTCTGAGGCGATTTTAAAAGGTCTAATCGCTCATAAACGATAAGTTTATACGACTCGGTTCGCAGGTCAAGAATTTTCTCAAAAACAAAAACGGTAATCACAATAAATGCATTTAACAGACCGGCTTCGAGTAGTGACAATGTATACTTGTTTACCCCATTTAATACACTCAGTCCAATGATAATAAAAAGATAAGTCATTTCTCGAATTGGGATCTGATCGGTGCGGTATCGGATTATACCGAAAATAGCAAATAGGCCAAGTGCAAATCCAACATTGAGGTTGAGCTTGCTCATAACGTATGAAAGAAAGAAAACCGTTGTGCCAATCAGGAAGAATGTAAAAACAAAATTCTTGTTTCGAAATGTTGAATAATAAATTAGAAATACGAGTACAAATAATACGACCAAATGGAGCAGATATGAGAGAAGCATGGTGTATAATGCGACGGTATCAACAAAATCCATAAACAGCAGTTGTTGCATTTATTTATTGTATTGGTAATGTTTGATTTCTTTTATTTTTCCTTTGTTATTGGTGACAGTTTTTTTCATTTTGAACTTGCCGTCATATACATAGTCAATGGTTTTATTAATTACACCTTTGCCGTCGTAGTGTTCTTCCTTTATCAGATTGCCTTGGGTGTCGTATGCAAATACAACAGATTTTTGTTCATTGCCGGTTACAGGGCTTATCTTTGACTTTTTAATGAGTTTGTTTCCCTCCGAATATTGATAGGTTTCATGTAAACGAATATCACCTTTTTCATCAAATTCTTTTTTTTCGGTGATGTTTCCGTTCTCATCGTATATTTCAATAGATTCGGTATAGGAGAATGTAATTCCTTTTTTATTGACTTCAATCAGTTCTGTTCTTGAGCGAATTCCAGCTTCACGAATATCCTTTTTGTTTTGCGCCTCTCCAGAAAGATAGCATAATACGATTATGATGCAGACCAAAATGTTTTTCATTTCAAAAGTATGATGGTTGGCACTTCAATCAGTTGGTTGTTTTCTGTGATTTCCACGTGTTGAAATACAGGAAATTGTCCGCCAGGAATGGTGAATGTTGAGTCATCGGAATAGGCGAAAACAGTGTACTGACCTGGTCGTAAATACGAAAATTCATAAGTACCATCATAGGAAGTTCTGATATTGTCATCATAGAATAGATGGTCGCCGTAAATGATATATACTCTTTCCTCCTGTGCATAATATGCAGAATGTAGAAGTGTAAAGTTGCTATTGTAATTTCGAATAAAAACTTTACCTCGAATAGTAGAAGTGCCTCCTTCTCCAGCCGGTTTTTCGCAAGCCGTTATAAAAACTAACATGAGTAATACCAAAAGTGCAATGTAGTGTCTCATCGTATTAAAGTTATATGTCCATATAGTACTTGATCCATATTTCCATCCTCATCAGAATATTTTAACCGATAGGCATATACACCAAGTGGGAGTGGGATGTCGTTATATACGCCGTTCCATTGGAACTGGATATCATGAGAAGAGAAAAGCGTATTTCCCCAACGGTCAAAGATGGAAATTTCCAATTCGATGATACGATCATTAAAATACAATTGAAACCAATCGTTTATTCCGTCGTCGTTAGGTGTGAATGAGTTGGGGATATAGAGAGTGGCGGGTTCAATATATGGTGGGGGAGGCGGGGGAACAAAAGTGAAGTATGCTGTGATGGTGTCGGAGTTGAATACTGTAAAATTTCCGGAAGAATCGGTCATGGAAGGAGAAATAGAATGATGGTTGGCGCCCCAGTGGTCAAAGACATATTGGGGTGAAGGAACGGCAGCTAGTGAATATGATTCACCCGGTGCTACATTATCATTAAATGGATAAAATGGAAGAGTATTTCCGTTATGAACAATAGTACCTCCGTTGGCAGGCACCACTCTGTATTGAATTCTCATTGAATCGTTTTGGGAGAAGTGAGCGATAATCGTATCTCCAGTGTTGAATGTGAATGAAACGGATGATGCATTGATAGATGGATTTACGGTGTGATTTGATAATTCCCAGTAATCAAAGTTCCAACTCACAGCAGGGATGGCATCCATTTGTATTTGTGTAGGGCTAAAATATGTTGAACTCCAGGGATAAGTGCTTAGCAGATTATTAATAAAATTCACATTTCCACTGCCGGGTGGTTCAACCAAAACAACAACAGGATACGGTCCGGTTACATCATAGCAATCAACAATTCCTTGATTAATAACATTACATCGTCCCTCAATTTGTGTTCTTAGGTGGTCGAGATTATTTTGCCAACCTGCCATACTTCCGCCCCATCTTGCAATTTGCCCTGGCATTTCGGGTGTTAATACGTTTATGATACTATCAAGGTGAGCTAATATACGATTGCAACTTAAAGGGCCGTTAAGCAGGTCGGCATAGCGTGTAATGTAAAGATTTTTAAATCCATCATTGTCCATCAGCGCGTTGAATATGTCTAAATGCCCCATGTTGGGTCCTGTGTTTTGAAAGATGTTGTCTAAATCACATGGGTCGGCTTGATAGCCGGTGGTCGGCCATCCTGAGAAGTTCTCCCCCAAGTCATACACATTATCCATATCCCACATGATGTATTTCCATTTTACGCCCGGATTGCCAAATCCTCTCCACCACATTGAATTCCAATTAATCCAGTCGCTATTCACAACATATGTGTTGTAAATGTAATGATCAATCACACTCATAACGTCTATGCGTGATGCAGCCACATCATAATTAGCTTGAACGGCCATACTGTTTGTCATGATGTAGTTATACAGATTATTCCAGTCGGCCGTGCTTCCATATCTTACGATCATCCCGCCCCAAAATGAAAGTATATCAATTTCATCTTCATCCTGATTGTAATAGTATTTTGTATAATCATGATCGCTGGCTTTTTCTCTTATTTCATATAATCCCCAGTATTGGCCATTGATATATAGTATGCAAGATTCGAATCTTCTTCCATCCATATGCAGGCCACTCTTAAACGCATACGATTGTATAAAGGCGTCACGCAGATGGCAGCCGGGATTATTTTGGAAAGGGTAGTTGTCGGAAGCTGCTGCTTTAATGATAAGACGTTTGTAGCTTGGACGGGGCGTGGTATGAAATATCTGATATTGCATCTCATCATCATACCCTTCTTCATCACGTGTGATAAAATCTATACCTTTTTGTGGATATGCCCAGGAATCATTCCCATGTCCGTTTACTTCACCATAGCTTTCAAATTGAAATACTTCATTGGCATCAAAATATTCAATGGATGATCTTATTTCCAACATGGTGTTCCCAAAGAGTTGTGTGTAATTGTTTGATGCAACAGAGAGAATTGGAATGCTATGATTTACATTTATAAAATACGTGTTGGTTTCGATGAATCCGGGTAATATTTGCGGATCGGAAGAGAAAGCACGTGCTCTGATAACGGTGGTTGAATTTACGGCAATGGGTACCGTGTATGCTGTAGAAGCTGCCGTTGGTTCACTACCATTGGTTGTATAACGAATAGTAACATTGGGATCAGGTGAAGAGATAGAAACGGCAATGGGGCCGGGATAATTTCCGGGTGACATATCCAAGGTTGGGGTGGTTGTATATCCGGCAAATGAGCCGGCATTTGCAGCGTTGGGATTGGGGGTTGAAAATACACCCCAGGTTGCAGAGCCATCCGAAATTCTTCCACGCGAATGATTTCGTAACGTCGGTTCTATTGTTACTTGATCAATAATGTTGGCGCTATTGTCTGATAAAACAATGACATCATTTCCTTCGCTTTGTGTAAGTTTGAAATTGGTATGATAGGGCGCTGCTGCTGTGATATTACGCTTGCTGGCAAAAATTACAATACGCTGTCCGGCCGCCAAATTTACGCTGGGCATTTGCCACTTAAGCGGATTGGTCATTTTATCACTTAGATAATAATTGGAAAGATTTACTGGCGCTCCGCCTGCATTATACAACTCTATCCAGTCAGGCGTTTTGCCGAAATTGTCGGGCAAATGTCCCATATTGGCACATGAATATTCATTAATCAACAATTGTGCATGCAGTGTTTGGGCAAGGGCAATTCCAATAATAATTATTAAAAATTTTTTCATGGTAGTATGGTAATTCTGCAGTAATATTTTTGATGATTGCTATCAATTGCTATGATATAAACGCCTGCCGGATATGATTGAACATTATACACATCGTTAGCTGATTGCAATAAGCTGATTTTTCCATGCATGTCAATCATTGTAACGGTTTGTAATGTGCTTAGCTCGCTATCAATCCTGAAATAATCTCGGGTAGGATTGGGATAGATGATAAAGGGAAATGTTGATACTGATTCAATTGAACTATTACAATCGGGATTGAATTTAACACCCGGACTGCCTTTTGGACAACCTGCAAACCATGAATTATGATGGTTTACATCGCGGCTGAACGAAAAATTGGTATCGGCTTCTAATGTATATCCATTGCCATCAGGTAATTCAGACCATGGGTCATCATCGTCATAACAGATTGAGAAAATTACCTTGTCGTTGGCATTATATAATCGAATACAATCACCACCGCCCGACAGGTTAAAAAAGAATGGACCTGTTTTATTGGTTACCCACGGAAACTGATTGTTGAATTTGGTGGGGTTATCAAATACAACCAGTGACGCCTGTGGTGCCAAAATAGTATTGGAGGGTATTTGATACATGTTTTCATTTTTATTATCTCTAACTCTGAAATTGCCTATATCCACTGATGTGGAGCCAATATTTCGTATCTCAAACCAATCGCCGGCATCATGCAAAGGCGACGACTTGTAGTTGATTTCGCTAACAACAAGCGTTTCCGAAGTGCAAGGCGTGAATGCAGTACCCGGTGAGCCTAAGACGCAACCTGTTCGCCAGTTTTCTGGCAAAGAGGGATCAAGCGATGTGTTGATGATTTCTAATGTGCGACCGTAACCATCTGCTCCGGGAGGCCAGGGCAAACTGTCGGTATAAAAAACTTCAAGTATTAAATTGTTGCTTGCATCAAATATTCGTATCCCATCTGATTTGTTATTTAATCCATATCCTAAATTGCCCATACGGTTTGAGATAGAGTAATGCGCATCGAAGCGTGATAGATCTGAACAAAATACAAGATATTGTTGAGCACCAAGTATAGTACCCGATGGAACTAAATAAAGCCCCGTAGCGCTGCTGTCTCTAATTCTGAAAAGAGATATGTCAATATCAGCCGAGCCATAATTGTAAAGCTCAAACCAATCTCCTGTATTTCTTGTTGAGTCGGAGTTGTAATGAATTTCAGTGATGGTAAGCGTATGCTGACTATTAAGTTTTTGAGTATATGTCAAGCATAGTACACAAAATAATCCAGCCATGTATTTCATTTTCAAACGGGAAATTTAAAATAAATTTAATACAAACTTTTTAATTACCAAACATCCATGACAATTAATCTTAAAAAAGATAGGTTTAATAAAAAAAGGATTGTTATATATTAAAACTGAAAATAGATAAATGCCTGCAAGTCGGATGTGATAAACTGATAAATGAGGAAAACGGTTGCCGTTACGCAGAGCACTTTAAAAGCTGGATGGGAGCGGATAAAGTAATTTCTATATACTTGTTTTATGCTTACAGGCAGCCAGTGGATAATCATTCCAATCAGAAAGATTACAAATACCCCCCAGTGATTTGCTAAAATCTTAATGGCGGCATCTGCACTCCAGTTGTGAAGCAATTGTTGCATCATTCTATCCACCAGTTCCATCCCATTTCCTGTGTTTTTGATATCTCCGGCTCTAAAGAATAATCGTGTAAAGGAAATAAATGTGAAAGTGAAGAATACTTTCCAGCCGGTACTCAGCCAGTGATAGTTTTTCTCATAGGGAGATATTTTCTTCCATTCTTTGTATATAACCAATGCAATACCGTTTAGTGCGCCCCATATTACAAAATTCCAGCTGGCTCCATGCCATAGCCCTCCTATCACCATTGTAATCATCAGATTAATATTTGTAATAATAGCATTTTTCATCGGCTTGTACACTAGAGATAACAATAATGAAAGTAAGGTGAGTGATGAAAAAATAATGAGAGATGCGAGCCAGTAACTTCCCGAAATCAGTATTACAAACAACATAATCACCAAGGCCCAAAAGTATGTACCGAATGTGCTTTTGCGATTCCCACCTAAAGGAATGTACAGATAATCTTTTAGCCATGTACTGAGCGACATATGCCATCTTTTCCAAAATTCAGCTACGCTGCGTGCTTTGTACGGAGAGTTGAAATTGGTTGGCAGCCGGAAACCCATCCATAACGATACGCCAATGGCTATATCTGTATATCCTGAAAAATCGGCATACACCTGTAATGAATAAGTGAAAAGGGCCATTAATACTCCAAATCCGGTATAGTTCTCGGGATAATCAAAAACCCTGTCAATGAAATTTACAGCCATATAGTCGCCGATAATCATTTTTTTTATTAATCCGTTGAGTATCCAAAACAAGGCCATCCCAAATTCGTAATGTGTAAGTTTGTATGGCTTGTAAATTTGGGGAACAAATTCGTTGGCTCGAACGATGGGGCCGGCAACAAGTTGAGGAAAGTATGATACATAAAATGCGAAATCACTGATTTTTTCTACAGGTTTAATCAATCGTCTATATACATCAACCGAATAACTTATGGTTTGAAATGTAAAAAACGAAACACCAACAGGGAGCAAAATTTCATCTATGTCAAAGTGCGTGCCTGCATATCCGTTACTCCAATGTGCCAGCCAGTTTATAACATGAAAGTCGGTTTGAAATATTTGATTATAGGCATCCGTGAAAAAATATGCATATTTGAAATAGATGAGTGTGCCCAAATTGAGAAAGATACTGGTGGCTACCAATATGTTTCGCTTTACCTGTTTTTCGGTTTTGCCAAGGCCTCTTCCTATCCAGTAATCAGTAATGGTGCTAAATATGAGTAGCAGAAAAAACAGTCCGCTTGTTTTGTAGTAAAAAAACAAACTGACAATACCCAGAAAGGCATTTCGAATACCAATTTTTTGATAAATGCTGCTGTATAGGGTGAGCACAATGGCAAAGAATGCCCAAAAGAAAAATTTTGTAAATATGAGTGGAGATGCGGGATTGAATGAGAAGATATCGCCTAATCCCTGAAAAATAAACGGGAGTAGTTGGTGAATGATGACAATAGTCAATCCTGTGAGAGCATTAATGAGATAGCGTTGCAGCGATGTAAGGTGTTGGGAAATGTATGCTTGTTTGTAATGGTGCAATAGCATGCCAATAATGATAGCAGGAAATATAAGTCCGAGTGATTCAAATAGTGTTCCTGCAGCTGATATCGTATAGAAAATGGAAGAAGCCCAGTTTCGTTTTTCTGCGAATGTGTAAAACAACACCAGAACAATGTGTAAAACAATAAATGATACATTGAGCCATGTATCGGGTTGTGTTGGATTGAGTCGTAAGATATCAGCCAGTTGCGACAGATACATAAATGAAGGATTATTTCTGTTTGTTATAAGTATGCATTAAGTATATCTCGTATTCTTTCAGGATGGCTTCAAACAATAAGTCGCCCATGAGTTTATAACCGGGCGTAGAAAAGTGTACCCTGTCTTTTTTCCCTAGTCCGTTGTTCATCCATGTTTCCATACTGCCCAATCCTCCCATGATGGAGAAAAAATCCCAAACGCTAATATTTTTTTCCTTGGCTATTTGTAACATGATACGTTGTACGGATTCCCCATTTTTGTTTACATAATACTTTTTTTTGTATTTTCTGAAGCTGTCATTATTAGTAATTAAAATGATGGCGGCATCCGGATTGGCTATTAAAACTGAGTCAATCAGCTTCCTGTAGTTTCTTTCAAATACACTACCGTCAAAATCTTTCGAGGCCGCATCGTTGATGCCTAATCCAAAAATTACAAGGTCGGGTTTGAGAATTCGTAATTGTGATGTAAGTAAAACACAGCGAATAAATGAATATGTGCCAGCTCCATTTACTCCGGCAGCATGATAGGTTATTCCGGGGTCGTTGTTTTCGAGTTGTAGTCCATATAACGTAAATCCCCATTGTAGCGAATCGGTTTGTTTGAATCCTAATGTGATGCTATGATAATATCCGGTGAAAAGGATATCAGTGTATCCATTAGGCATATTATTTACTATTCGGTAAAAATTAGTATCAACATCAACCGGATATATCGAAAATTGATTTGAATCGTTTTTGTGAAATACTCGAATGCGATTGAAGTCGTAGGATTGGTAATAGTCGGTTTTCAGCGATAAACTTATACTGGCTGTTGTGTCTTTTGTGGTTGCTGAGATTCCTGTTATGCCTAATTCGCAGAATGTGCCGTGCTGTGTGTTTTTACATGATTCCCATTTGCCGGTGTAGCCGGCTACATAGTTGTATGGATTGTTGGTATTGGCAATGCGGTATGGGAAAACTAATCCCCGACTGCCTTTGTTGCCCGGGAAAAATGTACTGAAACGCTCACGAATGCGACCTGAAAAAATATCGGCTTGTACATGCGATCCTCCAATATGCAGAATATGGATATTCCCTTTACCGGAGAAAATCAGTTGGTCGAGTTTTTTGAAAAATGGAAGAAATCTGTGATTGTTGTTCGGAGAAATCAAATGGTTTTTTTCATATTGAATGAAAGGATAGGTATTGTACATATATGGATATTGACCATACGAAAGTGTGAATGATGCTTGCATGCACATTAGTAGCGATAGTAAAATATGTTGAATAAACTTCATTAATTTTACGGCTGTTGTTTTAAATCATGAATTGCTTCGATTCGTTTTTCAATTCTGTATTCATTATAGTCATTCATCAATGCCTCAAAAAACAGTTCGGCAATTTTTTGTGCACCTTTGTTAGTAAAATGAATATAATCTTTCCCGGCTAGACCTTGCTCTACCCAAGCAGGCATGGAGTTTATGCCTCCCATAACATCCAGCATATCCCAGTAAGCACCCTTCGCATCAAATGTTGCCTTCTTTAAGTTGTTACGCACATCTTCTATGTATGGATAGGATTGCATTTGCCCGTCAATGCGTTTCGACATATCAGCTAATCCAATAACCAGTATTGATAAATCTTTCTTTAAACTTCTCAAATACATGATTTGATCATAGAATTTCCGACCGTAATCTGCTGCATTCTTTTCACCTTTGATGGATGGCATCATGTTACCGCCAAATTGAAGTATAAGTAGTTTTACATTTAATGCTTCAAAACTTTCTTTTAGCAATGCCGAATCGGCACGGGTAAAGATGGTGCCTGAGCATCCACGCATAGGTAAATTATCAACCGAAACACCTGATTTCCCATCTAATGCTATGCCATATACTTCCGGCGAACCTCCGCCAGAGAACTGTAGAGTGATGGTTTTGGGAAAGGTGTCTAACTCCCATTCTAATATATGAAGTGCTTTGCCGGGTGTTGCTTGCTGTGTGCCGTATGTTTTGCCATGTGCAGAAAGCGAAACTGTAGCAACCGATTCAAGATTTCCAATGAGAACCTTCACTCGATTAATCATCTTGGCTCGTTCGTATGATTGATGGCTGAGTGTAAATGTAATGTTGGCATGATCGGTATATTCTGACATATTGAGCATCAATCCGTATCTTTTATGATTAGCACGCAAATCAGTATCCATTCCCCAGCATGCATATCGCCGCCACGAACCTCCCGACGATTGCCTGATGGATGTGGATGGAATCACTTGAACGGGTGGATGCAGCCCCGGCCCACTTCCTCCAAAACGTATCTGAAGCTGCTCCCTTACATATCCGGTAATGCGATCCATCTCAATCTGTGAATCGCCATAATGCATGATGCGTAACGTGCCTTGCCTTTCTTCTACATTCTCTAGTGCATCAAAGAAATTATGCAGAATACGCTTGTTTGATTTTGGATAATGTATGCGGCTAGGATTGGATAAGCTGATTTCGCGAAATGCTCGTAAGCTGTCATCTAACGAATGTAACTCTCTAAGCAATGTGCTGTCCTTTTTTCGATTCAATACGTCATCTATGTTCGCATAATTAATCCCTTTGTTGTTAAACATGTCAGAAACAGATGGAAACCTAAGAGAAAATGATGGTGAAAATTGAATGCCTTTCGGAAATAGATAGGTAAATAAAATCATGATAACAGAAAGCGAAATGAATACAAGCATCATGAATCCCAATATGCGAAATGGCGTAATCTTTTTCATCAGTTATTTTCTTTTGATCTTGAGCCGTTGTCCCGGATAAATCAGATTGTTTTTTATGTTATTATTTTGAATGATATCCGACTCTGATATCCCGTGTTTGTTGGCTATGCGCCATACCGAATCACCCGACTTTACTGTGTAATATATCCATTCTGTTTTGGTTGCAGTATTGGGTTTGTTCTCGGTTTCTTTTATCGTGGATTCTGTTTCTTTCTCGTTTTTCTCTGTTTGTGATTTATCGGTTACGCCTTCGTGAATAATAAGCGTCTGACCTACATAAATTACATCTGATTTTAGATTATTTAACCGTTTCAACTGCTCAATACTGACACGGTATTTTTGTGCAATTTGCCCAAGATTATCTCCTTTCTCAACACGGTATGTAACTTTTTTTTCAGTTTTTGTTGCAGTATGCTCTGTCTTTGTTTCCTGATTTGATATGTTTTTTTCTATATGGACGGGCACACTCTGTTTCTGAATTATATTAGAATCTGCCGGCTCTTTGTATCCCTTGTATTTTTCAATAAGTTCAACAGGTATTTTGATTTGATATGTAGGCGATTGTGGTACGATGCCTCGAATAAATATGGAATTCCAATGTTGCAAATCCTGTGTTGAAATTTGTAAGTATGTGGCTAAATTTTCAAATTTCAAAAACTGATTACATTCTACGGGTTGTAATACTGGTGTGGGGGGGAGTTTCTTAGGGGTAAGTTCATATTCGGAATAATAATTTGTTAGATAAATTGCAGACACGTATGCGCCATACATTTTTTGTATTACCGGATGCATTGATTCAAGTAAAATACCAAAATTTGTATTTCCATGATTGCGACTTATGGCTGCATTGACCTCGGAAGGGCTTGAGATAAATGAAAGCAAAGCTAATCCCCAATCGCCATATAGTTGGTGTAATGACTCTAGATATTCGATGGCTGCATTTGTTGATTTTTGCAAATCCATTCTTTCATCTATCCAGTACGTTATTTTTAGTCCATATCTAATGGCTGTAATATATTGCAGATTCCAGTATCCTGCTCCGCCTATTTTGCTATTTTCCGTTGGTGAGTATGCAGATAATGAAAGCGGCAAATGCGATAACTCTTCGGGCATGTTTTTTTTACGTAATTCCTCTTCAATCCTTTGTGTATGAAAGGCCGAAAGGGTTAATAATACCTGCGATTCGGTTCTGTTTTGATACATGCGTTCTCGAATGGATTGAAGTGCATCAACCGTAGGTTCTAGCGGGATTTTCTTTTCTACTTTTTTTAGTCGCCGGTAAATCACCGAATCTACATCATGCCATGCAAAAACCTGCGTAGTCGTTAATATAGTGACGACTATGACTAGCAATATGCATTTATTTGTGTAAGCGACGATTTGCATTCTTCAAAGATTGTACATTATAACACAAATTGAGGACGGTGATTTGAAAACTTTTCAACCGGATATTGTGGGTTGATTGCTTATTTCATATATGGATGTATAATCTCGGCCCATTTGCTGTAAACCGTACTTCGAATATGTATCCCATCACTTAAAAATTGTACTGAATCAACTATCCCCGATGATTTAAGCAGAGTTTGGGTTAAGTCAATATATGTTAGTCGCTCTGTTTCGCGTTGTTGAATATATTTTTTTATAAGTTGATTGGCCGTCTGAATTTTAGGCCAATAATTCCAGCTTTTGGGGCAGGGTTTGATAGATAAATAGTATATTTTTGTTTGTGGCAAATGTGTTTGTATCAGTGTGTCGAATTGTGCAAATGAGTACCATACATCGCCGGGTAAGGTGTAGGGTAGTGTCATGTCGTTTTCGCCACAATACACAAATATACGACTAGGGGCATATGCTAATACCAATCGTTTTGCATAGTGCAATAACTCCACAAATGTGGAACCTCCAAATCCTCTTCCTAATACAGGGTGTTCTTTGAAATCAGTTTTGAGTGTTTTCCACCCTCGTATGGATGAACTGCCAACAAATAAATAGCCACCGGCTTGTGGAGGGGTTAGTGAGTCCTGTTTTTCAAATTGCCTTACTTGTTTTTCAAATCTATGGATAACCTTATTTACCGAATCTCGAATAGAGCTCCTTCGGTACAGCGTGTCTGACGTAGATTGCGCACAACACATCCGGCCTGAAACGGATAGCGAAATTACAAAACATACAATGATTATTCTATGCATCATTCACTATAACCTGACTTCCTTTTTTATTATTGCTTAACAATCTTCCAAACCCCTAATTTTTGTTTTAGCTGATATATATTCAGCCAATACATTCCCGATGCAAATGATTGTATATCTATTGGTATCTGCATCCAGTCAGTCACGGATTTCTCTATATGCCAACGTCGAACAACTCGTCCTAATGCATCAGTAATCTCAAAATCAAGATTGTTTTGCTGAGATAGTGAAATGTTTACATACACTTTGTCGGTTGATGGATTCGGGTAAATCGAAACAGATGTAGTGGCGGTTGCATTACCATCAATGCCTGATTCAAACAATATGATATCTGAGTAGATGGTATCTGTACAGCCGATACCGTTTGCAATGTGCCTAATATTGTATGTGCCCCAGGTAGGAAAAGTGTGGGTTGGATTTTGTACTGTTGATGAAAATGATGGTCCGTCCCATATCCATGAGGTTGCATTCGTAGCTGTTGAGTAGAAGTCAACTTGCAAGCCATTGATATTGGTTGTGAATCCGGCAATAATGTTGCCGATGATGGCTTCAATGGGTACTCTTGGTGATACGCAATCTTCTTCTTGTATTTCCCAGTCATAAAAATAATAATAGTACTGGCTGCCGGCTGATGATCCTGTGATGCTGATTAGGCCTGCAATAGCATATGGATAGGTGGGGCCGGTGTTGTTTCGGTATAAGTTCATTTCAGAACCTCCCAATCTGTAGTTGGTACCTGGTAGTAAATCAAAGTTAAGCGATATTCGGCTTTGTCCCGAAGGGATATAGACATACCTTGTGTCAATAATGTTTCCGGCGTTATCCCATAATGTAACAGTACGGTTTCCGGCACTGCCTGAATTAACCCATACTGATAGTAATGTAAGTGGTTTGTTCACAGTAAAAGTGAGATATTGTGTTGATGTGTTATTGTGCATGCCTCCTGAGCCAAATGATGAATTGACAGGGCCGACATATTGCAGAGGGGCACTTACAACCTGCTCTACATAATAGGTAGTGCTGTTGTTTAGCAAAGGAGTAGTAAAGCTACTGCCTGAATGAAACGGGTTATTGTCACTTAATTGGTAGTACCAGTTGATTAGCCCTGTTGCGGATGCATTGAGTGTGAAACTGGAACTGTCGCATGCACCCTGATTGAATACAATGGGCGCATCAGGTCGGTCAATGGTAATGTAAGCGGGTTTTATGATGGTGTTTGAGCCAATGTTATTGGTTACGGTCAATGTTACATCATACACCCCATCATTTAGGTATGTATGTGATGGGTTTTGAATATTGGCTTGGTTGCCATCGCCAAAGTCCCAAAGCCATGTATTGGCACCTTGTGTGGTTAGGTCAATAAACTGAACAAATCCATTGCAGGATGTTAAGGCAGTTGCATTAAAATCGGGTGAGGGTGGTGTAGTAGGAAGTGTGCATTGCCAGTGACATATGAATCCTTGGTCAGTTACGCTTACATCTGAATATTGACGTAGGGTGATGCTGCCACCTGAAGAAACGATAGTACCGCCGTTGGGTAATGACGTGCCGGAATATTGACCGATTAAAGGACTGGTTATATCTGGTCCGTCGTAAATATAGAGGTAATCATAATCTTGTTCGAATCCAAATTGGGTAAATTGCAGCGTAATATATGATGCACCATTGGGGGCAATGGTAATCACGGCATTGGAATTGTCTTGATAATTGCCGTTTAGTCCACCCGAATCATATAATGTGCCTGAACAACTGGTTTGTGTTTGGCTGGCGCCTGTAGGATTTAATGTGATAGCACAGGGGATGCTGTCGTGTATGATGATATATTGGGTTTGTATAATGCTGTCGAGCCCGCATGCGCCACCGTTGGCTACTAGCTTAACATTATATGCGCCGGGATTCATGTATATATGGTTGGGATTGATGGATGTACTGGTATTTCCATCTCCAAAGTTCCAAAGAAATGAGCCCGCATTGGTACTTTGATTATAAAACTGAACGCTGACTGGCGCTGCACAAAACAGCGTGGAAGGGGTTGAAAATCCGGCTGCAACGGTAGGCGAATAAGGCATGCCAACTCCTACGGCATACCATGCATTTGTAACGGCTTCTACTTGTGGCGTGCATGGCCCGTACAGATCAATCGCTGATTGTATGGCGTAGTATCTTGCATCGGCATAATTGCTGTTGGGTGTCAGATATACACTGAGATTACGGTAAGCCACAGCTGATGCTATACCAAATCCTTGACCGGTAACATTGAATGAATTGCTTAAGTCATTGGTGCCTGATCCTCCCATCACCAATAAATAAAACCAATAATTTTGTACGCCTGAGTTGGTATGCACACCTCCATTATCTGCTGTGCCGGTGTACCAGTGCGTGCCTGTATAAGTATCGGGATCGCTGAAGAGATTGGGATTGTTCATGCTCCGAATTCCATTTCCGCTCGGCGTGGCTTCTTCTCCTATTCTCCAAATAGGGTTTTGATTCAGATTGCCTCCTCTGGCAAAATAATCAACACATACTCCAAATATATCACTGAATGATTCGTTTAATGCCCCTGATTCATTCTGATATATTAGCCCGGCAGTATATTCGGTTAATCCATGTGTGATTTCATGTCCTGTGATATCAATGGATGTGAGTGGGTAAAATGTTGTACCGTTCCCATCTCCGTATGTCATGCGCTGCCCATCCCAATAGGCATTATTATAATTTACATCGTAATGTACATAGCTTCGAAGCTTAAACCCATTATTATCTATACTGTTTCTGCTGAATGTGAGAAAAAAATAATCGTATGACATTTCTGCACCCCAATGTGCATCTCCTGCATATTGGTCAAGCTGTGCATTTACATTATTCCAATTATTGTCGCTGTCTGTAAAGTCAACAGCGCTTCCATAATTGGTGCCTTGGTTCATATTATAGGTTTCTATCCCATTTCCTCGGCCTGTTTCTCTGAGTCGGTATATGCTGCCTGTAAAATCGGCCACAATGTTTCTGGCTCCACTGTAAACGGTTTGTGCTGTGCCCGGCACATCTGCCGTATGTATGCGGTTCAATGAAACCAGCACTTCTCCATTTTCTGCGTCTATATATAACCATTGCCTTTGCATTGGTTGATGTGCATATATATCCATTTTCCATGCCAGTCGAAATCTCGGTTGATTTTCATAATTTGCATCTTTTGCTACAATCACCAACTGTGGCGCAGGATAGTAGGTGGCCTGCGGATTCATGGTTTCCTGACGTAATAAATTTTCTTCTGTTTCAATCTCCCATTTGTATTGCTGTGCACCTACATACATTAAGGCACGCTGAATCGCAAAATCCTTGCTTATGGTCGGATTGGTATTTGTTATATCTGTGGCGTATGCTTCTCCATTCATGGATACTATCTTCCCATCGGAACCTATATGTATGTGATACATAGCAAATTCAACAGGTATATGATGAAAATATTGCTGAAATGTGATGTGATGCATCCCAAGCATATCGGTTTGTTGTTTCATCATCTTCCAGTCGGATGCATCTTTGTCTTTTGTTAGTTTCTTCAATATTGTGGGTGTATGAATGGCATCTACCGGAGTGTTGAATATAATATGTTGCGGTATGGGATTGTCTGATTTTAGACGTATAAGCGATGCATTGCTGAAATATTTATCGGCTTCTGAACCGGTAAGAATGCGCTGCGATAATCCAGAAAGAAATGTTAGCGAGATAATACAAAGCAGAAGGTAAATGCGATTCATGTTTTAAAATTTATTTAAAGATAGTGATTTTTAGTGTAGGAGAATGAAAAATAACGGTGTGTTATTTCTCAATTCTAATTTCTACACGTCTATTTTTTTGCCGGTTGTTGGGATTGTCTGTTCCATCAACATTCGTGTTTTCTACTGCCGGTTTGGATTTTCCATACCATTTTTTCTGAATCCTACCGGCATTTATTCCATTTCGTATGAGCCAATTAGCGGCAGCGTTTACACGATTTTTTGATAATGTTATGTTAAATCCGTCTGAGCTGATATGGTCGGTATGTCCTTCCAAATATACTTTATAATCAGGATTACGCTTGAGGTAATCTCTTACTTGTTCTAATACACGAATGGACTCTTCTCGCAGGTCGTACACATGATAATCAAAATAGATATTGGATGGCGTAAACGAATCTGCTGTCTTGGTTTCACTTGCGTCGGCTATGACAGGAGCAGGTTCCAGATAAATGTCCAACTCAATGGATGCTTTAAGCGGATTCTCAAAACGAGAATGAAATGATTGCTGATGACTTTTGTATCCGGTGGCTGTGACATCTAGCTTGAAATTTTTTGAAAATGGTACTTCTCCTTTAAAAACCCCAGTAGCTGATTCTTCTACCTGAATCATTGCATCAATACCACTTTGTAAAATTTCTGTATTTGCAGATATCGGCTGTTTGGTTGTTGCGTCATATACGCTAATAGTTAACGGAATTTTTACATCATCCAGTAATGTGAGTTTGTAAATATCTTTTTCACCCTCTCCTCCCTTCCGGTCTGAATCAAAGTATGCAGTTTTTTCGTCTGCTGTGAAGAAAATGAATACATCATTGGATGGCGTGTTAATCGGGTATCCAAAATTAATCGGTGTGCTCCATGCTCCATTCTCCCATTTGGATTTGAAAAAATCGAATCCCCCCATCGAATTATGCCCTTGTGAGCTGAAGTAAAGTGTTTTTCCGTCTGCACTTATGAATACGCAATCTTCGTCATAGGGTGTATTAATGGTGGACCCTATATTACTGGGTTGAGACCATTTTTTGGTTGATGAATTGTACTCGGTTTTGAATATATCCATGCTGCCATTTGTGGTGAGCTTCTCATGATTGCTGGTGAAATAAATGGTCTTTCCATCTGCCGTCATCGAGGCGTGTGTCTCCCTGTATTTGGTGCTTACGGCGCTTAGTTTCTTGGGAGCGCTCCATTCTTTTCCGTCATAGTTCGACTCGTATATATCACCCTTCCCCTTGTAGCGATAGATAAAAAGTTTCTTGCCATCTGCCGAAAGCCATACCGGCGCTTCGTGATCGGAAGTGTTGATTTTCCCTTTGATCTTCTTTGCTGCCGACCATTCCCCATTTTTGGCCTTTTGCGAAAAATAAATGTCTTCGTATTGATATACATCGCCCGTTGGCGTTTTGCCACCGGTATTGCCCGACCTGCGTGATGTGAATACCAAAAGTGTTTCGTCGGCATTTACTACAGCGGTGTAATCAGGGTATTTGGAATTTATTTTCTTTCCTAAGTTTTCAAACACAACCACCATCGTGTCGCGTGTTAGATTAATACCGTTCTCACATTGCGCAATCCGTAGTTCGCACAACGATATATCATCCCTCAATTCTTGCTTGTTTTTCTTTTTCGCTTTTTCTAATCCTTGTTGCGCCAAGATGATTACTTCTCTATATTTTGTAATGGCCTTATGAAACATCCCGGCTTGATGTAGGGCTTCGGCTAACTGAAAAAGCGTGGTTTCTTTATATGTAGGGTCTAGTTCAATCGCTTTCTCTAAGTAGGTTGTTGACTGCATCTTGTTGTTCATTGTGAAATAGATATTGCCAATCTGATAATTAAGTCGGGCATGGTTGGGATTAAAGTCGTGTGCTTTCAGATACAGGTCTAACGCCTTTTCGTAATACGATGGTCCTTGATCATAATATTTATTTGCCCTGTCGTAATTCGCAACGGCTTTCTTAAGCAATTGTTTGTTGAATGGAAAATTCTCTTCCTTAAATTCAACATGCTGTGCAAATGAATATAGCGTGCCGGTTATAATTAGTATGCCGGTAAGAATGTTTTTTGTTTTCATGAAGCGGTAATTTGTGTACCAAATATAATAATTCAATCTATTTGGATACTTTCTAACTCAAATTACTCCCTTTATGATTTGCCTTTTCTTCTTTCTTTGATGCCATCTACAATCGAATACACTACGGGTACAAGATATACCGTTAGTATCAGCGATGATATCAGTCCGCCAATGATTACCCATGCCAATCCGTTTTTCCATTCGCTCGCTGTTCCTTTTGCCATGGCGATAGGCAACATCCCAAAGGCCATGGCTAATGTCGTCATCAGTATGGGGCGCATCCTACCCTTACCGGCTTTTATCAATGCTTCTCGGTAATGCATGCCGCCTGCCTTGAGTTGATTAGTGAAGTCAACTATTAAAATGGCATTTTTGGCTACCAATCCCATCAACATAATCATGCCAAGTAAGGCAAATAAACTGATGTTGCTTAATGAAAGATTTAAGGCCAAAAATGCGCCAATAACGGCTACCGGTATGGAGAATAAAACTACAAACGGATATATGAAACTATCATATAGCGCTACCATGATGAGATAAATTAGAATAAAGGATATAAGCAATACCGAACCTAATGCGCCAAAACTATCATTCTGTCGCTTAATGTCACTGCCCCATGCCATCGTGATTTCTTCAGGCAACGGATGCTGTGTCATATAGCTTTTTACATCGTCGGCTACCGTGCCTGATGGTCGCCCTAATGCCTCGGCTGTTAGTGTTACCGATGATTGCCTGTCTTTGCGTTCTAGCAATGATGGTGAACTGGCCTGCACTACTTCGGCAAATTGCCCAACTTCTATAGCTATACCCATCGGATTGACGATAACAAGATGCTGAACATCTTCATAGTGGGCGCGGCTAAATTCATCCAACCATATCCTGATTGGATATTCAGTACCACCCTCTGTGATACTCGCCTCGTCGTTGCCTGCATATGCTGTTCGCAAATTTATCCCCGTTAATGATGCATTTAGCCCCAGCCGCTGCATCTTGTCATAATCGGGTATAACCTGATACTCCGGACTCCCTTCTTCAACTGATAATCTCACATTATCAGCCCCGGGTATTTCACTTATCACCTCTTTTAAATGATGTGCTGTGCGCATTACCAAATTCAAATCTGCACCGCTTAATGTAATCTCAATCGGCGCTGATCGGGGTATTAATCCTAATGTGGCAATGGAATAGTTGATACCCGGATATTTCTCCGATAGGTCGCTGCGCAATTCTTGCATGTAGGCTTCTGTTGATATATATTTTTTCTTTTCCGACGACTTGAGCTGTATGGTAAATTCCGTTTTGTATGACAACCCTACACCCAAACTGCCTATCCCTGTGCCCGGCCCGCCTACATTACTGAAAACGGACTCCACATAGGGCGACGACAGTATGTATTGCTCAATTTCATTTGAAATCTGATTGTTTTTCGATAGGGGAGTGGTTTTGTCAAATTCCATGCTCATGCGAAATTTTCCCTGATCTCCGGTCGAAATCAATTCTTTACCAATAATTCCCTGCTTCATCATGATGCCGGTAAGTGCAAACAGAAAAATTACTATGCCCCCAAATATGAGTTTATGATTCAAAACCCATTGCAGTTGCCTTCCGTATGCTTCTGTAAAACGGTTAAGCTGATGCTCAAACCACAATAAAAATCGATTGAAAAAATTTGTGGGCTGCAAATCTTCCTTCTTCCCAATTCGTGAAGCCATCCAAGGGGTAAGCGTAAATCCTACTAATAAGCTAGTAAGCGTGGATGTAATCACAACCACCGAAAATTGCCTGAGCATATCGGCTACAAATACTTCAAGAAATAGAATCGGGAAAAATACGACTACGTCAACCAATGTAATGGATAAGGCCGAAAATCCAATCTCCATCCTGCCATCCATGGCTGCTTTTTTCTTCTCTTTTCCCATGTCTAAATGCCGCTGTATATTCTCCAATACTACTGTAGCATCGTCAACAAGTATTCCTATGATTAACGACATGGCCAATAGCGTCATCAGGTTGAGGGTGTATCCAAGTAACCACATTACGGCAAATGCGGTAACCAGTGATGTGGGTATAGCAACCAATACAATGAGTGAGTTTCTGAAGCTGCGAAGAAACAATAGCATCACAATGGATACTAATATGACAGCTAAAATCAAATCAAATACAACCGAATTTACGGCCGCTATCGTGTTGTCCGTACTGTCATCTGCTATGATGAATTTTACTTCCTGTTCTGCATGCTGATTTTCTATCTTGCTGAGGGTTTTTCTTACTTCTTTTGATACATCTACGGCATTCGCATCACCTTGCTTTTTTATCAGCAATCCAATCCCATCTTTGCCGTTGTATCTGCTGTACGACCCAACCTCTCGGATGGTGTCGGTTACTGTTGCTACATCTTTTACATATATCGGGCTGCCCGGCACAGGCATGCCTATTTGTACATGCTCGATATCATATACCGAGGTGTATTTTCCTGTTAATCGAACCGAATTACGCTCGTCTGAGGTTTGCACCTTGCCTGATGGTATATCCATGCCCGAACGCTTAATGGATTCGGTCAGTTGAAGCATGGATACTTTGTAATGTCGTAGCTTGTCAGGGTCTGCTTTTACCTGTATTTCGCGTTCATTCCCTCCCAACATGGTAATCTCTGCCACACCTTTGATTTGTTGTATCTGTGGCAAAAAATCGTCTTTCATGCGCTGGTAAAATTCTTTGGCCGGCATGTTGCCGGTGGCGCTCACCGACATGATGGGCAAATCGTTGGGCGATACTTTGCTCATTACTGGATTCTGAATGTCTGCCGGCAAATCTTTGCGTATGTTGTCAATGTAACGCTGCGCATCCTGCATCGTCTTGTCTAAGTCGGTACCATATTTCAAATTGGCTATGACTACCGACGCATTCGGCAGCGATTTGGTTACGATATAATCTACTCCCTCCAAATTCGCCAACGCATCTTCTATCTTTCTCGATACTGATGTCTCTACTTCCTGAGGGTCAGCCCCAGGATATCCCGTTTTTATTACTACCACCGGCTGATTAAAGTCGGGCATGAGTTCATAACTCAGATTCTTGTACCCTATATACCCCAATAGGATAAAGATACTGAATAATACAATGATGAGTGAGGGTCGCCTGATAGATATTTCGGTTATGTTCATATTCCTTTTTTTGAGTGCATCTTCGTTTATTCTTAATTTCTTTCGGCAGGTCTAACGGATGCGCCTTCATACAGATTCATATATCCTCCTGTTATGATGATGTCACCCGACGATAATCCTGATGATATGATAACCTGGTTTTTGATTCGCTGCTCTATTCGAACCATTCGCAATACGGCCTTCCCGTTTTCTATAACATACACCTGAGTACTCGAACCACTACCCGATATGCTTGATGCCGGTATGCTGATCTTCTTTTCTGTTGACGATATTCCCGTATGCACAGTCCCAAACATGCCTGCTTTTATTTCCATCTCTTTAGTGTTGGCTACTCTAAACTGCACCGGAAAACTATTGCCCTGATTCGATTTGCTGCCTGTCATGCTTACTTTGCCCTCTAACTTCCAATCCGGATATACATCAGCTGTTATTTGATGCAAATCGCCTACGTGGAACTGTGTTATCTTTTTCTCTGGTACCCATATGGTAAATCGCAAATGACTTATATCCGTAATCTGCATCACCGGTACGCCAGGCGCTGCATATGCACCAACTTCTGTTAGCTTTTGTGTTACAATACCCGAAAATGGTGCCGTAATCGTGGTCTTAGCTATTTGTTCGCGTAATGTGTTGCGCTGTACAATGGCAGTGGCTAACCCCAACTCCGCCTTCTCTAATTGAACGCCTTGTATAGCGTCTGCTGCCGCTAATATTTTGTATCGCTTTACATCGGCTTCTAATGATGCAATCTGTAATTCTACACTCTCTAACTGAAGTTTGAGCAGTGTGTTGTCGAGCTGAACCAACGGCTTGCCCTTCTCTACACGGTCGCCGAATTCTGCATATACGGCTGTTACTTTTCCCTGTACCTCTGCGCTAATCTTACTTTCTCTATCGGGCTCAAATGTGCCACTGTAATCATGCGCATGCAGCACATCTCGCATCCTTACGGTATCTACCGGCACTATCATCTCCTGCGCCTTGTCGTATTGATAAACTCTCGATACCGTTTTTTCTTTGTTCATCTTCAATCGCAATACAATCCCTATTATCATTACGACCGGAATAATAAGCCATAAAATTTTTCTATTTATTCTTCTTTTGGTTTTCATGTTTACTTGTTTTGATTGTACAATTTATTTCCTGTTAATCTCTTGAGTTCTATGTCTGATTTTAAGTATTCTATTACTGCATTTACATACGTTTGTTCGGCTTCTCGTAAACTATTGTCGGACATCAATACATCATTGAGTGATGCCAGCCCTTGTCTGTGTTGTAATAAAACCTGATCGTATAGGGTGGTCGCTAATTGTATTTGCTTCTTCGCATTCTCCACCGTTTGATATGCTTGCTTGCGCTGCCTTATTGCATTTCCGGTTAGCATTTCATTCTGTTCTATTGATAGCTCAGTTTGTAGCTTACTGTTCTTTATTTCTGTTTTCTTTTGCTTGATCTTTCGTAGCGTTATCGTGCCATCAAATAAGGGATAGCTAAACTGAACACCGGCAAATCCCATTGGGTAAAAGTTGATGAACTCATTCGGCGCTTTATCATATCCCAATCCCATTGCTCCATACGTGGCATACATGGATAGCGATGGCAAATATGATAGCTTCAATGCCTTTAGTTCTGTTTGCAATCGCTTCTCCAGTATCTTGGCTATTTGTATTTCGGTTGTTTCATGCCTCGAATAATCACCCGACTCAAATACGCTACCTAACTTTTCTACTTTTATCTCCCGACTCATCTCTATGCCCATCGTAAATAGCATAGCCGATATTACTTGCTCATATCTGTTTGATACGATTTCCTTCTGGGTGTTTAGTTGCGATATTTGTAATTCAATCTTCCCTACATCGCTTCTCTTAGCCATCTGCTGCGCTTGCAAACTACTCACAATTGTCAATAACTTCTTCATGTTTGCTATGCTGCTGTCTATATACCCAACCTGATATTCCAATGCTTGTGCATTGTAATACAATTGATGCATGTCGAACAAAAGTTGCTCCTCTGATTTTTGATATTGCAGCTTGCTGAGATCTATCCCTACTCTACTTCCCTCTATGCCACCAATCAGTTGCGGATTGAAGATCGGCATCGCTATCTGCCCATTGAAATTTAGGTTGTGCTGTACCCCAAACTGTACTTCTTTAAATTGCCCATCAGGCCCGCCAAATACTGATAACGGCATGAGCTGATAGGGCAAATCAATATAATATTTGTAATCAGCATTCCCCTGTATCTTAGGTATGAAACCGGCCTTCGCTTCTTTGTTCTTTTGCTCGCTAATCTCTATCCCGTTTCTCGATATTTCTAATGGCTTGTTATGCGCTATTGCTGTGTCCAAACATTGTTTTAAACTCCAGCTTTGCGACCATACTGATTGCCCACTCCATGCTATTAGCATGATGAGAATTTTTGCTTGTTTGTGAGTATTTACTAACATAATGATATAAATTTTTTTAATTAATCGTCATCCGTTTCTTGTGTCGTATGCCCGCCTGATTGCACTTGACTGCTCTTTTCCGGATGCCTTATATGCCCACCTGTATTTCCTACATAATAACTAAGCAATACACTCAGCAGCGAGATAAATATAACAGCCCAAACGGTATATCTAGCCACTTTCCATTTTAGCCAATGTGCGGTTAGCGTAAATGCTGCAACAAGCAACAGCGCCATTTGAATCATAAAATAGGGCTTGGCGGCTTCTTCATGGGCCTCAATGTCAGATTCTGATATGCCCGCTATCTGCGCTACTGTATCTTCTGATAATTCGCCCGAAAATAATACAGGAACTGTTGTCATGGCCGAAATCAGAAGTATAATCAATGCTGCAACTTTAACTCCTTGACTTCTAAATAGCACACTGCCCACAAGTGTCAAAAATCCTATAAAGGTGCCAACAATGGGCACGTGGGTCAACATTAAATGTACTTGTACAGGGTTCATCGTTTGCTATTTTTTCATTTCTACTACAAAAATTCCTCGTATCTGATTTTCTCCATACCCATACGCTTTATCATGCGGATACAATCGCTTCAAATTTGTCCATGTCGCCGGCAATATGTCTTTGTCGGGCTGACCGTGACACTGCAAACACATCTTGTTTGTTTCTATGCCATAATATGCCAAAACTTTATTCCCTTTGTCGGTAATCAGAGGTGCCGGCTTTTCGCCTTTGGCATAAGCTTCTTTCAATGTGCGTATGTATGCAAGCTCTTCTTCATTGGCCTGATTCTGCTGATTGCGCGGATTGTCACTCACCCTCTTTACCGTTGCGTTGAAACGATTCGCCATGCTATCTGTTAAGTGTAATGCTCTTGTATTGCAAAATTCTACAGCCCCGGGCGCTCCCCTCTCTTGTATCGCCGCCAACAGATTCTTTCCTAATTCAGATTTGGTGCCATTCGCTATGTTTCTTCCTATATCTTCATAATTGATTTCTCCTTCTTCCGTTTGTGGCAAATTCTTATACGCATCCCATGTATCATACCATGCATCTGATGCCAAATCGTTTTCATATATGTATTCAGCCATCAACGCCAAATCCTCTTGCTTAAAACTTAGCTTTGGCATAACCCCAAAATTGCGCACAGCCCCCGGCATAATGGATAATTCTTCCGATGGATTGTTTACATAGGCAACAATGCGACCTATAAAATCTTCTCGCTTCACATCATCTGTATAATAATGTTGGCGTATCTTAAACATGGGCGGTGCTACTCTTACTTCGCTCTGCATGTCGGGATTGTGACACGAAAAACAGTTGCTTTGCAACAACGCCAACGCCTTGTTGTTTTCTGTTGCACTCAACTTCTTCTCCATACCTGCCGGCTTTTGTTCTTCTATTGCATGATGTTGGCAATCGTGTGGCCGGCTCGTTCGGCATCCATCTATCAATATAACTACCATCAACACCATGAATATTAGGCCTGCTATGCGTGTATGTTTCTGTGCTGTATTCATTATTCAAAATAGGTGTTAAATCGCTCAAATGATGCTTTCAATTCTTTTACATGTTCTCCTTTTTCTTCTACGCTTGATGCATGGGCAAAGGCATCTACCAAATCAATGTAGGGCAGCAGCCATTTATGCAATTCATCGTGGGCCTGCCCCTCCATGGTGCAGTTCGATGTCAGTAAATCCAAATGTTGTTTTAGCGAGGTGGCCAATGCATTGTATTCATTATCTCTATGCCCCGAAAATGCCTGTAGCTCTTTTTCCATGTTGCGTATATGCACCATCATTGGCGCATCTACTACCCATTTCTTTCCATCCAACAATACAATTTCTTCATGCTCATGGTCGTGATCATGCATGGCTTGTTGCTCTACTTGCATCGTGTCTAATTTGTCCTTGTCTTCAACCGAACCTCCTGTTCTGCCACACGAAAACAGGGTGTAGGCAATAAGTGCGGTGGCTGCCAATCGTGTTTTATTCATGCTTTTTTCTTTTTAATGTAATGTAGGTTGATAGGGTCATAATCGAACTAAATACCATCCTGAATATCATGGCCCGAATGGTCTCTTCTTCATATAGCCCCCCACGTCCTATATGTATCTGCAACGCAACAAAGGCAAGTACTAAAACCAATGTGATAAAGGCAAGCAACTTGTATGTCCATGGCTCATTACGATTATATCCGTATGCTGCTATAATGTAAAGTACCCCACATATCAAATTGGTGATGACAATAAATTGTACATTATTGGCATCTTCTCCATGCAACTGAAATAAATCAAGCAATACCCCCGAAGTAAGTATTACCGATAACAAGCCAAATGCGGTAAGAAGTGTTATTAATATGATTCGAAAAGTTTTCATGCAATTTATTCTGTCTTGTTTATGTATTTCTTCAATATATATTGTTTCATCTTCTCCGGCAATACTGAATCTTGTATGGCTTTTTGTATCATCTCCTCGTCCGCCTGCTCAGCATATAACAACGCAAAGATAGCTGCTACACTCAGCCCGCTTGCTCCTTGTTCCAGCATCTGCATCTTGTCGCCCGGTTTTACATGCCCCGCTTCAAGCACTTTTACATATATACCCGGATATCTGCTGCGCCTAAATTGATCGGGCATTCCATCATCGTTAAATCGTATGCCCATCTTGTAGCACGGCTGCCTTGGCTGCGTAACCTGTACCTTGGCATCTCCTATGCGATAGATGTCTCCAATCCATATCTCCGACTCTTTCAGTCCATCCACCGTCAGGTTTTCGCCAAACATACCCGGCTCAAATTTTAGTGCCGGAAATCGCGACTCCCAATAGGCATAGTTTTCCGTACCATATAGATAACAACTTTTATTCTCTCCCCCATGATGAACCTTGTCATATACCGTATCGCCAATTACTCCATCGGCACTAAGCCATATACCATCCGCTTGCGGCTCTTTGTAATACCCCGTAGTCTCCTCCTTCCCCGCATACTCGATGCTGCGTGGCCGCGACTTGTTGGTATATCGTATGGTGTATATCATACTCATCCCTTTGGCGAAATTAATATAATAAGAGATTCTAACATATGGTTGCCCTGCCTCACAATGTCAAACTGAAACGACGATAGTCGCCACTTAAACATCTGTAGCCGAAATGCACCCATCACAAAATGTAACATCTCATCTGCCGTTATCTGATTGGTGAATATACCACTACGCTGCCCCTCCATTATCACCGGCATCATGTGCTTCATCTTAATGGCCATAATCCGCAATATCGCCTCATTCACCCGCTGGTTGTCTTCTATCAACCCATCGCTGAATACCGCTACCACAAACTGTGGATTCTGCTTGAAAAACTCAAACTGACGCTGAAATATCTGCAAAAATTTATCCCCCGAATCTATTTTATCATCTCTCGTTATCTCGCTTAAATACATATCCATCCGCCTAGCCAAATAGTTCAACATCCCAACCACTATATCTTCCTTCGAGGCAAAATGCCGGTATATAGCACTCTCCGAAAACTTCATCTCCTTCGCCAAGTTTTTTATCGTGAGCCCACTCACACCCGATTGCGTAAGGATCTTACCCGCCGCTTCTATAATCTCTAATTGCCTGTCCGATATCTCTACCATATCTCTATTTTCTTTCACAAATATAAAATTCATACAATATTATTATTCAATCTTTTTTTACGTATGTGAATATTCACTCACAAAGTTAACTGCTTTATTCTAAATCGCCATATTCTCAACACGAAAAAATGTTAATATCAAGTCAATGTCCTGTATTCGAGTATGTTGTAATATGTATTGGGCGCCCGCCCCGCACTTGCAGCTGCGGGTCGCCGGGCTATCCAGGGCTTCGCTTTGCTACGGTGCTACGCACCGCTGCCTGTAGGCAGCGCCCTTCCTATCCCTGCCGCTAAACAGCCCACAGAGTTCCCACAACCTCCAACAGCCCAAAATTTCATTCGCAATCAATTTTTTTTAGCCCAAGCGCATCCACAAGAATTCGTCTTTCCGCCTCATAACATTTGCTCGAACTTATTGAGTTGAAAGAGGAATTGCAGGCAATAATGTTTGGGTGAATTAGCAAATCATGATAGATATTAAAAAGGCCAAAGGATGCGGAGGTATAGTAGGGGGTTGAGCCATTGTGATTTGTTGGCTGGTTCTTCTATCATTTGTCGCAGTAGGTCTTTGAAGGCGGGGCTTCGGTTGGCTTTTTGTACCACCCTATCGAAGAGGCGTGGGTATTGGAGTAGTTGTTGGAGGCGATAGCTGGTTTTCATTTCGGAGCCGATGGCTTGATGTAGGAGATGGTTGTAGGCATGCAGGTGAAGCATGGGGTTGGGTGAATGTAAAGCATGTATGATTGATTGAGCGGCGATTCGGCCGGAGGTCATGGCATATCCTATACCTTCGCCGGTGAAGGGGTCGATGCAAGCGGCGGCATCGCCGGTGAGCAAGATGGGGCCATGCACCAATGGGCGACGGAGAGAACCGAGTGGCAAAGGGAATCCGCGAGGAGGTTCGAGGGCTGAGGCATATTTGAAGCGTGGAGAGAGGTGAGGGTGATGGTGGATGATATGTTGGAAGAGGTGGCGCAGGGATATTTTTTTTTGAATCACCACATCAGATCGCATGCCCATACCAACATTTGCTAATCCGTTGGGGAGCGGAAAAATCCATACATATCCGGGGAGGGTTTCGGGCAGAAAATGAAGTTCGATGAGGGTGGGTGATGGGAGCCCTGTTACGCCTGTAAAATATTGTCTGACACCTGCGCTAAGGTGAGGGTGTTGATGTTGGATACCGCAGTGTCGGGCGATGATAGATTGAGCGCCATCGGCAGCGATGATGAAGCGTGAAGAGAAATGCCCCTGAGAGGTTTGAAGAGTTACATGCTGTTTTGAGGTATTGATGGATTGGACGGTACACTGGGAGATGGTTTGGATGTGAGGGTGATTGGATGCGAGGTTGAAAAGAAACTGGTCGAAGTGGATACGGGGGAAAAGGTATCCGGGTGCTGAGAGGCCGGGTCGTACTTTGCGCAGGATGATATCGAGAGTATGCAGGTTGGGTGATACGAATCGGATGCCTGAGGTAGCGATTTTGGGTTCGGCTTGCATGAATGCTTGCATAACTTGTGGGCCAAGTTTATGCAGTTCGTATCCGACAGTACCGCTAAGGGCATCGCCACATATTTTGTCGCGTGGGAAAGTGGCTTTATCCATGAGGCATACCCTTAGTCCACTGTTTTGCAGGTGCAGTGCGGCGGTGCTTCCGGCGGGTCCGGCGCCAACGATAACGACATCGAATTGTGGATGAGACATATGGGGCGAACATACGTTTTTTTTGTTGAACGACGAAAGTATGCGGCCGCGATTGCAGCGAAAAGCCCGGAATGCCGGTGGCCTGTCAGCGTAGGCGTGGCAGGGGCTGATGGAGGAAGCCCCCTGCCACGGCATTACGATGCGGATGCCGGCATGAGGACTTGTAGCGGAAAGCGCGAAATGCCGCCCAAGCATAAAAAATACATTGGGTGGGGGAGGGGGTTATTAACACTCGTTTATGAATACTGTGTGTGGGTGTATGAAAAATGATGTTGCTAAAGCTGTACATTTGATTTCGTAAAAGAAAAAAAATCGTTGTATGATACAAGTTGCTGTGGTATGTGGTGGATACTCGGGAGAGTATGATATTTCGCTAAAAAGTGCGGATTGCGTGATGGCTGAGTTGCGCAAAAAGAGGTATGCCTGTTACAAGATAGTGATAGGTCGAGATGGATGGATGCTGTGGGAGGGGAAGAAAAAGTATGAGGTGAACCGTCATGATTTTAGTGTGCAGAGGGGTAAAGACAAATTGACGTTTGATGTGGTGTATAACATTGTGCATGGCACGCCGGGAGAAGATGGCAAATTGCAGGGATACTGGGATATGTTGGGATTGCCTTACACATCGCCCGGAGTGATGGTGAGTGCGTTGACGATGAATAAATATATAACGAAGCTGGTGTGTAAATCGAAGGGTATGAAAGTGGCAAAGGGAGTGTTACTGAAGGATACGGATAAGGTGGTGAATGTGGACAAGCTGGCAGAGAAGTTGAATTTTCCATTTTTTGTGAAACCCAATCATGGAGGGAGCAGTGTAGCAACGGTGAAGTGCTATAGCAAAGAGGAGGCGGTGGCAGCGATAGAAGCGGCATTTGGGCATGATAGGGAGGTGATTGTGGAGCAGTATGTGAAAGGTAGGGAGTTGACCTGCGGGGTGTATAAAGACGAAAAGGGCGAAGTGCAGGCATTGCCTGTAACGGAGATTGTACCACATAATGATTTTTTTGATTATGAGGCCAAATACGAGGGCAAGTCGGATGAAATTACACCGGCGCGAATAGGGAAAAAGTGGTACAAAAAAACGCAGGAATCTGCCTGTAAAATATATGAGTTGCTACACATAGACGGGTTGGTTCGGATTGACTTTATATTGCGGGCTGATGATTTGTATTTTATGGAGGTGAATACGATACCCGGGTTTTCGAAAGCCAGCATAGTGCCACAGCAGATACGAGCTGCCGGCAAGAAAGAATCGGACATACTGGATATGCTGATAAGGCAGGCCCTTCAGGGATAAGATGTGCGATGTATAAAAAGCATGAATATGTGGAGGAGGCATGGAATGCAGCGATTGGCGCGTCGGCCTTGATTATGCGTTATGTGAAATCGGGATTTGATGTGAAGATGAAGGCCGATGGATCGCCTGTAACGCAGGCCGACATGGAGTCGGGGCGTATGATATCGGATTGGCTTAAGGCAAGCGGCATGATGGTGCTATCGGAAGAAGAGGAGCCGGAGGGGTATGAGCGGCGTAGAAGTGAGGAATGGATATGGATTGTGGACCCGCTAGACGGAACAAAAGAATTTGCCCGTGGGGGTACAGATTATACGGTAAATATTGGGTTGGTGTATGGTCAGCGTCCGGTGATGGGTGTGATTGTGTCGCCGGCAACGAATGAGGGCTGGTGGGGCTGCGAAGGCATGGGAGCTTGGTTTGTGCAAGCAGTGCAGGAGGTAGATTCGATGGCATCGTTACAAAAGATGAGCAGGGCAATCATTCCGACAGCAGAGGTGGGTGATGCATTGCGGATAACAGGCACGCGGTCGCATCAGACAGAAGAGACGCTGCGCTTGTATGAGATAGTGCGCAGGCATTATCCGCAGTCGCAATTTGGCAGTATGGGAAGTTCGCTCAAGTTTTGTGAAGTAGCATCAGGTAATGCCGATGTATATATACGCACATCAGGCATACATGAGTGGGATACGGCAGCAGGCGACGCCATAGTGCGTGCAAGCGGAGGCGCGGTGGTTTCGTTGTCAGACGGGCTACCGTTGTTGTATAACAAGGAATGTTTGCGTCAACCTTCGTTTGTGGCAGCCGGGCTGTCAACTTACGAAAAATTGTCGGCGCTGTGGCCTGAACTGAAGTGAAGCAATGGGCAGTTGGCGAATAAAAAAATCAAAGAGATATTGAGAAGTTGGAGGGATTTGTTAAACTTGTACGCAATATGAAAAGTAAGCGTAGATGAAAGATTTGATATTATTTCCGATTCGGTTGATATATACCCTCTATTTCGTGATTTTGTATTTTTTGGGTTTGACATTGAGTTTTAGTGGCACATTATTGCTAACGATGATGATGGGGAAGAAGGCGCATATGCCGATATATCGTTTTTATAAGGCGTGGATGGCTGTATTTTTTACGATTTCGGGCGTTAGGATGAAGGTGTATGGAAAGGAGATACGCGATGCGTGCCCGCCGTGTATTGTAGTAAGCAATCACTCCACCAACATTGATTTGATAACGGCGCCACGCATGTTGCCATTGGGAGCAAAGCCCTTAGCCAAGGCAGAAATATTAAAAATGCCGATACTTGGATATCAGTTTAGGGTGATGTCGGTAACGGTTGATCGCAAGAGTAAGGAGAGTAGAGAGCGGAGCATGAAGAAGCTACGCGATACCTTGGAGACGGGTATTCATATATTTATTTATCCGGAAGGGACTCGAAATCGGACATCGGCGCCGCTTAAAGAGTTTTATGATGGGGCATTTCGTATAGCCATTGAAACGCAAAAGCCGATATTGCCGGCAGTAACGGTGAATTCGCGATATATTTGGCCGATGGGTCGCTGGTATGTGAATCCTGGCATGGTGAAAGGCATATATTTGCCGGCCATAGACACTCGTGGTATGACGGAGGCCGATGTGCCTGCCTTGAAGCAGCGTGTGTATGATCTTATGGATGCGTGCATACGCGAACACGATGTGTTATTCTCCGGTCGCCGTTTGGGGGAAAACCCAGACAAATGAAATGAATTGACTATCTTTACCCTCAAATTTTTGATACAATAAAGAGTAAATTCCGGATTATGAATTTTTTTTTTGGGAGTGATATACTAAAATCAGGAAAAAGGAGTTTATACGCCGAACCAGGTTTGATAAATGTGTTGAAAGACATGCCGCGAAGATTGATTTTATGGATTGTATGTGTTGTGATTGGCTCGTTACAGCTTGTGGCACAGTCGCAACGCGAAGTTTCGTTTGAGATATTTTGGCAAACACCCCAATATCAGCACAGCGAGTTGGGGAATAGAATGGCATTGCATGCGCCACATCTTTCGATAGATGAACAGGGTAGGCCTGTTTACATGATTGAGTTGGGGGTGGGTTATCCGGTAAAGCAGGTGCAATGGAGAAATATACAAACGATGGTATTGCCTGAGAGTTGGCTGCCTGCGTTGGAAATGGTAGTGATGTGGCCTGATGCTTTTTCGTTGGAGCCGGTGCGCTACGAGATACGCAGAGAAGAGTTCAATGGGCTGTTGGTGTATCCGTTGCGCAAACAGGCAAATGGTGAGATTGAAATTTTGATTTCCGGAACGGTAGAAATTATATATGCTGATAAACCTATTATTTCCGGCGAATCGGTTGCCGAAAAGTCAACATCTCAGTCGGTACTTTCGTCGGGCAGTTGGCAAAAATTGGGAGTTGCACAAGATGGGGTTTACAGGGTAACATACGAAAGCATGTTGTCGAGTGGATTGTTGTCGGGGCCAGTGGCATCTGCATCGGTTAAGTTATATGGCAATGGAGGCCGGATGTTGCCTGAGCCGAATGCACAGTTTCGTTACGATGATCTTTTTGAAAATGCCATTCAGGTGGAGGATGGAGGCGACAATCAATTTGGTCCGGGTGATTATTTTCTTTTTTATGGGCAGTCGCCACACCGTTGGAGCAGAGACCTGACCGACGGCAAATATAAATATACCCATCATCTGTATGCCGATACAGCATGTTATTTTCTTACGGTGCAGGGTTCTGGAGGCAAACGCATCTCGTTGAAGAATGAAGAGCCCGGTATAGCGACATACAGCACAACCTCATCAGATGGTTTTTTTGTGATAAATCAGGAGCGCACCAATTTGATAAAATCAGGTCGCGCTTGGTTTGGCGATTATTTTAATTTCACGACCTCATTTACTTACAATTTGTCGTTACCCGGTGCTATCAATGGCAGTTTGGCATCGGTCAAAACCCAGCTGGCATCGCGTTGTGTATCCTGTGGTACCAATATGCTGGTTAAATATAACGGGGTTTCGGCATATTCCTTTTCTATTACGGCTGTGGGGTCATCTTACAATGCTCCGTACGCCAATTATGGTAGCAGTTCAGGGAATATAACATTGAGTGGTTCACAGCATACGGTTGAAATTATCAGGCAATCGGGGCAGGAGGTATGGTTTGATTTTTTGGAGGTGAATTATCGAAAAAGCATTCAGATTTCGTCGGGTCAATTGGATTTTCGCGATTCTACTACCATAGGAAAGGGATTGGTAAGCTATAATGTACAGTCGCCATCGGGCTCAACGATATGGGATGTAACGCATCCGCTTGAGCCAATGCGTCAGCAGGCCACGTATGGAGGAAGTGGTTATACATTTCAGGTTACGGCAGATACCCTTCGAGAATATATTGTTTTTGCTCAGGGCGCTTATTATTCACCAACATTTTTGGGTGCAGTAACCAATCAAAATCTACATGGATTGACAAGCGAGTCGTTGGCGCCCGACCTGATTATCGTTACACATCCGCTGTTTCAGGCACAAGCACTACAGCTGGCCGAATGGCATATAGTGCAAGACGGGATGAAAGTGCATACGGTGTCGGTAGATCAGATATACAATGAGTATTCATCCGGTATGCAAGATATTACGGCCATTCGCGATTATGTGAAGATGTATATGGACAACCATGCACCCGGTACAGGTCCTCGATATCTGCTTTTATTTGGCGATGGCTCATTCGATTACAAAACCTATCTGAATCGTACGCAAAACAACACGAATTTTGTGCCCTGTTTTCAATCAACCGAATCATTTGATCGTGGGGGGCAATCATATACATCCGACGATTTTTTTGGATTGCTTGGTAATAATGAGGGTATAACCGGTAAAATTCAACTGAGTTTAACGAATACCATAGATATTGGAATAGGCCGGATACCTGTACGCACGGCTACCGAAGCACAAGGAGTAGTGGATAAGATTATTCACTATGATTCGAATAAAGCGTGTTATCGCGATTGGCGTAATGTGGTTACACTGATTGCAGATGATATGGAGGCCGGATGGGAAGCCGCATTTTTCTCCAACAGTCAGGCCATCGCCTCTCAAATGCAAAATAATTTTCCGGTATGGAATATAGATAAACTATACCTTGATGCCTTTCAACAGGTTACCAATGCCGGTCAGCGATATCCTGAAGCCGAGCGTTATTTAGCCAACCGGATTCACAATGGCACATTGCTGATTAATTATATTGGACATGGCGGAGAGGCCGGACTTACCAGCGAACGCTTGTTGGGAATAAATGATGTGAATGAATGGGACAATTTCAACAAATTACCTGCATTTACTACGGCAACCTGCACCTTTACCCGATTTGATAATCCCGAATATCTTTCGGCGGGCGAATTGATACTGTTGCGACCCGACGGTGGTGGTATTGCGCTTTTTTCAACCGTTCGCGCCATTTCGGTAGTGCCCAATTTCAATTATAAATTTTTTCAGGCCGCCTTCAGCTCTATGTCGGATGGCAGCATGCCACGCATGGGCGATGTGATACGTATGGCCAAACAACCGACCAATGATTGGGGCGAACAAAACATCTTGCTGTTTGGCGACCCTGCATTGGCCTTGGCTTATCCTCGATTTAGGGTGATTACCGATGAAATCAATGGATTGGCTACCGATACAGGTGTTGGCGCGCCGGCAACAGATACGCTAAGTGCTTCTCAAATGGTTGTTATCAAAGGTCATATTGAAGATACAGATGGAAATTTGATGACGGATTTTAATGGTGTGCTATATACAACCGTTTTTGACAAACCCTCCCAATTGGTAACTTTAGCTAATGATCCACAGGCCCAATCCTATAATTTTACTTTACAAAAAAACACTCTGTTTAGAGGAAAATCATCCGTTAAGGACGGAGAATTTACGGTTAGTTTTAAAGTGCCATTAGATATTAATTATATGACAGGCACCGGAAAGATTAGCTATTATGCCCAAAATGAAATATTTGATGCGCAGGGGTATTACAACAACTTTATAGTAGGCGGAGCCGAAGAAAATTGTGATGATGATACCCAGGGACCTCAATTACAAATCTTTATGAATGATACCCTTTTTGTGAATGGGGGTATTTGTCATGCCAATCCTGATCTGTTGATTTTGATGCACGACGAAAGTGGAATGAATATGACAGGCAACGGCATCGGGCACGATATGATGGCATACATTGATGGAGATTTGAGCAAAGCCCACCGGCTGAACGATTTTTATGAAGCCAACCTGGATGATTTTACACGAGGTGTGATACGTTATCCGCTTACCGGGTTAAGTGCAGGTTATCATTATGTAGTGGTACAAATTTGGGACGGATGTAATAATTTTTCGTTTGACACCTTGCATTTTGCTGTTACCAATAGCGATCCAGCATTGATTAATGTCATGGCATATCCCAATCCATTTACCACGCAAACCACTATATCTTTTGAGCATAATCAAGCGGGGAGTGCAGTATCTTTTGATATTTTAATAACCGATTTGTCGGGCAGATTGGTGAAGCGATGGCAGATAGATGAAGTGCCCGACGGTTTTCGTCAGATCAATGTAACCTGGGATGGTACGGGTGTGCATGGACCGAGCCGTGCTGCCGGCATGTATGTTTGCAAAGTGTATATGACTACCTCTCAAGGAACCGTGTTGACAGGTAGTTGTAAAATAATATTAATCAGAGATAAATAAAACCAGATTCCATGAATACAATTAAATCAAGTGAGATTACTATATTTGCCTTTCGAATGAATACTATGTTTTTAAATAGAATACAAACCGGCTTGTTGCTAGCTCTAACATCAGGGCTGGCATTAGCACAACCCTCCGAGCAGGATTTATCAAATCTTGGAAGTCGAACCATCACGACAGCAGTACCTTTTTTGATGATTTCGCCTGATGCCAAAGCAGGTGGTTATGCCGATCAGGGTGTATCTACCGAGCCGGATGCTAACTCCATGCACTGGAACGTGGGAAAATTGGCCTTGGCTGATAAAGACATGAGCATAGCGGTATCATACACACCTTGGTTGCGCCAATTGGTGCCGGATATCAACTTAGCTTATTTGGGTTTTTATAAAAAAATTGGCGGAAGAACATGCATAGGAGCATCCATTCGATATTTTTCGTTGGGAGATATCACTTTTACCGACAACAATGGGAATACCATCGGGCAATACAACCCCAACGAGTTTGCCATTGATGCCGGTGCCTCTCTTAAACTCAGCGATCACTGGAGCGGAGGTATTGCTTTTCGCTTTATCTATTCCAACCTTACCTTAGGGCAAAATGTGCAGGGTGCTGCTACCAATCCCGGATTGGCCGGTGCAGGTGATTTGGGTTTCTTTTATCAGAATCCCGACAAAAAACTGTTCAAACGCCCTGTTACTTGGCGCTTCGGCTTTTCGATAACCAATATCGGTAATAAAATTAAATATTCAGAAACGCAACCCGATGGAGATTATATTCCGATTAATTTGCGATTTGGAACCAGCAATACCTTGCAAATAGACAAATTCAATAAAATTACGATTTCGTTGGAGTTGTCTAAATTAATGGTGCCTTCTAATCCAGTATATGAGCGCGATTCGGTTACAAATAATGTGGTGTATGGCCCCGATGGCAAGCCGGTTATTTTGGCAGGCATGGATCCTAATCGTAATGTGATTGCCGGTATGTTCTCTTCTTTATGGGATTCGCCAGCCGGATTTGAGGGCGAAATGTCGGAGTTTACGATTTCTTCTGGTGCCGAATATTGGTACAACAATTTGTTTCGTGCCGCTTTTGGCTTCTTTTACGAACCTAGAGTGAGTGGCAATCGTCAGTACTTTACTTTGGGCGCAGGTGTGCGTTACAAAATTTTTGGATTGGATTTTTCTTATCTAATCCCAACAGTGCAACGTAATCCGTTGGAGCATACCGTTCGATTTACGCTTTCATTCAACTTCAACAGCTTGAAGAAAAAGACATCCGACGGTGAATCAACACCCAAAAAAGGGAAAAACAAAGCGCCAATAAACGCAAACTAATATTATTTTTTTACAAACATCCCTTTCAGGGTATCGCCTTTCTTGAATAATGTTAGGATACCATTCGCTGTATCTTTTAGCATTCGCATATACCATTTATTTTCGGCCATTTGTCTGATTTTTTCATCATCACTTTCTCTGCTAACAGGTTTAGCTGAGGCAATATGATGACTGATTTTAATTCGGCTGATGCTGATGCCGGTTGTTTGCAAATGCATGACGTCAAATCCATGTTTCTGAAACAAAAACCGGAGCGTGCGTGGTGTATAATAGCAAAGATGCTCGGGATAAGTTACAACATTCCATTTGTTGCCAGTAATAATTCGGCTCAGCGAATTGAAGTTGGGTGTGGTAATATACACCAAACCGCCTGCTCTGAGCAGCGTAGCAAAGTGCTGTATATCTGTATGAGGGTTATTGATATGTTCAATCACCTCAAAAGAGGTAATCACATCAAAAGATTGTGGATTGTAAAGATTAGGATTCAGCGGCCCTTGCTTCATAGATATACCTTTTTGGGTACAAATTTCCATAGCGCGATCTGTAAATTCGGTACCATGCACCTCCCATCCGCGTTTTGCTGCTTCTTCCAAAAAATATCCGATACCACAACCGACATCCAATATTTTTCCGGTTTTTCTGAACGGTTCAAAACGATCGAGTAGCTCATGATAGCGTTTTATGGTAATCGGGCTTAAAAAATCGTTTCGGCCATATCCCTGATAGTGCTTCATTAAGGTAGATTCGTCGGGAATAAGTCGTGCAAAAATAAAAGAGCAAGCTTTGCATCGAGCCAAGTGCGCTCTTTCCCATCCTTTGATATCAACAGGATGTGGATGATTACATAACGGACAATATGTAAATGAATGAGAATGCATGAATATTAGTGAAAGTATTGCGGCTGAATATTAGCTTGCTTTTTCTTAATTACTATATGGTTGAGTATCATAAAGAAAATGATAAAAAAAGGCAGCATTTGTATTTTGTAACGCACCAAAGCACCAAAGTTGGCAGTAGTTAGACCAATGATAAATGCAATAAGAATGCTGAATATAAGGCAAAAGCTGAGAATCGGATTGCGGAACGGTTCTGTGAACAATCGAAAGCGCAATTTGGCTAACGAATACAAAGTAAAAAGTAATAAAGCCAGATTTTCCAGCCCTGAGATTAATACAACCGGGCTTCGGGCTTCCCATATATAAGGCCTGAACAATCCGGCATTGATGGCTGCCGGTGCTTTTTTCAAAATGCCGGGTATGGTAGGTTCGAAAGTTCCGATATTGAAATTGTTTTTTCCGTATGCATCTTCGCGAAGCAAATCTTGCTGAATGATGCTGGCTTGATTTAGTACCCTGTCGGCACTGTAATATCCTAAATTAGTAGAAGACCTGATATATACAACTAACATAAGCATAACCATGATAGACAACGCTAAAGGAAGCGCCATGATGCGAAAAAACCAGATGCGAATACGCTGCACGCGTTCAAAAGTAAACCAAATAATGAGGCCGGGCATGAGTGCCAAAAACAAATAGGGTTTGATGCGAAGTAGCAGTAATGAAAATAAAATCATCCACATGATAGTAGAAAAACTGCCGCTTCTTTCCATAAATATACGATGAGCATATACAATAACTAAACTGATACTAAAGATAGAAATGGTATCTTTCATAATGCCCGAACCCCAAAAGAAAAATGAAGGTGTGTAGAATAAAGCCCAGGCAAACTGCTTGTATAAGTCAGGAAATAATTGAACGAACAGATTGTATAATCGCCATATTCCAAAATAACTAAAAAATGACATCAGGATGGTAGAAGTAAGAAAATTACCACCGGTAAGAATGGCAAGCACACTGGCTATACGAATAACATTGAAGTTTTCGGTTTTAGTTATCAGATGATAGGGAGGCCAGTAAGTGTGATTGTTGAAATAGGAAAAATATTTTTCGGGTGTAATTTTAAAAATCATAAGTTCGAAAAAGCGTTCAGGATTATAGTAAAACAGGTTTTTCATGCAGGTCGCACCCGAATAATAATCAATCGTGTCGCCTCCTTTATAATAGTATAGATACACCATACCGAATGCCACTCCGCCAAAAATCTTAACGAATAATCCTTTGGCAAAGTAGGAATAGTGAATAAGCGATTCTTTTTTTTGCGATTGAATAATCAATCCATATATCATTAAAAGAATAATAATAATACCTGAGAGGGCATAATCAATGGGCGCCAGTGAGAGAAAATAATATTCTTTAGCCATCCATTTAGTTTCTGTTAAACGCTTTCATTGGTTACATAAAGATAATGGATGTTACGATATTTTTTTTAATTTACGGTAGGTTTTGTAAAGAAATTCTAAGAATCGCTGATTGTTTGGATAATCTTGATGTGATAGAGGGGGGGCGGACATGATTTTATTTAAGTCATCTTCAGAAATATCTAATTTTTTGCAGATATATGCTTTATCAGCGGAGGCCCGTTCTGAATCATAGATGGGTTTGGAAAGTTCATTTAAAGCTTGTTCACGACTAATTTTTCCATTACAAATTTGTGTAGAAAGCGTAGCCCTGCGGTAGTCAATGTTGAATTTATTCGGAAGAATATAAGATTGAACAAAACGCGTATAAATAGATTCGTAATGTTTGCCACCGTAATATTGCCAGCCGAGTTGATCTATCAAAAGTTTCATGGCTTTTTCTTTATCATAATCCACAAGGTTCAGCAGATAAATGATACGAATTCGTTTGAAATATTTATAATACAACTCTTGTAAAAATCCAAAGAGCGGAATACGTATGCGTTTGGATTTGCCATATTTACGTTGAATGGATTTGATATATCGCAAATCTTTGGCATCATAATGCCAACTTTTAGGCAAAATTCCTTCGGTGGCGAAGTTGCCACCACTGATGATGTATTTCACACCGTATCGAGCGGCGACCTGATGCATTGCACCCAAAATAGCAATGTCGGTAGGCGTTTCGAGTTCGGGTACTGATGCCTTGAGAAAGGAGAGTTGCAGGTCGCGAAAACTTTCCCAATCCAAAACAAAGCTCTCATAATCAAAGCCCAGTTTTTCAACGATGTTGCGTATGTTCTTTACAGAGATGTCGGAGTTCCATCCATTGTCCATGTGCACACTTAATACACGCAATCCGGCCTCTTTGCAAACATAAGCAGCATAGCAGCTGTCAACGCCACCACTGATTCCAAGCACACAATCGTATTGCGCATTTTGGGATGTTGATTTGATTTCATGCACCAATGCCAAAAATTGTTTGTTGCTTTCCTCGCCTCTGTATGTGCGGTGTGACGTGTTCTGAAAATAGTCGGTGCAATGATTGCAATAGCCATTTTCGTCAAAAGTGATGAAAGCATCGCTGGTATCCATCACACATCTTCTGCATTGTTGATAAGGATGTCGGGTCATAAGGTTTAAATTTCTGCTTAATGAGAAATTTGCATAAAAGTAATGCGAAAAAAATAAATATGCATCATTAGATAGAAAAAAGTGATCGTGTATTTGTGGGATAAGTAATCAGAACACCATTTCCTTTTAAGACGAATAAACTACCGGCGGCCAAACCATTTACGGGCACCTGATGGTAAGTATCAATCAGGTGATGGATAGTACCCGCTCCGCCTAGTGCCACAATGGGTGTTTGAACGGATAGAGCAACCGACTGAAGGAGTGACAGGTCGTATCCGGTTCGCATTCCGTCTCTGGTTACGGATTGAATGATGATTTCTCCTGCACCCATAGATTCGATGAGTTGTGCGTATTGAACAGGGTCTTGTGGTATGATCTTGTTTGCATTCAGATAGCAAACTTTTTGCTTCCCACTCCAAGTTTGTTTCACATCCATGCAAACCACGATGGATGATGAACCGTATGTTTCGGTGCAAGCTCTGATAAATTCAGGATTCGTTGCGGCTTCTTTACCAATCACTACTTTCTCTGCGCCTGCCTGCAGGAGGGATTTGATGGCTGAGATTGAGTTAATCCCTCCGCCAACAGCAAAAGGCATACGAGCTTCTTCACCTACTTTTTTTACAAATTGAGGCGAAATGCTTCGCTTTTCCCTGCTGGCATCTATATCAAGAAATACCAATTCGTCGGCCATTAGTTCATTAAATATGTGCACTGCGTTGATGGGGTCGCCGATATAAATTGATTTTCCGAATTGCTTGGTTTTTACAAGCGCTTGTTTTTTTAGCAGCAATACCGGAATGATGCGTGGCCTGTACATGGTTTTTTGATATGATTACAAAGATAAGCGGATGAAATGAATATCGCAGTTAGATACTATCTAATGTATGTATAATGGCATCATATACTTGGTCTAATTCATCGTCTGTGATACAATAGGGAGGCAAAATATACAGCACGTTTCCTAATGGTCGCATAAGCACTCCTTGATTCATCATCTTGTCGTAAAGCAAATCTTTGATAGGGTGTGTGTAAAAATATCCGTCATGTGGTGTACTTACATCAAAGGCAAGAATGACTCCTTTTTGTCGAGCATCCTTCACATTTCGGTGTTTAGAAATTCGTGGTAGGAACATTTGGTGTCGTGCTTCAATATGACGTATTTTCTCCTTCGTTTCGGGCATTAGAAGTAAGTCCAAACTAGCCAAAGCGGCTGTGCATGAAAGCGGATTGGCTGTAAACGAATGTCCGTGATAGAATGTATGTGAAGGTAATGTTGAACGAAAAACGGCAGCTATTTTTTCGGTATAGCTTGTTACACCTAAAGGGAAGTAGCCACCGGTCAATCCTTTTGATAAAACAATAAAATCTGGGTTATGTATGAGTTGATGCACGGCAAACAGTGTTCCTGTGCGATAAAATCCTGTCATTACTTCATCGGCAATGGTAAGTACACCATGCGACTGGCAGAGTGATAGAATATGGTCAAGTTGTGCTGCATCATACATACGCATACCACCAGCACCTTGCACCAATGGCTCAAAAATAAAAGCAGCTACTGTTTGTGATTCGAGAATATTGCGGAGTTGATAAAAGTCGGTTTCGGGAGGTAAGTCAATGTATTCAACATAAAAAAGATGTTCATTGAATGCTTGTGTAAACACATCTCTTTCACTTACCGACATAGCGCCAAAGGTATCACCGTGATACCCGTTTTTGAAGGCCAAAATTTTTGTGCGTCGTTCACCCAGATTTGACCAATACTGTATGCTCATTTTAAGCGCTACTTCGATGGCTGTACTTCCATTATCGGAAAAGAAAATTTGGGAGTATGGCTTACCTAAATGCTCAATTAATTTTTCGGCCAAATTTACGGCAGGGGCATGGGTAAATCCGGCAAAAATAACGTGTTCGAGTTCTTCCATCTGCTGTGCAATGCGTTTGTTGATATAGGGATTTGAATGTCCATGCAGATTTACCCACCACGAACCGATTGCGTCTATGTAGCTCTTGCCTTGGTCGTCATATAACTGTGTGCCTTTTCCTCCCGTTAGTGCAATATTATGCTTGTCATGACGGTATGGACTGAAAGGATGTAAAATGTATCTATGGTCTTTTTCGTGCAAACTACTCATACTGCAAAGGTCGGATATTTTCTCTAATGCAAATTCACGTAAAATAATGTATGTTTTGTTATTTTGCAGAATGATTTCACTTCGTACACTTTTTTTATCCCATCAGGCACAAACCAGTGCGGCGCCCATGATGCTTGAGATTGTCAAAGCCCGTGGTATTATGCTCACGGATTACAAACGCAAGCGCTATATGGATTTAATTTCGGGTATTGCCGTGAGCAATCTCGGACATGGATATGCGTCTGTTAATCGAGCAATTCAGAAACAGTTGCGACAATACACTCACCTGATGGTGTATGGAGAACTCATTCAGTCGCCTCAAGTGCGTTTGGCCGAGCTACTTTGCTCTCAGTTGCCTTCTGCACTACAGTCGGTTTTTTATGTGAATAGTGGTAGTGAAGCCATTGAGGGTGCGTTGAAGTTGAGCAAACGTATTACCGGTCGCAGAGAAGTAGTTGCTTTTTCCCATGCATATCATGGTAGTACGCATGGCGCTTTAAGTATTCAGGGTGACGAGTTTTTTAAGCAGGCCTTTCGTCCTTTGGTGCCTGGCCATCGGATGTTACAATATAATCATTGTGATGATTTGGAGCAAATAACTGACCATACGGCCTGCGTGGTGGTTGAACCGATACAGGGCGAGGCCGGTTGTTTGCCGGCTGATGCAGATTGGCTCAGCGCTCTGCGAAAACGATGTACTCAAACTGGTGCATTGTTGATTTTTGATGAAGTACAGACCGGATACGGAAGAACCGGCACTTTGTTTTCTTTTCAGCATTATGGCGTAATACCTGATATTTTAGTGCTGGCTAAAGGATTTGGAGGAGGATTGCCTCTTGGTGCTTTTATCAGCTCACAGGCGAATATGCTTGCATTAACTCAAAATCCCGTATTGGGCCATATCACCACTTTTGGAGGGCATCCGCTTAGTTGTTCGGCATCCTTGCAAACTTTAAAGGAATTACTATTTTCATCATACATACATGATGTTTCCGAAAAAGAACAATTGTTCAGAAATGAGCTTCAACATTCAGCAATATTGAGTATTACAGGTAAGGGCTTGATGCTGGCTGTTGAATTTGAAAGTGCTGCATTGAATATGCGAGTTATTGAGCGCTGTATTCAAAACGGTATCATTACCGATTGGTTTTTGTTTAATGATAGGAAAATGAGAATAACACCTCCTTTAATCATTTCAAAAAAACAAATTATACAAGCCTGTAAAAAAATAAAGAAGAGTATTGAGGAAGCGTTGTGTTAAGCTGAATTTGGTATATACAAAAAAGTCGAAGAGAGGACCGAAGCCCTCTCCCCGACAACCAACCTACTATGAAAAAAACTAATTACGTTTTCGTTTTGCAAATATATCAGGGTAACATCTGAAACAAAAATTTGTTGTACACGCTTAACACTTTTTTATTTTTTATACTCATTTCTGAAAATGATTTTTTGCTCTATTTCATCAACAATGATTTTTTGATTTTTGTTCACGGCGCCTGATAAAATCATTTTAGAGAGTTCGTTCAACACTTGGCGTTGAATGATTCTTTTGAGTGGCCTGGCGCCAAATTGAGGGTCATATCCTAACTGGCTAATCCATGCCAGCGCTTCAGGTGTCGTCTCAATCTCAATATCGTTGTGTTCTCTCATCATATCGGCTACTTGTTGCATTTGTATGGTAGCAATATTCAGCACATCATTTCTGTCGAGTGGAAGAAACATGATGGTTTCGTCTATTCGATTCAAAAATTCAGGTCGCATGGTTTTTCTCAATACATCATATACACTATTTTTTGTCTTCGCTATTACACTATCTCGGTCTTTTAAATCAAGGTCTTCAAAGTTCTCCTGAATGATGTGTGAACCTAAGTTGGATGTGAGAATGATGATGGTGTTTTTAAAGTTGGCAACCCTTCCTTTGTTGTCAGTCAGTCGTCCATCATCGAGTACTTGCAGCAGAATGTTGAATACATCTGGATGCGCTTTTTCGATTTCGTCTAATAGAATAACGGAATAAGGTTTTCGTCTAACCGCTTCTGTTAATTGTCCGCCTTCATCATACCCGACATAGCCGGGAGGTGCGCCAACCAATCTCGAAACAGAATGTTTCTCCTGATATTCACTCATGTCAATTCGGGTCATTGCATTTTCATTGTCAAACAAAAATTCAGCTAATGCTTTGGCTAATTCTGTTTTTCCAACACCGGTGGTTCCTAAAAAGATGAATGAACCGATGGGCCTTTTTGGATCTTGCAGTCCGGCACGGTTGCGTCTAACGGCGTCTGAAACGGCTTCGATGGCTTCGTGTTGCCCGACTACTCTTTTGTGTAATTCGTCTTCCAAATGCAGCAGCTTTTCCCTTTCAGTTTGCAACATCTTGTTAATGGGAATGCCGGTCCAGCGTGAAACAATATCTGCGATATCTTCAGGCGCAACCTCTTCTTTAATCATTGCATTTTCGGCCTGAGCTGCATGTAGCTTTTCCTGTTGAGATGCAAGTTCATTTTCTTTTTCTTTGATGCGACCGTACCTGATTTCGGCTACTTTCCCGTAGTCGGCTTGTCGCTCGGCCTGCTCGGCTTCAAATTTCAATGATTCAATATCTTGCTTTATTTTTTGAATGGACTCAACGATTTCTTTTTCTTCTTTCCATTTGGCCATCAACGAAGATTTTTCTTCATTCAAATTGGCAAGTTCTTCGTGAATTTTTTCAAGTTTGGTTTCATTGCCTTCTCTTTTGATGGCTTCTCTTTCAATTTCAAGCTGCATAACTTTTCGTTCAATCATTTCCAGCTCTTCGGGTTTGGAATTGATTTCTAATCGAAGCTTGGCTGCTGCTTCATCCACAAGGTCTATGGCTTTGTCGGGCAAAAAGCGATCTGTAATATAGCGCTGCGATAATTCTACTGCGGCAATGATGGCATCGTCTTTTATTCTGACTTTATGATGGGTTTCATATTTTTCTTTAATCCCTCTAAGTATTGAGATGGCATCTTCCACACCCGGTTCATCCACATAAACTTTCTGAAATCTGCGTTCAAGCGCCTTATCATTTTCAAAAAACTTTTGGTACTCATTGAGTGTTGTTGCACCAATTGCTCGTAGTTCGCCTCTGGCCAGGGCGGGCTTCATGATGTTGGCTGCATCCATGGCGCCTTGACCGCCACCGGCTCCAACTAAAGTATGTATTTCGTCAATAAATAGTATGATTTCACCTTCCGAAGATTGCACTTCCTGCACGACGGCTTTGAGCCGTTCTTCAAATTCTCCTTTGTATTTGGCTCCTGCTATGAGTGCCCCCATGTCTAATGAGAATATGATTTTGCTTTTGAGATTTTCGGGCACATCTCCATTGATGATGCGGTGTGCCAATCCCTCGGCAATGGCTGTTTTCCCTACGCCCGGCTCCCCAATTAGAATGGGATTGTTTTTGGTGCGTCGCGATAATATATGCAGCACACGCCGTATTTCTTCATCTCGCCCTATCACAGGGTCGAGCTTTCCTGTTTGCGCCAATTGGTTCAGGTTTTTGGCGTATTTTGCTAATGCATTATAGGTTTCTTCGGCGCTGTGACTCGTAACTCTACTGCCTTTGCGCAGCTCCTGAATGCCGGATTTGAGGGCTTTTTCGCTTACGCCTTTGTCTTTCAACATCCGGGCTATAGCATCTTTCCCGCTTAATAATGCCAGAACCAAATGCTCTAATGATACATATTCGTCTTGATATTCGCTTAATAACGAAATGGCTTTTTGCAATACATGGTTACTGTCATTGCTCAGATACGGTTGCCCGCCTGATACCGATGGATAGGTCTTAATAATCTGATCTGTTGAAAGAGAAATCTCTTCGGGATTCAGATTCATTTTTCTAAACAGAAAGGCAAGAACATGTTCATCCACATTGAGCATACCTCGTAAGATATGCCCCGGCTCTATGGCTTGATGATTGTGCTGAAATGCAACCTGTGTGGCTTGCTCTATGGCTTCCTGCGATTTGATAGTAAACTGGCTTAGGTTCATAATCTTTTCTAATTTTTGACTTCTCCATCCTCAAATTGTTTACCACCTTATGAAATGGTGCTTTTTACAGCCAAATGGGCAGTTTAAATCACTTACTGCTGTCAAAATGGCTTATAGAATATGTCTTTCCGTCGTTTTATTTTTCGGAAATGATAATTTGTTCTTGCTTCAAAATGGGTACAACGGGCGCGGTGTCGCGGGTAAGGCAGTATGCCACATCATCGTCGAGTTGTAGTCGGCTGAGACGTTGGTGATGTGAGGATTGTTTGAGGAACTGGCTGATGTTATTGGCCGATTGTTGGTATAGTGAAAGTGCTGTTATGCCGGCATCGCTGTCAATATCCATGTTGTATCCACGATTGAGCAACAAGTGAAGCAAAGCCCCCGAAAAAATAGTATCCTCGAGATTAATACGGTTTTTCCATCCTGCACAAAGTATCATGACGTGCTGATTGCGTTGTGCAATCCAAGAGGCAAGGGTGCTGATATTGCTAAATGCGCCAATAACAAGGGTGTGGCTTTCACTAGCAACTTCAATGGCTTGTGTGCCATTGGTTGTAGTGAGCACAAGATGACGACCGACAGTTGCAGGATTGTTGATGTAAGAGAGGGGAGAGTTGCCATAAGCAAACCCGTCAACAATTTCGCCTCCACGCTCGGCAGCAATGATGTATTCATCACCCGAATATTGCTTTGCTTGCTCAATACTCGACACAGGTATAACGCTTTTCATGCCATGATGCAATGCCGTGCAGATGGCCGAGGTGGCACGAAGTATGTCCACAACTACTACGATGCTTTCGTTGCTGTGGTATATGGGATAAAGAGCTGGGCTTAGACAAATATGTACTGTTGGTTGTGGCATGCAAACTCCATATATTGGTAAAAAATAAGGAGCAAAGGTAGCCCTTTTTTATCATCATCAAAATAAGCTAACTGCATTCCCATGCTTGCAGTAGCTATGCAGTTGTACTTATTTATATCAGGTTATTTTCCGGTTTTTACTAGAATACCTTCGGAGTGTGATGAGAATTCGGGCGCATACATACATTGGAGTGTTGTGATTCCATTAGAGAAGATACCTTCGTGTGTAACCCTGACAGGATATTCAAATACATACGTGCCACGAGGAAGATATTCAATAAAAATATGGGTGGCAGCATCTTTTGTTGCTTCGTAATAGCCGAATCCATCTTGCCATTTATATCCCGAAAATACGTTTTCGGGTTCAAATGCCGATGCACGCATATCTTTCATATGCACATACTCTAAATGCCTGTCGGTACTGAGCTCGATACGTACTTTGATTTTGTCGCCGGGTAGCAGCACGGTTTTATCTGTAACCGGTTTGATCACCGGACCACGGTCTGAATGTTCTTGCTTGAAAAGTTTCTTGCTAATCTTAATTTGGGTGGAAGCAGAAGTGATTTTATCTAAGTTCTCGAAGTATTGCCAGTACACAGCGCCCCATGCCGGTCCTTCTGTATTTTTCTTTACGGTAATATGCCCCATTCCCGGTTTGATATCTTTTCCACTCCATGATGTTTTGATATATCCTGTTCCGGATTCTTGCTGTATATCGGTTTTTTGATTGGGGTTTACAGTGATATCTCCCAATTCAATCACAGCCAACTCAGTTTCTGTAAGCCAGTTGCTTCCATTAATAAGCAACGCATAGCAGGCATCGGCTGTGGCTTTTGTGGTTTTCCAATCATTAGTTTGTTTGTTTTTTAGCAACCAAAGTTTAAGATCGTCAACAATTGACACGTCGCCCTCAATCTCTGCAAATGCTTCAATCATAAGCGCCTGCATTTCTATTGGTGCTTCGTACCAGTACATAGCTTGGTTTTGTTTCCAGTACATACCTAATTCGTCATGTCGTATGGCATTTTCTTTCAGCGATTGAAGAATGAGTTTGGGGGTGCTTTTATCCGTATTTCTATGAAGCGATATTGCTATCATGGCTTTCATAAACATGCTTTCAGTATTCCAGTATGTTTGTGCTTGTTGCATGTAGTATTTCCATGCTTCTTTGTGTCGTGCATTGAGTTCAACATGATTGAAGAAACTCCTGGCATATAAATATTGTATCTGATGATAACCAATCTGTTTCTTGGTTAAATCTACTTTGTAGCGAAGCAAATACTGATAATCTTCCAGAATGCGTTCGTCGAGATACACAATCGCTTTTTGCAATGCTGATGTTAGTGAATGATGATTATCTGTAATGCCTGTTTTGTGCAGTTTCCCAAATCCGGTTACAATATATTGGGTGATAAATCTGTTGTCGGGGCCTCCTTCAAACCAAGGCCAACCACCGTTTGGCGATTGCATGCGAATGAGCTTCTGAACTGTGCGCTGTTTTTCATTAGCCATTCTATTGAAATCAAATAATAATGCGATACGTTGTTTTCTTTCTGATTCGTTTTTCGCATCCATTACCCAAGGTGTTTCTTGCAGAATCACTTCTTTCAACTCTTGATTCTTTTCTAAGTTTGATAGCAATGCGTTGGGCTGTTGTTTGCTCCAAATCTCAAATACATTTTTGATTCTGGGATGTGACTCTACAATGTGATGTGCCAGCGTATTGGCATAAAGTCGGTTGAAAGTTTGTTCGCTGCATTCATACGGAAATTCCATCATGTAAGGTAAAGCTTGTATCGCATACCAAACTGGGTGTGAGGTGAATTCTAGTGTAACGCGATGATGAGCAAGCGTTGAGGAAGATCCTGAACGTGTAAGTTTTTCAAAAGTGAATTTTTTCTCCCCTTTTCCTTTGATGTGTAGTGGCTGCGATTCGGTTACCAGCATACGGTTGGATAGTACGGGTATTGTCATTTCTTCTCCATCGCTATGTTCGCCTCCTTGGGCTACAATGCGGTATGTGATGGCATACACACCTTCTGGTATTTTAATTTCCCACATAAAGGGCTCGCTCTTATCCTTTTTGATTGATTTTGTTAAAGCAACTGATGATACTCCACATACCGAATTCAAATCTTTTCCTGTTAAGGCATCGGTTAGTACCAATGTTGTTTTTACTTGCAAATCGCTTCCTGAGATATTGGTAACTTTTGTGGAGAAAATAATTTTGTCACCTTCACGGAAAAATCGTGGCGCAAATGAGTTGACCATCAGTTTCTTTTTGGTTACTACTTTTTCCGACAGCGTTCCTGATTTCAAATCCTTTGTATGAGCAAATGCATTGAAGTTCCATTCAGTAATGGATTCTGGCATTTTGAAAGAAAATACAACTTCTCCTTCTTCATTGGTTTGTAAATGTGGATAGAAAAATGCGGTTTCATTGAAATTTGACCTGATTTGTACTTGCTGATCTTGGCCATTCAATTTTCGTGTATCGGTAGTCCTGTAATCTTCATCTTTTGACTTCTCTAATAAACCGCCTGATTTGTCCGATGATTCTTGTTCTTCGGCTCGGGCCTCTCCTTTTTTGCCAGGCGATTGGGCAATGGTGGTTTCGGAAACATTTCCTGTTACAGCCATAAATTCACCATCCATTAATACAATGTCATCAAACTCGCTACCCCAATATCCATAATAATCACTCATCATTCTGAATCCGAATGTGTGTAGGTATTCATACATAGGTGCTCGCATTCGGAAACGATTGTGCCAGCGGTGTGTTAATAGCGACGAATACGCCATGTGCAGATGGTCGTTGCTGTTCCATTGCTTGTTGGTATAATGCCATTTTTCTGCACTAAACCACCAATTGTTTGGAACAAATGCATCTAAGCTGGCATCATACATCGAAACCAGCATTTCAGCGGCTGCTTTCCCACCTTGATAATCAGCAACGGTTATTTTCCATTCTTCTTGACTGCCAGGCAACATCTCGTTTCTGAAAGTAGCAAACTTGAGCTTGAGCATTTTGTTGGTATATGGCACATGTACGGATTCAGATTGTGTGTATAAACGATTGTCTTTAATGGTTGTGAAATGAATGCTGAAGTTGCCCCTATGCTCTTCTTTAACCGGAATAGTAATGACTTTTTGTGATTGATTGAGCGAAATAATTTCTGTATGAATCATGTTGTTTTTATGCTCTACCTCCATTAATATTCTTATATCTTTTGCATTTGACGATATGAGATAAGATGCATTATCGCCCGGCTCACAATAATTCTTAAGTGGCACTACCTGAAAATATCCTGTGCTAAATGTGCTGCTCTTTTTCTCATCATATACGGTAATGAGTTTTTTGAAATTTGATGATTTGCCATATTTGTCTGAAACAACGGCTTCCAGCAAATAGATGCCCGGCTCTAAATTTGCAATCTTACTGGGGCGAAGTATGTTGTTTTTAATACTGAATCCGGATTGCAGTATTGTAATTTCGCGTTTCCAGTTCACCGGATTTTCTTCATCGGCATAGGATAAGTTGGGGAAGCGTGATTGGAAGGTTTTTTCATCCATTACGGGCTGGTCAACACGTGTCCAACCTTTTTGCTTTATCAAACGGGATGTTGGACTGAGGCGTGTAATGCTAAACTGCCCTTCATTGTGTTGAGGGAAATATTCGTGATTGAGCACTTCCAGTTTGTATGCATTTGTATCATGCCTGCTGATGCGCTCAGGCAGTGTGGAAGATATGTATAATGATGAATAACCGGCTCGGATGTATTTAAATCCAGAACGTGTTTCACCATTGATGTCGGTTACATTCACTTCTACCGTATAGTCAAAAAATGGCTCCCATTCGGTATTTACACGTTTGTCGGGGATGGCTTCAAATTCAAAACGAAATTTTCCTTTCTCATCGGTTGCCGAAGTGCCGTGTGTGATTTCCATTTGTGAACTTTTCCAATAAAATCCAGGTCTCCACCAATATATCCAGTCAGGAAATCGCACATTGCGATATACCCGATAGCTAACATTGGCACCGTCTATCGGATATCCTGCCAATGCGTTTGCATATCCTTCAATTGAAATTTTATCTCCCAGCTTGTATTCTGTTTTTACCGTATCGAATTTGACATCAAATTTAGGTCGCTTGTATTCTTCAACCGAAAAATACGCCGTTCCACCATTATTGCCTAAATGCCACTGGCCTGTTAACCGCCCCTGTGGTATCACAAAACTTCCTGAAAAAGTGCCGTATTCATTGCTTTCAACATTTATCTTATCCACTTCTTCGTAGTTGGGGTCAACTATGGATACTTTTGTTTTATAGTGAGTTACGATTTTTGATATATCGTTTTGTGTATTGATGACAATGCCTTTGAAGTGTACGGTTTGCCCCGGACGATAAATGCCACGATCTAAAAAATAATGTACCGAAATACCTTTGTCTTGATAATATCCGTACCAATCTTTATACTGATATAACTGGCTATTGGAAACGTATCGATCATTCCCCTTTCTAAACTCAATGTGAAAGTAGGAATAACTGTCTTTGCCTATATACGGAATGCGAACATCGCCATTTTTGCCGGTTTTAAATGTGCGTACTTTTTTTCTGAAATATCTTCTTTGTGAATAGTTATACTCTTCTTGAAAAATATTTACATCTGCTTTTGCAACAGGTGTGCCTGTCTTTCGATTCATGATGAGCAATGTGTTTTCTGAGTAATTATTTTCCTGTCGGCTTATATGCATTAAGTCGCTTACCCAAAATGTAGAATAGGTAAGTGCATTGTTTTGAAATGAAAATTCAGCTCCATCCGATGCCATGAGTATGTAAAAACCATAGGATTGTGGCTGTATTGAAATCTCAGTTGTATGATGATGATAATCTTCGGCACCTGTGAGCTTTTGATCCCATTGTTGAATAAGTGGCTGTTGAGTGATGAAGAAATAAATGCTGTCGTATCGGTTTCTTTCGTTTTGATAAATCCAGTTGTAGTAATTATCGTAATCTACTTTGTATAATCTAAAATGAAGTTGTTTGAGATTGCGATATTTGATAAGTGCAGGAATAAATTCAGATGAAGGATTTCCGTTTTCTGTCTGAATCGAAACAGACGGCATTTTGATTTGTGTAGCCAGATATCTTGCATTGTTGGCGCCTAACGTTTTGTTATATTTTTCATCGGCTTGTTGACAATAGTTAAATGCTGTGATATAATCGGTTTTGTGTTGGGAGGTTGTTTCCTGAAACGGATTATATTTTTCTGCTCGGCCATGATAATACAACGCCAACTGATACAGCACTTCTGCACAAACATCAGAGCCGGAATAAGTATGAACAAGACCTTCAAGTCGTCTGAGATATAAACTGTCTTTTTCTGTATTTACGGCATTTGAATGTAAAAATGATAACCTGTCTGATTCAATATACACAATGGCATCAGTGTTTTGCTTTTTGAGATGGAATGACAAAAGTTTTTGATAGGTAATGAGCGCATGATAAAAATGGCTAAGGGTGTCACGTGTTTCAATCGGCAGAAGCACAAAAGCATCGCTTTTGTCGAAGAATCGCGAATCGTTCAGTTCAAATTCATAAGCGGGTTTGGTTAATCCCGATTCATTATTTTTATAAAAGCTCAGAGCACGGTGTGCCAGGAAATCATATAACGTGGGGCGTCGTTGCCTTAATGAATCATCTCCTGTCAGTATGGCATCATATCGGTCTATAGGAATGTTTTGCAGTAAATTTTCCTGAGTAATCGACTGCTTGTATGAGTTAAATGTTTCTGAAATAATTTTATTTAAATCCCATGTTAGCACATCATCCTGATCGAATGATGTGGTTTGAGTTCGTTCATAAAATCGCCAACGGTTTTGTTGATAAAATGTCCATAGCATTTGCGCCCTGATGGAGTGTAAAATCTGGAGATACGGACTTTCTGCTTGTTTGATTTCTTTGTTTACATTTTCAAAATTTATACGAAAGGCATCTTCCTGAAGTGTTTCGTTATATTTCAACAGATGTAATAATGATTTGATACGCTGAGGATGATTTTTTTCGCCTGATGCCAGCGTGAAAATTTCGTCAACAACTTTTTTCGACGATTCGGTAAGTCCTAATGCTTCCAGCGAGTCCACTTTTTTCCATAATGAATCGTATGGGTTGATAACAAACAATCGCTTCATCGGATTCCATTCCGGATTGATTAAACTCATAGAATATAGGGCGATTGCGCTTCCGGCAACGATGATGAGCAGCAGGCGGAGAGATTTTACTTTATTCATTTTTGCAAAGATTTGGTTCTATTACACCTTATGATGTTGTTGGTTCATTTGCTAGTAAAAGTAAAATGAATTACACATTTAGGCGTATATTCGTAAAAAATTAACACGTGAGCTTACTGCTAACCAATACGTATTTTGGGGGTAACAACCGAAAACTGATTGAAACCATTCGTCTTCCTTTACCCCGCGAAATGGCTATTTATTCGGCAGCGATGAATCAGTCGGGTATTCGTCATACTTTGTATGATACCCTCCTGGTTGATTGGGTTTCTTTTAAGCAATATTTATTTACACAACGCTTTGAGCGAATATGTTTATTCCTGCCCAAAGGTACGGTAGAAATGGCCGTTGAAATGATTCGATATGTTCGTGCCGAAGAGGAATTGAAGAATACATCGTTTGTCGTAATGGGGCCGGGCGCTGTTGGTTATGAAGACGACTTGTTTGATGCCAGCGTTTCAGTTATTCTTTATGAGTCCAACGAGCATACCTTGGTATCTTTGATTCAGATATTACAAACGCCTTTTAATCCTTTTCTAGACCAAGCCAAAGGGATTAAGTTTCGTAATATCTTGGGCAAAATGATTACGCAGCCCGTTGGCGAAAGAGTAATGCGTGATTATCCACCCGATTTTCAAGGTATTTCGATCAAAAAATATCTTAAGGGTTCTTTGGATTATTTGATACATATTTCAGGGCCTCAGGTTTTGCTTTCCACATCTCCGGAAGAAGCATTGATTGAGAAACATTATGTAGAGAAAGTTTTGGGCCTCAATGCTTGGATTAGCATTGACGATACCAATGATTTTCTTTCCCGTTTGTCGTATGTTCCAGCTACCCATGCTCAAATTTTTTCTCATATTATGTTGCGTGTTGATGACAAACCAAATTTGTCGCCACTTGCTAAAATTAATTGTACAGCTCTTGCTCTTCGATGCAATGTAAACCGATTTTTTGAAATGCTGTCCGAACTTGGATATCTATCAGAATCTATACAGATGTTTTCAGCATCAACCACTACATTGCGATTTATGCCTGAAATTGCCTACGAATGGCCTGCTTCAATTACATTAAAAACTTTGTACGGTTTTTGTAAGCAACACCCCGAAATAAGTATTCAACTGGTATCGAGTGAGCAATGTTTGGCAGAATTGTGGGAGACATCCGACCGAAATACCTTAAAAAAGTATCTGCGCTTGTCGCGAAAAATTGAAAAAATGAATCAATATATACAAACCTTGCAGCTTATAGCTTCAGAAAATAGCAAGTGGAAATGGATTAAACCATCCTACTATATGGCTCATATTCGTGGCTTTTATCAATCACTAACTACTTCATGATGATTAAATGTGTATCTTTCATTATTTTATTTGTTATTTCATCTTATTTGATGGGGCAAACATCTGAAGTGCCAAAGGGATACAAATACAATAATTACTTTTCATTGGCCGGCATGGCGGGTAGCGATATGTATGGTGGGACGGCAGCATGGACACATTTTCATCGTGTATCAAAAAATCGTAGTCAACTTAAATTAGGTTATGGTATCAGGTTGCATGCTCTTTTCGGTGTAAATAGAAAATTAGTGACGGCACCTGCCAAACTTACACGAGGGGTTACCGGCCCAATTGCTATCTTCTCTGATAAACAGAAAAATAATTATGACACGATATCAGTGTCTCGGCCACAAACCAATGCTATCAATGTTTTTTTTACCATTCAATATACATTTGCACGAAGATGGGATTTGGGTTTTGTGCTTGATTTGGCCGGTATGAGCTTCGGCCCCAAGCAGGTTGCAACATATGTTTCTTCACAAAACCAACCCGGTGATTATACCCAGGCGCAGAATGCCTATCCATCAGGATTTAATCTCTTGCTCTTAGGTGATAATAATATAGGCACACTGAGTACGGATTTATATCTTCGATTTTGGATTACCAATAAGTGGGCTGTAACCGGGAGTGTTCAATATGTGTATAACGAATTTACTACTGTTAATTTACTGCGTTTGGATAATGACCGTTTTCGCGACCAGCTTTTTATGGGTAGTTTGGGGGTTACGTTTTGCCCCTGGCGCTCGGAGACATTCTGATAAAATGAACATGTTTCATTTTGGATTGTTTGGTATTCAAAATAAATTCTTGCCATGAATATAAAATCATATTACGCTTTTGTACTCTTTCTGCTTGTCTCTTTTAATAATTCTATAGCCCAGGATGAGTGGATGGTGAAATCAGGAGATGAAGAAATCCGATTTAAAATTAAAAACATGGGTTTTTGGGTAAAAGGAAGCTTTACCGGTCTTCAGGCCACTATTCGTTTTAATCCAAACAATTTATCTCAGGCATATATGGAAGCACATTTGGGAGCAGCTTCAGTTAATACCGGCATGGGCGCACGTGATAAACATTTACGCGAAGCTGATTTTTTTGATGTGGCACAATACCCATTTATAGTTTTTACATCTAAAAAAATTTCTTCTTCAGGTAAAGGTTATCAGATGGAAGGAGAGCTTACCATGAAAGGACAAAGTCAACCTTTATCATTCGGATTTGTTTTTGCAGGTGATGCACACAGAGGTGTGTTGCGTGCTTCTTTTGAAGTTGACAGAACGGCATTTGGAATAGGTAGTTCTTCCGGCAGCATGGGCAAAATGGTGAAAGTGGAGGTTTCTGTTCCTGTGCTGAACTGATTTTATTAAGAAATTCGACTTATTTTTCTGTCTAAATAGAATAAATATCCGATTACCACAGTAAACAAAATGGCAACAACAGCAATTACTACCCATATTTTTCCATTTTTTCGCCAAAATGTTGCCATCTCAATCTTATCTGCACTTGCATAAATAACAATCTGTTTCTCTTTATTCTCAATTCTAATGGTATTGATGAACCATTCGTTATCAGAAGCAAAGGTTTTTATTTCTACCAATAATGATGAAGTAAGTAATAAAGGGTTTTCAGAAATCAATACGGCATTGTCGGTGAATAATAATCCGTTGGAAGATAGAATGCTCTTGTTTTCATCAGTAATCTGAAATTTGACAATGCCTCCATTGAGTTTATTGAGATTAATTAATGTGTCGCCTGGTTGTAGTACAGTTGTACTTGTTTGAGATACAGATAATGAGTCGTTTGTTTGTGCCAATGCAATTTTAAGCCCAAACAGTGAAATGATACATACAGCGAGATATGATTTCATGGAAATGAATTTATTGTTTTTTTGATTGAATACGTAAAATGCGAATTTGAATTTGAGAAATCCAAACACCGATTAGCGTCCATGACAAAATGGATAAATAAAAAACGGTCCGCATGGCTGGAGCCAGGTCATATTTCCCAAATCCGGGATTGCCTCCTTTGCCTGGATGCAGCGAGTCGTTGATGCGAGGGAGGATGCCAAGCAGCACAAACATGAGGGCAAATGCAAAAATGTTGTAAACAGCTGAAAGTCGTGCTTTTTTTTGCTCATCTTTAACAGAGTTGCGAAGGATGAAATATGCCAGATAACTCAAGATGGTTATGGCTGCACCGTTAAGTTGTGGATCGTTTACCCACGGTGTACCCCATGTATTATTGGCCCAAACCATACCGGTAAATATGCCGATAAATCCAAACATCAGTGCTGTTTTGGCATACATTGCCGCTCTGTAGTCATGCAGCAACTGATTGCTTCCTAAATATCGAATGGAATTTACAAACGAAACAATAAATAATATCATCATGCTAAACCACATGGTAACATGAAAATATAGATTGCGGATGGTTTCGTGCAGAATGGTTTGAACAGATACTTCACCCAAAAAGGCAAATGGTATGGCGTAAGCCATGGCAAACAAAGGGATGAATTTCCACCAATTCTTTTTCATGTATGCTACATTATTCGCGCCAAAGGTAGGGAAATAAAATGACTGAAAGAGCAATAATCATCAGGTCTATTCCTCCAATGGCATAAACGTATTTGGCATACTGATTCCAGCTTAATCCATCGGCAATAAGCTTGCTGGCTCTTATAACAGTAATTAATAATGGAATCATGATGGGGAAGCCCAATACTGAAATAAGCCCCATGGAATTTCCAGTTCGGGATGCAATGGCCGAAACCATTGTAAAAAGAGAAGAAATACCGATACTGCCTATACTCAATACCAACATGAACGAAGAAAGTTGAGTTAATGGAATATGATTGCCCAATACAATGCTATAAACCCCAAAACTCAATGAGGATAATGCCAGCAAAAAAAAAGCATTGTATAAGATTTTTGCTGAAATAATGGCTACAGGATCGGCCAATTGATAATAATAATACTGACGGGCAGGCGGCTCAGAATTGAATGTTCGGCTAACGGCATTAACAGACGAAAATATAATGATAATCCACAATAAAGCATTCCAAACTGAAATTTCGGGTATGGATGTGAAAGATTGATAGCAGATAAATACAGTAGAAAAAACATAAAGAAGTACACTGTTGAGTGCATTCATGTTTCTAAATTCTAATGTGGTTTCTTTCCACAGCAGAATAGAAATCTGTTTGAATAGTGATTTGATATCCGAATTCATCTTGCTCATATACCCGTTAACGGGTCAAAGATAATCAATCTGTTGGATGGTTTTAGGGCGAAACTACCAACCTCACGGTATGGCTGTTTTTTTGTTCGACCAATAGCTCCTTACCCTTCATAAGTCGCTCTACTGTAGCTTGATTATAATGCCTGACGGTTATCAACTCTAAGCCAGTGCGATGCTCAGTAATAAAGTTTTTTCCTAATGCTTCCAGCAAAGGCGTGGTTTTGCTTTCATCGGCATCTACACAAACTTGAAAACTAAGCGCTGAGTGTTGCATAAGGTTAACCTTTATGCGATAGCTTGCCAATAAGCTGAAAATTTCGCTAAGATTCTCTTCAACAATGAATGAAAAATCTTTGGGAGAGATCGAAATTAATAATTGTTCGATTTTAAAAATGAAACTTGGTATAACAGCAAGTGGTTCTTTAGAATCAACTAAAGTGCCGGCAGCATCGGGTTGTACAAATGATTTTACTCGTAGTGGAATATTCTTATTTTGTAGCGGTTTCATGGTCTTGGGGTGAATTACTGTAGCACCGTAATATGATAGCTCGATAGCATCCTGATAAGACAAATGAGGCAATAACTGTGCATCTGTAAAAAATTTGGGGTCGGCATTCAGCACACCGGGCACATCTTTCCAAATAGTTACACATGCAGCATCTGTTGAATGAGCTAAAATGGCTGCCGAGTAATCCGAACCCTCCCTGCCAAGTGTTGTGCTCTGCCCTTCAGTACTTTTTCCAATAAAACCCTGCGTGATAATAACAGGTGGTTGAGCTTCATTTAGTAATGGTTGCAGTTCACGACTAATTAAGTATCCTGTCATATCCCAATCCACCTTCGCCTCGCGATAGGTAGTATCGGTTCGTATAAGTCCACGGGCATCTTTAAATACAGTACGTATGCCCGACAGTTGTAAATATGCATTTACAATTCGTGTAGAAAGAATTTCGCCCTGACATACGATTTGATCATAAACATAATTATATGATTCGTTATGCAGGTGATTGAGACGCATGGAAATCTCTTGTATCACGTCATCCATTTCTTGATACACTGTCGTAGGGCTGGGAAATAATTCATCAATAATTTGGCTGTGAAACAATCGTAGCTTATTTAATTCGTCGCATACATCTTTTCTTTCAAAAGCGTATGTTACAATCCGTTCTAATGCATTAGTGGTTTTGCCCATGGCGCTCACCACAACGATTAAAGCATCCTCTCCTTTGAATCGCTGAATGATGTTTGAAACATTTCGTACTGCATCAGCATTTGAAACAGAAGCACCGCCAAATTTATATACCTGTATTGCCCGCATAATTTATTGCTATGTGTGGTTTAGAATTGAATGGACGAATGATTGGATAAATTCTTCAGATAGTTTACAGTTTAACCATTCATCATCTATGCTGCATGGATATTTTCGATAAAAATCTATGGCTGGTTGGTTCCAATCCAATACCTGCCATGTCATTCCTTTTACTTGCATACGCTGTGCCGCCTTAATGGTTTCTTCAAACAATCTTTTTCCAATGCCTTTTCGCCTGTATGATGCATGAACGATAATATCTTCCAAATACAAAGATTTTCCTTTCCATGTGGAGTAGCGAATATAATACAATGAAAGCCCTATGATCTGTTGTTGATGTTCGGCAACAATGGCCCAAAATATAGGATTTTCACCAAACCCATCTGCTTCCATCATAAATACAGTATTGGATACTTCATGGGATGCCCTTTCATAAGCAGCCAACTCTTTTACCAATGCTAATATTGATGGCACATCTTCTTTGAGTGCTGCTCTAATTTGTATTTGTTCGATATCCTGCATTTACTACAAAAGTAATGCTTTTGTCAGGTTATGAAATAATGAAATTGATAAAATGTGATTAAGTGTTGGATATCTTAAAAAGAATCTATTTATTTGCATAAATCATTAATTTAAATCAAAAATGAAAAAAGTATTATTATCAGTTGCTGCTCTTTTTGCAGGTGCTATGCTTATGAGTTCATGTAAAGCTGCTGGTTGCAGAACATGTACTATGTCTTCGATTAGTGCTGAAGTTACTCTATGTCCTGATGGTAGTGTAGAAACCTGTGTTTTGGGAACTTGCCAAACAGATAATTCAGGTAGTGCTATGACTACTGAAGAAATTAATGCATGGGCTGACGGTATGGAATCAGCAGGATATAACTGCAACTAAGCGTTTTATCTTAATGTACTTAGGGGAGATACATTATCTCCCCTTTTTTTTTTTTGTAAATTAAGTTAATAATGGATAACTTAATTATTAATAATATACTTGTAATGAGCATATTTCTTTGAATCTATTGGAATAATCATGGTTGTAGGGTTGGTGGTGTATATAAAAAGTAGTATGTTCGCAAAAATCTTAAAATTAATCAACATGAAGAATGTATTATTATCAGTTGCTGCTCTTTTTTCCGGTATTGTGTTATTGAGCTCTTGCGCTGCTCCTGGATGTAGGGTTTGCTCAATGTCAGTTATCGAAATCACGGCATGTCCCGATGGTACTGTTAAAACCTGCTTTTCGGGGAATTGTTCAACCGTAGATAATGGAGTTGAAGGAACAACTGAAGGATTGAATGATTGGGCCAATGCCATGCAAACAGGTGGTTATAACTGCAACTAAGCGTATTATCTCAATGTACTTAGGGGAGATACATTATCTCCCCTTTTTTATTGAATTAAAATCCGACTCGTTTTGTTCGGGTTACTGAACAGGTACATCCCTTTAGGCCAGATGCTACAATCAATTGCTTGCTTTGATTGTGGGCACAGGTTAATACGCATGATACGTAAACCTTGCAGCGTCGTAATTTCCAAAACCACATCTTCATTACCCAAATTTTCTACTTGCAACCAATCTGTTACAGGATTGGGGAATGCATTCCATGTAATGAACACATCATTATCATTCATCCCCAAATCCTGAATGATAAAGGGTAAAGAATTTGTTTCGCATTGATTGTTATCAATCAATGAAACTGTATAACTGCCATTCTGAGTGGGTGTATAGCTATTAGATACTGCTCCACTAATGGCTATTCCATTCAGATACCATTGAAAAGTACCTGTGCCGCTTGAGATTAGCTCACCGCCTGCAAACGATATGGTTGGCGTAACAGGTGAAGGGAATATGACATCAATGGGAATACCCATATAAGATATATCATTGGGGCAAACATTGGTTGCGCCAGCGCATGTGAACTGTCCGGTTTGGGTAACCCATAAAGTATCATTATCCCCATTCGGTATGATGGGTGAACCGAAGTTATACCATTGTATATTCTCGACATATGGTGGGAGTAAAATCAATAACATTGTATCATCGCAATTCATCATGCTTTCACCCCATGGGCCGGGTGTGCCAAGATCACCTGAGTGCATCACAACAGGCGGAATGAATACCCATCCGTCAACTAAAACGTGTGCAGAAGTATCTATACATATTCCATCAGAAACAACCACAAAAACATAGTATCCGGAAAATGAATAGTAATCAACCAATAATGATTGTTGTGTTTCTCCTGAAAGTAAATGATTGGTCAAGGAATAGGGGTCGTGAGTGTACCACTGATAACTAAGAAAGGTTTGTGTACTAAGTGAACTTGTTTCACTCGGGCAAAGCATGATTGAAGATGGTGAAACAACCGGATTCAAATCACACTGACCCAAAACACTAATGGGAATAGATAGCATGTATGCTAATACGAATAATGTAGTTCTAAATTTCTTCATGAGAATTAAATTTTTTACTTTAGACAGCTTTAATACAAAAACGCTGCATTGAATATTTTCTAAAATTTCAAAAATAAGGACATGCATTTTTTTAATTGTACATTTGGATTATGAAAAGAGGTAATGAATCAAAAATTGCGGCCTTTAGAGAACAAATAACTAAAATAAAAGAGGATATAGCTCAAAAGAAAACTAAACCTGTTTATATTCTTATGGGCGAAGAGTCGTATTTTATTGATGTTGTGACTAAAGAGTTTGAGGATAATTTCATTGGAGAAGATGGCTTTCGTGAATTCAATCAAACTGTTTTGTATGGAAAAGAAACCAGTGTTGAAGACATTATATCTGTTGCCCGCTCATATCCGATGATGGCCGAAAGACGCTTGGTGATTTTAAAAGAAGCCCAACAATTCAAAGATTTGGAATTGCTTGAAACATACATTTCCAAGCCGGTATCATCAACGGTGCTTGTGATTTGCTATATGCACAAAAAACTAGAAGCCAAAAAAACGGCTATTAAGAAGATGCTTTCATCAAAGAATGTTTACACATTTGTTGCCGAACGCCTGAATGAGGATGATATCATCAACTGGATTTCCATTAGTTTCAAAAGAAAACAAATTCAGATTGATTTGAAAGCATCCATTGTGTTACATGAGTTGATTGGTAACGATATGTCGCGATTGCATAGCGAGATTGAAAAAATGTCTTTATCTCTTGAGCCTGGCAGCGAAGTAAAAGTGGAGGAAGTGTCGGGAAGTGTTTTTATGAGTAAAGAGTATGGGCCTTTTGACTTGCAATCTGCATTGTCAAAAAACAATCGAGAACGCGCCTATAAGATTATGCATTACTTTTCACAACCTCGAAATATTGATATGCTTCCTGTTATCCTTTCCAGCTTATACAGTTTTATCTGCAAAATCATGATCTATCATACAGAAGCTAGTCGCCAAAACATTAAAAAACCGGCTGATATTTATAACTATACGAAGGTTTTTGATTTGAATGAATTTTCTAACGCTGTTCGTGTTTATTCTTTTGATCGTTGCAAGAAAATCATTCGTGTATTACACGAAACCGATTTAAAACTTAAAGGTGTGGATATGGCTGGCACAGACAAAACCGGATTGATGAAAGAACTGGTTTATCATTTGTTGAACTAATTATTTTTCAGATGAATTATTGGTTGGTAAAGTCGGAACCATCTGTTTATAGCTGGACGCAACTTGAAGAAGATGGAAATGTGGTTTGGGATGGTGTGAGAAATTTTTCGGCACGCAATCATCTACGAGCAATGAAAAAAGGCGATCGTGTGCTTTTTTATCATAGCAATGAGGGAATGGCTGTTATGGGTGTTGCTATTGTGAGTAGCGAAGCATATCAAGATCCAACAGATGATTCAAGCACATGGTCGTCGGTTGATCTGATTCCCGAAACTCGATTTAATACGCCTGTTTTATTAAAAATGATAAAGACGGATTCATTACTATCTCAAATGCAGTTTGTAAAACAATCACGTCTTTCTGTTTCAGCTGTCACCTCGAAAGAGTTTGATTTGATTTGTGAATTAGGGAACTCGTCATCTTAATTCATATAATCATAGTTTTTGTTATCTTTACATCCCTTAAGAAATGGTAACGTGTTGAATTATTATTTTTCGTTAAGATGAAGATTGGAATTATTCGTGAAAGAAAGAATCCCCCTGATTTTAGAGTGCCATTGATACCGGATCATTGTGCAGAAGTTTTGACAAAATACAATAATCTTCAAATTTGTGTAGAACCGTCACCGACTCGATCTTATTCCGATCAGGAATATAATAGTGTTGATATTCACCTTGCCGAATCCCTAAATGATTGTGATGTGCTGATGGGTGTTAAAGAAGTTCCACCGAATATGCTTATCCCGAATAAAACCTATCTTTTTTTTTCACATACCATTAAAAAACAACCTGCCAATAAATTATTGCTTCAAGAAGTAATTAGAAAAAAAATCAGATTGATTGATTATGAATGTTTGAAAGATGAGCATGGTCAACGACTTATTGGTTTTGGTAGATTTGCAGGCATCGTAGGTGCATACAATGCAATCAGGGGATGGGGGTTGCGAACTGAAAATTATCAACTACCTCCTGCTCATACTTGTTATGACAAAAATGATTTGTTTTCACATTTTCAGAATAAAAATTTTGGCAACACCCGTATATTATTGACAGGTGGCGGTAAGGTCGGAAACGGGGCGTTAGAAACATTGCATGCAGCAGGTTTTACACAAATGGACTGGAAATCTTTTATTACAGAGAAAAATACAGCAGGCCCTGTTTTTACACAAATTGAATTTCCGGTTTACAACAAAAGGAAAGATGGAAAAGCATTTACCTCTGATGAGTTTTTTTCCAATCCCGGAGATTTTGAATCTGATTTTGTTCGTTTCATGCCTTATGCCGATATTTATATTGCCGGACATTTTTGGTCAGCGGGTTCACCACATTTTTTTACTTCAGATGACCTTGCGTCTCCTCACAATCGAATTAAACTTATTGCAGATATCAGTTGCGATATTGGTGGTCCAATTCCCAGCACCATTCGTTCATCAACTATTGCATCACCATTTTACGGATACAATCCCCATTCGCAACAAGAATCATCACCCTTTGATTTGACTTCGATAACCGTAATGGCTGTTGATAATCTCCCTTGCGAATTGCCTCGTGATGCTTCTGCTGATTTCAGTCAAACACTTTCATCTACCATCATTCCTCTGATCATTCAGAATCCCAATCATCCTATACTCGCTAAGGCCACTATTGCTGAGAATGGAAAACTTACATCCTATTTTCGGTATTTGTCTGACTATATTTCTGAGTAATTTTATTTCTTTTTTTGATGTATTATTCTACCTTTGAAAAAAGTAGTAGTATGAAATCACATGTATTTTTGTTTGTATTCTTTGTAATGATTAGTTCTGCAATGGCTCAGGATACTTTGTATTTTGAGAATTTCGAATCAGAAACACTTGATTATATTTTTGAAGATATCCCATCAGGTACTGTTGGCGATATTTATGCTTATAACTATGATGAAGATCAGTTGATGGATGGCAGCCCTTCTAACAGACCCGGTGTTTGGTTTTTGGCTTGGGGGTTTGCAGATGTGGATTCAACCAATACAGTTTTGGCAGCTAATTCATGGACGAATACAACAGACCCTGTTAAGAATTGGTTTATAACACCTGCCATTCAAATAACAGATGGGCCTTCTGCGGTATTGTCATGGAAGTCGGCTCCTTATCAAACCCCGTATTATTGCGATGGATACAAAGTATTGATATCCACAACAACCAACGATCCTCAATCTTTTACTGATACCGTTTTTGTTGCAGCTGAATATCTTTCCGGCCCATTTACAAATGGAGGCAATTACTCTCTGTATTCTTTTTCTGCCGGTTTTGTACATGGAATGGATGGAATGTATGTGGAATTTAATCCAGACGGTGATGGCGATCCTGGAACTGACAGCCCGGGCGATACAGCTCGATTAACAGGCGTTCTAAGACCCTTCTCAGTTTCTTTGGCAGCTTATCACTACCAGTTGATTTATGTTGCATTTCTTCATGAAACAGTTGATGATAATCTGATTTCGATTGATGATATTCTTGTTACAGAAACAACAGATATTTATTTCAGTACTCAAGACCTGTCCAATGAGAAGGTTTTGTCTGTTTACCCAAATCCGGCAAGTGATTATGTGATGATTGCATGGGATATTGCGGATGTCGAACCTAAGCAAATTACTTGTTTTGATCAGTCGGGAAGAAAAGTTTACGAACAGTTGTCAAGCCAATATCTTCGCATGCCTGTTCACTCATTATCTAATGGCGTTTATTTAATCAGAATATCAGATTCAACAGGACATTCGGTTAAAAAACTGATTGTTGCACATTAAGATGTTATACAAACAAGAGAAATTCAGTCCTTACCCATTACTTGTTTGTTTTTTTATTCTATATTCTGTTTCAACCCATCTCTCAGCTCAGTCATCATTGTTGATGGGAGAATTTGTATTCGAAGGAGATACGCTCAGATATCAATATCGTTTACCAAGAGATGACGGGAATAAGAAACCACTTCTTATTTGGCTGCATGGGAAAGGCGAAAGAGGTCGAGATAATAAAAAACCTTTTGCTAATGGAGCGCCTGCTATTTATGATTCTATTCAGTCGAATCCTGATTATGATTGTTTCTTTATTATTCCACAGTGCCCACTTAATCAATATTGGAGTTTTTATGATAAATCCCAACCGCGTATCAAGCAGTCAGAAGACACACCGGTTGTGCAACATATGCTCATGCAATTTCTTAAAGATTGGCTTGTATCATATCCGAATGCCGATAAAAACAGAGTTTATGGGATGGGAATATCCATGGGAGGGTTTGGCATATGGGATATAGCCATTAGAAATCCAGGATTTTTTGCGGCCATTATTCCTGTATGCGGTGGTGCCGATCCCACTTTGGCACCGACATTACAATACACACCTGTTTGGGCATGGCATGGCGAAAAGGATAAAGTTGTGAATCCTGTTTTTACTTTGCAAATGATGCATGAACTTTTTGATTTGCAGCAGCCTGACATGGACTCACGATTGAACGTGTTGCAGGGTGTGGGGCATAATGCATGGGATTATCTAAGCCAAGAACCTACATTATTAAAGTGGCTTTTTGAAAAAAAGAATAAGTAATTCGATAATTATTTACCTGTAAATACCGGTTTTCTTTTTTCCATGAATGCTGATGTACCTTCTTTAAAATCCTCTGAATCGAAACAGTTGCCAAACCCATTAATCTCTGATTCAAACCCTGATTTTTGATGAGCATATCCGGCGTTAACGGCTTGTATGGCTTGCCGAATGGCTGAGGGTGAATTTTTAATGATTTTGCCGGCCAATTCCATGCAGGCACCTAATAGTTCGGATTGTGGCGTTACTTTATTAACTAATCCGTACAAGAGGGCATCTTGAGCCGATATCATACCTGCCGTTACAATCAATTCCATTGCCCTGCCTCTTCCAATTAATAGTGGAAGACGTTGTGTGCCTCCATATCCCGGAATAACACCTAACGACACTTCGGGTAAGCCCATTCGTGCATTATCTGAACAATATCGAATATGACAAGCAAGCGCCAATTCCAATCCCCCGCCTAATGCAAAACCGTTTATGGCAGCAATAACTGGCTTGGTAGTTTGTTCAATCAAATCAAATAATTTGGCTTGACCCTCAGCGCTCAAATCACGCCCTTCTTCTTTATTGAAATGTGCAAATTCACTGATATCAGCTCCCGCCACAAATGCTTTTTCTCCGGAACCGGTGATAATCATTGCACGAATGGCAGAGTCAGCACCACATTGACTCACACATGCACTTATTTCAGCGATTGTTTCTTTGTTTAATGCATTGAGTTTGTCAGGACGATTGATGGTAATTAGGCATATGCCGTCCTTTTTGTCGGAAATGATATTACGGTATGACATAGAAAATATATTTTCGCAATGTTACGAAAAATGATGGATAGAAGAGAATGAAATCAAAAAATGGACGCTTAGCGAGCTATCACAATACGTTTGGTTGATAACGCTTTACCTCTAACATAAAATGTATAAAAGTAAACACCGGGCTTCAATGCACTCAAATCAGTTTTTAAAGAGCCGGATAAAGATGTAAACCGTATATCTTTAACCTTGCTCCCCGTTAAATCAAAAATGCTGAGATAGGCATCATGGGTATTTTCAATCTGATAGTTAAAGGTTACTACATCGCGTGCTGGATTGGGGTAAAATCCGGTTATCTTATTGTTCTCTTTAATGTTCTCAACTGAAGCCAATGTTGAAAAATGCACATCAATGTATGCAGAATCATTCGGATTACCGTCCACATAAGCTACATATCTGATGGATGCCGTACCGGCAAAATCTGAAACAGATGAATTAATTTTTGAGAAAAACTGGGGCTTCAGAACATCCGCATAACTCGTGGTATCATTTGCTCCTATCAGTTGCGAATTGGTCGAAATAAAAGTGTTGGGATTATAGCATAATGAAGCCCAACAAAACTGATTCTCAGTAGTTGCCGGTACATTCAAATAAATCTTTTTTACATATACATTGATGGTTGATGAGGTGGTATTAACTACATAAAATTTGGGTTCAACCGGCTGGTCCAATGGCCATGTAATAGTGGGATCTACGTCGTATATCGAATACGATCCGTTGGTCAAATTATTCAAACTTTCATCTAATATCTGCAATGATTGGGCAGATAGACCTTCATAACAAAGAATGCCAACTAAAAATAAGTAAATCTTTTTCATATCATCTTATGATTATAACTGCCAAATATAATGTTTTCTTTCGATTCTCATGCTTTTTTAAAAATTTTACTT
>JACSSC010000021.1 GCA_014879445.1 Candidatus Competibacteraceae bacterium
CGTTAATCATGATTAACGCATTATCTTTTTTTGCACAAAAAAGTAAACCCTTTAGAGAAGAATTTACTGAAAACAAAAACAACTGGGCCATACTGGATAATGAAAACTATCATACCGAAATTAAAAACGGTAAATATCATATCCACTATAAGAAAAAAGAAAAAATTGAAACAAATCCATTTGTAGTTTACAACAAAATTAATGTTTCTCATCCCTTCTCTGTTGAATTGCGAATAAAGCAATTAGAAGTTATAAATGCAGAGATGCCTAATACATATGGTATTATTATCGGAGAAAAAGATAGAGGGAATGCACATTATTATACCGTATCTCAAAGTCAAAAGATGAGCACTTGGTATTATTATCAACAACATAAATACCATTTGATACAACGACTACCCTTAACATTCGATAACTTCTCGAAGGAAGAAGCTGAGGGCACAAAAATCTTCATCAAGTATCAGGATGGATACTTATACTTCTATGTGAATAATGAGTTCATGGCACGCATCGCCAAACCCTCCTACTGGTTTGGTAATGGTATCGGTATATATGTAAGTAGTGGGATGAAGATGGCTATAGATTATATTGAAATAAAGAGTTTGTGATTAAATACCAGCAGCCATATCTTTCCATTACCTTAATATCGTGATAAGCCGGTTTAAGCAATCGGCTGCTCGGCTAGGTGTTGCAGAGCTGGTACCTCAAATGCATCTAACTTGAGTTCATTATAGCCCGATTGTAATACAAACATGCATAACTGAATAAATTTTTCTTAGTTCGAGAATATTCATAATTAAGTATCTCTTCTTCATCATGTATGATAATTATGTATTGTTTCATATACATGCAACGAACGCAATCTGGCGGTTTTGTGAACCACCATAGGTTTAGGATATGCGGATGTACCCAACTCATTCACCCATTTGCGAACATATTGCTGGTCGCGATCAAATTTTTTTTCTTGTTCAGTCGGATTAAATATCCGAAAATATGGTGTAGCATCACATCCCGAACCCGCTACCCACTGCCAATTTCCATTATTTGAAGAGAGTTCAAAATCCAATAAGCGATGAGCAAAGTAGGCCTCTCCCCAACGCCAATCAATCAATAAATGCTTTGTTAGAAAACTGGCCACTATCATACGAACCCTATTATGCATAAATCCAGTTTCATTCAATTCACGCATGCCTGCATCAACTATTGGGAAGCCGGTTTCGCCTAATTTCCATCTGGCAAATTCTTCTTCCCGATTACGCCACGAAATGAAATCGTATTGTCTTTTAAAAGATTGATATACTACATGAGGATGATGCCATAAAACCTGCATAAAAAATTCACGCCAAATCAATTCTTTTAAAAAAGTTTCACTCAGTGATTTAACCTGAATCAATAATTGCCTGATACTGATGGTGCCAAATCTTAGGTGAATCCCCAAATGCGAAGTGGCATTAAGTGAAGGGATATTACGATTTTCGGCATAATGCCTAATCAAACCATCATCAACACGAGGTGGAGAAAAAGAAATGAGTTTGGGGCTAAAACCCAATTGCCTGAGTGATGGCATGATCTCTGGATTACCTTCCACCAAACGATGCAGGTATTGTTCAGATGGATATGAGGTAAGCGAATCTTCATTCAACTTTTGCATCCAAGCTCGACTATATGGTGTAAAAACAGTATAGGGGTTACCTGCTCTGTTCAATATTTCATTCTTCTCAAAAATTACCTGATCTTTCCAAGTATAAAATGAAATGCCTTTAGAAGCAAGGATTTGTGCTACAGCATCATCCCTTTTAACGGCATAGGGTTCATAATCATGATTAACGTGTACCTCATGAATATTGAATTCATCAATCAATTTTTCCCATACCTCAGCTGGGGCACCAAAGCGAATCATCAAATCAGATCCCCTTTGCATAAGCAACGATTTGATACATTCTAGTTCAGTATAAATAAAGCCCAGTCGGGCATCATTTACATCCAATTCAGATAGAATATATTTATCAAGCAGAAATAGTACTTGAACCGGGAAAGGACTTTGCAGGGAATAAAACAAGGCCGTGTTGTCGTGAAGGCGCAAATCACGGCGCAACCAGCAAATTGTTATAAATGGTTTCATAAAAAGAATAACCCATGAAAGTTCAAATTGTTCAAAACAAAAACACTGATTATGTGAATATTATACATTAATATTAGGAAATGTGGTAAAAATTGTCATCTTTGCAAAAAAATAACCAAGTTTCAGATACGGAAAGCAGTCGATTTATAGTTATGATAAAAAAATGTTCATAAAATTTCACAAATCAAAAAAACATATCTATATTTGAAATTCGGATTAAGAGCAAAAAGTTGAGTTGAACCAACATAGATTCACTAAAAATGAGAAAAATTTACCTGACAATTCTTGTATTTATAGCCGGATTATTCTGGAGTAATAAGGTCTATTCTCAGGACCCGCAATTCACCCAGTTTTATGCGAATCCCTTATACTTGAACCCTGCTTTTGCAGGATCCATTCGTTGTCCGCGTGTTGCATTAAACACTCGTATTCAGTGGAGTGGTATATCGGGCAATTATCGCACATATGCGGCATCTTACGATATGCACATTGACCCTATTCAAGGAGGGATTGGTATCAGGATGTACAGAGATGAAGCAGGTCAGGCCACTATAACATCACATAATGTAGCTGTTATGTATTCTTACATGTTGAAGCTATCACGCAAAGTTTCAATGCGATTTGGAGCGGAAGTGGGTTTTATGCAACGTAGTTTAGATACAAGAAATCTAACTTTCGGTGATATGATTGACGACCGCTATGGCTTTATTTATGCTACACAGGAGGTTTTTGACAACGATAATAAATTCATGTTTGACATGGGAGCCGGAGTTATAGCATATAGTGATATGTTTTATGGCGGAGTATCATTTCATCATATTACACAGCCCAATGAGGGTTTTTTGGGAAACAGCAAACTTCCATTCAAGTTTACAGCACACTTTGGTGCCATGATACCCATTAATTCCAAGAAGAAATATTCAAGCGATGCATTCATATCACCTAATGTTTTATTCCAACTTCAACAATCATTTTATCAGGTTAATGTAGGATTGTATGCAGGAAAGGGTCCATTTGTAGGCGGAATATGGTACCGCAGCAATGACTCATTCATTGCCTTGGTTGGTATTCAGAAAGGCATATTTCGTATTGGATATAGCTACGACATCACCATATCGCGATTAACAAATGCCACAGCAGGATCGCACGAAGTGTCACTTGGATTGCAATTTGGTTGTCGTCAGCCCCGTAAGAAGTTCAGAACTGTAAAATGTCCATCCTTTTAAATATCATAAAAAAATACTAAATTTGTTTAAAATCAGTTATACTTGTGTAATTCTGTAATTCGCCAAAACATGAAATATTCACTAAAATTAAACGTAGCAGGATTTTTGGCCATAGGTGCAGTGGTAATTCTTACCCCCGCCTGCCAAAAAGAAACGTCTCGTACAACAGGTTGGGCATATAATGACCCACGCAACGGGGGGTTTGAGCGCATTCCTTACATTGAACAGGAAACCGGTCCCGGTTTAGTTTTGATTGAAGGAGGTACATTTACAATGGGCCGAACCGAACAAGAAGTTAATTACAACTGGGATAATATTCCACGCAGGGTTACTGTCTCTTCCTTTTATATGGATGAAACTGAGGTAACCAATATAGATTATCGCGAATTTTTATATTGGCTGACCCGCGTATTTGGAGAAGATTATCCCGAAGTGGTAAAAAAGGCAAAGCCAGATACATTGGTTTGGCGTTCAAAATTGGCGTTCAATGAGCCATATACTGAATACTATTTCAGACATCCCGCATATCAGGATTATCCTGTAGTAGGTGTAAACTGGCTACAAGCAAATGACTATTGTGCATGGCGTACCGACCGCGTTAACGAAACCATTCTGATTCGTGAAGGCATTCTACAAGTTAATGCCAATCAAATTGCTGAAGACAACTTCAATACTGAAGCGTACTTAGAAGGCCAATACGAAGGATTAATAACCAAAAGGCAACTTAAGAACTTAGGACCTCAAGGGGGAGATCGTCGTGTTCGCATGGAAGACGGAATACTTCTTCCCAAATATCGTCTGCCAACAGAAGCCGAATGGGAATATGCTGCATTGGCACTTGTAGGAAATACAGACCCAAGTACTGATCGTGAGATTGTAAAGGATCGTCGATTGTATCCATGGAATGGTCACATTTCTCGTAATCCCAGTGATGCATTTAAAGGTGATTTCTTAGCCAACTTTCGTCGCGGACGTGGTGATATGATGGGTTCCGCAGGTCGCTTGAATGATAATGCCGACATTACAGCTCCCGTTTTCTCATACTGGCCTAACGACTACGGATTATACAATATGGGAGGTAATTTGGCGGAATGGACTGCTGACTTATATCGCCCACTCAACTCAATGGACATGGATGAGTTTCGCCCACACCGTGGTAACGTATTCAAGAAAAAATTACTGGATGATGAAGGGAACATTGCTGAGAAGGATTCTTTGGGTAAAATTCAATATGTAAATGTAACAGAAGAAGATGCATTAACTCGCCGAAATTATAAGAAATCAGATTATCGAGATGTAAAAGACGGTGATTATACCTCATCCGTTTACTTCAATGATGAAACTTACGCTGATCAGGAAAAACAAAATGATTTGATGTATGAATTTGGCATAGTTTCACTTATTAATAATAGAGCTCGTGTGGTAAAAGGTGGTTCATGGAAAGATGCAGCATACTGGATGGTACCAGGCAACCGTCGTTTCATGGATGAAGCTACTGCTACCGACTGGATTGGTTTCCGTTGTGCAATGGATCGACTTGGTAGTCCAGTGGGTCTTGGCAAATCGGCTCGTAAAGGACCAGGAGGCGGCCAGTACAAGAAAAAATAATTCTTTAAAAAAGTTTTAAAAAGCGGATTGATTATCAATCCGCTTTTTTATTTTGTAATCGTTGTGAGGCATGAAGAAATTCAATAATATTCAGCGATAATCTGTACTTTTGCACTCGTTTTCCTTAGTTATGAATAAAAATATACGCGTACGCTTTGCACCAAGCCCAACAGGCCCTTTACATATTGGAGGAGTGCGAACAGCATTATACAACTATCTCTTTGCTCGCCAACTTGGTGGCACATTAATTCTGCGAATTGAAGATACCGACCAAACAAGATTTTATCCAGGTGCCGAAGATTATATCGTAGAATCCCTAACCTGGTGCGGAATCAAATTTGATGAAGGTGTACATATAGGAGGACCTCATGCCCCATACAGACAAAGTGAGCGCAAACATTTGTACAAACAATATGCCGACCTTTTGGTAGAAAAAGGGCATGCCTATTATGCATTTGATACTGCAGAAGAATTAGACGCCATTCGTGATAAAATGAAAGCAGCAGGTAATCATGCATGGCAATACAATCACATTACAAGGGTAAATATGAAAAATTCACTGAGTTTACCATCTGATGATGTGAAAAATCGTATTGATTCGGGTGAACCTTATGTGATACGATTAAAAGTTCCACGCAACGAAGAAGTTAAACTAAACGACCTTATTAGAGGAGTAGTCGTTGTAAACACCAATCATATTGATGACAAAGTATTGTATAAGTCGGACGGAATGCCAACCTATCATTTAGCGAATGTGGTAGATGATTACCTGATGCAAATTTCGCATGTTATCAGGGGAGAAGAGTGGTTACCTTCTGCACCGTTACATGTGCTGCTATACAAATATTTAGGATGGGAAGATATCATGCCTTCATTTGCGCATCTTCCCTTAATACTTAAGCCAGACGGCAACGGAAAGCTAAGTAAACGCGATGGCGATCGTTTAGGATTTCCGGTATTTCCGCTTGAGTGGAAAGATCCATTTACGGGTGAGATTTCGAGTGGATATCGTGAATCAGGCTGGTTTGCCGAAGCTGTAGTAAACCTTATTGCCTTATTGGGATGGCATCCGGCAAATAATCAGGAAATTTTTTCTATGCAGGATCTCATCGAATCCTTTAGTTTAGAAAGGGTTTCAAAAGCCGGAGCAAAATTTGATGTGGACAAAGCCCGTTGGTTTAATCAATATTATTTGCGCCAACAATCTACCGATACATTATCCCAACTTATTTATCCCAAATTCAAAGCAGAAGGCATTGAACCAGATATGCAACATCTCTCAAAAGTGATTGAAGTAATCATGGAGCGTGCTATATATATAGGTGATTTATATAACGAATCACTATATTTTTTTATAAGACCTGAGCATTACGACACACAAGCCATTGCAAAAAAATGGAAACCAGAAAACGCAAATATCATTCTTGAAATAGCAGACATGTTTGCGTCACTTATAGATTTCACTTCCGAATCATTAGAAGAGAGAACCAAGCAGTGGCTTATGGAGAAAGGAATTGGGATAGGAGCAATCATGCCTGTAATCAGAATATTGCTTACCGGCTCAATGGCAGGCCCTGCCGTATTCGAAATTGCAGCATTGCTCGGCAAAGAAGAAAGCATCAATCGCTTAAAAACTGGATTACCTGAAATAGAAAAACAGCTCAATGGGAAAAATTGAAATGAAAGGAATGCGATTCTTTGCTCATCATGGGTGTTATGAAGAAGAACGAATTCATGGCAGATGGTTTGAGGTAGATTTGACTTTTGATGTAGAAGCAAATGAAGCCATGCAGCATGATAAGATTGAAGGCACTATTAACTATGCTGAAGTTTATAACATTGTAAAGGGAATTATGGAACAGCCGGTGAATCTAATTGAACACGTTGCATACCGCATTCAACAGGGCATTACCATGTCTTTTCCGCTAGCCCAAAATCTGACAGTAAGCGTAAAAAAAATGTCGCCACCCATTGATGGTGAAATGAATTATGTATGTTTTATATGCAGCCCGAAATTAATAAACTAACATATATTGTTTACATACCTTTGATTCACGTATTATGAATGCAAAAGACATACGTCAAACATTTTTAGATTTCTTCAGAGGCAAATCGCATGAGATTGTACCTTCTGCTCCTATGGTATTAAAAAATGACCCGACATTAATGTTTACCAATGCAGGGATGAATCAGTTTAAAGATCTATTTTTAGGCAATAAACCAATCACACATCCACGCATTGCTGACACACAAAAATGCCTGAGAGTATCCGGCAAGCATAATGACTTAGAAGAAGTAGGCCTTGACACCTATCACCACACCATGTTTGAAATGCTTGGTAACTGGAGCTTTGGTGATTATTTCAAAGAAGAAGCCATTGCATGGGCATGGGAATTATTAACCGAAAAATACAAGATTGATAAGAGCCGGATGTATGTCACCTACTTTGAAGGCGATTTATCAGAAAACTTAGAGGCAGATTCAGAAGCACGTGAGCTATGGCATCAATTTCTATCAGAAGAACATATTTTGCCCGGGAATAAAAAAGACAACTTCTGGGAAATGGGCGAAACCGGACCTTGCGGCCCTTGTTCTGAAATTCATATAGACCTAAGAGATGCTGAAGAAATAGCTAAAATTCCTGGCAAAATGCTTGTCAATAAAGGTCATCCGCAGGTCGTTGAAATTTGGAATCTGGTTTTTATACAATACAACCGCAAGGCCAATGGCACATTAGAACAACTACCCAACAAGCATGTTGACACCGGAATGGGCTTTGAGCGACTTTGCATGGTATTGCAAGGAAAGAAATCGAATTACGACACAGATGTATTCACACCAATTATCTTTCGTATTGAAGAATTGAGTGGACACATATATGGGAAAGATGTGAAAACTGATATTGCCATGCGTGTAATTGCTGACCATGTTAGGGCTGTAGGTATGTCAATTGCTGATGGACAGCTTCCATCCAACACCGGAGCAGGATATGTTATTCGTCGCATTTTGCGTCGAGCCATACGTTATGGCTATTCATTTCTGCAAATGAAACAACCCTTTATCTTCAAACTTACAGATGAGCTTACAGGAACATTAGGCCAAACATTCCCTGAATTAGAAAAGCAATCGGAGTTCATTGCTACTGTAATACGCGAAGAAGAACAATCCTTTCTTAGAACACTTGAAAACGGACTTAGTAGATTAAAGGAGATTACTCTACAAACCAGTTCACTCGTTATTCCAGGCGACCGTGTATTTGAATTATATGACACATATGGATTCCCTGTAGATTTAACCAGGTTAATTGCTTTTGAGCATGGTATGGAGATAGACGAAAGAGAATTTGAGAAGAAACTCCAAGAGCAAAAAGAGCGCTCGAAAGCCGCTGGGAAGTTGGTGGCAGATGACTGGACAAATATTCAGTCAGAAGAGAGGGTTGAATTTGTCGGTTATGACCAAACCAGCACTTCGTGTAGAATTATTAAGTATCGAAAAGTACAATATAAGAATAAAGATATTTTTCAGATTGTAATAACCCCTACACCATTTTATGCTGAAAGTGGCGGGCAGGTAGGCGACAAAGGATGGCTGATCTCCGACAAAGAAAAAATCCGTATTCACGACACTATAAAAGAGAATGATTTAATCATACATCTCTCCGAAAATGCACCTCTGTATCCATCAATTGTATTTGAAGCCAGTATAGATTTGCATGCACGAAAACTAACGGCCAGCAATCATTCCGCAACACATTTACTTCACGCTGCCCTTCGACAAGTATTAGGAATGCATGTGGAGCAACGTGGCTCATTGGTATCATCCGAATATCTTCGGTTTGATTTTTCACATCACAGCAAGGTAAGTCAGGAAGATTTAGATGCTATTGAAAAAATAGTAAATCAAAAAATTAGGGAGAATATTTCACTCTATGAAAAAAGGAATGTTCCTTTTGAAGAAGCAGGCAAGATGGGAGCCATGATGCTGTTCGGCGAAAAATACGGAAGCCGTGTCAGAGTTATCACTTTTGATCCGGAATTCTCAGTAGAACTTTGTGGCGGCACGCATGTAAGATCAACAGGCGAAATAGGATATTTTAAAATTTTGACAGAAAGCTCAGTGGCAGCTGGCGTTAGACGAATCGAAGCCATTACTTCCGAAAAATCAGCGTCATTTATTCAACAAGAGTTATCCATATTACAAACATTACGTCAAATGCTTCGCAATCCTAAGGATCCTATAAAAGGTGCTGAGCAGGTAATCAAAGAAAATGAAGAACTGAATCGCAAGCTATCACAATACAAAGCATTGCAAACACAAGCCATCAAACAACAAATAATCAGTACCGGCAAAAGTATTGGTGAAGTGTTCTTTATCGCCACACAAGTTGAACTTGATGCTGAGAGCATTAAGAACCTCTCATTTGATTTGAAAAAAGATCGAGATAATCTGTTTGCAGTAATAGCATCTGAGCATGAAGGCAAAGCATTATTATCAGTTGTAATTGGCGACAAGTTGCTAAATAAAGGGCTGAATGCAAAGGAAATCATCAATCAACTTGGAAAACACATACAAGGAGGCGGAGGAGGTCAACCGTTTTATGCAACAGCGGGCGGAAAATATCCACAAGGCATATCTGCAGCACTTAAAGCAGCTCAAGATTTTATCTAATGTGATTATTTATTCAAGCCAACTTGTAGCATAATTCCCATTATCCATTGCAATGGCTGCTTCGGTAATTTGCAAAGGCCTGAATGTATCCACCATAACAGCAAGCTCATGCGTTTCCTTTTGCCCGATGCTTCGTTCATATGCGCCGGGCGCCGGTCCATGCGGAATTCCTTTTGGATGTAGCGTTATATCACCGGGTTCTATATCATTGCGACTCATAAAATCACCATCCACATAATACAATACTTCATCGCTATCAATATTACTATGATGATAGGGAGCAGGAATAGCTTGCGGATGATAATCATATAATCGTGGACAAAAAGAGCAAACCACAAAAGATGATGTCTCGAAATTCAGATGAATGGGGGGCGGAAGATGAACCCTGCCGGTAATGGGTTCAAAATTATGGATACTAAAACCATAAGGGAAATTATAACCATCCCAACCCACAACATCAAAAGGGTGTGTGGCATATACAAATTGATGCATCATCCCCTGTTTACGAATCTTGATTAAGAAATCGCCCTTTTGATCAAATGTATTCAGAGAACCTGGCAATTTAAAATCGCGTTCACAAAAAGGTGCATGTTCAAGCAATTGACCAGATGAATTTTTATAAGATTTAGGTGTATAAATGGGTGCATAGGATTCGGTGATAAACAAACGATTGTTATATGTATCAAATGATATTTGATAAATCATGCCACGTGGTATCACAAGATAATCTCCAGGTACAAATTGAATATCACCCATAAGCGTATGCAAAACACCATTGCCCTCATGCACAAAAATCAACTCATCTGCATCAGCATTTTTATAGAAATATTGATTCAATGACTGACGAGGTGCAGCAACTGAGATTACACAATCTGAATTAAGCATAAGTGGCACCCGACTTTCAAGAAAATCATCTACTGGTTTGGTCTTCATACTTTTGAGAAGTATAGGGCGGATATTTTTTTCAACAGCAATGCGAGGCATCACATCATACGATTCCAAAATATGCTTGATTTGAGTTGGTCGATGAACGTGATAAAGTAATGAAGAATGGCTATTAAATCCTTCAGTGCCGAACAATTGTTCATAATATATCCCACCATTCTCCTTATTAAAAATAGTATGACGCTTAGGTGGAATTTGTCCTAACGAATGATATATTGGCATAGTATGCAGTTTGGTATTAAACAAATAAAAGGATAAAATGTTTGTTGGTATATAAGAAAAGCTAAAGGTAGATTAACAGGTAAAAAAAATGAAAGGAATGGGATATCAAGAATCCGAATTAAATGTAATTTCGAATTTGGGCATATATGAAATCAACAGCTCCTTTTCGATTATCAATAGAAGGAGATATTGGTAAAGGCAATGAGCCGGGTAGAGAGCGATTGATGAAGTCAAGCAAATCATCAGAAGATTGGATGATAGTACCCTGCCCTTCATCAACAAGCCATCGGGCTTCAGGAAACTTATGATGACAAGGTCCAAAAGCTACCGGAATACCATATACCGCAGGTTCGAGTAAATTATGAATGCCTTTCCCAAAACCTCCACCCACATATGCCCAATGCGAATAACGATACAATCGGCTTAACTTACCAATCGTATCAATAACAAGAACAGGTGCAAGGTGCTCATGCGTTATAGGTTGAGAATAAATCCAACATTTAACTTTTAATGAAGCAAGCAATGTATTGATAGAAGCTTCATCAACAGCATGCGGAGCAATAATAATGGCAATATTCTCAGGTAGGGTATGAAAAATTTTTGTTATCATTTTAATATCTTGAGGCCAAGAACTACCTACCATAAAAACATAACGATCATGAACAAAACGCTCAATAACATCATCTGAGAATGACTCATTTCGAATATTTATTACACGATCAATTCGTGTATCGCCGGCAATAGATACCTGAGTAAATCCATTATCCAATAACAAATCATAGCTTTCTGACGACTGCACGAAAATATGTGAAAAGGCACGTAAAACAGACAGATATGATTTAGCAAGCGGATGAAATAACCATTGTGATTTTCTGAATTCCGCGCTAATAAGAAAAAGTGGGACTTGTTGTTTTTGGCAATTAGAAATGATGTGCAGCCAAAAATCATACTTAACAAAAATTGCCATCCGAGGTTGTGCTGCCTGTAAAAATTTTTGAGCATTAGATAATGTATCAGCTGGCAAATACATGACATAATCAACTAGTTGTACATTTTTCATTTGTTCGAAACCAGAAGGTGAAAAGAAAGTAAGTAGAATTTTGGCATTCGGATGAGTTTGTCGAATATATTCGATGAGCGGTCTGCCTTGCTCAAACTCACCAAGCGAAGCACAATGGAACCAAATACAATGATGCATATTGGCATGTTGCAAATCCCGAATTGCATTTTTTCTGCCATTCACCCAAAGTTTTGCCTTGCGGTGAAATGGAGCAATCAGGTATATTAATGCGGTGTAAACATATATGGCAGCAGAATAGAGAAACACTGCATTAATAGTAATAGTACTCTTTTTCCTTATTTTGAATGGCCTTTCCGGTTCGTTTATAAACCGGGAATATCCAACCGGCCTTTACCCCCAACATCAAATCCAATTTTGTATCCGTATCATACTGAAAAGTATCATAATTATACCCTCTTCGATTTTGCGTAACGCCCTCCACAATTTCAAAACCGACATAGAAGTTAATGGTCTTTTTATTACCCAAAAAGGTATAACCAATAAACTGAGATGCACAAAAGCCATTGGTCATACGATCATACCCTTTCAGATAATCACCTTCCATTTGTGGAGTTAATCCACCACGCGCTTCGAGATAAATGTAATGTTGAATATATCCGGCTCCCAGCATCAACGTTAGTCCGCTATTGCGATTAGGTTTTTTGAAAATAGGAAGAATTTTTCCAAACTGCCCCATGATATTAAATCCACGCATACCTAAACCTATGGCAGGGAGTTGACCTTCGCCATCAAATATAGGTATTAAAGGGCTTAGCAGAGCGGGTTCATTCACTACTTCTCCAAACATAAATGCCCCACTCACCCCCCAAAGCCAGTTTGTACGGTGTTTATAAAGAATGGTACCGCCAAGATGAAAATTCATTCCATACCTATCAGACAATTGCCCAACAGGGAACTGAATAGATATATTAGGAATAATCAAAGGAGCTGCCACCAAACTATCTCGGACATTTATTTGGGCATAAGAAAACCCATAACATAAAAATAATGTATAGAAAACAAGTCGTTTTAATATACGAGATGATAGCATTTTCAAATGATGAATAAACTACAAATAAAGCAAATTATTACGTACCTTCGCATGAATTTAATAATTAGCACCCATTTTAGTAAGCAGATAGTTATATTTGGTAAGTTTTGAGCGATTATGAAGAAAATTGAGATGGTAGATTTGGTAAGCCAATACCAGGAAATTAAAGAAAAAATCAACCAGGCCTTGTCGGAAATTATGGAGTGTGCCTCCTTTATCAATGGGCCTTCGGTATGGCGTTTCAAATCAAATTTGGAAAATTATTTGGGTAATCAAGCCATCGTTGTTCCCTGCGCCAATGGCACGGATGCCCTTCAAATTTCTATGATGGGGCTTGGGTTACAGCCCGGCGATGAAGTTATTACACCTGCCTTTACATATGCTGCCACGGCAGAGGTTATCGCATTGCTTGGCCTTACTCCCTTGTTCGTAGATGTAGATGAGCGCACTTTCAACATTGATTATTCTCAAATCGAGCAAGTAATAAGCTCCAAAACTAAAGCCATCGTTCCGGTGCATCTTTTCGGGCAATGTGCAAATATGCAACCCATTTTGGGAATTGCCCAAAAATACAATCTGTATGTAATTGAAGATGTAGCTCAGGCCTTGGGGGCAGGTTATACTTCCCCTAATGGATCATATAAAAAAGCAGGAACCATAGGTGATGTAGCCGGCACTTCATTTTTTCCTTCCAAAAACTTAGGTTGCTTTGGCGATGGTGGCGCAATAATTACAACAAATAAAAATCTCTCTGAAATGCTTGGTATTATCGCCAATCATGGACAAACATCGCTATACTATCATGATAAAGTAGGGGTGAATTCGCGTCTTGATTCTATTCAGGCAGCTATATTAGACATCAAGCTACAGTATCTTGATCAATATGTAGAGAAACGACGAAAAGCCGCTGCATACTACGATGAAAGATTTGAAGACATAGAGCAACTTATTACACCATACAGAGCATCATACTCTGATCATGTTTTTCATCAATACACACTTACCCTTCAAGGTATAAATCGAGATGGGCTGAAAGATTATCTTGAATCGGTTCAAATACCTGCCAAAATATATTATCCCGTACCACTTCATTTACAAAAGGCATATAACCTCAAGGGCTATAAGAAGGGTCAATTTCCGGTAGCAGAAAGGTTGTCAGATACTGTAGTTTCACTTCCAATGCACACTGAATTGGATGAAACGCAACTTGCATATATCACCGAACATATAATTTCCTATTGTAATCGAAGCAATTAAAATAGAGCATGAATATTTGTGTAATAGGAACCGGCTATGTGGGATTAGTAACAGGCACTTGTTTGGCTGAAACAGGCAATCAAGTGATATGTGTTGATATTAACGAAGATAAAGTACGTCAAATGCAGGCAGGGAATATTCCTATTTATGAGCCACATTTAGATGTTCTTTTTGAGCGAAACATTAAACAAGGTAGATTACGTTTTACTACCCGACTGGAAGAAGGGGTAAATCAATCGCAGTTGCTCTTTTTAGCACTGCCCACACCCGAAGGAGAAAACGGCTCTGCTGACTTATCCTATGTACTTTCCGTAGCCGAGCAAATCGGCCCCATGCTAAACGAATATAAAATCATCATTGACAAAAGCACAGTACCGGTTGGAACAGCCGACAAGGTGAAAGAAAAGATTGCGCAATCTACCAAACATCCGTTTGATGTAGTTTCCAATCCTGAGTTTTTGCGTGAAGGGTTTGCTGTTGACGATTTTATGAAACCCGACCGAATCGTAATTGGAACAGATAGTGATACGGCCAAAAAAATTTTGGATGAATTGTATGCGCCGTATGTCAGACAAGGTAATCCTGTTATTTTTATGGATATACGTTCTGCGGAGCTTACCAAATATGCCGCCAATGCATTTTTGGCCACTAAGATTTCATTCATGAATGAGATTTCGATACTTTGTGAAAAGATGGGAGCTGATGTTGACATGGTGCGATATGGCATAGGCACTGACGAAAGAATAGGACGTAGATTTCTTTTCCCAGGTATTGGCTATGGCGGTAGTTGTTTCCCTAAAGATGTAAAAGCGCTTATCAAATCAGCATCTGATTTGAATTATGATTTCTCAATTTTGAATGCCGTTACACAGGTAAACGAAAATCAAAGAAGCATTTTGATTCATAAATTAATCAATCATTTTGGTGATGAACTTCAAGGAAAAACCATTGCCATTTGGGGCATATCATTCAAGCCCGACACTGACGATATTCGTGAAGCCCCATCTATACATATCATGCAGGAATTGATAAAAAGAGGCGTTAACATCCGTGCATATGACCCTGAAGCGATGAACAATGCAAAAAAAATACTAGGAAATGAAGTTACTTATTGTAACGACCCGTACCATGCGGCAGAAGGGGCAGATGCATTACTTATTGCCACAGAATGGTCAGTATTTCGTACGCCAGATTTTGAACGATTAATTCCATTATTAAAAAATAAGCTTGTTTTTGATGGAAGAAATATCTTCAGTTTGAAGAAAATGAAAGAGCTGGGCTTTCATTATTACAGCATAGGACGAACAACCATACATCCATGAATGAAGAAAAAAAAGTAGTATTAATAACAGGTGGCGCCGGATTTTTAGGATCGCACCTCTGCGACTTATTTATCAAAAAAGGATATAAGGTTGTAGCAATGGACAATCTTTGCACTGGTGATTTGCGCAATATAGAGCACCTCTTTTCACATCCCGACTTTGAATTTTATCATCATGATGTATCAAAGTTTGTATTTGTGCCGGGACGCTTAGATTATATTCTGCATTTTGCCTCACCGGCCAGTCCGATTGACTATCTTAAAATACCCATTCAAACATTAAAGGTAGGGTCTCTCGGCACACACAATTTATTAGGGCTGGCACGTGTAAAAAATGCCAGGATACTCGTTGCATCTACTTCAGAAGTATATGGAGACCCTCAGGTACATCCACAAAACGAGGATTACTGGGGGAATGTAAATCCGATTGGGCCTCGTGGGGTTTATGATGAGGCCAAACGCTTTCAGGAAGCTATCACCATGGCCTATCATACCTATCATGGTGTTGAAACGCGTATCGTACGCATTTTTAATACTTATGGGCCACGCATGCGGCTAAATGATGGCAGAGCGCTGCCTGCTTTTATCGGTCAAGCATTACGTGGCGAAGACCTTACCGTTTTTGGAGATGGATCACAAACGCGATCTTTCTGCTTTGTAGATGATTTGATTGAAGGAATCTATAGATTGCTTATGAGCGAATATGCATTGCCTGTTAATATAGGGAATCCTGCTGAAATCACCATTCGTGAGTTTGCTGAAGAGATAATACGCCTAACCGGCACTTCGCAAAAAATAGTATATAAACCACTACCTGTAGATGACCCCAAACAGCGGCAACCTGACATTAGCCGTGCCAAAAAAATCTTAGATTGGGAGCCCCGTATTTCACGCAGTGATGGATTAGAAAAAACATATGCCTATTTCCGTTCCCTATCCAAAGAAGAATGGTTTAAAGACCCCTATCAATTTCCCAAAAAATCATGAATACAATCATACATCCAACAGCTATCATAGATGAAGGGTGCCAAATTGGGAATGGTACAAAAGTTTGGCATTTTGCACATATCATGTCAGGAGCTATTATTGGTGATAATTGTACGATTGGTCAAAACGTAGTTGTTTCGCCAAACGTAACATTAGGCAATCGAGTAAAAGTTCAAAATAATGTTTCAATTTATACCGGTGTGCATTGCGAAGATGATGTGTTTTTAGGCCCATCTATGGTATTTACCAATGTAATCAATCCAAGAAGCGCCATTAGCCGTAAAGAAGAATTTAAAACTACATGGGTAAGAAAAGGTGCCAGTATAGGAGCAAATGCAACTATCATCTGCGGTCATACGCTTGGCGAATATTGCTTTGTGGGCGCCGGTTCTGTTGTTACGCATGATGTTAAACCCTATGAGTTGGTATATGGCAATCCTGCCAGACACAAAGGATGGATGAGTCAATACGGACATGTATTGACATTTAATGAAAATCATATTGCCATCTGCCCTGAAAGCAAGATGAAATACAAAATACAAAACAATGAAGTATTCCCCTTAGATTATGAATAAAAACAAGATCAAGTTTGGCATCATAGGATTGGGGCATATTGGTAAGCGTCATGCAAATACTATTTTGCAAAATCCTGCTTGCGAGCTTTTGGCAACTTGCGATTTATTAGACCTAAGAACACTTAATATGCCTGACACATGGCAACATCCACATTTCAATAATCTGAAAGACATGTTGACTGCGCATCCAGAAATTGATATCATTAATGTATGTACACCCAATGGTCTGCATGCAGCACATACACTCTCAGCCATCGAGGCAGGAAAACATGTGGTTTGCGAAAAACCTATGGCGCTTAAAAAATCAGATTGCGAACAAATTATTTCAAAAGCACTCGAAAAAACTAGGCATGTATTTGTTGTGATGCAAAATCGTTACTCCCCCCCATCTGCATGGCTTAAAAAAATTGTTGAAGAAAAAATTATTGGAGATGTATATTTGGTTCAGATGAATTGTTTTTGGAATCGCGACCATCGATATTATCATAAAGGAGGATGGCACGGTACAAATGATTTGGATGGAGGCACTTTATTCACACAATTCTCTCATTTTATTGATATTCTTTATTGGATTTTTGGAGATATTTCAAACTTAAATGCCCGGTTCTTTAACTTTAATCATCAAGATATGATTGCATTTGAAGATTCAGGCATCATTACTTTCGATTTGATAAAAGGAGGCAGCGGATCTATTTCATATTCAACTTCGGCATGGGACAGAAACCTTGAAAGTAGTGTAACTGTACTTGGAAGTAAAGGAAGTGTAAAAATCGGCGGACAATATATGGATCAGATATTACATTGTCACATTCAGGATTATGAAATGCCCGAGTTGCAACCAACCAATCCATCTAATTCATATGATGGATATAAAGGGTCGGCCAACAACCATGCACAAGTTATTCAAAATGTAGTTGAAACACTAAGCCAAAGTAATTCACCCAAAACCAATGCTCTCGAAGGCATGAAAATTGTTGAATTTATTGAACGCATATACCAACTCAAAAATTGATACATGATAGATAGATTATTGCAAAAAAAGGATAAACTTGCTGTGATTGGCCTTGGCTATGTGGGATTGCCTATTGCACTCGAATTTGCCAAGAAGATTAGCGTTATTGGATTTGACATCAACTCACAACGTATTCAACTCATGAAAAAAGGAGTTGATCCGAGCAATGAGCTGAGCAAAGAACATTTTGACAATGTTGACATACAATTTACCGACAATCCCGACCATTTAAAAGATGTCCGCTTCTTTATTGTAGCAGTTCCTACACCAATAGATGAATTTAAGCAACCCGATCTTGGCCCGTTGCTTTCGGCCACTCAAACAGTTGCTAATGTGCTGAAAAAAGATGATTATGTTATTTTTGAATCTACTGTTTATCCTGGATGTACCGAAGAAGATTGTGTTCCGATTTTAGAAAGGATCTCAGGATTTTCATTTATTAAGGATTTCAAAGTGGGATACTCGCCTGAGCGTATCAATCCTGGCGACCAAACGCATACTCTTCACAATGTTATTAAAGTAGTTTCAGGATGTGATGAAGAATCTCTGAATCTAATCGCATCCTTATATGAATTAGTTGTTGATGCAGGTGTGCACAAGGCCGCTTCCATCAAAGTAGCCGAAGCTGCCAAAATTATTGAAAACACCCAGCGAGATGTAAATATCGCTTTAATGAATGAGCTATCCATCATTTTCGATAAGATGCAGATCAATACATTTGATGTATTGGATGCTGCATCCACCAAATGGAATTTCCTCAAGTTTTATCCAGGTCTTGTTGGTGGACATTGTATCGGTGTAGATCCATACTATCTCACTCATAAAGCTGCACAACTTGGCTATCATTCCAAAGTCATTACATCAGGTCGTGACATCAATGACTCGATGGGCACGCATATTGCCAGGCAAATTGTAAAAAAAATTATTGCCAAAGGCAAAAACATCCGCGAAGCTCGTGTGCTAATCATGGGAGCCACATTTAAAGAAAATGTTACAGATATTCGAAATTCCAAAGTATCTGATTTGGTTAATGAGTTTAAGTCATTTGCCGTATCTGTTGATGTTACTGATCCATTAGCAAATAGTGAGGAGGTTTTGCATGAATATGGATTCCCCATTTTATCAACATTTAAGGGGCCATATGATGCCATTATCGTTGCCGTCTCCCATCAGGAATATGCTTCCCTTAATGAATATTATTTTAATACACTACTTCATCCGGGCGGAATATTAGCAGATATTAAGGGCATATTCAGAAAAAAATTCACATCATTAGATTATTGGAGTTTATAAATGTATTAGTCATGAAATATAAACGTAAAATATTAATCACAGGAGGAGCAGGATTTATCGGCTCACATGTTGTAAGATTATTTGTAAATAAGTATCCTGAATATTTGATTTTTAATCTTGATAATCTTACTTACGCAGGCAATCTTGAAAACTTACAAGATGTTGAATCTGCCGACAATTACAGATTTGAGAAAGGTGACATTAATGATTTGTCTTTGGTATCCGAACTTTTTCATCAAATGCAATTTGATGGAGTCATACATCTAGCTGCAGAGTCGCATGTTGACCGTTCAATACACAATCCTATGGCATTTATCCATACAAATATTCTCGGAACTGTAAACCTGATGAATGCTGCACGTGAAATATGGAATGATGATTTGTCCAAACGCTTCTATCATGTTTCAACTGATGAGGTGTATGGTTCACTTGACGAAACAGGATTCTTTACTGAAGAAACGCCTTACGATCCTCAAAGTCCCTACTCTGCATCAAAAGCATCTTCTGATCATTTTGTTCGTGCTTATATAAACACATATGGATTCCCTGCACTAATAACAAATTGCTCAAATAATTATGGGCCCAATCAATTTCCGGAAAAACTTATCCCATTATTTATTCACAATATTAAACACAACAAGCCCTTGCCTGTGTATGGCGACGGAAACTATACACGCGACTGGTTATATGTAGAAGATCATGCACTCGCCATTGATACAGTTTTTCATCACGGCAAAACAGGCGAAACATATAATATTGGCGGTAACAACGAATGGAAAAACATTGATCTTGTCCGTTTGCTCTGTCAAATCATGGATAAAGAAACCGGCATGCCTGAAAACACGGCCAACAAACTCATCACTTTCGTGAAAGACCGGCCCGGACATGATAAACGCTATGCCATTGATGCATCAAAAATCAAGAATGAACTCGGATGGCAACCCTCACTCCATTTCGAACAGGGATTGCTACTGACAGTCAGATGGTATTTAAACAATCATGAATGGTTGCAACGTGTTACATCTGGTGAATATCAGCAATATTACGATAAACAATATCGAGGCAGATTCGAATCTTAATTGACTATTGATAACTGTATTATTATTCAATGATAATCAGCTTACCAATTCCTGATCCACCATTTATATATTGGGTAAAGCAATAAGTTCCTGCAGGTAGTCCTTCAATAGAAAGTATGTGTGTATGAATGCCAGAAGATAAATATATTTCAGGAAAATTACGAACGATTCTACCTTGCATATCATAAAGCACCATACCGGTTGATGCAGGTTTCTCCAGTTCAGTTTCGACATATAAAAATGATGAAGCAGGATTGGGATAAACATGTAACTTAAAACCATGCACAAAAGGAGCTTCATGAAAACTAAGATTAGACATATCAACTAAAGGAAAAACAGCAAGGTCAACATCCAGGCCCCAATTATTCAACAGCGTATTCCATGAGCCCTGCCAATATTCCCAGCTAAGCGAAGGGATAGGAGGGTCTCCGTCGGTAGAAGAAAAAAGCGCAAGTGTATCTTTGATATGCAAATGATCAAATCGAATTCCTACTGCATAATTATGATAAACTATAAATGATGGGAAAGTCCATACATTAACTCCAGTTGCAAAATATTGAGAAGTATCAATATCAGCAATCAATACTTTTTTTGACTGAAGTATTGTATGAGGTACAAAACGTCCAATTCCATTAATCACAGCAGAACTATCCATATTATAAAATACAAAATCAACAGAAGAACTGTCGGTTGATGCCGATTGTTGATTTTTGTATGCAAACCAAAACAAGACCCCTTCGATGGTATATGAAGTATCCACATCAAACTCTTGCACTTTGGCCAGCTCATTATATCCACTATTCCCGCTGGCAAAACCTCCTGTTGGTGCAGCATACAGCGTTGCAACAGCACTGTCAAAATGTTCTGTAATCGTATCAGTAATCGATTTCACCTGCGCTTCATGATACATAAAACCAGTATGAAAAGTGGGGATAAAACCCTTTTGAGCCACTAAATCAGATACACAGCATACGCTAATGAGGATAAACCAAAAGCTTTTTGACATAAGAATAATTTTCTGTTTCAATAATAAGAATATGCAAACCAGACGGAATATTTTGTAAATCAATTACACCGCCAATCAAAGGGCTTACTTCAAAATGTTGTCCCTGCAAATTACATATCTTAACTGTATGAATGGGTAGATTGGAATTAATGTAAACGTGGGATTTTGCAGGATTGGGATATATCTTCAATGATTCATCATCAATCGGTATAACGCCAATATCGGGAGAAGTAAGTTGAATAGCAATAGACCAGTTTTGAATATAATTTCTGCCATCAATAAGCGAATCAAACATCAGGTTCGCATTGCAATCATAATATAAATCGCCACCTGCTGATGTTGGCAAAAGAAGATTAAAACCTGTCCAAAACGCATAACTATTAGGATAGAAAGCCGACCATTGCGCTGCATCAAAATTGGCGCATTGGTTATTAAACGCAAAACCGGCTACAACCCCCAATGTGTCTTGTAATGGAGCACGATACCTGATGCGAATACCAAAGAGTGTGTCAGCAGGTAAAACAATTTGTGGTGCTAAGGAAATCCATACAGGTTGTTTCCAATCATTACCGGGCGAAAGAGATGATGAGAAAACCAATACCTGTTGCCAAAAAACATGCTGCGTAGGATGAGATTGCATATCCAGCGCAACCAAATCTATCCATAGTGTATCATTCAATCCTGAGTAATTAACGTGTCCTGCCTGAATCCAAATTGAATCTAGAGAAACTACAGATAGCGATGAGTATGAGAATCCGTATGTATTAGTAGGATCAATCAATGTATCAAACTTAACAATCAAATATGAAAGCAAAGAATCCGTTGACAATGAATCATAATAACTATTAATAGGCCAAATTGCACGATTGTACCACGAAGCACCTGCTATCAATTCATCAGACACATCATAATTCACAATTAAGCTTCCGCCTGATTTATTGTATTGCAAAAATGGCGAACAAGAATTAGGTATAATCGGTTGATTAGACGATGGCCACGGTTGCCCATACAATAACCCAGCTAAAAGCCATAAATGAAATAAAAAACCATACTTCATGAGACAAAGTAACGAATTAATAGCCAAAATATCGCAAACTGTTAGGCAATACAACATTTTTTAAACACCTGATGATAAACATCCATAACTGCCTAAGAAAAAGAAATAACAGGATTTTTATATTTTTACAAGATAAACTATACAAATGCATCATCATTGGCACTTCTCAAACAATTGCAACATAAAACCAGTTGGCCGATTGATTTTGATATTATTTGTAATGTTTATTAAATTTTATTCTATTACTGCACAAACTGATACCACTACGTCTGTGGTTATAAAAACTCCCCGTTGGCGACTTCCATTTGTACTTAGCACGGGCGCATCCGTATTTGCGGGTTCAATCACAGGACTTAACTATTTATGGTATGAAGGATATCCACGTAGTTCCTTTCATGTATTCAATGACAATCATGAATGGATGGGTATGGACAAAGCCGGGCATGCATATACAGCATACGTAAGTGGGGCAATATGTTCTGACCTGCTGAGATGGGCCGGCGTAAAAAGAAAAACAGCGATATGGACAGGAGGCACAGCAGGATTTGTATATCTAAGTGCCATTGAAATATTAGATGGATTTTCAGAACAATGGGGATTCAGTTGGGGAGATATGATTGCCAATGCAAGTGGTTCGGCTTTGTATATCACACAACAGCTCCTATGGGATGAGCAACGGTTTCAATTCAAATTCTCATACTGGCCTAGTGAATATCCTAAACAAAGACCGGAATTGTTGGGAAGTAATTTTGCAGAAAACATCCTTAAGGATTACAACGCACAAACCTATTGGCTGAGTTGTAATATATGGTCGTTTCTGCCTAATCGCAATCAACGCAAATTCCCTAAATGGCTCAATGTATCGGTTGGATATGGTGCTAATGGTATGCTAGGAGGGGCTTTCAATCCAATTCCATTTGAACATATTCAACGCTATCATCAGTTTTATTTATCACTTGATTTAGACCTAACCAAAATCCCAACCCGTTCAAAAGCAGTTCGAACATTACTCAAAACGCTCAATTACATTAAATTTCCGGCTCCCACCCTTGAATTCACTACTCATCCCGATTATCCAGTTCGTTTCCACTGGCTGATGTTTTAAATCAAAAACAGAATAATTAATTAGAATAAATTTTCATACTATTATTCATTAAATGAGAAGGTCTATAATTCTCAATTAAATGAAATATGCCCGAACTGTTATTCGGGCATATAAAAAAGATTGGAATATATTAATTTGATCCACCCATCATTTCGGCCATTTTAAGCATGGCTGGCAATCCTTCCTCACGCTTGTAAGAAGCGGGCAATTCAAACTCTTTATCATCTGGTATCTTCGTTTCCAAATTAACCGCAGTCATGGTCATTGTCATAGAGGAACCTTGGGCTTTGGAAACAATCATCATTTTTAATGGGAATCCTTCAACTCCATCATATTGATACTGGCCTGCACCCCATTTTTTATTTCCTTTAGCATCCACTTTAAGGTCTTTAGTAGCCCATACATATATGGTAGATTGTTCTCCTTGTTTATCTTTTTCAGTAAGTACTTTAAATTTTTGACATGTATAACCTAAAATTTTTGCTGTTTCGTTTTCTTTGGTAACAGTTGGCTTTTCGCCTGCATCAGATTTATCAGAACTTTCTTTTGGGGTATATGCATTAATGGTTTTTGTTGAATGGTTCACGAAATACGTTTTTCCATCACCTTTTGTAACCACATCTCCCAACATATTTCCCATCATGCCTCCTTCTTGAACAAATTTAGATTCTTTACCTTTAAACAACATTCTGTAGTGAGAAGGAAAGAAAGCTTTCGACTCTTCTATTTCCTTACTTCCAGAAATCTGGATACTGTATTTGATTTCTCCAACTGATTGTGAAAACACTGCTGCCGAAGCTAATACAAAGACAACTGATAAAAATAAGTTTTTCATATACTGATTATTTTTTTCAAATGTACACAAGATATTATCAACAACCGTACCTCGATTATTAAAAAATAAAAAATTGGAAGTATAAAATTGTCATGGAGCCATATTCTGCTCTTAAAAACTTAGCTATCAAAGCACAACTATAATGTTCCTCTTCTTTCCTGTTCTCTTTCAATACTTTCAAACAGGGCTTTAAAATTGCCGGCACCAAACCCTTTGGCTCCCATTCGCTGAATAATTTCAAAAAACAGAGTTGGCCTGTTCTCTATTGGCTTCGTAAAAATTTGCAGCAGATATCCTTCTTCATCGGCATCAACCAGTATGCCTAGTTTATGCAATTCGGAAATATCTTCTTTCAACATGTTCATGTGTTTGCCAAGGCGTTGAGGAATCTCCTCGTAATAGGATGATGGTGGCGCCGAAAGAAATTCAACTCCTCTTTCACGCAGAGCTGTTACTGTGCTTAAGATATCCTGAGTAGCGACAGCTATGTGTTGGCAGCCGGGGCCTTCATAAAAATCGAGATATTCTTCAATCTGAGATTTCTTTTTGCCTTTAGCAGGTTCATTAATCGGAAATTTGATACGACCATTTCCATTACTCATCACTTTGCTCATCAATGCTGAATATTCGGTATGAATCGTTTTATCATCGAAAGAAAGAAAGTTTACAAAACCCATTACATCCTCATACCATTTCACCCATGCATTCATTTCACCCCAGCCCACATTTCCTACCATATGGTCTATATATCTTAACCCTACAACTGGGGGATTATAATCAGTTTTCCAAGATTGGAATCCGGGCAAGAAAGCCCCATTGTAGTTTTTTCTTTCAACAAAGACATGTACGGTATCGCCGTAGGTATGAATGCCTGAACGAACGACCACTCCCAGTTCATCTTTTTCGATTATGGGCTCCATAAACGAAATAGCTCCACGGCTTGTGGTTTCTTCCCATGCCTTACGAGCATCTTCCACCCAAAGTGCAATTACTTTAACCCCGTCACCATGTTTTTGAACATGTTGTGCTATAGGAGAGTCACTATGAAGAGAGGATGTTAGTACTATTCTAATTTTATCCTGAACAACTACATAGGATGTACGGTCTGTCATTCCGGTTTCTAATCCTGCATAAGCCAATGATTGAAAACCAAAGGCCGCTTTGTAGTAATGAGCGGCTTGCAATGCATTACCTACATAAAACTCAACATAATCAGTGCCCATAAGAGGTAAAAAATCCTGAGCGCCATCAAAAATTTTCTCAAGTCCGTATTCTACAGGTTTCATTTGCATCATTATTTTATAAATAGTAAAAACACAAAATGTCGTTACGAAATAACAAAGAAAAGCATAAAATGTTCATGATAGGAGTTGTGCATGTCTGAAGCAATCGGTAGAGTGGTCATTAACCATACCTATTGCTTGCATAAAAGCATAACAAACAACAGGACCGGCGAATGCGAAGCCCAGTTTCCGCATTTCTCGGCTCATACATTCGGACTCAAAAGAAACTGTCGGAATAGTTTGGCCGGGTTTAATTTGATTTTGCAATGTTTTTTCATTCGTAAATTGCCAGATGAAATGGTTGAATCCGCCGGGCATTTTTTGCACATTCAGAAAAGCCCTCGCATTGGTAATAGCCCCCTGTATCTTTGAGCGATTACGAATAATGCCAGGATTCTGCATTAATAATAAGACATCCGATTCTTTCATTGCCGCAACCATTTCAGGATCAAACTGACAAAAGGCATCGCGAAAATTCTGTCGTTTTCGTATGATTGTTGTCCAGCTCAGTCCGGGCTGAAATGTATCAAGTAATAAAAATTCAAATAATTTTCTTTCATCATGCAGGGGCACGCCCCATTCAGTATCATGATACAGAATTTCTTCAGGAGATCTCAAGCACCAGGCACATCGAACCGGGTTGAAAGCATCCATATTTAACGGGGTAAGCGGTAAGTCCATTCAAAAATGTCGTCTGCTTTACCTGTTCTGATATCGGAGAGGAAACGTGCGATATCGTTTGAGAGTTGTCGCGTTTTGATATCAGGTAATACCCTATCAACGCCACGAATGTTTACCAATTCGACATGTGCAATCGTAGCAGCAGTTCCGGCACCAAACATATCAGTAAGTGCCCCCGACTGAATGGCATCATCCAATTCATCTACAGAAATGGCTCTTTCCTCTACCGGAACTCTCCAATGTCGGGCAACTTGAATAATACTGTCGCGAGTAATTCCTGATAATATCGTATCACTTTCGAGCGATGGTGTGATTAGCTTACCATTCATCACAAAGAAAATATTCATCGTACCCGATTCTTCAATAAATTGATGTGTAGATGAATCTGTCCATAGTTGTTGAGAGTATCCTTTAAGCTGACCCAATTTAGCTGGATATAAAGCAGCAGCATAGTTGCCTGCCGCTTTAGCAGTACCTGTTCCGCCCTTTGTAGCTCTTGAATAATGGGTTTCGAGCATTAATTTAACAGGAGAATTATAATAATTACCAACAGGAGAAGTAAAAATCATAAAAGTATATTCTTGGGCAGGTCGAACACCCAAAATTGCCTCTGAAGCAAACATAAAGGGTCGGATATAGAGAGAATGGCCTTCTCTTCCTGACACCCATTCTCTGTCAATATCAATAAGAGTAGAAAGGGCATCCATAAAATATTCCTCAGGAATGGTAGCCATGCATAATCGCTCAGCAGAACGGTTTAATCTGCGTGCATTTTCCCATGGTCGGAATAAAAGGATATCACCATTATCTGCTCGATATGCTTTCATGCCCTCAAATATACTTTGTCCGTAATGCAAAGCTGCCATTGATGGATGCATACTTATGGGGCCAAAAGGGAGAATCCGAAAATCACTCCATGCCTCGTTGCGAAATAACGCAGAGAACATGTGATCGCCAAAATATTTGCCAAAAGGCAACTGGTCAAAATCTACCTTATGAATGGATGAATGAGAGGTTTTTTCAATTTGAATGTTCAAAGAATCTGTAGTGGTCATGAGACAAATGCTTTCAATTTTCGTTCTACAATTTTCAAATATAATCTTTTTGAGTAATACACCCAAAAAATTATTAATTTTTGTATCATAAGGTGATTATAATGTATTTGCTTATACAGTATTTGAAAGATGATTCAGGTAAAATGTTTGCAAAAACGGAGAATGTAATTACATTCGTTGCGACTGATAAAAAAAGATGTGGCATAAATTTTCCCTTCTTATATTTCGCTATCGCCCCCTATGGCTTTTGCTCATTGCCTTATTAACAGGATTTATGGCTTGGAATTCGCGTGGGCTTGAAATGAGTTTCCAGATGGCTGAAGTATTACCCCATAGCGATCCTGCCCATCGCAATTATCAACATTTTCGATCAATATTCGGCGAAGAAGCCAATATGTTGATTATGGCTATTCAGGATAAAAATTTCTTTGCGCCAAATAAGCTCGAACATTTTCGATTCTTCGAACAGCGCATCAGTGCATTACCTGAAATCAGCTGGACATTATCGCCACTATCAGCTAGCGTTTTGCTCAAAAACAACGTAACTCAAAAATTTGAAACGGCAGAACTATTCCCTCAAGAAAAAATCAATGATAGCTTAGCCCATGACTTAAAAAACAAAATCTCCCGTCTTCCCTTTTATGAAAACTGGCTTTGGCAATCTTCTTCGCATACTTATGTGCTCTATGCAAGCATGGATAAAGACATTGTGCACACACCAAAGCGTCTTGATGTGGTTAAGCAAGTACTTGTAATCATTAAAGAACATGAATCTGTTTCAGGGCAAACCGTTCACATCTCCGGTCTTCCTTTTATACGATCTGACAGCATTATCCGCGCTTCAAAAGAGATCATCCTGTTTGTTATACTGGCTGCATTAATTGCATCTATTGTCCTCTTTGTTTTTTTTAGATCGTTTCGTGTTATTGCTGTAACTTTAGTCAATGTAGGAATCAGTATTATTTGGTCGTCGGGCACAATTGGGCTTCTGGGCTATAAGATTTCAATTCTTACCGGCCTGATCCCACCATTGCTTATCGTTATTGGAATACCAAATGCGGTATATATGATAACTCGTTACCATATAGAATTTACCCGAATTAGTCACAAAATCCGATCGCTGACTACCGTTGTTTCAAAGACCGGTAGAGCCATTTTTCTAACCAATCTTACAACTGCTATTGGGTTTGGCACAATGATTATTACAAACAGCAAGTTTTTGGTAGAATTCAGCATCGTTTCGTCGCTCAACATTATGTGTCTATTTTTCATCTCCATCATTCTTATACCTATTCTCTTCAGCTATATGCCAAGCCCAGGCAAAAGGCATATCAAGCATCTTCACCGCCCCCGAATTAATTTGTTTCTATCAATTCTCAGCATCATCGTGCAAAAGCACAAAGCCAAAGTATATGTTGCCGCTATTTGCTTTTTTGCCATAGCCACATATGGCATGAGCTTAATTAAAACATCTGGCAGAATAGCTGATGATGTTCCTGCACATTCGAAATCATTCCGTGATATTACATTTTTTGAATCCGTTTTCAATGGTGTTCTTCCTTTTGAAATAATGATTGATACAAAAAAAGACAAAGGCGCTTCTTTTACTAAAACAAAATTTTGGAAAAAAGTAAATGTATTACAAGATTCGTTGTCTCGATTTGGTAATTTCTCTCGACCCATTTCAGCCATTGAAATGGTTAAATATGCCAATCAAACCTTTTATAATGGGAGTCCAGAAGAATATCGCATTCCAAATGAACTTGATATGTCAAGGATTGCCGCATACACATCAGGGGCAAGTGGTAATGACTCACTAATGAAAGGATACGTTGATGCAAAGCAACGTTATATTCGCATCCGAGCACAAATGGCAGATATGGGGACTTATGAAATGAAAGATTTATCAGATGAAGTAATGGGAATGATTTACGGCATTTTTGAAAAAGATGATGTAGATGTTATGCTAACAGGTGCCAGTATGCTCATTATGAAGAGTACTGAATATTTGGTAAAGAATCTCTTCAGCAGTTTGCTGATTGCCGTATGTATCATATCGCTCATTATGGGAGTCATGTTTCGATCTGCTAAGATGATTTTCATATCTATGATACCCAATATTATTCCACTACTTTTCACTGCCTCAATTATGGGATTTTTCGACATAGCACTTAAATCTTCAACAAGTATAATTTTTAGTATAGCGCTTGGCATTTCAGTTGATGACACCATTCATTATCTTGCAAAATACAGGCAAGAATTGAAACGATGGAATGGTGATGTAAAAAAAGCCGTTTTGAGTGCTTTACAAGAAACCGGCCTTAGCATGGCCTATACATCCATCATTTTATTTTTTGGGTTCTCCATCTTTATTGCATCCGACTTTGGAGGAACTGTAGCTCTTGGGCTACTCGTATCTATCACCCTATTTATAGCCATGTTCACCAACTTGATTCTTCTCCCCTCATTGGTACTAACATTCAACAAGAAAAAAATATCTGAAAAAGAATTAGAGGATATTAGCCTTGATGAAGATTAAATCTCATTTTCTCTGATCTTAATCTTATCTGCTTATAGAAGCTATCCCCCCGTGTTGTTTGCTTAAAAATACAGTCGTTTACTGACTAATTTTTTCAGCGCATAATATGTACATTAATTTCGAGCAAAATCAAACATATTAATTATGAAAACAAGAATTAAACTGATTGCTATTGTCTTTACTGCATGTTATTATCTAACTTCAACTAATATGCTTGCTCAATCGCTAATCTTTTCAGACGATTTTAATTCAAACGAGCATCAATGGGAAATGCGTGATGAATCACAATCTGTAAGCATTCAAAATAGTCAGCTTGTTTGTATAAACAAATCATCCGAGCCATTGCTATTTGAAAAAAAATTTGAATTTCATTCAGATCAGCCCTTTGAAATTGAATTTGGCTTAAGTGAAATCAAAAAAGGCAGTTCTGCATTTTTATTATTCGGTTTTGTTGATGGCGATTATTTCAAAGCATTTCATTTTGACAACATTACAGTAATGCCTCGCTACTTCATGAAAAACAAATGGGCTGATGCCGGTGTTTATGGAAAAAGTGTTTCTCAAACGCCAAAAAAATTAAAAGCTGTGCTTGAAGTCACTGATAATGGAAATTTTAAAAGTCAAAAAATTCATTATTATGTAAATGATCAACTCATAGGAACTGATATTTCGCCCAATATTCTTGCCAGCGCTAACTCTATCGTTTTTCAGATAGAGCCAAATAGCGAAGTGTCATTTGATTATATACGCATCAAAGGAAATGCAATAGAAAAAGAAAAAAAGGCACAGTTTGTTATCAATTCATCAAAAATAAACCCTACTCATCCATTACCTACCGGACTAAACAATATTAAAGCCGGTTCTCCGATTTATGGAATGATTCAAACAGATAAACCCATAAGCCAAATAACCGGCCCATATGGTGTAAAATTTACAGAAAGAATCTATGCAGGAGAGAATGTTTTATCAGAATATAGCTGGGACTGCTCATACAATGACATAAAAGATATGAATCAGTATTATGAAATTTCTATTTCACCTGATTTAAATAAAATTGAGTACCCAACTCAGGGATATGTGCTAAGCAAAGGACTTGCAGAATTATCAAAAGGGAAGCATAAAATAAAGATTAAGGTTTTATATCAAATCAACGGAAGCAGAGAAATGAATCTGTTAGGAGAAACCGAATTGGGATTCGACAATGCTGATGAAGCATCATATAATGCATACAAAAAAATGGTAAGTATATACCAATCGGCCTCATTAAAAAATGTAAAGCTGCCAACTGCCGGCATGAAAAACACAACACTAGAAAACGAAATACAGAAAGCAGTTGAAAAAGCATGGAAAAATCAGCAAGTAATGAAAATAATCATTATGGATACGGATTGGCAATACATGTATCACTCTGTATGGGAAACGGTTACGGATCGCTATTTGAATGTAGCCGTGGTTGTCAAAGACCAAAACGGCAGTTGTATTATTTTCTATCCAGTAGCACTTCAGGGTAAGATTGATTCCGGATATGAAACACAATTTCGATTAGGAGGCAATCATGCCATCGAAAAATATATTGATTGTGCCAATATAAAATAAACCACTTCTCTAAGCAGTTCCGCACCATCTAACACAATTCGCGTAATAGCCCTCTTTCGAATTGTGTTTTTTTTTGTTCATTTTCAGACGGCTGCATAATATTCAAGTATTATTGTGTTCTAGACACCCTTCATGTTGCTCAAAATTGTATTTTTGACAACATAGATTTCATTAGTATAATACATCACATGAACGGAGGAGAAATCATTTCGCAAACACTACAACGCCAAGGCGTGCGTTTTTTATTTACACTTTGTGGCGGACACGTGTCGCCAATTTTTGTAAGTGCTGAGAAAATGGGTATTCGTGTGATTGATACCCGACATGAAGCAACCGCTGTTTTTGCCGCCGATGCTGTTTCGCGGCTAACCGGCATACCCGGAGTGGCTGTTGTAACTGCCGGACCAGGGCTCACCAATACTATTACGGCAGTTAAGAATGCACTACTTGCCCAATCACCTTTGATATTATTGGGTGGAGCAGCGGCTACAATGCTAAGAGGCAGAGGGGCACTGCAAGACATTAACCAAATGGAGTTGATGCGCCCCAGTGTAAAGTGGGCAACCAGTGTTAAACGGGTTAAAGATTTGGCGCCAACCATTGTTCAGGCATTTCGCATGGCTCAAGAAGGCGTACCTGGGCCTGTCTTTGTTGAATGTCCGATTGATTTGCTTTATGATGAATCACTTGTTAAAGAATGGTATGGTATTAAATCAAAAGAAGTTCCGCCTAAAAACATACAGGATAAATTTCTTCAATGGTATCTGAATCGTCATGCCAATAAACTTTTTGCAGGTTCTGAACAGGTTATCATTCCTCAAGAAGCTGTAAAAGCTACTTACCCTTCTCACTCAACATCGGCGATAGAAAATGCCAAACGACGCATTAGAAAGGCAAAAAATCCATTAATGCTCATTGGAAGTGGCGCAATGATGACCCCTCAAAAAGCTGAAAAGTTAGCTAATGCCATAGAACAACTTGGCATTCCCGTATATTTAAGTGGAATGGCAAGAGGCCTACTCGGTAAAAATAATCGGCTTCAAATGCGGCACAATCGCAAGCAAGCTATTCGACAATCTGACCTGATTATTTTAGCCGGTGTTCCGAATGATTTTCGATTAGATTATGGTAATCATATAGGGCATCGTACGTTTATCTCAATCAATCGCAGTCGTAAAGATCTCAATCTTAACAAGCGACCATCGCTTGCTATTCATGCAGATCCAATGGATTTCCTGATTGAATTGGGATATTCTTCTTTCAATACAAATGAAGATTGGATAAAAATATTACATGAAAGTGATGCCAATCGAGAATCATCCATCCAGGATCAGGCAAGCGAAGACGTTGGCCATATCAATCCTATACAACTCTTTAAAGAATTAGATCCCCTACTTAGTGATGCTACTATGCTGATTGCTGATGGAGGCGATTTTGTGGCTACATCTGCCTATACTTTAAAGCCCCGCTCCCCTTTGTCGTGGCTTGATCCGGGTGTATTCGGAACGCTGGGTGTTGGCGCCGGTTTTGCCCTTGGCGCAAAACTTGTTTATCCAGAGAAAGATGTGTGGGTAATATTTGGTGATGGTAGTGCAGGATACAGCTTAATGGAATACGATACGTTTGTAAGGCATAAACTACCTGTCATTTCACTGATTGGGAACGATGCATGCTGGTCACAAATTGCCCGCGATCAGGTTGAGTTACTAAAAAGTCATTGCGCTACACGCCTTGCCTTTTCAGATTATCAAGAAATTGGTAAGGCATTTGGTGCTTCAGGTATTCGTATTAGCCAACAGCACGAGCTGGCTGTAGCTGTTAATGAAGCGATAAAACAAAGCAGGCAAGGCATCCCATTCATTTTAAATGCCATTATCGGAAAAACAGAATTTAGAAAAGGATCCATCTCCATGTAAAAATTAAATTATTGATATGAGCAATTCAGGTATTCCTATTCCCCAAACTACAGCCCTCCTTGTTATAGATGTTCAGGAAAAACTTATGCCTGTTGTACAAAATCCTGATTTTGTCAAGCAACAGGTCAATCGTCTGATACAAGGTGCTTCTGTGTTGTCTCTGCCGATTATTGTTACAGAACAATATCCACAAGGATTAGGAGCAACATGTAGCGATATCGTTATCCCCGACAAAGATGCAGTTATTCAAAAAATGTGTTTTAGCTGTATGCAAAGTGAAGATGTGATAAAAAGAATAAAAAATCAAAAAATTACCGACATAATCATTGCAGGAGTTGAGTCGCATATATGTGTTCTAAAAACTGCTCTTGAAGCCATTGATGCAGGATACAGAGTACATATTGTGGCTGATGCTGTTTCGTCTAGAACAAACATAAATAAAGAATTGGCTATTGAACGAATGCGTCAATCTGGTGCCTATATTGTAAGTACCGAAATGATTTTATTCATGTTGATACAAGAAGCAGGTACCGATACATTCAGATCTATTAGCAAACTTATCAAGTAATATTGTATGGAATCCACACGTTTGTTCGATTTGCTCGAAACGCATGTATCACATCGTCCTCATCAATCTTTTTTATCAGCCAAGGTCAATCAGCAATGGAAAAATTATTCTTTTGCACAAGTGCAGGATATGGCCAATCGGGTTAGCCATTACCTCCTTCATTTGGGATTGAAAAAAGAAGATAAAATAGCGATAATATCTAATAATTGCCCAGAGTGGAATTTTGTAGATCTTGGAGCTTTGCAAATTGGCCTGATAGATGTGCCAATGTATCCCAATATCTCTGAGAAAGATTATGATTTTATATTTCGAGATGCAGGTATTCAATATGCATTTGTTGAGAATGAAGAGATTTTCAGCAACGTAAAACCATTATTGGGTAACGTGCCAACTCTTAAAGCTATTTACAGCTTTAAGGAGGTTGAAGGTATTAATTCATTAGAAAAAATCCTCAATCTCGAACCAGATATGACTGCCATTGAAACTCATAAAGCAGATGTTAGCGGAAACGATATCGCAACTATCATATATACATCCGGCACAACCGGAAATCCTAAAGGAGTAATGCTTACACATGAAAATCTCCTTAGTAATGTATCAGGAGTAAAATCTGTCATTTCATTTGAAGCGGGTAAACGTACATTGAGTTTTCTGCCATTATGCCATAGTTTTGAAAGGATGGTTTTTTACACGTATTTATCATTTGGTATGCATATTCATTATGCCGAGAACTTGGATAGTATTGGCGAGAACCTAAAAGAGATAAAGCCATTTTGTTTTACAACCGTGCCTCGTTTGCTTGAAAAAGTGTATGAGAAGATTATGGCAAAAGGAGCAGAACTAAAAGGATTTAAGAAAAAAATTTTTGATTGGTCAATCACATTAGGATTGGCATATCAGGTTGGGAGAAATAAAAATATATTTTATCGCATTAAGTTATCCATTGCAAGAAAATTGGTTTTTTCGAAATGGCAGGAGGCACTGGGTGGCGAATTGAAATTTATAGTTACAGGCGCTGCAGCCATGCAACCACGACTGATAACTTTATTTACAGCAGCAGGTATTCAAGTGATAGAAGGATACGGGCTTACAGAAACATCGCCCGTTTTAACAGTAAATCGGATGGAAGAACGACTGCGTTGTATTGGAACGGTGGGTATGCCACTACCTGGAGTCGAAATCAAGATGGCTGAAGACGGAGAAATATTGGCCCGTGGCAAAAATGTGATGCGGGGATATTACAATCGCCCAGACCTAACTGCAGAAGTAATTGATAATGCAGGTTGGTTTTATACCGGAGATATTGGGAAGTGGGTGGAATGGAATGGTGAAAAATTTTTGCAGATAACGGATCGAAAAAAAGAGCTTTTCAAAACAGCCGGAGGTAAATACGTTGCCCCACAAGCGATTGAAAACAAGATGAAAGAAAGTCGCTTTATTGAGCAAATTGTTGTGGTTGGCGGTGATGATAAAAAATTTGTTTCGGCATTGATTGTGCCTTCATTTGTTTTATTGGAGGAATGGGCTAATAACAATCAGCTTCAAATTTCTTCAACAAACGATCTGATTAACCATAATAAAACCTATCAATTGATACATGAAGAAATTGACAAACTAAATCACGATTTCGGGCACTGGGAGCAAATTAAAAAATTTACAATATTGCAAGAAGAATGGTCGGTTGATAGTGGCGAACTCACACCCACGATGAAGCCAAAACGAAAAATCATTTATACCCGCTATGCGAGTATTATTGAAAAGATGTATCGCGAATAATTATTCGTTACCATTGGCCAAATAGAATAAAGCAACTGAGAGTGGCCATAAATAGATAAGCCAGCTTAAAGGCAATTGCATATCGAAATGCTGATAAATAAAGTAACAGGTTAGCAAAAAAAGAACAGCTGATGCAAAGATGGTAAGTGTAGATTTATGAAGAAATCCGCCACATACCAGTAATAATGCAGACAATACATACGAAAATGGCAACACATCATTCCAACTTGTAAAGTCAACAACACGAATTGAAGGGATTTGCATGAAAAGAATTACAACAAATAAGGACACCTTCATGCACCAGTGAGCAGCAGGCAATAGCGATTGAATAGGTTTCATGTAATCTTAATTTAACCTGAAAGATACAACTGCAATTATTAAGTTTCAATCTTCAGGCATACAGATTATCAACCATCTGTATTTAATTACAAAAAGTGCAATTAAATATGGTGTTGACGGCTTTCGTTGAGGAACGGATGATTCTCAGCAAGTAGTTTCCTTTTGCTTAATGCAGAAAGAGTAACAAACAAGAAAAGACCTAAGAATCCAAGAACCATGCCTACTTCAGTAAATCCGATATTCCATTTATCTTTCACCGCACCTGGCATAATCACCTGAAACAGGTCAAGATAATGCCCAACCAACAAGATGGCGCCAACTATACTAAGCAACATTGGACTGCGCTTGGCATTTCGGTGCATAAGAATCAATAATGGGAAGAGGAAGTTTATAATCAGCATTGAAATAACAATGAGACGATAATCGGTATTGAATCTTTCAAGGAAATAATTAATTTCTTCGGGGATATTGGAATACCATATCAACATGTACTGCGAAAACCAAAGATAAGTCCAAAATATACTAAAAGCAAACATCAACTTTGCCAAATCGTGTATATGATTTTCATTTACCCATTGCATCAATCCTTGATTTTTAAGATGAAGCAGAATGAGCAACATCATAACAAGACCACTAACGAACAAGCCGGCAAAGATATACCAACCAAAAAGAGTAGAATACCAATGTACATCAATAGACATAAGCCAATCCCATGCGGACATAGAAGAAGTAACAGCAAAAAACACAAGGAAAGCAGCACCAAATACAATACCTTTTTTGTGCATGCTCATTCCTTTTAAAGAATCTTCTTTCAATGAAATTTTACGGAATTGAATAGCAAGAAAAATCCATCCAGCAAGATAAACTATAGTTCGAACTAAAAAGAAAGTATTGGTGAGATACACTTTTTTTCCGCTGTTGAGATAAACGCTATCCGTTTCCTGAAAATGATGATCCATCCAATGCCAAATATCATGCACACCAAGCATACCTGTAACAACAAGAGCAAGAATAACAATGCCTCCAAAAGGAAGATAAGTACTCATAGCTTCAGGAATTCGTTTTAACCCTGAATGCCATCCGGCCTCACCAACATAATTAACAGCAATAAAGAAAGTTGCTGCCAAAGCTATGGCTAAAAAGAAGAAGCCATTCAATAGAAGATTTGCCCAAACTCTATCTGGAGTCATAACAAATCCATAAACAATGGAGGCAAGTCCGATGCCCATGAGGGCTATGGTAAGCATTTTGGTTTTACCGGCAAACGTGTAGTTCATCGTATTCGTCTTTTCTGGTTAATTACCCTGATATTATTAATTCAAATATTCTATCGTTATTATTTGCGCTGAAGTTCTTGTACATACATCACTACCTGCCATCTTTCATATGCAGTAAGTTGAGAGCTATATGAGCCCATGTTTCCTTTTCCGTATTGGGTGGCATGAAAAATCTGCCCTTCTGTAATATCTTTCAATCTATCTGAATTAAAAGCAGGTGGCTGCAGCCCGTAGTTTTCTTTAGCAATCAAAACAGCAACAACAGAGCCATCCCCTTTTCCATCAGCACCATGACAAACAGCGCAATACACATTATACAATCTTTTACCCTCAAGTGTAGCAACATCTGATTTTTCTAAAGGATTTTTTAAAAAAGCAATTGCCGAATCTCTGCCCTGAGGTGTATTGGCATATGCATAAGGTAATGAGTTTATCATTTGTTCCCTATCAAAAGAATGAGCGATTGTTCCCTCAACAGGATTCTGGTTATTCAGCCCATTGGCAAAATTCGGATTGCTTTCTCCAGGTCTGTAAGCAGGCGAGCGATACATGTCGGGCATAAATTCAAAACCCGGGCTGTTTTTATCCTTATAGCAGGAAGTAAGCAGCAAACTCATTGCGGCTAATCCGATGACGATATTTCTATTGATTTTTTTCATTGCTATGCATCAATTCGGTTATCTTAATCTTTGTATTTGAGTTCAGCATCATTAATTTCTATGGCTTTGGTTTCTTTTACCATCGCCTTAAGTTCGTCGGCAGAAACCTTATTATCATCAAGCACAATTTCCATCACAAATTTATCATCTGTAGCGCGTAAATCCGGGTTCATAGATTTGAATCCAGGAAAAAGTCGAGAACGAAAAAGGAAAGTAAAGTTCATAAGATGAGCTGCGATAAGAACAGTAATTTCGAAAGTTACAGGTATAAATGCAGGCAAATTCTGACTCAGCGAGAAGCTAGGTTTGCCACCAATATTCATAGCCCAATCCTGTACATTCATATACCACATCATTAGCAATGCTAACGAAACGCCCATCACTCCGTAAAAGAAAGCTACAGTTGAAATCCGTGTTGGTTTTACGCCCAACGCCTTATCAATTCCGTGAATAGGGAAAGGCGAGTACACCTCTCTAATCTTCACACCTTTACTCATCAGGTGTTTGGCTCCGTATAATGTTTCATCCGGATCTTCAAAAACTGCCAAAATTGTTTTTTTACCCATAGTTCTTATTCTAAAAAATTAATCTATGTAAGTGTATTAATGATGATGCTCTGATTCTCCTACTTTTTCGTAAAGCTCTTCTGTTTTCTTTTTCCATCCATCGCCTGAAATCTTAAGAATAGATTTGGTTTCTGCAATGGCAATTACAGGGAACGCTCTCGAAAACAAAAGGAAGAGCGTAAAGAAAATGCCCAGTGTGCCAATAAAAATACCAATGTCAACGAATGTTGGATAAAACATAGTCCATGATGATGGTAAAAAGTCGCGGTGTGTTGATGTTACGATAATCACAAAACGCTCAAACCACATTCCAATATTTACTACGATAGAAAGCATGAAAGTTGCAACCAAGCTGCGACGAATTTTTCTCGACCAAAACAATTGCGGACTGATAACATTACAACTCATCATAATCCAGTATGCCCAAGCATACGGTCCGGTTGCTCTGTTAAGGAAAGCGTAGTGTTCGTATTGAACACCGGAATACCAAGCAATCACTAGCTCTGTGATATAGGCCACACCAACTATTGAACCCGTTACAACAATAATTTTGTTCATAGATTCGAGGTGGTTAATGGTAATATACTCTTCAAGATTTAATACTTTACGCATAATAATGAGCAAAGTAGCTACCATCGCAAATCCTGAGAAGATGGCACCGGCAACGAAATATGGTGGGAAAATGGTGGTATGCCAACCCGGTACAATAGAAGTGGCAAAGTCCATGGATACGATAGTATGAACAGAAAGTACCAAAGGTGTTGATAATCCGGCTAAAACAAGAGAAACCTCTTCAAAACGCTGCCAAGTTTTTACATTTCCACTCCAACCAAAACTCAAAACACTGTATATTTTTTTCATGATGGGTTTAATCTGACGATCACGAACGGTAGCAAAGTCGGGAATTAAACCGATATACCAAAATCCCAATGAAACAGAAAAATAAGTTGAAATCGCAAACAAGTCCCAAAGAAGTGGTGAGTTGAAATTCACCCAAAGCGAGCCCAACTGGTTGGGAACAGGGAAAAACCAATACACAACCCAAACACGGCCTACGTGAATAGCAGGGAACATGGCTGCACAAATTACGGCAAAGATTGTCATCGCTTCGGCAGAACGGTTAATGGCCATTCTCCATTTCTGACGGAATAATAAAAGGATGGCAGAAATCAACGTACCGGCGTGACCAATACCGACCCACCATACAAAGTTGGTGATATCCCAAGCCCAACCTACTGTCTTATTCAACCCCCAGACCCCGATACCTGTTCCGAATGTATAGGCAATCAGCCCAACTCCCCACAAGGCACAAATGGCTGCTACGGTAAACACAAGGTACCATAGCTTGTTAGCGCGCCCTTCAATCGGCTTGCAGATGTCTTCCGTAATTTGATGATAGGATTTATTTCCTAAAATTAACGGTTCCCTTATTGGTGATTCTACGTTCATATTGCTTTACGGCTAATGTTTTACAATTTGCTGATTAATGTTTGTCTGTATGTGCTTCGTCATGACCGGCATTTGATGCTTCATCATGTCCATAGATTTCTTCCACATTTCGCACTTTCGTTTGATAGATGACATTGGGCTTAATCCCAACTTCTTCAAGCAGATGATATGCACGTCCATCTTTTTCGAGTTTGGCAATACGACTCTCAGAATCATTATAATCGCCAAACACAATGGCTTGCGTTGGACAAGCAGAAGAACAAGCTGTTTGAATTTCCTGATCTTTAACCATACGGCCTTCTTTTTTGGCATCAAGCTTACCGGCCTGAATCCGTTGTACGCACATGGAGCATTTTTCCATCACCCCACGGTCGCGAACTGTAACATCAGGATTTAATACCATCTTGCCCAACTCGTCATTCATATAATAATCAAACTTGCTGTTGTTGTTATATTGGAACCAGTTGAAACGACGAACTTTATAAGGGCAGTTGTTGGCACAATAGCGAGTACCCACACAACGGTTATAGGTCATCTGATTAAGCCCTTCCGAACTGTGTGTAGTAGCAACCACCGGACAAACCGTTTCGCAAGGCGCATGATTACAGTGCTGACACATTACCGGCTGGAACACCACCTTAGGTTGTTTAGATGGAATTTCTTTGCTGCGATAATTATCGTTTGTTTTGTCATAACGCGTAGAGGGATCGGCATCAGATGTATAGTATCTGTCAATACGCATCCAATGCATATCTCGTGAACGTCGAACTTCATCCTTGCCCACAACAGGTACGTTGTTCTCAATATGGCAAGCCACTACACAAGACCCACAACCGTTACACGCATTCAAATCAATTGAAAGACCCCAGCGGTGGTTTGGCATAGAGAACTCTTTCCAATAATCAATCTTGCTAACAGGAGCTTCATGTCCGCCATCCGTCAATGCATACACATTGGTATGCAAAGTTTTAGCAGGATTACCTGAACGAGCATTATCGTTATATTCCTTAAGTGAAGTTTCTTTTACAATATCACGTCCCATCATGGTATGGTGGGTTTGTGTTCCGGCAAGTTGATATTTTTTACCGGCATTTTCAACCGTTGCTCCTACAGCCCATGTCATCAACAATCCGTTAAGATATGAAACCATAGGATAGGCGTTTACACCAATCAAATCATCCTTACGGCCAAACTTTCTACCATAGCCCAATGCAATACCAATGGTACCGGGCATTTGACCTGGTTGAGCCAAAACAGGCAATTCAATGGATTTTCCGTTAACATTCACTTTCGCTACATGAGCCCATTGTCTTTGACCCATTAGTTTGTTAAACTTAAATTCGGGCTTATCCATATCTTCAGGCGACATGGTAATATAGTTATCCCAAGTTACACGGGTAATAGGATCTGGTAATTCATGAAGAATGGGATTAGTAGCATAAATGCCTGTACCCATGCCCACCTTTTGATAAAATACCACTTCCCATGATGAGGATTCAGAAGCAAGTTTAACGAGTGCCGCTGCCGCATCTGCCAATCCTGAAGCCGGCATTGGATCAGTAGCCGCAACGAAGGGTGCTATACCATTAGATATAGGTTGAGTTGAAGTATAAACGCCATCATGCAAACTCAAATTCCAAAACTCATCAAAAAGAAGTTTTCCTGAACCGGCGAAAAGAGTAGTACTCCAAAATTTTTTGATATAATCGCGATACACGCTACTGTTTTTATCAGTACGCGTAGCTTTACCTGCCCACACCAATAAAGATTCTTGAGCCGAACGGGTATCAAACAACGGATGAATAGTAGGTTGTTGTAAGCTATAATGCCCTTTTACCGGCTGATAATCATTCCAAGATTCAAGATAATGGTGATCCGGACAAAGATATTTAACATTCGATTCTTCAACTCTATCAGCAAAAGAAACAGAAAAAGCCGCTTTTGAAAGCGCCTCATTGAAAGCATCACCGGTAGGAAGCGTATATGCAGGATTTACACCATACAAAATCACTCCATTACCTGCCAAATCAGCTACTGCATCCATCATTGCTTTATCATCGCCCTGATATAGATGAACCGGAGTATCCATATCTATAGTATGACCATAGCTACCAAGTAATTGATTGATTTCATTGACAACCATTTGTGCATTGACATCATTAAGACCACATACAACCAATGCATGAGATTTATTTTCCCAAAGATAATCTCCACATGCATGAATGCCTTCCTCAACAGATGTTGTGGCATTGGCTAAAGTTGTCATATTTGCTTTAGCGGCAAGGTAGTTATAGAGAGAAACCAAAGCAGCACCGATTTCCGACTGCTTCACCATATAACGATAATCAGCATTAGCACCTGCCAACGACATGACAGATTCAAACTGAAAATGACGCGACATGTCTTTATGTTCAGGCCTACGTGTAGTTGCGTACTGCTTTTGATAAGTTCCACTCATCAACCAATCATTCATAAAATCACAACCAAAAGCAGCAATGGCTTTTGCTTTGTCAAAATGATATGAAGGAATGACTGCCTTGCCAAAAGTTGCTTGATTGGCCTGGCGAATGCTTGCATAAGATACGGCATCATATTGAATATGAGTAACATTCCCAAATGCCATTTTAAACTCGCCAATGACAGCTTGCGTGGAAGGACTGATAACAGATTGAGTGATTAAATAGGTTTTCTTTCCACCATCAGCCAACTCTTTCAGTTTTGCAATGATATCAGCATCTGCCTGACTCCAATCATAAGGAGCTCCCTCTTTTAAAGGGGTTTTGGCACGTTTGTTATCATATAAAGAAAGAACAGAGGCCTGAGCACGGGCGTTGGTTGCACCACCGGTTACTACCGACAAAGCATTTCCATCCACTTTGATAGGTCGCCCTTCACGGGTTTTCACCATGATACTGAAATAGTCAGCACCGTCATAAAAGCTCGAAGCATAATAATTGGCTACACCAGGTGTAATCGCATCCGGCTTAATAACATACGGGATGGCCTTTTTAATAGGTGTTTCGCAGGCCGCTAAAGTAGCGGCTGTTACGCCAAAACCTAGAAACTTCAAAAAGTCCCTGCGATTGGTATGCGTTGCAGCTACCTTATCATCTGCCAACATCTGCTCGATGGGTAGTTGCTCAGCAAACTCATTATCTCTGTTGTGAATGAACTGTGGATCGTTCTCCAGTTCTTCGTAACCTTTCCAGTATACTTTATTCTTACTCATAGGTGTTTGAATCCTTTTTGTTCGGAAAATAACTAACTATTAATAATGGCATTTTGAACAATCAAGCCCTCCGATTTTCTCAACGGTAAATCCTTTGCCACCACGAGATTCGAATTCGGCCTGATGCTCTTTATAATAATTGTGAAGTCGCTCATAATATGCGTTATCAGCGTATTGCACTTCAGTAGTGCGGTGACAGTTGATGCACCAGCCCATCGTTAGTGGTGAATACTGAAATACTTTATCCATTTCTTCAATATTGCCATGACAAGTAGCACATTCTACTTTACCAACCACGACGTGTTGTTGGTGACTAAAATACGCGTGCTCAGGCAAATGATGAATTTGCACCCACTCAACAGGTTTTTGAATTTGTGGCTCAACTTTAGCATAAGCCCCCTCCGTGTCGCTTAACCAATCAGAAAATACTTTCTTCACATCATCAGGATTCATGTTCTGATAATCGCTGAAATATGATTTATCTTTAGGGTTCCATCCAACGGCTGCATATATTTTTGCAATTTCTTGCTTGCCATATTTAGGTCCGCTCTCAACCGCTTTATGACAGTTCATACAAATATTGCTGGATGGGATACCGGAATGGCGACTTTTTTCAGCTGTACTATGACAATATGTACACTCAATTTTGTTTTGGCCTACGTGCAATTTATGAGAAAACTCAATAGGTTGATCAGGCATATAGCCGGTAACCTGTCCGTCGTTGGTCTTAAATCCACCATATACACCTATATCATTGAGCGCCCAAAATCCCTTCAAACTCAACCAACATATCAAAATAAAGATGACTGTAAAAGATATTTTCTTATGGGTAGCCATCCATCCAAAAAATTCGCCGAAAAGCGATAAAGGTTTGCGGGCTGGGAGTTGTTCTTTTCCTTCTTTGGCGCGGCGCTTATTTTCGGCCGAACGCGACATGCTTCGCATAACAGAGATTGCTATCAGAAGCAAAAAGATTACACCTACAATTATCATTGTAAGTTTGCCGGAAGACAACCCTTTGCTTTTAGGAGCATCCGAAACAGGTGGAACTTTAGCAGCTGTAGTATCTACCGTATCATCCTTAACGACAGGTTTTGCGGCATCAGGATTGTCCATATATGACAGCAAGTCATCCATATCCTGATCCGACAAAGTTTCAAATGCCGGCATCGGAATGCTATTGTATTCAGCAAACAAATCATTGGCATACTTATCGCCAGTTTTTAAAAACTCTGTTGAATTTTTAATCCATTTACGAAGCTTGGCTTCGTCTGTCCAACGATCTCTAAAACCTTTTAAGCCAGGTCCAACCATGCGCTGGTCAGAAAGTTGATGGCACTGGATACAATTTGATTTATAAACTGTTTCCCCTTTGGCTGGGTCTCCGGCTGCATGCAAACGTCCAACCAGCAATACCGCAAATGCAAATGAGAGCACTGTGGCTTTTGCAATTCGAGTGTAGAAATTTCCGGTGTTTCTCATAATGGCTTCAATTAAGCTCTGCAAAGAAATATATTTGTTAAGAATTGTCAAATTTTCAAGGGGCAAAAATACATTTTTCTATCACTTTTTTGCTGAATACTAAAGATTTTTTCACGAATACTATTATTTAAAATCATTCTAAACAAGGCATTTGAAAACATAACGCACACTCTGTTTTGTGTTATGGCTAGTAGGGGATTATAGAACGACAAAAAGAAGGAAACCTTAGAGAAAGAATATACATTAAATGCTAAAATATAGAATATACAGTATGAAAAAAGTTGCAAAAACCTTTGGCTTCTTTATTTTTGTTGCCATATCTAAACAGAAATAATCATGATGCGAAAAATTACTCTTATTGTAGCCACCCTTTCTCTACTTTTTATTAAGGTTAGTGCCGATGAAGGCATGTGGTTGCCTTATCATATCGGGCGTGTAATTACAAATATGCAGGTTTATGGTTGCAAGCTAACTGCCGAACAAATATACAGTGCTGACAAGCCCTCTATTAAAGATGCTATTGTTCATTTTGGCGGGTTCTGTACCGGAGAAGTGGTAAGTAATCGTGGTTTGGTTTTTACTAATCACCATTGTGGTTATGATGCTATTTCGGGTCTTAGCACCAAAGAAAAAAACTATCTTGACAATGGATTTTGGGCAAACAGTTTTGAAGAAGAAATTCCGGCTCCTGGACTTTCAGTTTCATTCATGGTATATATGAACGACGTTACCGATCGAGTATTGAATGCATCTGATCGAGCTGCCGAGATTAAAAAAATAAAAGAAGAAGCAACCGCGGGCAATCATTTCCGCGCTGATGTAAAATCTTATTTCTATGGTAACGAATATTATTTGTTGGTGTATGAAACCTTTACCGATATTCGATTAGTGGGCACACCTCCTCAGAATATTGGAAAATTTGGTGGAGACACCGACAACTGGATGTGGCCTCGTCACACCGGCGATTTTAGTGTTTTCAGGATTTATGCTTCTTCTGACAATAAGCCGGCAGCATACAGTGAAACAAATGTACCCTATAAACCTAAACACTTTTTACCTATCAATTTAAAAGGAATTCAAGAAAACGATTTTGCGATGATAATGGGATTTCCGGGGCGCACAACTCGATATTTGACACAATCAGGAATTAAAAGTATTGCCTTTGAGAGGTATCCCGAAAGGTCTAAAATTCTGAAAGCTAAATTAGCCGAATGGTGGAGTGAAATGGAAAAAGATGTGAACATCCGCTTGCTTCTCTCCAGCGATTATGCGTCTTATGCAAATAGCCAAAAATATTATGAAGGAGTGATGAATGCCCTTAAATCATCACCTTGCCTGAATGAAAAAGCAAAACTTGAAGAAGGTTTTTTGAAATGGGCACAAGAAGATGCTAATCGCAACTCCCAATATAGTAATGTTATTAAGGAATTACAGCAACTTTATGAAGATAATCTAGAGCTCAATAAAGTAATTCAGTATTTGGCATTTGCTTATAGCGGAGTTCACATTGCAGAGTTGGGCGAAAGCTTGGCTCTCATGCATGAAGCCCTTTCTATGAAAACTCCCGATCAAAATATATTATCACAAGCTACTCTTTCACTCAATGATGAATTTGGCCCATATTTTCTAACATTTGTAAAAGAAGCCGACCAAAAAGTATTTGCCAGCATGCTCCGGATTGCCAGCCAAAATCTTGATAAAAAATACTGGGTAAGCTGCATGACAAGCAAGCAATTAGCCAAAATGAAACCTGTAGTAGGTAAGGATGCTTTTGATTTGTATGCGTCTTTCACATACCAAAACTCCATACTTACTGATTCAACCAAACTTCGCAAATTCATGCAGAAACCTACTCTTGCCGTATTGCAGAAAGATCCGGGTGTGCAGTATGCTCTTGATGTTAATAATATGTTTGGTCAGTATTTGGGTGCTATACGTGCTGTAAATCAGAAAGAAGAAGCTTTGATGAAAAACTATGTGAAAGGTCTTAGAGAATATAAAAGTGATAAGTTTTTCTATCCAGATGCCAATTCTACTCTACGAGTAACCTATGGGCAAATCAAATCATACATACCACGCGATGGAGTGCTATATAACTGGTACACTACACAAAAGGGTATTCTTGAAAAAGAGATTCCGGGAGATTCAGAATTTGATGTTCCTACAGATTTCAGCCAGTCGTTGCGTAAGGGTAATTTTGGTAAATATGCCGACAAGAATGGTGATTTGCCTGTGGGCTTTATCTGCAACCTTGATATTACAGGTGGGAACTCAGGCAGTCCTGTAATTAATGGGAATGGAGAGCTCATTGGTATTGCTTTTGACGGTGTATGGGAAGGAATGGTGGGCGATTTATACTGGGAACCATCAAAAAACAGAACCATTGCAGTGGATATTCGCTATGTAATGTATGTAATCGAACAGATGTCAGGGACACAACGCCTTTACAACGAAGTGAAAATTATTCTCTAATTTTTCAAAATATTTTTTAAGCCCGGCAAATAGTCGGGCTTTTTTTCATTTGCTGTTAAATATCAAAACCGATATCTCTGCGGTAATACATGTCGTCGAAATGAATAAGAGATATTTCGTTGTATGCTTTAGACAATGCGTCTTGAATAGAAGATCCTAAAGCAGTAACACACATCACGCGTCCACCTGATGTTAGCAAACGATTATCTTCTTGTGTTGTTCCAGCATGAAACACTTTACTATTTGTAATATTTTCCAAACCATGAATCACGCGATTTTTTTCAAACTGGCCAGGATATCCTCCCGAAGCCAATACTACAGTTATACATGCATCTGGAATAATATCAAGCGTACCTTGATACAATTCATTCGTTTCGAGTAAAGAAAATAAAGCTACAATATCAGAAGAAATGCGTGGCAAAACGGCCTCCGTTTCTGGATCTCCCATTCGACAGTTATATTCAACAACTTTGGGTTCGCCTTGTACGTTCATAAGTCCGAAATATACAAACCCTTTATATGCTATATTTTCAGATTTTAATCCCTCAATTGTGGGTTGGATAATACGCTCTTCAACTTTTTGCATAAAAGCATCATCAGCAAATGGAACAGGAGAAACTGCACCCATTCCACCTGTATTAGGTCCGCTATCAGCTTCTCCAATACGCTTATAATCTTTAGCCGTAGGTAAAATTTTATAATGTACGCCATCTGTAAGCGCAAAAACTGAACATTCCACCCCTTTCATAAATTCCTCAATTACTACCTTATGACCTGCTTCACCAAATCGGTTTTCGCTCAGCATCAAAGAAAGTTCTCTTTTGGCTTCATCTAAATTATCCAAAATTAAAACACCTTTACCGGCGGCCAGTCCGTCGGCTTTTAGCACATAAGGTGGTTTTAGAGATTCCAAAAATTGAAACCCCTGATATAGATTTTCTTTTGTAAATGTTTGATAAGAAGCGGTTGGGATTTTATATTTTTGCATAAAAGATTTGGCAAAATCTTTACTACCTTCCAACCTGGCGGCTTCTTTTGAAGGTCCAATCACCTTTACAAAACTCAAATCGGGGTGGTTCTTAAAATAGTCATAAATTCCTCTAACAAGAGGTTCTTCAGGGCCAACAACAATCATGGAGATTTTTTCTTTCTGCACAAAATCTGCTATCTGATCAAAATCATGGATATCCATTTTTACGTTAACACCATGCTGGGCTGTCCCTGGATTTCCTGGCGTAATAAATAAAGCATCTATCAATTTACTTTGGCTTATTTTCCATGCAAATGCATGTTCTCGCCCTCCCGATCCAATTAATAATATTCTCATAAGTACAATGGTTAAAGAGGTATATTCCCGTGTTTTTTTCTTGGTAATTTTTCGGCTTTATTTTCGAGCATAGCAAAAGCACGAATCAACTTTTCGCGTGTATGGCCGGGTACAATCACTTCATCTACAAAACCACGAGCAGCGGCCTCATAAGGATTGGCAAACATTTCAGCATATTCCCTTTCTTTTTCTTTCCACTTTTCTTCCGGATTATCCGATTTAGTAATTTCATGTTTGAAAATAATTTCTGCAGCCCCACGTGCACCCATCACTGCTATCTCGGCTGTAGGCCATGCAAAATTCATGTCTGCTCCTATATGTTTTGAGTTCATTACATCATATGCACCACCATATGCCTTACGTGTAATTACTGTAATACGGGGTACTGTTGCTTCGCTGAATGCATACAGCAATTTGGCGCCATTAGAGATAATTCCATTCCATTCCTGATCAGTTCCTGGTAAAAATCCTGGCACATCTTCCAAAACCAATAACGGAATATTGAAACTATCACAAAAACGTACAAAACGCGCCGCTTTATTTGACGATTTAATATCTAGCACACCCGCCAAAAAAGCCGGCTGATTGGCGACAATACCAATGCTACGACCTGCAATACGTGCAAAACCAACGATAATGTTTTCGGCATAATCTTTATGTACCTCAAAAAAACTATCACTATCAACAATACCGGCTATAACCTCTTTCATGTCGTATGGTTGATTAGGGTTTTCTGGAATAATAGAGTCCAAAATCTGCCTGTATTCATCCTGTAATTCATACATTACACGAGGAGGTAATTCTTCACAATTCTGTGGAATAAAACTCAACAACGATTTTATCGCTTCAATACATTCAACTTCGTTAGCAAGTGCAAAATGAGTAACCCCCGACTTGGAAGCGTGTGTCATGGCTCCGCCTAATTCTTCAGATGTTACTGTTTCATGCGTAACTGTTTTTACTACATTAGGCCCGGTAACAAACATATAAGAAGTTTGCTCAACCATCATAATAAAGTCGGTAATGGCAGGCGAATATACAGCCCCGCCGGCGCATGGCCCCATAATAGCTGATATCTGAGGGACAACGCCCGAACAACGTGTATTTCGATAAAAGATATCGGCATATCCGGCAAGTGAAACAACCCCTTCCTGTATTCGAGCGCCTCCTGAATCATTTAATCCGATAATAGGAGCACCATTGCTCATGGCTAAATCCATTATTCGACATATTTTTTCGGCATGTGCCTCTGCCAAAGACCCGCCCAACACAGTAAAATCCTGAGAAAAAACATAAATCAACCTCCCGTTTACTGTTCCGTATCCTGTTATTACTCCATCACCTAGAAAGGTTTGTTTATCCAAGCCAAAATGCTTAGATCGGTGCTGTACCAACATACCAATTTCTTCGAAACTTCCTGAATCAAGCAGCAGGTCTATACGTTCACGTGCCGTAAGTTTGCCTTTACTATGCTGAGAATCTATACGTGATTGACCTCCACCCAATCGGGCTTCAGAAATTTTTGATTGAAGATTGGACAACCTGTCTTTCATAATTTACCTGATAAAATAGGGAAACAAAAAAACAAAGAAAAAATGAGTTGCCCAAAGAGAAAGCGATTACCTTCAATGAAAGGTTCGTTGAATAATAAGATGTGAGTTAAAACAAGGCATCTTCATTGCCAATTGGCCGAGGATACTGCTTGCTAACATCTTCATTTTGATCAAACATAGGCGTTGGTGTAGATGGGATTGGTGCCGGAGAATCGGATTTATCTTCTTTATCTGTTTTTCGTGCTCTAGATTTTGATGCATGAACAGGTGATGGTTGTTTGGAAACAGATGTTCCAAAACCAGACATGCCTACTAAATCCATTCTGTTTTCTTTTAAAAACATACCCAAACTAATGGCCTTCAGTACATCAGAAATAACAAATTCCACCTCCCATTCATCAGGCATTTCACGAGGAACAAACTTCGATTCTATTTTATGTTCTGTGCAATATTCAAATACCGCTGACAGATTCTTTTTCTTAACTATTACACTGGGATTGTTATGCAACAAACTCATAAATCATTGATTTCAAAAAAATAAATAAAAATATCAGGAAAGACAACTCCATCCTGAGAAAACAAGCATGAAACTCGGATTACTTTTTGAATAATCCTTTGTCGTTTTTATGACTCAACATCTGACTAATCCAATATAATAGGAGAAGTGAGCCAATGCCAATCATAGCAATATTAAATTTCATTCCGGCCATTTCAATAAACTGAAAAGACCAAACAAAAAACTTTCCAAGTGGAACAAAAAACCAATCCATAACTCAAAACATTTTGCACAAAAATAAGGGTTTCTGTTTACAAACCAATCTCTTTTGATTAATTTTTAGGTTCAATATATGATTCAAAATTACTTCGCGAAATCGCATTATCTTTGCCACATGTATAAAATTGCAATTTTTGCCTCAGGAGAAGGCACAAATGCCGAACAAATCATCCGTTATTTCAGAGGGAGAGAGATATCTGCACATTTTCTGATTATTTGCAACAATCCCCATGCAGGTATATTACTGAGAGCACAACAGCTGCACGTGCCTGCTGAGATCTTTCACAAAGCACAATTTGATTCGGGCATGGTATCTGCCCGGATGAAGGACTTTAATCCCGATCTTATTGTTTTGGCCGGTTTTCTTTTGAAGATACCTGAAGATATGATTCGCTCATTTCCTGATCGCATCCTTAATATTCACCCTGCACTATTGCCTAAATTTGGTGGCAAAGGCATGTATGGAATGCATGTACACCGAGCTGTAATAGAAAAAGGAGAAAAAAAAACCGGCATTACCATTCATTTGGTTAATGAGCATTATGATGAAGGCCGGATTCTTTTTCAACAATCTGTTCCTGTATTGTCATCCGATACGGCTGAAGATGTAAGTGCAAAAGTTAGAAAACTCGAATTGATTCATTATCCCGAAACAATACTTTCATATCTAATAAATACTGCCAAATAAGCTAATATTTGGCAGTAAAAATTGTCGCTAATATTATTTGCGAATAACTAGGGGCCTGTGTATGGAAGTTCCATTAATATTAACTCTAAGTAAATACCAACCAGAAGCTAAGCCACTCACTTGCAATTCGATAAGTGGATGATAATCATATTCCTCACACATTACCATCTGCCCTATGCTGTTTAATAGCGTCAGATTAATTTTATCAGGAATAAATAATCCATCTGAAAAACGGATATAAACCATATCCATGGCGGGATTGGGATATAAATTAATATCATCTATAAGTATTGACTCATCAATAGACGTATTGTCAGGAATTGTTACATTGTAGTTTTTGGAACATCCATTGGCATCGGTAATCGTAAAACCAACCGTGCCGGCAGGCAAGTTATTAGCTGTTTGAGTATATTGAATGGGAGATGTAACCCACTGGTATAAATAAGGTGATTGACCTGATGTTGGATTGGCTGTTGCGCTACCATTATTTTGCCCATTACTTGCCGGCATAATAGTAAAAGTAGCTTGCGGTAACTCATAAACGGTAATAGATTGCTGTGTAGTATGACTGCCTGCAATATTTGTAGCTGTTAAGGAAACCGTATATATGCCAGGCGAATTGAATTGAATATTGCTGGGATTCTGAGCAACAGAATTGGCCGGAGTGCCTCCGCCAAAACTCCAAGACCAACTGGTTGGCGTGTTGGTGGATTGGTCTGTAAAGTTGACATATTGTCCTTGGCAAACTGAGAATGAGCTGGCAGTAAAAGATGAAATAGGGGGCGATGGTAAAGTGGGCGATATTGTAAAATTTGCATTAGAAATATCATAAAAGATATTATTTACGGATTCAACCATAATCCTACATGTGGTGGTGGTTGATATTATGTTAGGTACTGTGATTGATTGAGTGCCATCGTTTGGAGTATTGGCCAATAATAAATAAGGATAAGTATAGCCCCCATCCACAGACAAACGGATATTAACTTGAGAACAACTTACAGGTGACGATTGTGTATTTGCCACATCCCATGTTACGGTTTGAGTTGAATTTGACAACCAAAAATCGCCAGCAACATTAGGTGAAGTAACCAAAAAAGGGCCGGCAGTACTAGTGAAATTATAACCTACAGTATCATAACTTGCGCCACCTCCATTGGCAACATTATCACGAACCATACAACGAAATTTCATTTCACGCGAATAAGTCGGGAGTTTTTCTTTGTTATCGCTTAAATTATTAACAACCGTTTGCAATCGTGGGAACCAGCGTGTAGCAGATGTATCAGGATTATAAGACCTGAACAAAGGTGGCGTACCACTTGTAGGGTTTGTAGATAAACCAATGGATGCTCCCAAATCATATTCTTCCCAACAATATGTTAGCGGATTGCCATTGGCATCTGCGCCAACTGCTTTAAGTTTGAACGGAGTGCTGATAGGCACATATTTGCCACCATTGCCTGCATTTACCGTAGGAGGCGTGTTGCCTGTTGATGTAGTTGTAGGGCATCCTGGTTCATTATTTACTATTTCAGTATAGATGGTTACATAACTGCGTACATGAAAGTAGTCGTCGCTGTTATTTTGAATATTATCAGGAGAACAGATGCCAGCATAAGCCATAATCGTACTGCCACTACCCGGCTCAAAAGCATTGGTTGACGAACGATTTCCATTGCAAGATCCTGATGAAGAATTAAAAGTATGGTTACCATTAAACTGATGCCCCACTTCATGGGCGACATAATCAATATAAAACGGATCGCCTGTAGGTGCAGGCAGGCCGGTTACACCTTGAGCTTTAACAGAGTTGTCGCAAAGCGATGCCAAGCTGGCAACGCCACCTCCACCCGTACTAAATACATGGCCAATATCATAATTTGAAGAACCAATAACATTCGTAACAGTTGTTTGATTTTGACTAAGCATAGCAAAACCATCATCGTTAGTATAAGGATCAGTTGATGCATTCAAAAATATCAGGTTATTATTATTGGCAACCAAAATCATCCGAACCGACAAATCTCTTTCATACACTCCATTGACACGGTTCATAGCAGTTGTCATGGCAGAGGCAACGCTAGAAACGGTGCCGCCATGATAGGTCGCATACTCACCTGTACAAGCAAGCGCCATACGATAGGTTCGTAGCGTTGTGCCCAAGGGTAACAATGTTTTTCCCAACATTTCATTTTCATCCATTTCAATTTCAGTATCATTTTCCAAACGACATGAAAAATGATCTGCATGGATATTGTTCAAGTCATGTTTATAATACGACTGATAGAATGTAGTATTTTCATTTGCATATGGATCAATACTTACTATGCCTGTTGGCGATGATACATATGCATGGAAGCCGGTATATGTATAATCCAAACGAATAATGGCATAAGGGTCTGATTTTCCATTCCCCAAAAATGTTCTAATACCTGGAAATGATGCAGCAAGTGGTGCTTCCATCATATCATACTGATAAATAATAAAATCATGCAACGCTCCATCAGGCATTGGCAATGAAACTAACATTCCACCCAATCCGGAATTTTCTTCAGGAGCTTGATTCAGAAATTGACACAGTTGTGAGTAATCCAGTTTAAAGTTATAAGCTTTGTTGGGAATTATTTGCCTATTAGATGTCAGATTCGACAACTCCGAGTCATCTGCATACATGAAAGTAGGTTGTTGGGCATAAACAAAAGAAATAAAAGGGCACAATAGACCCAATAGAAGAAATCGTGTTTTCATAGTTTGAGAAATAAATAAGTACCAAAGTAGGAATTATTTGTATCCCTTCAGCAATCGTTCTACATATTTTCCAATGATATCGAACTCAAGATTAACAAAATCAGATACTTTCAATTCAACAAATTGAGTATGGTTATAAGTATAAGGGATGATTGCTACTGAGAATCCTCCTGGATAACTTTTTACTACAGTTAAACTAACACCATTAACCGTAATAGATCCTTTACTGACAGTAACATATTGTTGATTATCAAATCCAATTTCGAACTCCCAGCTACCATTACACGATGTAATAGACAATACCTTCCCGATAGTATCAACATGACCTTGCACAATATGCCCATCCAGTCGGTCATTCAACTTCATACTGCGTTCCAAATTAACCAGATTGCCTGGTTGTAAAAAAGCCAAGTTGGTTCGTTGCAGGGTTTCAGCAATAGCCGTTACGGTGTAATGCGAATCAGATAATCCGTCAACAGTAAGACAAGCGCCATTGTGAGCCACACTTTGGTCTATTTTCAATTCATGCAAAAACGGTGCTTGAATCAAAAACTGTCTGTTGGAGCCCAAATCAGCCACGTCTATTATTTTGCCAGTAGTTTCTACTATTCCTGTAAACATACATCAAAAGTACTGATTATCTTCATACATTTGATATAAATATTCGAATCCATGTACAAACTTTTTAAGGGCATTTTACTTTTCCATTTTCTCTTTGTATCACTATCTGCCCAAATTGTAATTACAAAAAACCAAATGCCTGTTCCCGATAGTTTATATGCATATAATAGGGCATTTCCTAACAACATCAATTATTCCAATACAGGGCCAAATTATATTTGGGATTATAGTCAACTTTCTGAATTAAGTTCTGTAATGCTGAGTATGGCTGACCCTATTCACACCCCTTTCGTGTATCAAGTGATTTTCAACAATCCATTACTTCCCAATAACAATAGCACGCATGCTGAAGAAGGCGTTGAAATTAATCTGCCCTCATCTTTTGGATTCTCGCTAACCGATGTGTATAATTTTTATAAAAATTCTAATTCTTCATTTACATTAACAGGAATTGGAGCAACCATTAATGGCATTCAAACACCTATACCCTATCAGATTAAAGATCAAGTATATTCTTTTCCACTTGAATATGGAGATATTGACACCAGTTCATTTCTATTTGCAATTGAAATACCAACGATTGGTTATTGGAAGCAATACGGTACGCGTATTAATTCAGTTGACGGATGGGGCACTTTGCTTTTACCTGGGAGTCAGGCATACGAGGTACTTAGAATTAAAACATCTTTAACACTTCGCGACACTATTCATTTTGAAAGCAGTGGATTCACACTGCCTGTTACCCGCAAACAATTCGAATATAAATTTATCACCCTGCAAAGCGAATTTCCAGCATTGCAAATCAACACGCAGTTGTTATTTTTAAGCACAGGCCCACAAGTTGTTCAATCTGTTTTATACAAAAAAGCCCCTGTATCCTCATCCATTTATGCTGAAGACAATCCACTTCTGCAAGTATGGCCTAATCCGGTTAGCGACATATTATATCTAAACATGAGTGATGATGCAATGCAATATTCATTACTTGATATAAATGGGAAAGAGTTGGAAAATGGACACTTAAAAGAGTTTATTGATGTAAGTCAATATCCGGCTGGGATATATGTATTAAAGATTTCAGAAAAAAACGGTTCTGTATCAACAAAACGCATCATTAAGCAATAATACTAAAGCTTTTGGTTGGGTGCTACTTCATCCGAAACAGGTGGTTTCTTATATACTCGTCGGGCAATCATAATACTTACTTCATATAAAAACCCCAATGGGATAGCAACCAACACCTGGCTGGCAATATCGGGTGGCGTTATAATAGCAGAAAGGAGAAGGATAATAATAATGGCATGGCGACGATACTTTTTAAGGAACTCAGGAGAAACAATCCCAATTTTAGCTAAGAAATAAATAAAAACAGGAAGTTCGAACAATATACCGCAGCCCAAAACAACCATGAGTATCGTGGAGATATATGAAGTGAAAACGGGCTGATTGACTACCTTTCCCATAACATCATAATTGCCAAGAAAATTAACGGTTAACGGTGCAAGAAGAAAATACCCGAAAGCAATACCAGATAAAAAAAGTAGTGAGATATAAATAACAATCCCGGTAATCTTTTTTTGTTCACCCTCGTGCAAAGCAGGTTTAATAAACCGCCATATTTCCCATGCCACATATGGGAATGCGACAATAAAACCGGCAATTAATGATGCCCAAATATGCCAAGTAAACTGAGATGCCATTTGAATACTAGCAAACTCTGAAAATGGCAACTTTCCGAGACATAAAGCCGGCAAAGAAATTGCATCAGCTAATCTGCACAATAAACGATAGGTTATAAAATCAGAAGAAGTGGGACCAAAAACAATTACATCAAACAAAATATGAGGAAACATAAATGCAATAACACCCCCAACCAATATTGCCACAACAGATCGAACCAAATGCCATCTGAGTTCTTCCAGATGATCCAAAAATGTCATTTCTTTTTCCTGCGTCATTTACTGTAATATTTTTCCACCAGATGATTCGGTACGATGAAAAGTGCCTGATGGTTCGGTTTTATAATAAATAGTTCCCCCTGTCAATGCTTTAGCCGTATAATCCTTAGTGGCTGAAAGCCAAACTTCCGCCCCCATAGCAGATGTTACTTGAGCATCCGTACATTTTAAATCGCCTGTACGAACTGTAGCCCCTGAATTGGCATCAATCTGAACAAATCGTGCATTGCCTTCTACCTGAACGATTGACCCCTGTCCGGCTACAATAAATAGTTCGTCCACATCAACAATAACATGAATATAACCATCCATTTTAACTTCAATTTCGAGACGATGTGATTTTATTTTTTGCTCAGATTTCACCCAACCAGATAGTGTTGCCGAAATTTTTTCGAGCGGTTGTGAGAAATACAAACTCCCTTTTATCATTGGCAAATTATGCATCCCTTTGGTACGAATACTAAACTCTCCGTCTGAGACCTCAGTTATCACTTTATCGGCTGGTATATTTTGTAATGTAATATCCAGTATAGACGAATCTGATGGGACAAGCAATAGCTGCGACTGATTGGCCACACGAATCCTGTTGAAGGCCTCCAATGGCTTGCGAATCGGTGTTTGCGCAATTACACACTGTGCAAAGGATAAGATAAAAATCAAAAAGAAAGAGTGTAGAAAAAAGGAAGGAAATTTATTAAACACGAATGCATTGTTTGAGATCATACTTTTTTTCATCGTTTTAATTCTTCAATTCCTTGGCCAAAAGTACATAAAATTTCCGGGTGGATCTTCTCACTTATCAAATGTGAGTTTCATCCATACGGCAAAATGATCGGAAAGATCTTTTTGCTTTTTGTTCCATGGATATTGATAACGCAGCACTTCGCGATATATATTTTGAGGTTGAACGCCATTGGGTTTATAAAAAATATAATCAATCACTTTCCTGTCGTTCGGATTGTATAAATCCATATCATTGAGCATATGATCAGAAGTATATTGCAGTTCGCCGTATAGAGGGCCGTCTTCAGCTTGTAAAATATTAAGCATGGCTTGATACAAATATGTATTGGTTTGGTTAGTATTAAAGTCGCCACAAATAATCTGCGGAATACCAAAAAGCTGATGAGATCTAAGCAACCCTGCCACTTCATGATATTGAGTAAGTTTGATTGATGATGGGCCACCCGCCTCAAGATGTGTACCTAACACTTGAATACGTCGTCCGGCAACAACTGTTTCAACCAGCAAAGCACCTTTTCTTGCAAAGCAATCTTCCTTTTCACAATCGCTAAATTCAACTTCACCTCTATACAGCAAGGGTGTTTTTGAGAGAATAAGAATGCCACTGTTAATTTTAAAGCCCGGTTCCTGATTAGCTGGTCCATATGTATATGGGTAAACCAAATTCAATGTTTTTTTTAACCTGCGATTGGCTTTGCGATCAAAGGCCTCCTGTAACACAAGCACATCCGCTTCGGAAGCGATTAAGTGTGTAGCAATCGGCTCAACACGTTTCAATGGTCGATGTCCGATGTGAGCAAAAGCGCGTGGCAAAAATTTAATATTCCAACTCAGCACTGATATGGTTTGAGCAGAAAGTGATGAAAAAAATAATATCAAAACCAATGTACTAAAATATACCCTGAATTCATTCAGCATTTTAATAATATTTGGTGATTGGCTAAACATGTAATTACTTTACCAATTGACCATAAATCGATAGTTTTTGCTCTTTTACCCTTTCATCAAGAATGTATTCATCGTATGTCATTTCCTTATCAATAGTTCCGTTAGGGCCTAATTCAATAATTCTATTTGCTAGAGATTGAATGAATTCATGATCGTGAGTAGTAAACAGCATGCTGCCCGGAAAATTCTTCAATCCATTATTAAATGCAGTAATGCTTTCCAAATCCAGGTGATTAGTGGGTTCATCAAGAATCAGGAAGTTTGCATTTTGCAACATCATTCGGCTAATCATGCAACGCACTTTCTCGCCACCTGAAAGCACAGAAGCGCTTTTTAAACTTTCTTCGCCCGAAAATAGCATTCGGCCTAAAAACCCGCGAATATAGGTTTCATCCTTTTCTTTGGAATATTGACGAAGCCAATCAATCAGGTTATAATCTGTTTTAAAAAAAGCAGAATTATCGTTAGGCAAATAGGCCTTTGATATGGTAATACCCCATTCACATGATCCCGCATCAGGAGATTCCTCTCCTATGAGTATCTTATATAGCAATGTAGGGGCCAAACTATCTTTCGACAATACTGCAACTTTATCACCTTTACGAAGTGTAAAAGAAACCTGATTCAAAACCGGAGCCCCGTCAACCATTTTCGAAACCCCATCTACACGGAGAATCTGATCGCCAGCTTCTCTTTCTTGCGAAAAAATAATAGCAGGATATTTTCGGTTTGATGGCTGAATATCATCAACCTGAATTTTATCCAACAATTTTTTTCTACTGGTAGCTTGCCTTGACTTTGAAGCATTGGCACTAAAGCGAGCAATAAATTCCTGCAACTCTTTTCTTTTATCTTCTGCCTTTTTATTCTGCTGTGCCCGTTGACGTGCAGCCAATTGGCTTGATTCGTACCAAAATGTATAATTCCCTGTGTACATCTGAATCTTTTTAAAGTCGATATCAACGACATGTGTGCACACGGTATCTAAGAAATGTCGGTCGTGAGAAACCACAATAACTGTATTAGGAAAATCAATCAGAAATTCCTCCAGCCACATTACTGTTTCTACATCCAAATCGTTGGTGGGCTCATCAAGCAATAAAATATCTGGGTTACCAAACAATGCCTGGGCAAGGAGAACCCGCACCTTCTCATTCCCACTCAGCTCCTGCATTAATTTCTCATGCAACTCTTCCTTAATCCCAAGTCCGCTAAGCAAATTAGCCGCTTCGCTCTCGGCATTCCAACCTTCCATTTCGGCAAACTCTGCTTCCAGTTCAGCAGCTTTCAATCCATCTGCTTCTGAAAAATCGGGCTTGGCATATATTGCATCTTTGGCCAACATAATATCCCATAATTTTTTATGCCCCATCACTACGGTTTGTAGTACTTGATATCCGTCAAACTCAAAGTGATTCTGTTTAAGAACAGCCATCCTTGCTCCCGGCTGAATAATTACGCCTCCCTTATTGGCCTCCAACTCCCCTGATAATATTTTTAGGAAGGTGGACTTCCCTGCTCCATTTGCACCGATTACACCATAACAATTGCCAGGGGTAAAATTCAGATTTACTTCCTCAAATAATACGCGTTTCCCAAATTGCAGGGTGAGATTGTTAACAGAAATCATACCTTCTTCTTATTTTTAAAAATGGAGTGCAAAGGTAGCATTTTTTGCCAGATTATCATATCTGCTTTCTTATTACACATATTTTCATTCATCGGGCAATTGCCCTAATTCTCTAACATCGCTTCGTCAAAACTGATTATGAAACAATAATAAGCGTATTTCCTATGTTCTATTAAAAAACCTTGCATCATGAAAAAAATTCAGAAGCTAATCTGTGTAATTACCATCATGTGCGCTTACCCCCTGATGTCAGTTTCAGCACCAACAAATGCCAATGTTTATGTAAGAAAATCTGGGAAAAACATAATGTACCAACTAGTATTAACCGAAAATCAAACATTTACTTACATCAAAAAATCAAAAAGTAAATCCTACACCGAAAAAGGAACTTACACTCAAAAAGGGAAAAAAATCATTCTAACACCCATCGAAAAATCAAGAGGTTTTGGAGGTCTTGGAGATTATGTTTTATATCTGCATAAAGAAAAAATATATGCTAAAAAAACAGACATTATATTCAACAAAGTGCCTCTTTTTACGTCAAGTAATGAACCTTATACTTCAGACGATAATTCAAATACTACCCGAATTGAAAGCTCATCCCATCAAGGAAACAATAGCTCAGGCCCTGTAGATTTAAAACATTCAGCCATGTCAACTCAAAATTATTACAAGCGATTGTGCAAAAATTATGTGCCGCAATATTTAGCCCTCATTGATAGTTTCTATGCAGGCCCCGACACATACAAAACCTATATAAATAATCAGCACATTGAATGGAATGGCGACACATCTCATAACGTGCTATTGAGTAATTTCAATACCGTTATCCATGAAAGTTTGCATCACTACAACCGATATAGCAGTAATGGCGACTATATATATATGATTAAACCCGGAGAATTTATTCGGGTTAAAATAACAAAAACTTTTCAATCTGAGAGATTCAAAAAATTAGTACCCAATGACGCTGAGAAAAACATTTTCAGGTACAAAACCTACGTGTCCGAAGGCGCAGTGGTAAGCGCCAATGTGGTTGGCATATATGGGCTGATGGATGAGTTTATTGCATATGGATACGGTACACGTAGTTCAATGGATCTAGGCAACAAATTGCTCGAAATGAATCAAGATACGGCCTCTGCAATTACGCTTTATAAGCAATCATTAGCAACCGGTTTTGCTCAATATGAATTTAACCTTTTCATGGCTTGGTATCTGCACTATGCATCAGTATATGAGAAAGAAATATACGAATCATTAATGAATAATCGCCCTCTTCGATATTTATATTACACAGTAAATCGTGAATTTGAAGCTACAAACCGCCAATTATCCATTCTCAGCCAAAAATATGATAACGAGCTTGGATACATTAATAGGTACTATACAGAGAAATATACTGAATACCCAAAAAAATTATTAGAAAAAGAACAAAGCTACTTAGATCGCTTTATACTCAAGGAAAAGCCCTGAAAGGCAAAATAATAGGGAAATATTCAATCATTTTTGTATTTAGAAAAATATCGTACATTTGCAACCCCTGATACTCTTATAAGTTACAATAAGGGATTATGGAAATAAGCGGATGTGGCGTAATTGGTAGCCGCGCCAGACTTAGGATCTGGTGCCGCAAGGCGTGGGGGTTCGAGT
>JACSSC010000059.1 GCA_014879445.1 Candidatus Competibacteraceae bacterium
TAATTCTGAATTTTTTTTTTACCTAAATGCATCATCATTTGTTTTTTTAAAAAAATATACTCTAAATTTGTAATCATAGTTGACAAAGTCCCTTAATTGCAGCTAATTTAAACGATTAAAAATGACGAAAAAATCTACTCACAAAGAAACACAAGAATCCATCTTTGGTTATGTCGCTTCCATTTCTTTTTCGCCACCTAAGAAATCTTATGAAGACGATGAAGACGATGATGATGACGACATTGAAGAAGAAGATGATTATTATGCTGATGAAGACGATACGGCTTCTGGCGATGATGATGATGACTTTTTTGAAGAATCAGAATTTGAAGATTTTGACTCTTTTGACGAAGACGAAGAGGATGAGGATTTGTATTAATGCCATATAGGCATTATAATGATCTCGGGAATTCAATGTTTGAATTTCTGCCCCTTATTCGTTATACTTTTGCATGAACCTTGCCCAATATGTTGATGAAATATTTGCAGTAAACTCAGAAGCACATTTTGAGAGATTGGCTTTATTTGCCTTTCAACATCAGTTCAATCATAATCCGGTTTACCAATCGTATATTCATTCTTTACATATTGATAGCAATCAAGTAAAATGTTTATCTGATATACCATTTTTGCCGATTGCTTTTTTTAAATCACATCGTGTATTATCATCATCAGCACCCGTACAGAAAGTGTTTCGTAGTTCTGGAACAACCCAACAAGATAAATCATCTCATTATGTAACTGACCTTACATTATACAACAAGAGCATCGACAAGGGATTTGAATATGCATTTGGTGAAGTATCGCAATATGCTTTTTTATGCATTCTCCCATCATATATAGAGCGAGATGATGCATCATTGGTGTATATGTCGAAACACCTTATTTCTCAAAGCCAATATACATGCAGTGGGTTTTATGCTCACCAAGATAAGCAACTTTATTCAGTGATTGTTGAAAACGAATTTAAGCAGATCCCTACTATTATTATTGGAGTTACGTTTGCTCTGCTTGAGATGATTCCCGCTCTTAAAAATCCCTTACAATCTGTTAAGATTATTGAAACAGGAGGCATGAAAGGTAGAGGGAAAGAAATGATTCGAGACGAATTGCATCAGATGCTAATAAAGGCAACAGGTTTGAAGCAAATTTATTCAGAATATGGTATGACAGAATTATTGAGTCAGGCATATTTAAAAGAAGATAAACATTTTGTTTCTCCACCTTGGATGAAAGTCAGAATCCGTGAAACTCAGGACCCATTTGCTTATTATGGCTATTCTCGAACTGGTGGGATTAATATTATTGATTTAGCCAACATACATAGTTGTTGTTTTATCGAGACCCAAGATTTGGGAATGCTATACAGTCCAAACACATTTGATGTAACAGGCCGTTTTGATGTATCTGATTTGCGTGGATGTAATTTGATGATAACCTGATTACACAGGAAGAGAAACATGAGTGGCAAGATAAGCCAGCGTCGCCGCTCCGGTTATCAGTGCATTTTCATCTGGATTAAAGCGTGATGAATGTACCGGGTAATTAGCATTACCTGTCCCCAATCGAAAAAAACAACCTGGGATTTGCTGTGTGTAATATGCAAAATCTTCTGCGGTCATTCGAATATCCAAGTCATGTATTTGATGACTTCCTGCAATATTTTTAGACAAATGCTGACAATCTGAAGTGAATTCAGGATGATTGATCAATACAGGATAACCTTTTTTAATCACTACTTCACTAGTAAGGCCGCTTTCTTTTAGTGTGTCATCGGCAATTTGTTGAATAAGCTGATGCGCCTCCATTCTCCAGCTTTCATCCATTGTGCGAAGTGTACCCTCCAACATCACATTGTCGGGAATTACATTGGTAGCACCAGGAGCAACCACTTTGCCGAAGGCAAGAACTGATGGGCTGTTTTTAGGTGCAAAATTTTTAGTAATGTTTTGAAAAGCTAAGATAAGCTTTGATGCACCCACCACAGGGTCTTGAATGAGATGAGGTAGCGCTGCATGTCCACCTTTGCCATGTACAGTTATAAAAATTTCATCACTGGATGCCATGTATGCTCCTTTACGAAAACCTAAATGCCCTGCAGGTAGTTCAGGGAATACATGCAATCCTATGATAGCATCCAAATTATTCAGCACACCTTCTCGAATCATTAAACTGGCGCCACCAGGTAACTTTTCTTCTCCCGGCTGAAACAACATATTGATATGGTAAGGTCTTTCTATGCTTGAAAGAATCAAAGCAGCACCCATTAAACAGGCCATGTGCATATCATGACCACATGCGTGCATTATGCCTGCATGAATAGAAGCAAAAGAGGAACCTGTTTGTTCTTCAATTGGCAAAGCATCCATATCGGCACGAAGACCTATTCGCCTCTCAGAACGACCCTCAAATGTAGCAACAATACCGGTGCCAGCCCAGCCAGTTGTAAATGGAATATGATGAGATGAAAGAAAGTCGCATATAAATTGAGAGGTCTTTTCTTCTTGAAATGAAAGCTCGGGATGTGCATGCAGGTGTCTGCGTATTTTTATAAATTCAGGATAAAGTAATTGCGCTTTGGCAATAAATGGGTGAGTACTCATCGCTCAAGAATCATTTTAATAGCAATAATCAGCATAAAACCACCAAAGAATCTTTTTACAATGAGAGGATCCATCTTTACTACTAATTTGGATGCCAAAAAAGTGCCTACAGCAAAGAATGCAGCAATAACGAGTGTATATAAAAAATGCTCTTTGGAAAGTATCCCAGATTTGAAATAATTATACACAGCAAAAGAGCTGACCGGTATCATCAAAACAGACAAACTGATGCCCTGTGCAGTAAGCTGAGGTAATTGTAGTGCATATACAAGCATTGGTACCATGATAATGCCTCCTCCAACACCGACCATGCCACCTAAAGCGCCGGCCAATAATCCGGTTAAAGCCAATAATAGAAAAGCATTTATATCCATTTTCATCTTTTCAGAATGTTTAACGAATGCACTAAGATACTTTTTTTTCAAAGAAGAAAAGATTTACTGAAATTTACACCCTGTAATTGAAGAATATATAATGCTGACAATTCACTCTTTTGATTTCAACCCTTTTGCTGTAAAAACCTATGTTGTAAGTAATCAATCAGGCGAATGTGTCGTTATTGACCCAGGATGCTATCTGCCTGCCGAACGTGAACAACTTTCCGGCTATTTGCGTTCAAATAACCTGCTCCCTAAGCAAATATGGATTACTCACACCCATTTAGATCACATATTTGGCGTTAAATACCTCAAAGACAAATATTCGATACCTATCTATGCCCATTTAGAAGCGCCTTCGCAAATCAAGCTTCATCCGCTTGTATCTCAAATGTATGGTATCCCGTTTGAGCCCTGTCCAATGCCCGACCTTTTGCTGAGCCACGCCGACACGGTTACTATAGGCGACGATTCTTTTCAGGTTATGTATTGTCCAGGACATTCTACAGATAGTGTAGTTTTTTATCATGCTCAACAGGAGATGCTCTTCTCAGGCGATGTAATATTTGCCGGTGGAATAGGAAGAACCGACCTTCCGGGAGGTGATTATGATACTTTAATGGCCAGTATTCGAAATCAGATTTTGCCATTACCTCCTCAAACAAAATTATATCCGGGGCATGGTTTCGACTCAACCATTGAACAAGAAAAATTGAGTAATCCATTCATTATTTAATTTTTTTTTCTAAATTGTACCTGTTTACCATCCATTATGTATTATGATAAAAGCAGTAATTGTTGACGATGAACAAAATGCAAGAGAAAACTTATCCTTTCTCGTTGAGGAATATTGCCCTCAGATTCAGATTATCGGAATGGCAGAATCCGTTTCAGAAGCAACAGATTTAATTTTAAAACAAAAGCCCGATTTGGTTTTTCTTGATATTGAGATAGGTGAGGGAAGTGGTTTTGATGTACTTGATACCATAAAAGATAGCAGGGTTGAGGTTATTTTTATTACAGCATTCAATCATTATGCAATTAAAGCATTTAAGTTTTCAGCTATAGATTATCTCCTGAAACCAGTAGATATCGAAGAATTGAAAGATGCTACTCAACGCGCTGCCGAACGGCTGAAAAGCAACCAGTTTAGTAATCGCTTAGATTATTTACTCAATAATATCTCAGACCCTGTCAAAGACAACAAAAAGCTCAGAAGAATAGGGCTGCCCGTTCATGGAGGTATTAAATTTTATCCGCTCGAAGAAGTGATTCGACTTCAATCACAAAGCAACTATACCACTTTTTATCTTACTCAAAACCGAGAGTTCCTGATTAGTAAAACCCTCAAAGAATATGACGAGTTGCTCTCTGAGCAGGGTTTTGTCAGGGTGCATCAATCTCATCTTGTAAATATTGACCACGTTGTTCAATATCAAAAAGGTGACGGCGGATACTTAATTCTGACCGATGGCTCTAATGTTCCATTATCAAAGAATTACAAGGATAACTTCTTAGTTTTTCTAAATAAATTCTAACAGATTTTATCCCAATACTAATTCATGGCATACGTCTGATAAATGCCATAAAATTCTTGTTAATGTTAGCTGTACATTTGTAGTGTAATTAAATTAGTTCGTTCTTATAATCGTTTTCATAGTGGGAGGTAACCAAGGGCCGGTAGTTTTGCTTTCATAAACTAACCTTCATTCTCTAGATTTTATTAAACCAACACTAATAAAGTCAGAAACCAAGTTGATAAAGGAAGAAAGTTCTACTACCGGTTCCCTGGTTAATTTAAAAAATTTTGTAAAGAAGGCGTAGAACCATCATTCTAGGCCTTCTTTGCGTTTATGCCGTTTCATGTCTTATTCACATATTCCCTGTTTGTCTTTTTTTATCATTAGGGGTTGTCTGACATAGTAAAATAAGGTATTTTCGCCATTATTTTTTAACATGTCAAACGCCGTACAGGAATTTAACGAGTATCGGGAAAAAATGAATCACATCATTCTCTCCGAAGATAATTTGGTTATTAAACGCCTGTATAACTTAGATACACAAGCATACAAGGCAGGCGCGCTGTCATCTAAAACAAAAGAAATGCTTGGTCTGGTTGCATCATTGGTACTGCGCTGCGACGATTGCATCAAATATCATCTTATCAAATGCTACGAATTAGGGATAACCCGAAACGAACTTTTTGAAATCCTCTCCATTGGCAATATTGTTGGAGGAACAATCGTTATCCCGCATACACGTAGAGCCGTTGAATTTTGGGAAGAACTTGAAAATGATAAAACAAGCCGATAACATTGCGATTCACTCTAATACATACCACCCCTTTGGTTGTTTTTATGCTCTTATGCCCAACATTATGGGCACAACAAACCACCATTGTTTCAGGCCAAGTAATCGAAAAATCAACCAAACAACCTGTACCCTTTGCTGATGTCATTTTCTCCGGCACAACCATCGGAACCATCACCGACGAAAACGGATACTTCAACATCACAACAACCAAACAAGTAAAAAAAATCAGAGCTAGTTTTTTGGGATATAAACCCAACGAAATACCAATTGAATACGGAAAAAAACAAGAAGTGATTATCGATCTGGAAGAAGATGGCATTGAACTTACCGCCATCGAAATTAAATACAGAGGTAACCCGGCGGAGATGTTGATGGATAGTGCACGTAAATATCGCGACAAGAATGACATGAAGCGCTATCAAAGCTATCAGGCCCAAGCATATATCAAAACACAATTTAATCTTTATAACCTTACCGAAAAATTTAAAAACCAAAAATTGCTCAAGCCGTTCAAATTCATGTTCGAAAATCCGGATACGATTAATGGCAAAGCTCATTATCCATTCCTTATTTCTGAAACCCTTTCAGATATATACAAAAAGATTGGACAAGATGCCAAAGAGTTTGTCAATGCTGCTAAAATTTCGGGTATCGAAAATGAAAATTTTACCTCATTACTGGGCTCCGTGTATAATGAGTTTAACTTCTACGACGATAACCAGTTGCTATTAGGTAAAAACTTTGTGGGTCCGCTTTCGCCCATAGGGATTACTTATTATAAGTATTATCTGGTTGATAGTATGCACATCGGACAGGATTGGTGTTACAAAATTAATTTCGAACCTCGTATATCCAATGAAGTTGTGTATATCGGATCTGTATGGATACACGACAGCACATATGCCATTCGTAAAATTGACCTGAAAATGAACGGTAATGCCAATATTAACCTGATTGCCGATTTTATGGTGAATGCTGAATATAACCGATTACCCGACGGTCATTGGGTTCTCACAAAAGAAGTAGCACGTATTGATATTAATCCACGCGACTTTATCAATTTTACACTCAACATTGCACCCAAGTCAGAAAATTTTCGCATCACCATCAACAAAAATTCGAGCTTCAAAGATCATATCCTTAATCAACCACCTGGAAAGCAGTTTGCAAAAATGCTTGATGATGTAATATTGGCTGATGAGCTTAAAAAAGATGATAAATATTGGGAAGAAAAACGTCACGATTCATTAACCCAAAAAGAAAAGAATATCTATAATAAAGTAGATTCTATAAAAAAGGTTCCATTCTTTAAATTCATGTATAAAGTTGTGGACCTTGTTGCCAGCGGATATCTCGACCTAAAGTATTTTGGTTTTGGACCCTTGCAAGAAATATGGAGTATGAATGAGATTGAAGGGCATCGCATACGCTTAGGCGGCCGAACAGGCGACAAAATCAGCAAACGATTTATTCTGGAAGGCCACGTCTCATATGGCACTAAAGACCAACGCGTAAAATGGGATCTCGGTGCTATTTATCATTTCAACAAACGAAAAAATCCCTGGCGAATGTTAGGATTCAAAATAAAAATGGATGTAGATCAGCTTGGGCTTAGCGTTGACCAATGGCGACCCGATAATTTTTTGGGATCTTTTTTACGTCGTCGAAAACTATCCGACCTCTCTTATATGCATACCTTTCAGTTCTACTACGAACACGATTGGTCCAGCGCATTTAATCAAAAACTTTCTTTTACCTGGATGCGTATCTTCGATACAGGAACTTTGCGCTTTGGGCAAATTAATCCTGCAACCGGTCTCGTTGATTCATATTTAGAACATTTTACTAAAGCTGAATTACAACTCGAAACCACCTTTGCTTGGGGGCAAAAATTCCTAACCGGCAGAAATAAACGCAGACCATTACGTGGCAAATTTCCTATTATCAAATTCACCTATGCGCTTGGTATCAAAGGATTCCTTGGATCTGATTATAATTATCACAAAATTCGACTCTCTATCTCCGACCGTATTCGTATCAAACCACTTGGATATGGCGATTACGAAATTGCAGCCGGTAAGATTTTTGGCGTAGTGCCGTATCCTTTGATGGAAATTCACATGGGAAACGATACCTATATGTTTGACAGATTCGCTTTCAATACTATGAATTATTTTGAGTTTGTTTCAGACCAATGGATTTCTATTCGATATCAACATCATTTTGATGGGTTCTTTCTCAACAAAATACCAGGTATTAAAAAGCTAAAACTTCGCGAAGTAATTGGAATTCGTGCTGTGATGGGAAGTATCTCTGACGAAAATCGTCGTTATATTGCACTCCCCGAACATACATTCGAAATTAAAGACCCTGTTACCGGTTTTCATATCCCATTTATTGAAATGAATGCGGGTTTGGAAAATATTTTTAACATCATGCGCTTACAATTCTTATGGCGTTTAACGCATAAGCGTCGGCCAGATCCTAATAATCCTGGTCAGGAAATTTTCCCCAATTCCATCAACTGGGGTATTATGTTTGGACTTTATTTCAATATGTAATCATGGTATTATCAGCTCGAAATTTGGTGAAAAAATACAAAAGCCGCACTGTAGTTGATAATGTTTCAGTACAAGTGGAACAAGGCGAAATTGTAGGACTGCTTGGCCCCAATGGCGCCGGTAAAACAACCAGCTTCTACATGATTGTGGGAATGATTCAGCCCAATCAGGGTGATGTGTTTTTGAATGATGAAATTATCACCACATTGCCTATGTATAAAAGAGCACGAAAAGGTATTGGATACTTGCCACAAGAAGCATCTGTTTTTCGAAAACTAAGCGTCGAAAATAATATTAAAGCTGTGCTCGAAATGACAAATCTCCCTAAATCCAAGCAGAAAGAAAGATGCGAAATGTTGCTCGAAGAATTCGGACTCACAAGGGTACGAAAAAATCGTGGCGACCTGCTCTCTGGTGGAGAAAGACGTAGAACCGAAATTGCTCGTGCCTTAGCGGTTGACCCTAAATTTATTCTTCTCGATGAACCTTTTGCCGGTGTTGATCCCATTGCTGTTGAAGATATTCAGCAAATTGTCTTTTCTCTCAAAAAAAGAAATATAGGAATACTAATTACTGATCATAATGTGCATGAAACCCTCTCAATTACCGATAGGGCTTATCTGCTTTTTGAAGGTAAAATACTTAAACAGGGAAGTGCTGAAGAGTTGGCTGCTGACCAACAGGTACGTAAAGTATATCTAGGGCAAAATTTTGTGCTTCACAAAAGAATTTAATCAAAGTACTACTCTCCGAAAAAAACATATACGTCCTCGTCTGTACGCTTCATGTAATATTGCTCTCTTCCAAACTTTTCTATCGTGCTCATGTCCGTAGTGATGTTGTTATACTCAGCATGGGCTTTTTCTATTTCCTCTTTGTACCATGCGTAATCACTTCTTTTTTGTTGAGCTTCTTCTGTCAGCCGCTTTAGATATATCCAGTTGTTATTGTCAAAAAAAGCCATCCAAACCAAAAAAAATACAGAAACAATCAAATATTTATTTTTAATAATGCGAAACCAAAGCGCTGATTCGCTGATTTCTTCTGATGGCTCATGTTTGTTATACTTCATACTCCAAATATAATTGCTATGCATTGATGTAACGCCACCTAATCTCTCAAAGTATTAACCATCATATGTTAATGGAAAGTTTAGGGCTCAAGCATAAACGGGTAACGATAATCAACCGGCGGCACAAAGGTTTCTTTAATCGTGCGTGGCGATACCCAGCGCAAAAGATTTATCATCGAACCCGCTTTATCGTTAGTGCCTGATGCACGTGCCCCTCCGAATGGCTGCTGCCCAACAACGGCACCAGTCGGCTTGTCGTTTACATAAAAATTCCCTGCTGCATTCCGAAGTTTGTCTATCATTTGTGAAATTACATAGCGGTCTTGTGCAAATACTGCTCCTGTTAATGCATATACGGATGTCTTGTCTGCAATTTCCAAAGTTCTTTCAAATGCATTGTCTGGATATACATATATCGTAAGTACTGGCCCAAACAATTCTTCACACATGGTTACATAGTCCGGTTGTGTGGTTTCTATTACTGTTGGCTCAATAAAATATCCGTTTGTTTTGTCAAAATTACCTCCGGCAATTACGCTTACTTGGCTGTCTTTTTTTGCCTGAGTGATGAATGAAGTTATTTTGTCAAATGCTTTTTCATCTATCACTGCATTCACAAAATTGTTGAAATCATCAACTTTTCCCATGCGGAATGTTGATAGATCCTCAAGCAAATATTTTTTTACTTCAGGCCAAATACTTGACGGGATATATGCACGTGAAGCTGCCGAACATTTCTGTCCTTGATACTCAAAAGCCCCTCTCGATAATGCAACTGCCAAAGCTTTGGTGTTGGCTGAGGCATGTGCAAAAACGAAATCTTTGCCCCCGGTTTCACCTACAATGCGTGGATATGTTTTGTAATGATGTATGTTCTCTCCAATATTTTTCCAGATTTGCTGAAATGTAGAGGTGGAACCCGTAAAATGTATGCCAGCAAAATCAGGATGTGAAAAAATGACATCGCCTGCCACAGGGCCACTTACATACACCAAATTTATTACCCCATCAGGCAATCCGGCCTCCTTTAGCACTTCCATAAATACGCTGGCCGAATATATCTGTGTGTTGGCCGGCTTCCATACCACCACATTCCCCATCATGGCTGCTGATGTAGGCAAATTACCTCCTATCGCCGTAAAATTAAACGGCGTAAGCGCAAAAACAAATCCTTCCAACGGACGCTGTTCTAGCCGATTCCATATTCCGGGCGATGATATGGGCTGTTGCTCATATATCTCCTGCATGAATTTAACATTGAATCGCAAGAAATCTATCATCTCACATGCACTGTCAATTTCTGCCTGATACGCATTTTTTGATTGCCCCAACATCGTCGCTGCATTAATTCGTGCTCGATACGGCCCCGCAAGCAATTCAGCCGCCTTCATAAATATTGAAGCACGCTGTTCCCATGCCAAATCTGCCCATTTAGCTCTTGCATGTAATGCCGAATCTATGGCCATCTTTACATGCGTCGCATCCCCCTGATGAAAATGACCCAACTTGTGACCCAACTCATGTGGCGGAAAAATTTCTACCGTCTTCTGTGTCCTCACTTCCTTCCCGTCAATATACATCGGTATGTCGCGCTGTTGTGATTTGTACGTTGCAATTTGTGCTTTCAACTCTGCACGCTCAGCCGATCCGGGTGCATAATTTTTTACCGGCTCATTTACCGGCATCGGCGTATTAAAAATTCCTAATGACATATCTGCACTTTTTATTTTTACACAAAGGTAGGTATATTCTCAATTTTCAATCCGTAACCTGCGTTACATTTTTTTATGCTGCTATTTCCGGTCGTACGCTTGTAGTGGCAGCGGCAGGTGCTAATGTCTGTGGCGCTTCGCCGGCTTCGTGCCCGTCGCCTTCTCCGCTGCTCTCATCCCTAAGCACCCACCGCTGCCAGCTATCGCTCCCACCCGGGCAGTTGCGAATAGTCGCATTTTGTGAAATAAAATTCAAATCATCTTATTTCAAATGCTCCTATTTCGATATTTTAATTACATCCTTTAGGATAATGTCGCCAGCTTGGCTGTGAAGTGTCTTAATAACGGCGCTTCTTCTACTATGCGCAATCCCGTAATCGTATTCCTGTTTTGAAATACTTCTATGATTACTTCGGCCACATAGTCAATATGGCTTTGGGTATATACTCTCCGTGGTATAGCTAATCTCACTAACTCCAATGTTGCCGGTATGAGTTGTTTATCGTTATCGTATTTGCCAAACATCAATGATCCTATTTCAACACTTCTTACACCGCCCTCAATAAATAAAGCACAGGCCAATGCCTGCCCTGGATATGCCGATGATGGAATATGCGGTAAAAATGATTTGGCATCTAAATATACAGCATGCCCGCCTGCCGGCTGCATTACCGGCACGCCGGCATTTGTAAGTTTTTCTGTAAGATATTCCATGCTGCGAACGCGGTAGTGCAAATAATGCTCATCCATCACTTCTTCCAATCCGATAGCTATGGCTTCCAGGTCGCGACCTGCCATGCCTCCGTATGTCGGAAATCCTTCGGTAATAATAAGTAGATTGCGACATTCAGTTGCTAATGCTTCATTGTGCAATGCCAAAAATCCACCAATGTTGGCAAAGGCGTCTTTCTTGGCACTCATCGTACAGCCATCTGCATATGAAAACATCTCACATGCAATCTCCTGAATGCTCTTATCTGCATATCCTAACTCACGCTGTTTGATGAAATAGGCATTCTCGGCAAAGCGACAGGCATCAATAAACATGGGAATGTTATACGCTTTACATACTTCTCTCACCTCTTTGATGTTTTGCATGCTCACCGGCTGCCCTCCTCCCGAATTGTTTGTTACGGTTACTATAACAAGCGGAATATGTTCAGCACCAATTTCTTCAATTGTCTTCTCAAGTTTGGCAACATCCATGTTGCCCTTAAACGGAGCCGGAATGAGTGGATGCTTGCCTTCTTCGCATACCAAATCAATACCCGTTGCACCTGAATATTCTATGTTGGCTCTTGTTGTATCAAATAGCGTATTGCTGATAAAGTATTTTCCCTTGCCTCCCAATATGCTGAAAATGATTTTTTCTGCAGCTCGCCCCTGATGTGTGGGTATGATGAAAGGCATCTGAGTGATTGAGCGAACAGCATGCTCAAATCTGAAAAAACTCGGACTTCCGGCATACGACTCATCTCCCTGCATAATGCCAGCCCATTGCCTGCTGCTCATGGCACTCGTACCACTGTCGGTTAGTAAATCTATTAATACATGGTCGGAATGCACTAGAAAAAGATTGTAATGCGCTTCTTCTAATATCTTAATGCGCTCTTCTCGTGTTGTAAATTGAATGGGCTCAACCGACTTAATGCGAAATGGCTCAATAATCGTTTTCATGATTTGAAGATTTTTTCTTGTATAACAATCAGATTTGTTTTCTGTTCTCAAATTCCGCTATCAAGGGCTCTTGTACTGTTGGGGTGTATTCGGAAATACTGTTTTCTTTTTTTTTCAACCGTATCTGAAATTGCGAAATACCTAACAACCCAATGCTAAGTAATAATAATGTGGATGCACCAATCAATGCATCATTTACCCACGGAACCAATGTGTAACTAAATGAACTAATGCCTTGTATCGCTAATACCAATTCGTTAGCAGCAATAGATATAAGCAACCCTATGATTGAAACAGTAACTACAGGTTTGTGATTCAGTTGATGGGTTACATATAAATGCATAATCAAATAGGTGGTAATAATGCCCAATAAAATCAAATGCAGATATGCAATTACAATAGGCCTGTAACCAAATGCCATATGACTTATGGATGGAATGACTGACGCAAGTTGCAAACTCATCTTTATGCTGTTTGCTATACCAATCACAAGCAGCATAAACACGGATAGTTTGTTGGGCATAAATTGCCAAATTTTTTGCTTAATCAAATGGATGACTAATAAAAGCCATCCAATAGTTTGTGCAAGCGTGGCAGCAATGACTAATAGATATACAGGAAGTGGTAATTTCAACCATAAAACAGATAATCCGTAGGCCGGAAAACAACTGATTGCAAATAACCAAAAAATGTGCCTGGGCAAAGGTGGGGCTTCCCATCTTTTACTCAGTTCGTGAACAAATAATCCAATGATAGCAAACAGAAACCAACCATTGTACTGAAAATGCAAATACCAGTATATGGACGCATGGTAAATGTCGCTTTGAAATTTTTTGCCAGCCAACATATATATCAATGAAAATGTGCCAGCAGTTGATAATACCTGAAAAATTATGGCTGTGATTAACCATGGCTTGGATGTCGTTTGCCCAAGCTTTAATGAATCGTATATATACATACCGGCAAACAAAAAGGACACAACTAAACTTAACGTGGAAAATATGATTGAATACAACGCATATCCCTGTACAGTAAATGATATGAGCATGCCATACGATGTGATAAGATTCCCATACAGAATGGATTCATATAATTTTTTTCGACTCGCAGATAAAGTATGTGGTAGTTGCGAAATCATCAAAGTCATGAGCAGTTGGCTTACCCACCCTGAAAAAGCAAAGTGGGAGTGTGCATGCAATAAAAATTTTTGGTGAAAGATGGGCAGTGAATAGCCAATCTTATATCGCATAACCCATCCGTATATGGCTACAATGAGAAGATTAATCAGTGCTACCCGTACCCAGTTTCGGCTGTTTATTATTTGCAAACTCATCTGTTGATGTTTCTCTATTCAACCCTTTCTAACATCTCAGAATTAAAAAGGTTGAAATACTGCCGGCAAAGGTAATAATCCCGTTTAAAATATTATGGAGTATGGTGCTTTCTTACTTCATATATTTCAGGTAAGTAAGCTACGCTATAAAGAAATAATCCGTGTGCAGGCGCACTAAATCCGGCAGATTTTCTGTCTTTTTCTTGTATAATGCGGTTTATCTCTTCTGCCTTAATCATGCCTTTCCCTACCTCAATCAACGTGCCTGTAATGGCTCTTACCATATTACGCAAAAACCTGTCGGCAGCAATAGTATATATAATCCCGTCTTCTAAAACAGAGATCTCACTGTGTTCAATCTTGCAAAATGGGGTTTTGGATGCTGCATGCGACTTGCAAAACGAACTAAAATCTTCATGAAGCTTAATAAATCCTGCTGCTTTTTGCATTGCGCTAAGATCAAGCAATCCCTTGAAAAAATAGTGATATTGCCTTTCAAATGGATCTTTTCTGAAACGGATATAATATTTGTATGTGCGTCGAATCGCATCAAAACGAGCATGTGCGGTCTTTTTTACAGGTCTAATTGATTGTATTGAAATATCTGGCGGCAAAATGCTGTTAAGTTTGTATGCACAGGTCTCAAGTGTCATGCCACTAGGTATGGTAAGATCAACATGGGCTATCTGCTGTCTGGCATGAACACCGGTGTCGGTGCGCCCTGATCCTGTTATGGGGCATGGTTCGCGAAATATCGTTTGCAGCGCTTCTTCTATAACTTGCTGTACTCCTATGCCATTGGGCTGTATCTGCCATCCGTTGTACTTGCTCCCATCGTATGCACAGTCAATAAAATATCGAGATTGGGATTTGCTATTCATGTATTTTATATTCAAGGTTATGATTGCGTTTCTCCTTCATCTTCTTTTTTTGATTTCTTCTTCTTGCTTCTACCTGCATTCTCCAATCCACGGTTTATCAGCCATTCTACTTGTCCGTTCACACTTCTGAATTCATCAGATGCCCATTTCTCTAACGCTTTGAATGTGTCTTCGTCTAATCTTAATACAAAGGTCTTTTTTGTATTCATATAGCTTAGTATTGTTGTTTATGCAACAATTGCATCCTACTTATTGCATCGCTAAATTCGGATGTGCGGTTTGTGCCTATACGAATTTTTCTGTCTGATGTATGTATAAGTATGACACGTGAACTTATCATCGTGAATGTTGCTGATTGTTTTCTTATATTCTTGCCCGACTGCATCATTTGATTTTTTGTTATTTCCCATGATCTTATCTCTGTTTGGGGTATGAAATAATATTTTCGGTCAATGGGCTTATATCGCACATATATACCTTTTGTAGTAACCCGTACATCCATCATAAACACTCTGATTAAAAGAATTCCAGCCAATCCGATAACGAAAACCATTACAGTTGAAAATATTATATCAGCCATGCTGTTTGCTTTATCTTGTATCATCAATACACTCACTAATGTGAAGATGAAGAGAAATTCAACCATCAGAAAATACCGAATCCACGTATCCCAAAGTCGTTGTTCTTCACTAAAAATGACAGCGCCTTCTATTTCGCTTTTTCGTTGCAGCTTAGGCATATAAAGTTCCTGTGTTAACTACCGGCGTTGGGTTTTTATCGCTGCATAATACAACCATCAGATTGCTTACCATGGCGGCTTTCCGTTCGTCGTCAAGATGTAGAATTTCTTTTTCTGATAGCTCTTTTAATGCCATATCAACCATGCCAACAGCTCCTTCTACTATCTTTTGTCGAGCGGCAACCACAGCAGTGGCTTGCTGCCGTTGCAACATGGCGCCCGCTATCTCAGCTGCATATGCTAAATGCGATATTCGCGCTTCTATTACTACAATGCCGGCTATGGCCAATCGCTCTGCTATTTCTTTCTCCAATAGATGATTCACCTCCTCGTGGCTCGAACGTAATGTGATGGTGGCTGATTCGTCTTCAATATTATCATACGAGTAAGAACCGGCTAATTGCCTGATTGCCGACTCGCTTTGCGCTTTTACAAATTCTTCATAGCGCTCCACCTCAAATGCAGCTCTATATGTGTCTTCTACTTTCCATACCAAAACAGCGGCTATCATTATCGGATTTCCCATCTTATCATTCACCTTGATGGGCTGTGTTTCCATGTTGCGGGCACGCAATGATATTTTTTTCTTTATCATTAGTGGATTGACAAAGAAAAATCCATTGTGCTTAACCGAACCTTTGTAACTGCCAAATAAGATGAGCACACGTGAATTGTTCGGGTCCACTACTATTAATCCAGCCCAGCATACAAGTGTCAAAAATGTCAACACCCCTCCTAACCACTCCCATCCCGTTTGTGTATAGTGAAATATGGATCCTGCCAACGTCAATATACTAATCATTAGCATGCCATATCCATTCAGGGGCTTTACCCTTTTTTCTAATCCTGTTTCTACAACTTCTTTTTTCATAATGATATTAATTTGATATCAAAATAATAGAAAATATTTGTTCTGGCCAAATTTTTATTTGATAATTTTTTCAAATTCTTGATTTTTAGGAAAATAAAAAAGCCCATGTTGTATATGGGCTTGAAAGTGAAAGGAAATATTGTAGGCGTTTTAAGGATAACGATAGGCAATGAGGCGTTGTTCATTGTTTTGATTATGCCAGCGAAATAAGATTTGTTGATTTTTGATGTTGCTTAAGTTGAATACGCCTCCATCAAACTCTAATGCAGGGAATGCGCTGCTCCAGCTTAAATTTCCGTTTCCATCAAATTCCATCAGTAGGGTATTATCAAGATATTTGCGTGATGCCAACGTTTCATTCCATCCGTCTGTTTGTTGTATTAGTATTTTGCTATTAGTTACTACCATGCCGGTTATTCTGTTGCATCGCGATTCCCTTTCGGCCATTTGATACAAATCTGTTGTATGTTGTATCGAACCGGGTGGCGTGAGTGATACAGGTAATGAAATGTTGATGTTATCTGTTTGCTCGGTTTGCAAGTTGTATCTATACATGGTAGTCGAAAGGGGATACATAGCGTATAGCATATTTCCGTCAACAGAGATGAATGGTTTGCCTAATTCGGCATAATATACTTCGGGGTTGTATGATGTGGGGAGTGATATCGGCACAAACCTAGTTTGCTCAGTATTTAGATTGTAAATGGCAATATGTGGTAGTTGGTGCTCTTCCTGGCTATCATATTCGGATATGCAATGTACCGGGATAATTATATCTTGGGTTTGTGGCACAAAGATTAATCTTGCATCGCGTCCGGATGATATACAATACGTTTTTCCCTGATAGGTGAGCTGAGGTGATAAAGTACGAATATGTTGACCTGCCAGATTATAATAATGCAACGCATTGGAATCGGTATGCCATACAAATGTATTTTCATCAGGCATAAAGCAGATGGCATATTCTTTTTGAACACGTTGATGCAAGTCGGGAAAAGAAATTTGTTGAATGGTTTGTTGATTGTTCAAGTCAATAATCTTGGCAGCCATTTCATCGCCACTATAATAATAACCTTTGTCATTAAAAATGGCGTGAGACAATATATACATACCATTGCTGGGCGTAAATCTTGGAAGCTCCTGTACTGATACCAAAGTTAAAGGAAACCCCTGACGAGAATTAGATTTGGATTTTGATTCAAGGTAAGCGTGAATGCTAGAATATGTATCATTTGTTTGGCATGCAGAAAACACACTACCCATAAATACAAGAAAGAAAAGTTTAGTTTTCATAATATGAAGTATTAGAGTTTATATTTTTAAAAATCCTGACAATTCCATGGCTCACAAATGCAAACCCACGGCGAAACTGTCCCTTTGTTGCAATTGGGCTCAGAGGATGGTACACTACACACATATCTTCTCCAACATTGACCAATTGAGTCAAACTCCTTATATGTCCATGATTTTCTCGGGATAGCATGTAATTGGTTGTTGATGGTTAATATCAATCCACTTAAATTTATTAATATCAATAAATAAATGTGAAATATTTTTTTCATAACATTTAATGTTCTTCAAAGTTAAAAGATGTAATTAAAAGATGTAATTAAAAGATGTAATTAAAAGATGTTAAAAAGTGTTAATTTGGTTTATTAATGAAGCTTTTCAAGAGTTGAATGGGGGTTAATGAATGACTGATTAATTTTTTGACGGCGTATTGTTTATCAAAAAATAGATATAATTTCTTAGATTTCCACCTCCTGCTTTTTGATATTCTTCTTCAAAATCATCTTGTTGATTGTGGTATTGCATGAATATAACGAAGAAAGCATTGTTGGGCGTATGCTTATTCAGCATATTCAGGTATGGTTGTTTGTTAAACAGCGATAAAGTGTCGGCATCTTTCACTATGGATGCTATCATTTGCTGCTTATCTATTTTCTTTTTTTCTTCACTTGCATTTTTGAATGTAGCTGATTGATATAAGCTATCAAGACGAGCAGCACCACAAATTAGATGCGAGGAGAATTGCCTGTCATCGTGTGTGGATGAAATGTATTGGTGATATGCATCTGAGTTGGGACCGAATTTTTGTAACAGAAAAAGCCGCGCTCCTTTATCGCCAATAAAGCTGGCTAAATTTTCGCTATACTCTACATCGTTTTTGATGTATATGGTTTTATGCGATAATTCGTGTATAATCAGATTAGCCAAATCGCCGGGTGCATCATCTAGCATAGATGTCATAATAGGGTCTTTAAACCACCCTAATGTGCTCCATGCATTTACTTCGCGGATGCGTGTTTCGTATCCGTTTTTTTCCAAGTATTCACATTCTTTTTCAGCAGCTTCGCGATTAAAGAATCCCTTATACGATACCCTGCCTATTACCGGAAACCACCATAACTTGGGTTTGAGCATATATTCTTCGCACCCCGTTACAACCCAAAGCAAAGGTTTGCCTTGTTGGTCATATACTTTTGAATAGTTATCGGAAGGAGAAAAGCCCAACGAGTCCACTGTGAATTGTTTAATCTCTTGAATAAGCATAACATTTTTTTTCCACTCATCAGAGATGGAGTTGTCAGCCAAAAATTTTTCAATGGGTCTGGCATTGAATATGATGCGAAGTTGTCCTTTTGCGGCTGATATGCCATATTCTATCAAGTCGCCATGCCATGAACCAGCACACAGTATAGTGGCTATCATCAAATCGAAAATCCATTTACGATGCATTATCTTTTAAAATGAATCGAAAGGTACAATAAAAAAACAGGCAATGCTGTTGCCTGTTTTTTTAAAAAGAACAATCAGTTTTTACTCTTTTGGAATGGCATAGAAATGACCATCTGTTATCGAATGGGTTGTACTTGCATTGGTTTCAATAACTGACACACTGAAATGCCCTGTAATTTTGTTAGCATTGAATTCGGAAATTGAGATATTGCCAGATGTGCCAACGTAATTTCTGGTTGGGGTAATTCCATCATTCACATGATATAAAAATTTTGAGGTTCCATCATTTTCTGTATCATTAACAGTATAGTTTCTTACAGAAATTAAGTCGTGAAGGTCTATCTCTAGTTTTTGATTTCCTGTGCCTTGCGTATGTTCCCAATGTATTCTAAAACGATCGGGATCTTTTTCATACCATTCTGCATAAACAGAAACAGGTGTACCATCCAAATCAAAACAGAGGTTGAACCCATCTCCGCAGTGTTGCTCATTTGAGTCGCAAGAACTAAAACCCACAATGCCCGCCATGAGCATCATGATTACAATAAATTTTTTCATAATATTTT
>JACSSC010000030.1 GCA_014879445.1 Candidatus Competibacteraceae bacterium
GATTAAAGTGGCACGCGAGCTGGGTTCAGAACGTCGTGAGACAGTTCGGTCCCTATCTGTGGTGGGCGTTGAGAATTGAGAGGACCTGACTCTAGTACGAGAGGACCGAGTTGGACAGACCTCTGGTGTACCTGTTGTGGCGCCAGCTGCATCGCAGGGTAGCTATGTCTGGAATGGATAAGCGCTGAAAGCATCTAAGCGCGAAGCCAACCTCAAGATGAGTTCTCGTTTGAGGGCCGTTATAGACGATGACGTTGATAGGCTACAGGTGTAAAGTCAGTAATGGCAAAGCCGAGTAGTACTAATTGCCCAAAACTTTTTACGATAGATGTTCTTATAATTGTCTCTTCATCTTCTCATGTTAAAATATTTACAAGTTTCTGGTGATTATAGCGGCAGTGTTCACCTCTTCCCATCCCGAACAGAGAAGTTAAGCCTGCCAGCGCAGATGGTACTGGGGTAAATCCCGGGAGAGTATGTCGTCGCCAATTTTAAAAAAGCTACCTCACAAGGGTAGCTTTTTTTTTATTTTTATCCTTTATTTATCTCCTCTCTCATTTCACTCATCTGTAAAATCTCTTTCAATTATGCAATAGATATTTCTTGTGGCATATAAAACTATACGACACATCAATACCTTTTACTAAAATTTTTCCTTCTCTTTGAAGCTATTATTGCCGAATCTCTACTGTAGAAATAACCTCATAGCCAAGATGTTTTTCTAATATCGCCTGATATGTCTTTGTAGATGTAAAACCAAATCCGCTATCAAAAAATTCTTGCATCAAAACACTAAATTCAGATTGTTTTGGCATGATAAACCCAAATTTCTCTTCCTTTATATTTAATACCCTTTGTATCTTTATATACTTGTCGGATTGCTTCAAATATTGCCAAAAGGTTACAATATCTACATAGCCAAAATATCGAGCGTCTGAGGATATTTTCTCTATAACTTCAATCGGCTTTTTTGCATATTCTATTGTCATACCAGGCAAATACGTTTTCTTAATGTCTTCCATATAACCCATGTGAACCGCATTTTTGGTTACAATTCCTTTCATCCCTTTTAAAATGTTGACAGATTCTTCCTTACTGCTTATACTTGGGACGATCCCTTGCGTGATAAAAACTGAAACATTGTTCATGTAGGGTGGGCTAAATATCAAATCTTTCTTTCTCTCATCCTTTATAGCTACTGTACCGGCTCCTATCACCATAGGACCACCCGATGATACAGCCCCTAAAAACTCTTCAAAATTAAAATAGGGTTCAAATTGCAAAGAAATTTCCATATTTTTCTTGTTTCGTGCCCATGTAACAAATTCCTTAAGAATGTCAGATTCAACACCTTCCACTTCTCCCTTGTTTCGGAAACACATAGGGTGCTGCTCAAAATAAAAAACAGTACCTTCCATTTTTTTTATATGCAGTTCTTTCTCTTTCCTTTGCTTCTCGTCTTCTTCCTTTTTTACTTCAGAAAATACAGAATTCGATTGGGTAAAAATATACTGATTAACAAACACTTGTGAAAGAATCAGCAAAAATATTTTGGTAGATTTCATACGTTAAAATATGTATGCAAAGGTATAATTCTTCACTACATTTTATAGTCGAGAGTGGTGACATTTTATCGTATCCAAAAAAAAAATAACATACTGTTGGATAATTAAAAAAAAAGCTACACCTTTGCAAGCCCGTTTTTAGGGGTATTATTTTTTGAAATTAGCTTGAAAGTCATGACTGAAGCCACAAAACGAAATGTTAGAAAGGAAAAAACAGGTGTTGTAACCAGCAACAAAATGCAGAAAACCATTACGGTTGCTGTAGTTCGTAAGGTAAAACACCCGAAATATGGGAAGTTTTTAACTCAAACTTCTAAGTTTAAAGCGCACGATGAGAAGCAGGAATGCAACATTGGCGACACCGTACGCATTGCAGAAACGCGTCCGATAAGCAAAGATAAAAACTGGCGATTGGTAGAAATTATTGAAAGAGCAAAATAACCTATGGTACAGCAGGAATCAAGATTAAATGTAGCAGATAACAGCGGAGCAAAGGAAGTGCTTTGCATTCGGGTTTTGGGAGGTACTGGCAAGCGCTATGCTTCTATTGGTGATACCATTGTGGTATCGGTGAAAAGTGCCTTGCCATTAGGCAACGTAAAAAAAGGCGCCGTGGCTAAAGCCGTTGTGGTGCGTACCAAAAAGGAAATCAAGCGTGCAGATGGCTCCTATATCCGTTTTGACGATAATGCGGTTGTGTTATTGAATGCACAAGGCGAAATGCGTGGTACGCGTATTTTTGGGCCTGTAGCTCGTGAACTCAGAGAAAAACAATTTATGAAAATCATTTCATTAGCACCTGAAGTGCTTTAATTCTTTATACGATGGCAGTTAAATTAAAAATTCGCAAAAACGACAAAGTAGTTGTCATTTCAGGCGAGCATAAAGGCAAGCAAGGCGTGGTTCTTTCGGTTGACAGAGATCGCAATCGTGCAATTGTGGAAGGGGTAAATAAAATATCTCGCCATACTAAGCCCAGCGCACAATTTCCTGATGGTGGGATTATCAAAAAGGAAGCACCTATTCATATCTCGAATCTGATGATTCTTGCTCCCAAGGATGGTGCGGCTACTCGTGTAGGTCGCAAAGTTGAAGATGGAAAAATTATTCGTTACGCAAAAAAAACCGGTGAAATTCTGAAATAATGTACGCTCCAAGGTTAATAAAAAAATACAAAGATGATGTGGTTCCTGCTTTAAAAAAGCAGTTTGAATACAAAAGCACTATGCAAGTTCCGCGTTTGCAGAAAATTGTACTCAATCAAGGATTGGGTGCTGCTGTTGCTGATAAGCGCATGGTTGAAACTGCCATGAACGAAATGTCTCTTATTGCCGGTCAAAAAGCGGTTTCTACCAAATCTAGAAAAGATATTTCAAACTTTAAATTGCGTAAAGGTATGCCGATTGGCTGTACAGTTACCCTCAGAGGTGAGCGTATGTATGAGTTTCTAGATAGGTTTATTTCAATATCTTTGCCACGTATTCGCGACTTCAAAGGATTAGCCCCCAAAGGGTTTGATGGTCGTGGCAATTATACACTGGGCATAACAGAACAAATCATTTTCCCCGAGATTGATATTGATAAAATCAACAAAATTACCGGTATGGATATTACTTTTGTAACATCCGCCAATACGGACGCTGAGGCCTATTCATTGTTGAAAGAGTTTGGCCTTCCATTTAACGAACCTTTAAAAACAAAAAACGCATAATCAGAGTATGGCCAAAGAATCAATGAAAGCCAGAGAGCGCAAAAGAGAGCGACTGGCAGCCAAGTACGAAAACAAACGCAAGGAGCTGAAAGAAAATGGCGATTACCAGGGATTGGCTCTTCTTCCCCGGAATTCTTCCAAAGTACGTCTTCATAACCGTTGTCAGCTTACAGGCCGTCCACGTGGATATATGCGCTTATTTGGCGTATCTCGTGTTACATTCCGCCAAATGGCTAACAATGGAATGATTCCAGGAGTTAAAAAATCAAGTTGGTAATTATTAGAATTTTAAAAACATGGATCCAATAGCAGATTACCTGACAAGAGTAAGAAATGCCATCAAAGCCCAGCATAGAGTGGTGGAGATTCCGGCATCTAATTTCAAAAAAGAACTGACACGCATTTTGTTCGAACAAGGATATATTTTAAATTATAAATTTGAAGATAAAGGCCCTCAAGGCACTATCAAATTGGCACTTAAATATAATCCTGTAACGAAATCACCTGCCATCAAAAGTTTGACAAAGGTGAGTAAGCCCGGATTGCGCCAATATACCGGAGTTGCTAAAATTCCGAAAGTGTTAAGCGGATTGGGTGTGGCTGTAATGTCAACATCAAAAGGGTTGATGACCGATAAAGATGCCCGCAAGCAGAATGTTGGCGGTGAAATTGTTTGTTATATCTATTAAAATTATTAAAAATGTCGAGGATAGGAAAAGCCCCCATCGTTATACCAACAGGCGTTACCGTTGACATCAGTTCATCCAATGTGGTAACTGTAAAAGGTCCAAAAGGTGAATTGAAACGCACCATTGACCCTGCTATCAAAGTGAAAAATGAAAACAGTAACCTGATTTTGGACCGTCCAACTGATAATAAAAGACATCGCTCAATGCATGGCTTGTATCGTGCATTGATTCAAAACATGGTAACAGGGGTGTCGAAAGGTTTTACAACTGAGCAGGAGTTAGTAGGTGTTGGATATAAAGCAGAAGCAAAAGGTCAGCAATTGGATATGACTTTGGGTTATTCGCATAATATCATTTTTGAATTGCCTAAAGAAGTTAAGGTTGAAACGGTTACCGAAAAAGGTAAAGCGCCTAAAATCATCATGCATTGTAACGATAATCAACTTTTAGGACAGGTAGCTGCAAAGTTACGCTCACTACGTAAACCTGAGCCATACAAAGGAAAAGGTATTAAGTTCGCAGGTGAAGTATTGAGAAGAAAAGCCGGAAAATCAGCAGGTAAAGGTAAATAATTAATGAACTAACAAGAACGATATGTCATTCGATAAAGTAGCAAGAAGACAACGCATCCGTTATCGCGTACGCAAGGTAGTGAAAGGCACTGCAGAAAAGCCACGTTTGGCTGTGTTTCGCAGCAATTCGTACATTTATGCACAGGCCATAGATGACCAAAAAGGTACAACCCTTTTTGCAGCTTCGTCTTTAGATAAAGATATTCACTCACAAAAATTATCTAAATCGGATGAGGCAAAAACGGTTGGAAAAAAAATTGCTGAAAAGTTAAGTGCCGCAGGTATTGCAGAAGTGGCTTTTGACAGAGGCGGATTTTTGTATCATGGAAGGGTGAAGTCGTTAGCTGATGGCGCCCGTGAAGCAGGATTAAAATTTTAATTGAGATATGGCAAATACAAACGTAAAAAGAGTAAAATCTAGCGAAATAGAACTGAAAGACCGGTTGGTTTCTGTTCAACGTGTTACAAAAGTTACTAAAGGCGGTCGCCATTTTAGCTTTTCTGCCATCGTGGTTGTGGGTAATGAGAACGGCGTAGTGGGGTATGGATTGGGTAAGGCCAATGAAGTAACCGATGCTATATCAAAAGGAATTGATGATGCCAAGAAGAACTTGATTAAAGTTCCAATTATTAATGGAACGATACCACATCAGCAGGTGGCTAAATATTCATCTTCTATGGTTTTCATGAAACCTGCCGCACACGGAACCGGTGTTATTGCTGGTGGTGCTATGCGTGCCGTGCTTGAAAGTGTAGGCGTGAAAGACGTATTATGTAAATCAAAAGGTTCGTCAAATCCTCATAATGTGGTGAAAGCTACATTCGAAGCACTAAGTCAGTTGCGTGATGCATACTCTATTGCTAAGGAGAGAGGCCTAAAACTCGATAAAGTGTACAACGGATAATTCATGTATTGATGGGAAAGATTCAAATAAAACAGGTACGAAGCAAAATCAACTGCCCTGAGCGCCAAAAAGCTACTTTGCTGGCATTGGGTTTGCGAAAAAATAATCAGGTTGTTGAGCACGAAGCCACACCTCAAATTTTAGGTATGGTGAATAAAGTTAACCATCTGGTAGAAGTTAAAGAAGTAAAGTAATACGATATAACGGATGAAACTAAGTAATTTAAAACCGGCAAAAGGTTCAGTTCACCGCTCAAAGCGCGTTGGCAGAGGCGAAGGTTCCACATCTGGCGGTACGTCAGGACGTGGGCATAAAGGGCAGAAATCCCGTTCAGGAAATAGTAAAAAAATTGGTTTTGAAGGAGGTCAAATGCCATTACAACGTCGTTTACCGAAATATGGCTTTACCAACTTCAACCGTGTTGAATACAAACCATTAAATTTAGATGCGCTTCAAGCTTTGGTTGACAAAGCCGGTATTAGTGAAATATCACCTGAAGTGCTTCGTACTCATGGATTGGTTTCAAAAAACGATAAAGTAAAAATCTTAGGTCGTGGCGAATTGAAATCTGCTATTCAGGTTAAAGCACACGCATTTTCGGCTACTGCTGTAGCTGCCATTGAAAAAATCGGAGGAAAAGCTGAAAAATTATAGAGGGTAAATGAAAGCATTGATTCAGAAAATAAAGGATATCTGGAAGATTGAAGAACTTCGGTCGCGTATCACTACAACGCTTGTGTTGGTATTGGTATATCGCTTGGGATCTTTTATCATTTTGCCGGGTATTGACTCAAAAATTCTCGCCCAGCAAAGCGCGTCAGGAGGCGGTAATATTTTAGATATTATCAATGCCTTTACCGGCGGTGCATTTGCCAATGCTTCTATTTTTGCGCTTGGTATCATGCCTTATATTTCGGCATCTATCATTGTGCAGCTATTGGGTATAGCTATTCCTTATTTTCAGAAATTACAAAAAGAAGGAGAGAGTGGTCGTAATAAAATCAATCAAATTACACGTGCACTCACCGTTATCATTACTGCGGCTCAGGCCCCCAGTTACTTGGCTACCTATGTGCCATCCAATGCTCGCCCGGATACTACACTTTGGTGGCTATTGGCCATCACCATTTTGGTTGCGGGTACCATCTTTGTGATGTGGCTTGGTGAAAGAATTACCGAACGAGGAATTGGTAATGGTATTTCTTTGCTAATCATGATTGGTATTATTGCCAGTTTGCCGCAAGGCATGGGTGTGGAGTTTGTTTCTCGTATGCGCCCCGAAGGAGGAGGTATGGTGATGTTCTTGCTCGAAATGGTTATTCTTTTATTGGTTATTATCGTATCTATTCTTTTGGTGCAGGGCACACGACGAATACCCATACAATTTGCCAAAAAAATTGTGGGTAACAAACAATACGGTGGCGTGCGTCAGTATTTGCCACTGAAGGTAAATGCTGCAGGTGTTATGCCTATCATCTTTGCTCAGGCCATCATGTTTATTCCTATTGTGTTGGCAGGTTTTGCCAGTGAAGGAGGCAACTGGGTGGTGCGTAATTTCAGTGATTATACAGGGTTTTGGTACAATTTTGTATTCGCCATGATGATTATTGCCTTTACCTATTTTTATACCGCTTTAACCGTTAATCCGCAACAAATCGCTGATGACTTAAAACGCAATGGTGGTTTTATTCCGGGCATCAAGCCGGGAAAGAAAACAGCTGAATACATAGACAATGTAATGTCACGCATCACCCTACCCGGGTCGTTGTTTTTGGCATTCGTAGCAATATTACCTGCATTTGCCATACTAGCCGGTGTAAACCAGGCCTTTGCCCAGTTTTACGGCGGTACGTCACTGCTCATTTTGGTTGGTGTTGTATTAGATACACTTAGTCAGATTGACAGTCATTTGCGGACTAGACAATACGAAGGATTAATGAAATCAGGCAGAATCAAAGGCCGCTCATCTATGTTGGGCTATGCCGGAACGTAAACGGATATGATTGTTTACAAATCTGCTGAAGAGATTGAGTTAATTCGTCAGAGTTCTTTACTTGTTGGTAAAACACATGCTCAGATTGCTCGATTTATCAGGCCTGGTGTTACAGGAATAGAGTTGGATCGCATGGCCGAAACATATATCCGTGATCATGGAGCTACCCCATCGTTCAAAAACTACAACGGGTATCCATTTACGCTATGTATCTCTGTTAATGAAATGGTGGTACATGGTTTTCCTTCAAACAAACCATTCTCCGAAGGGGATCTGATTTCGATTGATTGTGGTGTTTTTATGAATGGATTTCATGGCGATTCGGCCTTTACTTACGGCTTAGGAACCATGTTGCCTGATACGCTGAAACTCATGAAAACAACGCATGAATGTTTACTTAAAGCCATTGAAAAAGCATTAGTGGGTAATCGGGTGGGAGATATCAGTTATGCCGTGCAACAACATGCCGAATCAAACGGATTTAGTGTAGTTCGTGAATTGGTTGGTCATGGTGTAGGCAAAAAATTACACGAGCCCCCTGAAGTTCCGAATTATGGTAAGCGCGGAACGGGTACATTGTTGAAAGAAGGTATGGTGATAGCCATTGAGCCAATGATAAATCAAGGCAAAAGAGAAGTGAAAACGCTAGCCGATGGATGGACAGTAGTTACACGTGATGGCAAACCCTCTTCCCATTATGAGCATACCATAGCCGTAGGCAAAGAGAAAGCAGATGTGTTATCAACATTTGAATATATTGAAGAAGCAATAAAAGGAAACAGCAACATAACGCTGAGATAAAATATATGGCGAAACAAACGTCAATAGAACAAGATGGAGTGATCCTGGAAGCCCTTTCTAACGCCATGTTTAAGGTGGAGTTGGAAAATGGACACGTGATTGTTTGTCATATATCCGGCAAAATGCGGATGAATTACATCAAAATTTTGACCGGCGACAGGGTTCGAGTTGAAATGTCGCCTTATGATTTGACAAAAGGTAGAATTAGTTATAGATATAAGTAATAGCAGAGTTATGAAAGTAAAAGCATCAATAAAAAAACGCAGCGAAGAATGTATAATTGTTCGACGCAAAGGACGTCTTTACGTTATTAACAAGAAAAACCCTCGTTTTAAGCAAAGACAGGGATAACAAACATTAACAGAAAAACAGTTACTGAAATAATATGGCAAGGATAGCAGGTATAGATTTACCAAAAAACAAACGCGGCGAAATTGGTTTAACCTACATTTATGGTATTGGCCGAAATACAGCCCGCAGGATTCTTAAAGAGTCAGACATTGACTACGACACCAAAGTAGGCGATTGGAACGACGACCAGTTGTCCAAAATTCGTAATTATATCAATAACTCGCTAAAAGTGGAAGGTGCATTGCGTTCAGAAGTGCAGCTTAGCATCAAGCGATTGATGGATATTGGTTGCTATCGAGGTATTCGACATCGTGTGGGATTACCCCTTCGTGGTCAGAAAACCAAAAACAACTGCCGTACGCGTAAAGGGAAGCGTAAGACCGTAGCCAATAAGAAAAAAGTAACTAAATAATTGTTGATAATCATAACCGAAGGGTAACATGTCAAAACAAAAACAAGCCAAAAAGAAAGTGAAAGTGGATGCGGTAGGCCAATGCCATATCAATGCTACTTTCAACAATGTCATTATCTCTCTTACCAATAATCAAGGTCAGGTTATTTCCTGGTCTTCTGCCGGCAAGATGGGATTCAGAGGGTCGAAAAAAAACACGCCATATGCTGCTCAAATGGCGGCTCAGGATTGTGCTAAAGAAGCATTTGAATATGGACTACGCCGAGTGAAAGTGTTTGTGAAAGGCCCAGGTGCCGGTCGTGAGCAAGCTATTCGTACCGTTCATAATGCGGGCATTGAAGTTACTGAGATTTTCGATATTACGCCCATGCCTCACAACGGCTGTCGCCCACCCAAAAAGAGAAGAGTTTAATTATAGTTATCTATCATATTTTAGCATCATCATGGCAAGATACACAGGACCAAAATCCAAAATTGCACGCAAATTCAGAGAGCCCATTTTCGGCCCTGACAAATATCTGACAAAGAAAAATTATCCTCCGGGCATGCATGGCCCTTCTAAGCGCAAACGTAAACAGTCAGAATACGCTGTTCAGCTTCAGGAAAAGCAAAAAGCTAAATATACTTACGGTATATTGGAACGTCAATTCCGTAAAATGTTCGATAAGGCCAGTCGTATGCGTGGTATTACCGGCGAAATTCTACTTATGCTTTGCGAATCTCGCTTAGATAACGTAGTGTATCGTCTCGGCATTGCTCCGTCACGCGCTGCTGCCCGTCAGTTGGTTACTCACAAACATATTGTGGTTAATAACGAACTTATCAATGTGCCTTCATACCAGCTCAAGTCGGGTGATAAGATTGAAGTTCGTGAAAAATCCAAATCAATGGGTGTAATTCGTAATTCGGTGAGCAATACGCAAGTAAAATTTGATTGGCTTAGTTGGGACGCAGCTCAACTTACCGGAACATTTATCATGGCGCCTCGTCGCGAACAGATACCCGAAAACATCCGCGAACAATTGATCGTGGAACTTTACTCTAAATAATTTTTACATTAATAATCCAATATAATCACACATGGCAATTCTAGATTTTCAGAAACCTGATAAAGTAATACTCCTCGAATCCGACGATTTTGCCGGTAAGTTTGAATTCAGACCGTTAGAACCCGGTTACGGCATCACCATTGGCAACTCTCTACGCCGAATCCTGCTTTCATCTTTGGAGGGATTTGCAATTACTTCTGTGAAGATTGCCGGCGTTAGCCATGAATTTTCTGCTATCAAAGGGGTAGTGGAAGATGCAACCGAAATTATCCTTAATCTTAAGAAAATCCGCTTTAAACGCCAGATTGATACCATTGAACACGAACGCGTAGTTGTGAATTTTGGCGGCTCGGATAAGTTCGTGGCCGGCGACCTCGGAAAATTTACTTCTGCCTTTCAGGTGCTTAATCCCGATATAGTTATCTGTCATCTCGACGATAAAGTATCACTGAGTTTGGAGCTTACTATTGACAAAGGTCGTGGTTATCGTGCTGCTGAGGAAAATAAATTAGCTAATAATGAAGTTGGTGTTATTCCTATTGACAGCATCTTTACACCTGTTGTTAATGTAAAATACAACATTGAAAACTATCGTGTAGAACAGAAAACGGATTACGAAAAATTGGTAATTGACCTACATACTGACGGCTCTGTGCATCCTAAGGATGCGCTTAAAGAAGCGGCTAAAATTTTGATTCATCATTTTATGCTTTTCTCCGACGAAAAAATCACCCTCGATTCGGAAGAAAAATCTCAATCGGATGAGTTTGATGAGGAATCGTTGCATATGCGCCAATTGCTCAAAACTAAACTGGTGGATATGGATCTTTCTGTTCGAGCCCTTAACTGCCTCAAAGCAGCAGATGTTGAAACACTTGGAGAATTGGTTTCTTTCAACAAAAATGATTTACTCAAATTCCGAAACTTCGGTAAGAAATCATTGGTTGAATTGGAAGATCTTGTTCGCGTTAAAGGATTGCATTTCGGCATGAATGTAGCCAAATATAAATTAGACAAAGAATAATTAACCGGCAGGCGTTAGCCCCGCAATATGAATTGAGATGAGACACGGAAAAAAAGACAACCATTTAGGAAGAAAGACGGCTCACCGTCACGCATTATTAGCCAACTTGGCATCTTCCCTGATTATGCATAAGCGCATCAATACAACATTGGCTAAGGCCAAAGAATTGCGTAAATATTTAGAACCGATTATTACCAAAAGCAAATCGGATTCTACACACTCACGTCGTGTGGTATTTAGCGAGCTGAACAACAAAGAAGCCGTTGCTGAATTGTTTCGCGATGTGGCGGCAAAAGTTAGCGACCGTCCGGGTGGATATTTGCGTATTATCAAATTAGGCAACCGCCAGGGCGATAATGCCGAAATGGCTATGATTGAATTGGTGGATTACAATCCGAATATGCTGAAAGATAAATCGGCTAAAGCGCCTGCTAAAAAACGCACACGCCGTGCCGGCTCTGCTGCACCTAAAGCAAAAGCTGAAAGTGCTGCTGAAACGTCAACTGAAATTACTGAAGAAAACGCACCGGAAGCATAGTATTCCTACTCTGTGTGCATATTACACTATTGAAAAAGAGCCGTTTTTTGACGGCTCTTTTTTATTTCATTTTTTGCTTATCGTAATTACAATCACCTGACGTAAGCGCTTATTTAGCTTATCTCAAAAACAACAACTCGCGGTATTTGGGTAATGGCCAGTCGGCATCGTCAACCAAGAGTTCGAGCTTATCTACATGATAGCGAATTTTTTCAAAGAATGGCCTAACCTGATGGCAATAAGCGTCGGCCCGATTGATTTCTGAATCAAGCCCGTTGGCGCGTTTTCTTTCTTCTGTCATGTCGGTTACCATTTGGTGTATCAGCCCTATGTGTTGACTGATGTCGGTAATCAGACCTTGCACATATTTTGTGTCGAGCTTCATTTGTTTCAGTCCGTTGAAGTTCTCAATCAACTTGTTTTGATATTTGATGGCTGTAGGGATGATGTGATTTAGCGCCAAATCGCCTATCACACGTGATTCAATTTGTACTTTCATTATATATTCATCAAGCAGCAAATGTGTTCGAGCTTCCAACTCAATGGGCGTAAAAACCTGGTGGCGTTCAAACAATGCTTTGCTCATTTTGGTACGATAGGCAGCTAAGGCCTCCGGCGTGGTTTTGAAATTGTTCAGCCCGCGTTTTTTTGCTTCATCTACCCAGTTGTTGCTGTAATTGTCGCGTTCAAACAAAATGTTTTTACTTTGCTTAATGAAGCGTCGCAAAACATTAATGATGGCTACTTCTTTTTTCTCTTCTTTTTCAAGCTCTTTATCTACCTGCATTTTGAATTGGCATAGTACGTCGGCCACAGCAGTGTTGAGTACCGTCATAGGTACCGATGGATTGGCCGTTGAACCTACCGCACGAAATTCGAATTTATTGCCTGTAAAGGCGAAAGGGCTGGTACGGTTTCGGTCGGTATTGTCTAAGATGATTTCCGGAATTTTGCTGATGCCCAATTTGAGGTAGGCGTTATCGCCTTTACCAACTTTTACATTGGCATTTTTTTCCAGCTCTTCAAGAACGGAACTGAGTTGATTGCCTAGGAATACAGATATGATGGCAGGAGGCGCTTCATGCCCGCCTAATCGCAAATCGTTGTTGGCAGAGGCAATGCTGGCGCGAAGCAAATCGGCATAATCATGCACGGCTTTTACGGTACATACCAAAAATGTGAGGAATTGAAGATTCTCTTTGGCTTTGCTGGTAGGAGCAAGCAGATTGCGTCCATCTTGCGTAATCAACGACCAGTTGTTGTGTTTGCCGCTGCCGTTGATACCTTTGAATGGTTTTTCGTGAAAAATCACACGGAAGTTGTGTTTGTCGGCCACGCGTTCCATAATGTCCATCAGCAAAACATTATGGTCGGTGGCAAGGTTGAGTTCTTCGAATTGAGGCGCCACTTCAAATTGTCCGGGTGCCACTTCGTTGTGGCGTGTGCGAACCGGAATACCGAGGCGCAGGGCTTCTGTTTCGAATTCGACCATAAAATTGGTTACACGGCGCGGAATGGACCCGAAGTAATGATCGCTGAGTTGCTGGCCTCTGGAGGGCGAATGACCAAAGAGCGTTCGACCGCACATAATCAGATCGGGACGTGCCATAAACAGTGCTTTATCCACTAAGAAATACTCTTGCTCGGCACCCAACGAAACCGTTACTTTTTGCACATCTTTATCAAAGTATTGACAAACGGCAGTTGCCGCTTTATCTATGGCATGAATGGCCTTGAGCAAAGGCGCTTTGTTGTCGAGCGCTTCACCTGTGTAGGCCACAAATACGGTGGGTATGCAGAGGGTTTTGGCATTGGCAATTTCGTAAATAAAGGCAGGGGAGGAGGGGTCCCAGGCGGTATAGCCACGGGCCTCAAATGTGGAACGTATGCCACCATGCGGAAAGGAGGAGGCGTCGGGCTCTTGTTGTACCAATGCACTACCTTTGAATCGCTCAATGGGGCTGCCGTCGCGGAGTTCAAAAAAAGAATCATGCTTCTCAGCAGTAGCGCCACGTAGAGGATGAAACCAGTGTGTGTAATGCGTAACCCCGCGTGCCATTGCCCATGACTTGAGTGCTGTTGCCACAGCATCTGCCGTGTCGTGGTCTATTTTCTCACCCCTAACGATACAGTTGATTAATCGCTCATATACTTCTGTTGATAAATCAGATCGCATTTCAGCATCGCCAAATACATTCTCTGCATAAAAAGTGGATATCTGTTGTCCTTGCTTTTCATACAAACGATATTCACGATGGGTGGCCTCATATAGGGCTTCTGCTCGTAATTTTAACATGTTTTTCTTGTTTTGAGGTTAAATTTTTAGGCAATGCTACATATTTTTTTGTGTTTTTTTGATGAATCAGGGTTAAATTTATACCCTTTTTTCAACAATTTTGTTTTTCACTGATTCTCTTTTGTCTTTTTTTATAATTCTTTTTTTTTACATCTCTTATTACGCAACGTGTACGTGATGTTTGCGAACCTTTACAGTTTATCTGCTTAGCCGTTAAGTATAATATTGAGTATGGTGTATTATTTTTTGATAAAAAATTTCAGCAAACTCTTGTGCAATTAAAAATCTATGGTAAATTTGCTTTCGAACTGAAGTTTTCAAAAAAAATGTTTAAACCCACTATTTCATCTTTTTTATGAGTAAATTTTTACGTGCTACACTTATAGTGCTAACCGCTGTATTGTGCCATGCAGACCTTTCGGCACAAAACGTAAATGCCACGGTGCAGATTAACGGTTTCAGGCATAACTGGGATTGCGGAAATGACGGAGCAGGAGGCAATAATCCCGACCCACGTTATAAGGTATGGATTGGTCGCAATGGCGCCAATTATGTACAGTCGCTGTCTGGTCCCGGCTTTTTTACCGGATGCTCGGGGGTGGGTACGTATGGGGCTGATGCCATCCCTTGTAATACATGGAATCCCGGGCTTATCACGGCAGCTACCTTTACCAATGTAGCCATGTCACAAATCAATGTGGATATGGAGAGTTGGGAAGAAGATGGTTGCGGCTCGGAATGTGAAAAAAACACCTGTACCTTCAATAGTGATGATATTCGTTGTGGCCGATTGAATATCGGTAATATTGACTTCTGGCAACAGGCACCCTGCCAAAACAATACTTATACAGGTGGATATATATCTTCTAATTTTCTTTCGATGTATAACCGATGCTCTGATAATAATGGCGCCGGTTATGGTATCAATCAGCTTATCATCAACTGGAGTTTTGCTTCGGCGCCTACGATTACCTCTCAGCCATCGCCTTTCGATCGTACGCTGTGTATCGGAACAGGTACCACGCTTACCGTAGGTGTGAATTCATGGAACGGCTGGTCGTTGGCACGTTTTGTACAGTGGCAGGTGAGTACCAATACTGATTGTGGAACGCCCGGCACTTGGACAAACATTGCCGGAGCTAACTCATTGTCGTATGTGCCACCCCAAACACCAGGCACGCGTCTGTATCGTTGTATTATTTCCAGCCATTGCTCTGATATCAATCAGCAGCAGGTGATTAGTACATGTGTTAGGGTAACCTATCATCCCTATGCGGCACCTATTGTGAGTTCAGCTTGTGGTTTAACGATTGTTCCCGGCGTACCCATTTCGTTTTGTACTACTTTACCGCCTAATGCAGGTGCTAGTGTAAATAATTCTTCATATACATGGACTGTTTCGCCTGCTGCTGGAGTTACAATTTCTAATCCTTCATCGTCTTGTACCAACATTACCTTTACCAATGCAGGGGGATATACAGTATATTTAACCTATGGCGATGCATGCGGAGCAGCCGATGCACAGGCGTCGTGTATTACCACCGTGAATCCACCGGCTTGTGATATGATTTATGTGGATGGCGCAACCGGCAACGATGCCAATTTGGGCTATCCAACAGCTCCTGTAGCTACCATTCGCAGAGCTATGCAACTGGTAGGCGGTGCCCGTACCAATATTCGGGTTACGGGGGGTACTTATACTGAACCACGTATTATCAGATTACAATCAAATGTGGTGATAGATGGCAGATGGCAAAATGCAGCAGGGATATGGACAAAAAATTCGGCATCTAATACCACCATTAACTTTACAACCAGCGATAGTTCCATAGCAGCTAATAATGCTATCAAATGTGGGTTTATGGCACAATCGGTGAATAACTGGGTTTTGCAGGATTTGATAGTTACTACAGCCAACGCAACCGGTAATTCAACCGATGGCAGAGGTAGAAGTAATTATGGGGTTTTAATTCAGAGTTGTTCCGGCTATTCCATTGTTCGATGCAATATTACTTCGGGCAATGCGGCAAACGGGGTAGCGGGTACAAATGGTGCTACCGGAGCAAATGGCGGATCAGGTGGAAATGGTAATGGCGCAACTTGTGGCGCTAATGACAATTCAGGCAAAGCAGGTGGAACAGCAGGCGCTGGAGGTGCAAATGCATGGGGAAATAGTGGTGCAAATGGTGGTGCCGGCGGAAGTACCGGTAGTGGTTCAACATGTAATCCTGGTGTGGCCGGCGGCAATGCATCAGTAGGTGGGGCTCTTGGAGGAGCAGGTGGTACAGCAGGTTCAGGGTCGGGTAATTGTACTACAAATTCCATTGCCGGACATGGCTCTGCAGGCGGTGGTTATACCACTACTACTGTAAACACTACAGGTATTAACGGCGGTATTGCAACATCAGCCAATACTTTTGCCGCTTATTTTATATCAACCGGACAGGGCTTACAAGGTGGACATGGCAACCCAGGTGCCGGCGGTGGCGGTGGAGGTGGATCACGTGGACAGAATGGATCATTTATTACTTGTGTAAAGAATTCAGGTAATAGCGGCGGCGGCGGCGGCGGCGGCGGCGGTGGTGGCCAAGGCGGATTTGGCGGCTGGAGTGGCGGTGGCACCTTTGCCATTTACAGAGATAATTCGGGCACAACCAATACACCATTTGTAGATATCGTTTTGAATAATGGAGCAGCCGGGAATGGCGGCGGAGGCGGTACAGGAGGAAATGGTGGAACTGGAGGCGCCGGAGGAATTGGAAATAATACATGTCCTGGTGAACGAGGTACAGGAGGAAATGGCGGTACAGGTGGTAGCGGTGCTCGTGGTGGAACAGGCCAAACCGGTGCACCCGGTGTTTCCGGTAGATTATATACTACGTCAGTTGGTTTTTCAGATCCTTCTACATCCATCCCCAACCCAACCACCCTTACGATGCAGCCCCGCATCAACGGCAAGGGTTGTGTAAATTCAGAATATGAGCTAACCCGCGCTGCAGCAAGCACATGGACACTTACCGGTGCTACTTATGTGAATGATATAAACAGCGCATCCAGCAGCTATAACTCAGGCACCAACACGGTTCGAATATTCTATACAGCCAACGGCGTGTATGATATTACAACCAATGGCGCTACGTATCAAGATTGGATTCGCATCATTGATAATACAAGACCTGCTTCGCCTGTTATAACCGTTACATCCAGTCCGGTATGTTCGGGCAATAACTTTACATTGAGCGCTCCGGCCTGGGGCACTGAATTGGAATGGGAATGGGTATTGTTTACAGCCAATGCCAACACACCCATAGCTACTTCCACAACGCAAACAGGTAGCTTTACGGCACCTGTAGTGGCTACGCCTACAACGTATAATATTCGCTATCGCGTTCGTGAAAACTGCTGCGGATGGAGTCGCCCTTACTATACAACGGTAGTGGTGAACCCTCCGGCTGCCGTAGGCGCTCTTACCAATAATTATGTATGCCAGGGTACGGTATTCAATGTGTCGGGTGCTACAGCTACAGGTTATAGCAGCTTGACCTGGACAACCACCGGCGATGGCAGCTTCAATAATACAGGCATTTTGAATCCTACATATACGCATGGCCCCAACGATGTGGTTAGTGGAAATGTAACACTCACCCTTACGGCCAATCCTTATGGCGGATGCTCTGCATCGCCCAGTTCATCACTCACACTGAGCGTGCGCCCCACAGGCGAATGGCTGGGTGTGCAAAATACACCGTTGAATGACAACTGGAACAACAATGCGAACTGGTGTGGCGGTATTCCTACCCTCACAACCAATGCGGTGATACCCACCTCACCTGTAGGTGCTTTCTGGCCTATCATAGGGGCAGGAAATGCTGTGGTGCAGGATTTGTCATTGCAAACGGCTTCCACTATTACTTGGTATCAAACCAATCGGTTAGACGTGTATCGCGATTTGTATAATTATGGAGCTACCATCAATACCAACCAGGGGCTAACACGCTTTTTGGGTGCTACCTATAATGGTAATATCGGAGGTACAGCAGCTACCGACTTCTACAATATGCAGGTGAACAAAACAGGCGGAATGAGCATGAACATTACAGCCAATCAGAATGTGTATAACAACTTAGAACTGGTAGAAGGAGATATCGTGGTGCAAAACCCAAGTATCTTAATTTTGGGAACTAGTGCATTGAGTCCGGGTACACTTACCTGGAATACGACCAACCAGCCCACTATTTTGGGATGGTTCCGTCGCTGGTTTGGTGCAACAACCAATAGTGGCAATACCACCAGCTTATTCCCTGTGGGTAATACACAGTCGAGTCAAATCTACAATCGTTGGTTATTGTTGGAGTACACATCTGCTCCTTCAAGCGGTGGTCATCTGACTACCCGTTTTGTAGGTAGTACCGCACCCATGTACACCGGTTTGCCACTCAATGATGCCGGTCAGTTGATACAAAACTTTGCCAATGAGGGATACTGGGAAGTGAATCCGGGTGGTGGCTTGTCGGGTGGTACATACCGTTTGACATTGCGAGCCAACAACTTCACTACCATTAATACCTTGAGTGCGGTGCGTATCATTAAATCCTTCTCGCCACACGTTACTTGGACACTAGACGGAACACATGGCAGCATCATTGGTGCCATACCCGACTTTACCATCAGCCGTAATGGCATGAGCAATTTCTCATGGTTTACCATTGGTTCCGACAATGCCAATCCGCTGCCGGTGCAGTTGCTCACTTTCAACGCACAATGCAAAGACGGTAGCGTGCATTTGAACTGGGCTACGGCAACCGAAGTTAATAACGAC
>JACSSC010000002.1 GCA_014879445.1 Candidatus Competibacteraceae bacterium
GTTGAATCCGAACAGCCTTCTGTACAATGAGTACTACAATTTGATGATGAAAGTGGCAAGTGGGGAAGCGGATGAAGTATTTAAAAATTTATCAAATAACGCATTTCCTAATTTACTTCCTAAGGATTGGAGAGGTAATGCATATTTTTCCGCCAATGGGACCTTTTTGGGAATTGATTTAACAGGTAATTCAACAAGCAATAATCAAATTATAATCATAAATGAACCGTTGCCTAATGGCTTTTATCTAGACCCTAAAAATAAAATTATAAATCCGAATTCCATGTTGACCATATACTATGAATATTTGGATGTATTTTTATTACGCAACAAAAATAAAATGGGTTTTGATAAAATAGCTGAAAGAATATTTACTAGAATTGGTGAAAGTGTTGGAGTACAAAATGGTGTAACATTAGGAGGTGATGCTCCAATCAATGTACCGGCATATACAGACCCCTATGGCAAGGTACATGTAAATGAAGATTTGCTGGAAGATTTTTGGAAAGATTATCGAAATATTAATGCGGCCAGAAATTTATTATACCACGAAAGTCTTCACCAACAAATGCCTCGTGAAAACTATTACGATCACGCTTATATTTACTTGTTACAACTGCAGCACGAATCATTTCCTAACTCCGGAACCGATTATCAAGTTGAACAAATAAAAATCTTTTCTATGTATGTTTTAAGAGCGGCCAAAGAACCGGGTGCTTACCTTGAAAAAGTGAAACAACTATTTATAGATTTTAATAATAATCTGGTTAATCTTGCCTTTGAAATACAATATAAGTTAGATGTAAATGATCCATATGTTATTATTTATGGTGAACGAATAAATTATACAGATGAAGAAGTACAAGATTTACCTATGTAATATTTCATTGATATTTCTTCTGCTTAGCATAAGCTCTTGTAAGAAGAACATACACGAATTAATTGCTGGGGAGAAATATAAAATTTGGGATCAGTTAAATACCTCCATAGATGGTAGCGTATATATGTCAGATGGTTGTTATTTTACAACTAACGGACGTTTCGCCCGTTTTCATTACTATGATGGACATAACAACAGGCAAGAAAGAAGAATTATTACTACTAAGGGTGGCGATGCCAAAGATCCAGGAACTTGGCGTATTATAAATGCAAAGACAATTGAAATTAATTTATCACGATATGAGATCATAAAGCTAACGGAGGATACTTTACATTTGTATCGATTAGAAGATGGTTACCTTCCCGACTTATTTTTGGTTAAATCAAAAAATCAAACACCAATAGAGGGTGAGACTGAGATGGTGCAATAATATTTTAAGTTCAAAAAACTTAATTGAACGTTTAAAAGCAGCCCCTAACTCCCATTTTATAAAATTGCTGGCATCCCTTTAAAATCAATGCTTTTAGCACTTAATCCGCTTGTGCTTATTTATAAAAAATATAAGCACTGCTATCATTTTTGAATATAATTTAAGTTTACTAACTTTATAAACCAGCAACTTTATAAAATGCGATGGCCGTTAGGGGCAACTTTTTCTGGACTGTTTTCGGATAAATTATTGATTATCTATTTCTTAAAACTGTTAATAAATATTTCCTCATAACTTAACAATACTTGAAATTTTTTGTGGTTATCATTGACATCATTTTAGTTAATACCAATCTATTTACAAATCATTAAAAAAAATCACCTATGCCAGAACCATCATCATGTTTGCCATTGGACCCTTTAATTACATGGGGTTCAGGAACAGCACCAACACTTAATTATTTATTACCGCAAAAATCCTGCTTTGCAACCTATGGCCGAATCAGCGGAAAGTTTCCTGACAATTGGTTTCTATCATCCACAAAACGTCCTCCATCCGGAAATTTTTGGGACAGAACAAGGGACAAGGAATTTGATACCTTAACCAAACAGATTTCAAAGGATATCAATGAAGGAGCAACCGTTTCATCTTATATCGGAAATCTCAAAAAGCTGACTGTAAATCCCATGTACAAAGCAGAACATAAATCCGGTTCTGCTCAGGTAGAAAAGGGAGCCATGAAAATGGTAGCCGAAAGAAAAGTGACCAATAAAAAGGAAGATGCGGAGGAAATGATTACCCTGAATCCTAATCAAACTATTTCGGTTGAATACATAGCCAACGCCATAAAGGAAGGATTTATGCCAGTAATGTATAACTCATTGGCTGGCAAACCAAGATTGACTTTTGTTCCCAAACCCCTTACACCAAAACCACAGATATATTTCATTGAGGAATATAAAACCTGTGCCTACCTTGGGCAATATGGTGCAGGAAAAGTATTGAATGCATTAAGTTTATTACCGGGAGAAAGAACGACTCTTTATGTAAGAACATTTAATGAGTCTGAAAGCAGCAGAACCTACTCACAAAACATTCTTGAATCAATGTCGGATCAGGTGGCTGATTCAATGGAACAGGCTTTTTCATCTTTAACGCAAGAGGCAACCAGTGCTACATCTGCTTTTTCAAATTCATCAAGCAGCGATACATCTTTTAATTTCAGCTTATTGATTGTAAGCTATGGAGAAGATACCAGTAATAATTCACAGCAGACAGGTTCGACAGCCAGAGATACTTTTGCCAGAAACATTGAAAACACCATTGAGCAGCATGTAACTCAAAGCAACCGTTACAGAAGCATCGATGTAAGCACATCGGGAACAGATAGAACTTACTCATCCACTGAGGCAAGCCAGGAAAGATATATTTTCAATCCGAATTTAAGTCGTGTTTTGAATATTGTTTACCGCCAGATGGTTCAGGAATATAAAGTGATTACTTATTTGAAGAATGTAAAAATAGTTTTCTCCAACGGTTACCCTGAAAGCACTATCATCACAGATTTTCCGAACTTGCTGGCAATGCTTGAACAGGTAATAGATACTGATGTGATAACCGTAGCAGATGCCTATGCAGAAATCATCAACAGGTACTGTAAAATAATTAACTATCAAGGCGACTGTCTCCCATTTTTGGAAGAAGTATCTTGTGAATTGGGTGGATGCATTGGTCCAATTACACCAACATCATATTGGCGTATCAGCAGCAGTGATACATTTACCTTAAACGGAGCCCCTGTAACAGTGCCTGGTCCGATTTTAAGTTTAACCAATCATATTCTCAGTACAAACTCTCAGGTTGCCGATGCATTGTTAGGTCAGGGAGAAGCGTTAGATTGCTTCAATGCTCAAATGCAGCAGAAGGCCGTTGACGAGCAACAACTGCAAAATGATACCAGGTATATTTTGAATCAGTTAATGAGCAGTCTTGATCCAGCCAATCCAAATGCCAAGTTAGAATTGGCCAAAATTCTAGGAAGACTATTATCAGATTGTTGCGATGTTCCTCAAACAACGTCATGTTGTGGAGATAACAATACAACTAACTCCAACGATCCAAATATTCCATAATTAGAATATAACCAAAGGGGGGTAGATCATTTTCTGCTCCCCATATTTAAAAATTTAAATCAAGAAATTATGGCGGTACCAGCAGCGGCAGTAGCAAGTTCGTCAGCAAGTT
>JACSSC010000026.1 GCA_014879445.1 Candidatus Competibacteraceae bacterium
TATCGTTGCTGTTACAGCTGTTCGTGAGGACGTACATGAGCCAGAAACTGCTTCCACATAATATGTAGTAGTGGAACTAATACTGGGTGTAACAAACGATGTGCCTGTGCCCAATGCGCTGCCTCCTGTTGGCGTCGCATACCAACTCAACGTGCCTGCACTGCCTGTGGCTCCCAGCGTAACGGTGCCTGTACCACAACGGCTGCCTGGTGTTGTGCCGGTTATGGTGGGTGTTCCAAGGGTTACTGATATAGTATCTGAATAATAAAAGCAACCACCAAATGTTGTAGACATGAAGTTATATCCAGAATATGCATTTAAAGATACTATGGGAGTACATTCAACATCAAAGAAAAACTGTCCCGATGTGGTGGCATTATAAATTAAGGGTTGGTTGCTACTAGCATAAGATCCTGCATATGATTGCAAATTCTGATTAGGGCTTCCTATTTTAACCATATTTGCTAACGAATATTGAATATCAATTTGGGGCATAGATAAAGTAACCGTATCGCCATTACATATATTTGTACTTCCTGATGTTACAACACTGTTATCAAATGCATATCGTTGAATTGATACAGGCGATGAATAGATAATATTACCAAACAAATCGGTTATTTTTAGCTTATAATTTGCACTAAAAAAACCAGCAGGAGGATTAAAATACGAGTTCGGATTAGACCTGTCAGTAAAATATTGGGTAAGGGCATCTTCATTAGATACATTCGTTGACACCCACCAATATGAATACCCTGACTGAATTCCGGTTGGTTCCAATCTGCATGAATCACTTACATTTCGTGCATTCAAATCACAGAGTTTAATATAACTCATCTTAGTTGACAACAAATAAGATGGTCCATGAGCTTTTACTGCAGGTGAGTATAGCCCATACTTCACTGTACGAATTTTTAAAGGAGGAGTTGAATATGACATATCCGGGTGCGATCCGGCAATAATGATACTTTGGTTATTATCAGCAAAAGCTATGGTTGTTGTAAATGCAAGTTCTGGATAACAGAAATTATGACTTACATTATCTAAATCATCATCAAAACTACCGTCAGTCATTCTAAATCTGCTTATATGGAACCCTCGACGAATAGAACCTATATTACTTTTAGATGGCCCATCAATTCCAACATAAACATAATTACTGTCATTATGAACTAAGATTTGCTTCGGATAATTTTGAAAATAATCACTTGGCTGCGAATAAGTAGCCGTTGGCCCATTATAATATTTGTTCCACAAACTAGCACCTGAGGTTGAGATCTTTTTTATATGCAAGGGCTTATTGTTTGAAACATAATCCTGCTGACATACAGCTGCATAAATATTATTTGAATTATCAACCTGCAATATCACACTGCTGTTTGCATCAATAAAATAATTTACTGTATTCGTCCACGACGCAGTACCTGTAGGAGTATATTTTCTGACATGTGCTTCCGTTGAGCTATATCTTCCGCCAACAATTATATTTGAAGCACCATCCACAATAATGGTTTTAGCCGTGTCATTGCCTGTTCCTCCATAGGTTTGCACCCATTGCTGCGTGCCTGAAGAATTATACTTTAACACAACCCAATCAGTACCACTTGATGCAGTGTTTTGCCAACCGCAAACATATACATTACTTGTAGCATCTGTTATAACCTGACTGCTATTTCTCAAAGAACTATTAGGTGCATATACGGCACTGAATGAGATAGCCCCAGCCGTTGTAATTTTATATGTTAAAATGGAATTATTAGCACCATCTGTTCCAACAACGTATGTATTACCAGAAGCATCCGTATATCCATAATTAGGGAATTGGCCAGTCACACCGGTAGTAGTATTCCACACCCATTGATAAGTGCCGGATGTATTATACTTAACAACCCTGGCACGAGATGTCCCCGAAATTATGCTTCGCATGATGGCATATACATTTCCCGAATTATCAACACCCACAGAGATTGCAAAATCATCTGTGCCACCATCATATTGCTGTCGCCATAAAACCGATCCGGCATTATTAACTTTAGCTACAACAACATCCCAATTACTCCCGTTATGCACTTTGCCAATATGATAAATATTCCCTCCTGTCGTTTTCATATCAACCGAATACACAATTGTACTTGAAAATTCTGTTGATTCTTGTTTCCATGTTTGGGTAAACATGGTATGTTGAGAAAATGCAAAATTGAAAATCAATCCCAATGATACAATAAGCGAACTTAAAACCTTCATGATAATTTGAATTTTTATTGCTCAAATTTCTAGCATATGGAATATCCAAAATGAAAAATGATATGAAAGAAGTTTAGAATGTTATAAAAGGACAAAAAGATGTAACGAGCATTTCAAATGTCTTTAAAAAGCCCTGATTAGTTTTAAGTAATCTGAATTCTACAATTCAAATTTTCATGATAAATCAAGTAATTATTGCCACCTACAACAATTCATTCGCCACATTGGCCAATTCGCTTCTTTCACCTTTTTCGAGTGTAATATGAGCATGAATAGGATGGTGATGCATCCTATCAATTAAATAGCTAAGGCCATTACTTTGTGTATCAAGATACGGTGTGTCAATTTGATAAATGTCACCTGTAAAGATAATTTTAGTATTTTCTCCGGCTCTGGTAATAATGGTTTTCACCTCGTGAGGTGTAAGATTTTGAGCTTCATCAACTATAAAAAAAATATTTGACAGAGAACGACCACGAATATAGGCAAGTGGTGTAACAACAAGCTTTTCCGACTCAAGCATTTCTTGCACCTTCTTACCATCTTTATCTCTTTCCTCAAATGTATTTTGAATATATTTCAGGTTGTCATATAACGGCTCCATATATGGGTTTAGTTTTGATTTAATGTCGCCAGGCAGATATCCGATATCTTTATTGCTAAGTGGCACAATAGGCCTGGCTAAATATATTTGTCTGAAATCACGACGTTGCTCCAGTGCGCCGGCAAGTGCAATCAGTGTTTTTCCTGTTCCTGCAACACCTTGTACTGTAACCAATTTTACATTCGGATTCATGATGGCATGAAAAGCAAATACTTGTTCTGCATTACGTGGTTTAATATTATATGCAGTACGTTTTTCCACCCTTTCTATCTTTCGTATGAAAGGGTTAAATGTGGCAAGAACTGAGGTTTTACTGTTTTTTAAAATAAAATAGTGGTTGGGAATAGGTGCTTCATCAAAAATCTCTTTCACTTCACAAAAACCCTCCTGATATATTTTTTCAATAATGTCATGATTTACACCTTCGATCGTACTTTTTCCTTTGTATAAATCATCAACATTTTTAACCTTTCCGGTTTCAAAATCTTCTGCAAAAAGATTCAATGATTTAGCTTTAAGTCGGAGATTTACATCTTTGGTAACCAATATTACCTTCCGATCGTTATTTTCTTGCTGTAACCGTATCGCTGCATTCAGTATTTTGTGATCAATTTTGTTATCACCAAAAACTTTTCTTGCATCCGGAGTACTATTTTCTTCCATAACTACACGAAAACGACCCAAGCCATTTCCGTTAAGCTGTATCCAGTCAGTGAGTGAGCGGCCTTCGGAATACCCGTCAATCACACGGATAAATTCTCTTGCTTCAAAATTTTTTGTATCATTCCCTTTTTTAAAATTATCCAACTCTTCCAAAACGCTAATAGGAATAGCAACATCGTTTTCTGCAAAGCTTTCAAGAGCGGTATGATTGTATAAAATAACGGAGGTGTCAAGGACAAAAATTTTGGGCTGTTGCTTTTTCTTTGGACTCATGTGTTGAAATATTTAATAGTAAAATCAAATATGGGCATGAATAACGTGAATAAACATAAAGAATATAAATAACCTGAATGAAAGTTTTAAACCTATCCCCATACATAATTTATTCTTCTGTTTATCAGGTGCTTGAATTAATCACAAATCCATATTGAAAACTTTTTCTACAATATGTATGGTTTGATTATTAAAAAAAAGAAATTTATCCTTTGATTATGAATCAAGAAGAAATACGTAAACGAAACCGTGAATTGCTGTCGCATTATTTTCCTGCTGGCACAAGCGAGATTGCATACGATTGGATACAGAAGTACAGATTTCGATTTCGAATTAGTAGAAGCAGGCAAACACGTTTTGGTGATTTTCAAGCATCCTTACGAGCGGATTTTCCACACAAAATATCGGTTAATCACGATCTAAACCCTTATGCATTTCTAATTACTTTTTTGCACGAAGTAGCACATCTGATTACCCATAACAAATACCGTGATAAAGTGCAGCCACACGGCCCTGAGTGGAAACAAGAATTTTCTGACTTATTACTTGTATTTATGAATAAGCAGGTTTTTCCTGAAGATATTGAGCAGGCGCTTAACAATACCATTCTTAACCCAAAAGCATCATCCTGCACCGATCACCAATTATTTCGTGTATTAAAGAAATATGATCAAAAGCCGGTTGTGCACTTAGAAGAACTCCCGACAGATTCAATTTTTTCATTAGGCAAAAATGGAATTTACAAAAAAGGAATAAAGCGTAGAACTCGCTATTTGTGTCAACATATGGAGTCGAAAAAAACTTATCTAATCAGTGGTATTGCAGAAGTGCAAATTATCACTTCATCCATTCCATTTTAGATTTTACAGAATAAGTTTTTCCTAACAATTATAATATCGTTTACGGGTATGCAAAGAAATTATCATCTTAGCAGTCAGATTAGCTATTATGGGAAGAAATAAAAAAAAGGGTAATGTGCCCAACCGGATTGAGCAGGAAATTTTAGACATTTTAAAAGAAGATAGTCACATTTCGTTGAACTATAAGCAAATCGCTGCTCGCCTTAATATCAGCGACACAAAGGGTCGCAATCATGTTCAACAATGTCTTGTAAAACTTGAAGAACGAGGCCTAATTGATGAAGAAGAAACGGGCAAATACAAATTGCCCATTCATATCCAGTATATAGAAGGAAGAGTAGATATGTCGGGGTCAGGAAATGCTTATATCGTATGCGACTCCATTAAAGAAGATATATATGTTGTTTCGGGAAATCTAAAAAATGCATTGCATGGCGACAGGGTTAAAGTGTTTGTATATGCCCGAAAAAAAGGACAAAAATTTAAGGGCGAAGTAGTTGAAATTCTTGAACGTGCCAGAACTGAATTTGTGGGGACGCTGGAGGTTACGAATAAATTTGCATTTCTAAGCCCTGATAATGAAAAGATGTTTCACGATATTTTCATACCGTTGAAAGATTTGAATGGAGGGAAAAATGGACAAAAAGCCATAGCCCGAATAAATGAATGGACTGAAAAATCAAAAAATCCGGTAGGAGAGATCATCAAAGTATTAGGCAATCCAGGCGACAACGAAACTGAGATGCATGCTATCTTAGCTGAGTTTGGGCTTCCGATAGAATTTCCTGATGAAGTGGAGGCCGTTGCCGAGCGTATCTCATTTGATGTGCTAGAAGATGAAATAAAAAAACGTCGCGATATGCGACAAGTGCCGACATTTACGATTGATCCCGAGGATGCAAAAGATTTTGATGACGCCCTTTCAGTTTCGGTCCTTCCAAACGGCAATATTGAAGTAGGCGTTCACATCGCAGACGTTTCATACTATGTACACGAAAACTCATTGCTTGACAATGAAGCATATCGCCGTGCCACTTCTGTTTATCTGGTTGATCGTGTAGTACCCATGTTGCCAGAAAAACTTTCTAACGGAGTTTGCTCTCTTCGACCAAATGAAGATAAGCTTTGCTTCTCTGCAATTTTTGAGATGAATCATCAAGCAGAAGTAATACATTACTGGATAGGTCGTACAGTCATTCACTCCCAAAAACGTTTTAGTTATGAACAAGCACAAGAAGTGATTTTAACTAAAAAAGGAGACATGCAAGAACAAATAGCGATTCTAAACCACTTGGCGGGAATACTTCGCAAAAAAAGATTTGAAAATGGTGCATTGCGTGTTGAACAAACAGAAGTAAAATTCAGGATAGACGAAAAGGGAAGACCAACAGATGTATTTTTTAAAGAAAGTAAAGATGCCAATTGGCTCATTGAAGAATTTATGCTTTTGGCAAATAAACATGTAGCTATATTTATTGGATTAAAAGACAAATCACAAAAAGAAATCAAGACCTTTGTGTACAGAATACACGACCAGCCAAAAGAAGAAAAGTTATCAGAGCTTAAAAGATTTGTTGCCAATTTTGGATACAAGCTCGACCTCAATTCTCCCAAAACCATAAGCGCCAGCATCAATAAAATGCTAAGTGATGTAAAAGGCAAACCCGAGGCCGATATGATTGAAAATTTAACCATCCGCAGTATGGCCAAAGCCATTTACACAACCGACAATATTGGTCATTATGGGCTGTCGTTTGATTATTATACACACTTCACATCACCCATCCGAAGATATCCGGACGTGATGGCTCACCGGCTTTTACAACATTATATTGAGGGTGGCGCATCTGTTAAAAAAGAAGCACTTGATGCAAAATGCAAGCACTCCTCTGATATGGAAAAGCGTGCTGCTGAAGCAGAAAGAGCGTCTATCAAATACAAACAAGTTGAATATTTGTCGGAGCGCATTGGTAACCAATTCAAGGGCGTTATTACAGGAATCACCGAATGGGGGGTATATGTTGAAATTATTGAAAATAAATGTGAAGGTATGATTCGTCTGCGTGACCTAGAAGATGATTATTATTTTTTTGATGAACGAAATTATCAAATACGCGGCACCCGAACTGGGAACATATACCGACTAGGCGATAAAGTTATAATCCGGGTGAAACAAACCAATATAGAAAAACGTACCATTGACTTTGAAATGATTGGAATGACAGATGAATAATATGATAAAACACAAACTGCTATTTATATGCATCGTTTTGGGCTGGAGCTGTGGCTCGCCTGTAAAAAAGGAAAATGATAAAGACAAACAATTTGATTCTGAAACAGCTACACTATCCAACACCTATAATGTAGATACCGGACTGCATAACCGAAATCAGGAATTACCCGAACCAGAAGGAAAAATTAAATCAACGGTAAACATTGCCAACACGCCTGTGTTTAAAGATCGAATAGCCACTCAAGATGATGTAAAAAATGGGCTTGCCATTTTCAGCATTGAAGGAAAAGGGAAGAAGCATACTCCGGCCAACATTAAGCTGCCGTTTTATGCTCTCATGACATATCAAAACGAACAGGTAACAGCTATTATAGTTCAGGCAGAAGTACTAGATGGCGACACTTTGTATGGATATAAAAACGGAAAAGGAGTGATTGGCATGTGTACTTCATCCGAATTTTCGTTCAAATAAGTTGTGTAATAAAAAAAAAAGATTATAAATTGCATACTTAATTAAACATTTTATTATGAAAAAATCATTACTAACATTATTTGCATTGGGTATGGCTGTCGTAAGTTATTCTCAATTCACTATCGTAAGTGCTGATATGCCTAGTGTAGGTAATATCATCGTAAGACAATCAGACACACTCTCAGTATTTTTTCCCGGAGCTGCGGGTTCGGGTGTATTGTGGGATTTTACTGCGGCTATAGCGCATGAGCCAGAAACTACATTTGTGGTTGCTCCATCCACTACGCCCTTTGCATCAGATTATCCAACATCCAATCTGGCATTTACAAGGGATAATAACAACTTTATGTTTCTTACTAATTCTCCTTCTGGTTTAACCGTGCAGGGTTTGGGTGGCAACTATATTACCGGAAACGATGTATTGGCTTTTAATCCAGAACTTACCATGTATGAGTTTCCGCTTGCATACAACGACAATATGAGTGACAACTATGCTGTTGAACTGGAAACCGATGGTTCGTCATTCGGTGTATATAAAATTAAATTCAAAAGGTCAGGCACAGTTGAAGATACAGTTGATGGATACGGAACACTTAAAACTCCTTACGGCACATATGAAGCACTTCGGGTAAAAAGACACGAAGTGGCGATTGATTCTGTGTTCATCAAATATTTGAGTGATTTGGAGCCATGGTCGCTTTTTTATGATAGCAATGCCCCTATGATTACGTATTCTTGGCTCACTAAAGAAGAAAAATTGCCTACAGTAGAAATGACTATGAATGCCACAGGTGATACTGCCGCCACATTTGTATTCTCAACTTCAATTGGTACTTTTTCAATCGAAGAAGAAAATTACACACAAGCCATTGTAGCACCCAATCCGGCTAACGATTTAACTTCAATATATCTTCCATACTCTATAACGGTAGAAAAGACACAATTTCGCCTGACAGATATACATGGAAAAGTTGTACAAAGTCGCTTTGTAATGAGTGGGAACAGAATTGATGTGCACCTGGATGCATTGCCTTCAGGCGTTTATATTTACTATATTGAAGGCGGTCCGTTACCCATTACAGGCAAGCTGATTAAAAATTAAAATCATAAAAAAACAGCCGGACATGCCGGCTGTTTTTTTTTATAATGTACATAATCTAAATTTTGATTAGCCCATATCCTATTTATTGATGATTTGTTTTGTCGGAATAAAAAAGAAATCACTACCACATTCATCACTTCCAAAACTTCCCATTCTGGGTTCAGATTTTACACGCTCAACTACTGAAAAAAGCTCAGATGAAGTAAGAATTCCATCGTGTCCGCCCAACGAACGAAGCGCCTCCAATAATCTGGTGACGACTTCCCTTTATACCCATCTGGCACTTCTTCTTTGCCCCCGGATGTAAGAAAACGCCTCGTGATTTTTTTTAATTTCTTACTCATATATTCATCATGTTCCATCTGCTGATAGATATTGCTCCCAAAAGTTTCGTTACGATTTTGGCACAAACTAATCTGATTATTAAATGCGCCACCGAAACAGACATCAAATACAACAAAAATCTGTTTGGCAGGAATTTTATTTATCATTTTGCCAATCTTGCTAAATGGAATATATGAATGAAGATAAGGATCTGCGTTGGGAGATTTTGATTCTTTACATACTATATAGCCCTCGTCAAAATATGTATCATTGTAGTACCCATGCCCAGCAAAAAAAATAAATAATTGTGCATTGCTGTCTAGTGTTGATGCATAATTCATAATGTTACGATATATCGAATTAGCCGAACTATCAATTAGTATTTTAGTTTGAAACCCATATGAATCTCGCAACACATTGCCGATGCTAACAGCATCAAGAACCGGGTTTGAGAGTGTGCTCCAAACGCTTTTTGCATCATAATGATCCGTGGCAATAAGCAAAGCATGCTTCCCTGAAATAGTTTGTCTAATATTAGTATGCTGACTTACCATATCAGGCCCACGTGACAAATGCTGTATGTCAGGAACAATATAAAAAAGATCTTCATAAAAAGACTTTTCAGAAAAAAGCGTTGTATAAATTCCCGAAAACCTTTCTCCTTTTAATTCTTGGGTTAACAATTCCACATATACTCTTTGCGGGGTAGTAAAAACCTGCAATAAGTTTGTTGTTTGAGAAATAAAATACATCAGTGGACCATGTGGGATATTACCATATTGATCGAGCCCGATAGTTGAAGGCAATAAGAAAACGCGGTTTTTGCTTAATAATGAAGAAACCTGCATATTCGATCTCAAAACTTTTTTTACAAACAATTTTGGAAAATCTTTATTAAACCCTGACTCCGTTATAAAAAGCTGATTTCTTGCCTGAATCAACTCGAACAAATCCTTAATTTCTTGAGTATTGATTGCATAGTTTTTTGAAGCGATTGCCCATCTTAATGAATCATTATAATCATCCTTGACAACACCCGAATGATTTATATCATAAGTTAAAAAATAATTTTCAGAGGGGTCGAATTTTGACTCTACCGAAACCCCAGCAAATGAGAAGATAAAATAATCTTCAGGCATAGCCAATTCAATCACATTATTGATAGCGTTCAATATATTTTCTTTAGTTGCCTGCATCTCTGTTAGCAATTGTGCATGAAAAAAAACCGAATCGTTGTCAATTAGGTACGTGGGATTGTTTTTCCCGAATACAGTATTTGGATTAATTAAGTTAACCTTGTTTTGTTTAGCTATAGTTTGAATTAGAAGTTGGGCATCTGATATGCAGTTTCGAAATTCTCCGTAAAATCCATTTTGGTTTATGCCGACAGAGATAACAAATATCCTACCACGGGGAATAGTATCCACTCCACCATCAATTTGCTTTGCAAATATTAAATGAGATAACAAGAGTAGTAAAAAAGTAAAATAATTTTTCATACAATTACAATATTGAACATGGGTTGTGTCCTATTTACTCATACTATTATCAGCTAAAAATTCTTCATACAACTTATGAATAATTCCATCCGAAAGACCTACTTTAGGAACAAAGATAGATTTGATATCGGCATTTTTGCATATGTGAAGATATATTTCGGCAGCCGGCACAATGACATCCGCTCTATCTGGATTTAAGCTATATTTTCTTATTCTTGAGGAAATAGATGTGTCTTTAAGTTTTTGATAAATGTCTTTCAATTGGCTTCGTGTAAATGGATTGCCTTCCGTTTCACCAGATAGTTTTTGTAATTTGATAATATTACCACCGCTTCCAATACCCATAATGTTGGGGTATAATTCTTGCAACATCTGACATTGATATTTTAGGCGTTGCCATTCCTCTTTATCGATTTTATCATGTAACATCCGAACTGTGCCAATATTAAAGGACTCTGCATATCTCTTTTTTCCCTTGCTAAACAATGTAATTTCGGTACTTCCTCCACCCACATCAATATATAGATAGGCCCTGGAATGTGTCAATGCGTCGGCTATATGATTACTGTATATTAAATCCGCTTCCGTTTTACCATCAATAATAGCAATATCAATTCCTGATTGCTCTTTAATAGTGCGAATAATATCGCTTGCATTTTTGGCTTCACGCATAGCAGATGTTGCACATGCTCTATATCCTTTCACTTCATGAATTTCGATTAGATTACGAAATGCCAGCATTGCCTTTATCAGTTTATCAATTTTGGCTTGCGAAACAATGCCATTCACAAATACATCTTCACCCAATCTGATTGGCACGCGGGTAAGCGCTACTTTTTTGAAAACCGAAATTCCCTCATCATTATGATAAATATTATAAAACAGAAGACGAACAGCATTACTGCCAATATCTATTGCTGCAAATTTCACATATTCTGGGTCTTCAATCCATTCCATTTTTGTTGATAATATTGTATTAATTGATTCATGGGATTTTTGCAAAAGTAGCCAACAGATATTTGCTGACTACACACTTTCCTCATTTCATTTTGAAAATAATAAGCTACCGAACCGCTGAAATGTGCTGTATTGTGTAGAGGTGTCATGTTTTGATGTTGATAATATCTCAAATGACGGCTTATCAGCATTTGAAATGAATGCATAATAGATTGCTGCATATCCGGATGCTGCCGATGTGTATGAATAAATGGTACAAAAGATGCCAAGTAGCGATTTGGAGATAATTCGCTATATACTTGTTGAATGATATCATCCATTGTGAGATGATATGTATCCCAGAATGCTTGTTGCAAATCTTTGGGCCATTCATTGCGCATATATGAAATTAAAAGTTGTTTGCCAAGCCATGAACCACTACCCTCATCGCCTAGGAGATATCCACCCGAGGGGGCAGAGGAAAGAATTTTTTGTCCATCCCATAAACATGACGCTGATCCTGTGCCAACAATAAAAATCAAGCTCTGTTGATTATTCGACAATGCATGAGCGACTGCCATGATATCGGGATAAACCTGTATGATAGAAGAAGGAAAGAAATGAGATAAAACATCTTGCATAATTGGTGCAGAAGTAGTATTCACACCGGCACCGTAATAATGCACTTCATCGGGACATATTTTCAAAAAGTCCGCATCAAAAATCGGTGCAATGCGCCTATGAATATCGTCTTTCGACATTTGTATCGGATTGATTCCATCAGCATCTTTTGTAGAGATATAACCTGGGCTTAGGATAGCCCAGGTTGTTTTAGTTGAACCTGCATCTGCCAACAATATCATGGCTTAAAAATACGGGTTTCATTTCCTTACCAAGAAGAAAAACAGAGAATTTATTCAAATCTTTTCACCATCCCTGTGATAAACAAGGAAAATTTATTCTCAAAATCATTGTACAACCAGGCGAGCCGTATGCATAGTTATCCCTCTTTGCATGTGAATAAAATAGATTCCTGATGGCCATGCCGTTAAATCTATTGTTTGGGTTGATGCCTGTGCACTAAACGACATTATTTCTCTTCCATCAGCAGAAAAAATCCTAACAAACCCATCATCAATGCCTGATAAAATCACATGATTAGAGGAAGGATTAGGATACAAAGAAAACTCAGTATCAGTCACAAGATCGTTTATGCTCACTAAGCAAGGAGATTGACAAACCTGCACAGTGCCATGAATGGTACCCAGGTTCAAATCAACGGCATTAGAGCCAGACAAATCACACATATCAAGTGTTCCGGTAATAATCCCTAGATTTAAACTATTGCCATCAATGCAAATCTGTCCACCACCAAGAATCGTATCTGCATTGGTAAAATCAAGATTAACACGCATTGACCCTTCCATCTGCAAAACAGCATTCACGCCACTGATTAAGCTGTCACCATTGTAGAAATAATTTCGAATTACCAGTTCTTTAGAGGGGTCTGTAAGTTTAAAAGTGCCGGTGTTCCAGAAAGATTTTTCGATATAAACATTTCCTGTTGAGAGAAACCCACCGTTGAGAGTAACATTGCTAAACAAAGAATCTGCCTCAAAAGTGCCATGATTTGATACACGTCCACCAAATAAGGCAGTGCGCTTCACATTATAATACCCATTATTTTCGAGGATGGCCGACCCCCATACGGCAATAGCACGCATTGGATTGTCGCCAATCAGTTTTCCTGTACTTGTGATAACTACTGCGCCTGAAGTGTAGCCAAAGTCAGTATCCAAAGTAATCTGGTGCTTAATGACAATAGAATCACCGGGCAACGGAATACAAACACAATCCCAGATAAAAGGATTAAGGGCATTGCCATTGGCAACAGATTGTCTAACATTTTGGCTGAACACTGTTGCGGCAACAAGCATAAAACCTAAAAAAGCAAGTAAACGATTTTTCATAATTATTTATTAAAAATTGAGTATAAAGATATTTGTTTTAGAAATTAAAAAGAAAAAACTATTCCAACATCTCGTAGTCATCGAAAGTGTCAGAATTTTCAGATTGTTTTGAGTCGGTGGGTGGTTTACGATGAACTTTGATTTCTGTTTTAAAGAGGGGCTCGGGTTTAAATTTAAGCAATTCGGCAATATCTACTTTCAATGCATGGGCAATTTCCATCAACGTATCAATGGTGAAATTATGTTTGCCACTAAGCCATTTGCTGATTTCGGAAGGCGACTTACCCAAAATCGCTGCAAATTCAGATTTGCTTATGCCTTTATTTTTTAGAAAATTTTCGATGTTTTGGGCCAGGTTAAACTTTGTTTCAACCTGAACTTTCTCCACTTCCTTCATGCCTTCCAGCAAGGCCTTGAGTAAATTATCCCTAAACAAGGATTTTTTTGGTTGTTTGCTAAACATATCCGATTTCACTATTCAATATTCAAAGTTAGCTAAAATCCTTTAAATCATTTATCCTCGTTTTCTATTTGCCTAATCACTTCTGAAATATCATCATGCGAATACCCTTTTTGAAAAAGAAACATTCTAAGTTTATTTTTCTTTTCATAAGGATGAGCTGCTTTGATATTATCCCATTTTTTTGTTGCCAAATGATATAAAACATGGCGATAATTTTCATGTTCGATACTCTCTATGGCTTCTTTTATATAATCGGTATTAATAGCACGGCGCTTCAGCTCAATTTCAATTTTTTTCTTTCCCCACTTTTTTAATGATGAACGGGCATGGGCATACATACGAGCAAATCGGCGATCGTCAACATAACCATCAGCAACCAACTTATTGGCGATTTCTTCAGCACGTATCTTATCAATTCCCGATTTTAGGCATTTTTCAATCACTTCCGAAAAACAGCGTTCGCGGTAAGCACACCATTTTGAAATTTTCTCATATCCATAATCTCTACTGCTCATCAATTGTACACATATATCAATGCGCCGTCGAAACTAGTGCTGTATTGCTTAAGAGGATAAATGGCAGGGCCATCCACATTGCTTCCATTAATAAGATTAAATCGAGATCCACAACCTGACCCAGAGCAATCGTTATCCACGAGTAATAATCCGTTATCATCCACACTAACACGACCACAGGGGTTCTCACTATCATACGGACAATGTCTTTCGTAGCAATTCACTTGATCAATAGAGGCCCTATACAATATTAATCCGCGTGATCCGCCATTCAAATATGCCCACCCTCCAACGGCCTGCAACGAAATAAATTGAGGTTCGAAAGTGCTTATTGTAACATTTATCGGCACATCAGGAATGTTGACCGGATACTGATAGTTACAAGAAAACATAGAAGCCAAAACCAACATGAGAGAATAAATAGATACGCTCAGTTGCCATTTCATTTTATACCTTTATACTGTGTTTATGACAAAGATAACGAATTACACGGGCATTTGTGTATATCTTCTGCTGTTAACAGGGCAACATATCCCTATTTGGTCGCAACTATCCATACATCATGGGGTTACACTACCTACACGCGATACTGTTCGGGCATTGATTATTTTTGCCGAAGTAGATTATATGGATGGGCCATGCCCCAAAGACCTTCCCGACGAATTTCAAGGACAATGGACACGTCTGCCTGATGGTAGCAGAGGTCTGCCGGCAAATGCGGATATCTATTTAGATCCTATCATTTCTAACCAGCCCAAGGGTTATATTACAAGCTATTATTACGAAGCATCTTTTGGTCAATATGTACTCCTGGGCGATTATCTTCCTTTTGTGGTTCGTGTTCCCTGTCATCAGATTAAACAAGGGCTCAATCTTGAGCAAACCTTACGCATCATTGATCAGCGAGCTGATGGTCAACCTCTATCAACGGCTCATGGCATACCTCTCACTTCCTTTGATCTTTGGAGCGAAGCCCCCCCCGGCCATATCAAGCCCAAAATACCCGATGGAAAAATAGATTTGGTATATCTGATTTGGCGAAATAATCGATTCCTAAGTGGATATAATACATGGGACAATTCAGGATATGGCGTAACACAAGTCAAAGGTATTCCCTTTTGTGGTATGCAGGGCGTTAATAATGCAGCATCTTTCAACAACTCATGGGGTGATGAGCATGGGTTTCACATTACCATTGCCGAACATTTACATGCCATATTTGGAGGCAATCACTGGCATTCGGGCGGAGGAAGAGGTATTCATACTTTTTTGGCAATACCATACAATTATGGATTAACCGGGCAGCTCGAAGCTACTATGCAAGCCGTTTGCGGCTGGGATCGTTGGATGATGAAATGGAAAAATCCAAAAAAAAAATTCCTGATTTCTGTACTTGATTCTTCATTGATGGAAATAAATACAGAAGATTTTAATATAAAAACTCATCCAACAGGAGGAATGTTTTATTTACGCGACCATGTTCAAACCGGCGATGCCATTCGTATTCGACTGCCATATTTCAATTGGGAAAAAGAAGGCGACATCAAAAACCAATATCTTTGGCTCGAATATAGAGATTTCGCCACCCGATTTGACCAGTACATGAAAACCGGTGAGGCAGAATGTAGCGATCATCATCCTGAATACCCTAATGGCACACCCGGATTATACGCATACATTCAAGTTGGCAAGGATCAGCGAGAAGGTGAGCATATTTATCACGCCCGCCCCTCTCTTCCCAATGGATTAGCCAGTTGGCTTCTTCCCCTCACTGCTGAGGGCAATCATGACTTTCATTATCGGTATGACAAAATACCCGACCCTCTGCCCGGATGTGGCAGCTGGGGCAATAAAACGATTCCGGTTGAATTAGCAAAAAGTAAACCCAATCCATTCACAGGTCACTCCGACCTTTTTCGTATCACCGATTCCAATCAAGATGGGAAATTATATTCAGGCGACGATCTTCAGCCAGGGCTGGCAGATATGTGGGGTGATTCGGTTTGGTTTAATTATCATCGCAATGGAGATAAAGATGATGCCTTCTGTTTTAAAAATAAAAAAACCCGCCTTTCGATTAGTACCAATCCTGCGCCCGTTCCGGTTTACACCTATGCTACCGATTACGAATACAATCAATTTTATTTTACATCCGGTGCCCAGCAAAGTCGTTTTGAAAACCGCAGTATTGCGCTGAATGGGTTATCTATTGAAATCATAAGGGAAGATGATAACGGTCCGGTAGGCAAAGCTATATTGGTTCATATTAGATGGGATGATTATGTAGTCAATCAATCTGTACGATGGTGTGGCCATATTGAATTGCGTCCGCATGCATTTAATCCTGAGAAGCCCTCATTAATCTTAGAAAGAAACAAAAGCATATTGCTTGACCGTAGCGAATCTCCGACTTATCACACAAACAAAGGGGTTAGTGATAGGGGGATATATTGGTTTTCTGACACTACTGTATTTGTCGGGCTTCCTGGTGCAAATATCCAACTACAAACAGGTGCAAGAATTGAATTAAAAAATGGAAGTCGGCTTGAACTTCGTGATGGAAGTCAACTGGAAATGGGCAAAAAAAGTCGCATTATAATACATCGTGGCTCTGCACTGATACAACATACAGGCGCAAAAATCGTTAAAGCAAAAGGTGCAAAAATTATTTTCAAATAATCACATTGTTGTTATAAGCTTCATACTTGCATGCCTTTGTGCAAGTGTGCAAAGCAACGTGCTATTTGCTCAAAAACGCAATCCCAAAATTGAGCGTACGACCGTAAAAGATGCTCCAGAAGAAACCAAGCACAATAAAAAAAACGTACGCCCTAAAAAAAGAAAAAAATTACAATCGCGTGACTTTATCAACCACAAATACAGTATGCGAAAAAAAATGACGGCAAAAGAAAAAAGACAAGTTGATAAAATAGCCGGGGTGGATAGAAAAAAAGTGAGAAAAGAAAAAAAGAAAGAAAAGAAAACAGATAGGTATTTTAAAAAAGAAGAGCGAAAATTGCGTCGTAAACACATGCGATTGCAAGATCCTGACGTACGGAAAAGAATGCGAAAAAACTTCCGTAAAACTAAAAAGGAGTTTATATCGCTTCAACAAAAAAAGAGAAAAAGCCCATTAAACAAAAAACCCGGAAAGCCCAAAAAACGCAAGCGACATACGCTGCCTAAACCATAAAGCGCTACAACCGTTTTCTTTTTGTATTTTCGTTGCCTATTTGGAACGAACAATCTTATGTCAAACGAACTTTCAGAACAAGAAATCATTCGCAGGCAGGGCCTGGAAGAATTAAGAAAGATGGGTATTAATCCCTATCCATCTGAACTTTTTCCGGTAAACGCATATGCGTCTCATATTAAATTATCATTTGACTCGCAGCCCGAGAATTTTGCTGAAGTATGTTTGGCCGGACGGCTAATGAGCAAACGCATAATGGGAAAGGCCTCTTTTGCAGAACTTAAAGACAGCAGTGGCCGCATACAATTATATATCAATCGTGATGAAATTTGCTCGGGTGATGACAAAGAATTGTATAATACAGTTTTCAAACGATTGCTCGATCTTGGTGATTATATTGGAGTAAAAGGGTATGTATTTAAAACCCAGGTAGGCGAAATTTCTGTACATGTTAAAGAGTTAATTGTTTTAGCTAAATCTTTGCGTCCGCTGCCCGTAGTAAAAACAGATGCCGACGGGAATATTTATGATGCATTTGCTGATCCCGAACTTCGCTTCCGCATGCGATATGTTGATCTTGTTGTAAATGACCATGTAAAAGATACATTTCTTAAGCGTAGTCGAATGATTCATTCCATTCGCGATTTTCTGAATGTACAAGGTGCTTTAGAAGTTGATACGCCGGTATTGCAGAGCATACCGGGAGGCGCTGCAGCCCGACCATTTATTACGCATCATAATGCGCTTGACATGCCATTATACCTTCGCATCGCCAATGAGCTTTACCTGAAACGACTCATTGTTGGCGGATTTGATTGGGTATATGAATTCAGTAGAAATTTCCGAAATGAAGGTATGGATCGTACTCATAATCCCGAATTTACAATTCTTGAATTTTATGTAGCATACAAAGATTATTATTGGATGATGGAGCAAACGGAACAAATGCTCGAAAAGGTTTGCATGGATGTAAATGGAACCACCGAAATACCAAGTGGGACAGATACCCTCTCATTCAAAGCTCCTTTTCGCAGAATTTCTCTGTATGATGCCATTCAAGAACATACCGGTGTGGATGTATCACAAATGAATGAAGACGCGCTTCGCAATCTTTGCAAAAAATTTCATATCGAAACTGATAATACAATGGGACGAGGCAAGCTCATTGATGAGTTGTTTAGTGAAACTTGCGAAAAGCATTTTATCCAACCTACATTTATTATTGATTATCCTATCGAAATGAGCCCGCTTACTAAAAAACACCGCCACAAAGAAGGATTGGTTGAACGATTTGAGTTGATGGTAAATGGCAAAGAAATAGCCAATGCATATTCGGAATTAAACGATCCGATAGACCAATACGAAAGATTTCTTGAACAGGTAAAGCTAATGGAGCGGGGTGATGATGAAGCCATGTTTATTGACCATGACTTCATCCGATCTATGGAATATGGTATGCCTCCCATGAGCGGAATAGGAATCGGTATAGATCGCCTGGCCATGCTTATGACCAATCAATCAACCATACAGGAAGTTTTGTTCTTTCCACAAATGCGCCCCGAAAAGCCCGAATAAATTTGGATGAAATTTCATTCATAGATAATAAGCATGCAGATTGATATCATAAGTGTTCTGCCTGAAATGATGGAAAGCCCGCTTTCTCAATCCATCGTTCAACGAGCCCGACAGAAAGGTTTGGTTCAAATTAATCTGATTGGTCTTCGCGAATTTGGACTAGGTGCATATAAACAGCTTGACGATTATCCATATGGTGGCGGTGGTGGAATGGTTTTACGTGTTGAACCATTAGCAGCATGTATCGAACATTTGCTTCAACAACAAACCTATGATGAAATCATCTATCTCACTCCTGATGGCGAACAACTCAATCAAAAAACAGTAAATTCATTAAGTACAAAAAATAATCTTCTGCTTATTTGCGGTCATTATAAAGGAATAGACCAAAGAATTCGCGACAAATATGTAACCTGCGAAATCAGCATCGGCGATTATGTGCTCAGTGGTGGCGAAATAGCTGCCTGTGTATTAGCCGACGCCATAGTGCGACTTATTCCTGGTGTGCTAAGTGATGAAATGTCGGCATTAAGTGATAGTTTTCAAGATGGATTGTTAGCACCACCTGTGTACACTCGTCCTGAAATTTGGGAAGGTCGTTCAGTGCCCGAAGTACTAATCAGCGGACACGAAAAACGCATTGCAGAATGGCGTTTAGAAGAATCCATTGCCAGAACACGCAAACGCAGACCCGACTTGCTCGACGAATAAAACGATCAGCGTTAACTCAAATTAAAAAGCCGTTTCAAAATAGAAACGGCTTTTTAATATTAATTCTAAAAAGTTATTTAACCACAATGCGGGTAATGGCATTATGCTTTCCGGCCACCACACGAACCAGATAAGTACCGGCTGCATATGAACTGAAATCAACATCTGCTACAAAATAAGCTTGATGTACGCCCATATTACGCATCCAAATTACTTTGCCGGCAAGATCCATCACAGATACATATACTATTTCAGTTCCATCAAATGTAAATGAAATACGAGAAAACTCATCTGTTGGGTTAGGATATACCGTCAACAGCTCTTCTGACTCGCTTTCGATACCATTAAACTGAACATCAATTTCAACCGTTTGAGTAACCGTTGTTGTTCCACAATCATTGGTAACGGTCAATGTAACTGTATAAATACCTTCATTGGCATAGATGTGTACCGGATTCATCTCCGTTGATGTATTGCTATCACCAAAATCCCAAAAATAACTAGTTGCATTGGTTGAAGTATTCGTAAAGGCAGCCGAGTAGAAGCTAACGGAAGACGTGAAACTACCAGAAGGATTAGGAAAATCCGTTACAATTACTGTATCAATAGCTAGTCCGCAATTTGAAATTACCTGCACAAAATATGTGGCAGGAACCAATGCGGTAATAGATGGTGTATTTTGGAAGAATGGGCTCCAGTTGTAAGTTGATCCGGCAATTACAGGAGCAGCAATCAGAACAGAATCAGAAGGACATTTAATCAAATCCGGTCCGAGCGTAAAGCCCGCAACCGAAACAAATTCATCAGCGCCAATATCAGGGGTAGATGCATGGCGAGGATCACCGTCAAAATCAACTGAAACGCCGGCTATAGGTGTTGCGGCACCATCCAACTCGGTACGACAAGTATGAAGATCTGATCCGTTGAAATTAGGATTTAAAGATAAAGAAGCAGCATCAAATCCGGTAGCATTTTGCCAGTCGGCTAATGTAGCATAGGTTGTTGTACCTAATGCAACAACATCCGTTCCGGCAACAAACAAGTTGTTATGGTTTGAGTTGGAAATATAAAACGCTGATTCGGAAAGAATGGCCAATCCTGCACCGGCATTCATTATATTGTTGTTGATAATATCAATACCATTTGAACTACCATTAAACAAACGCAAAGCGCCCGAAGAAGTTGAAGTGCTTGATGAGTAGAGAGAATTAAATACAACCTGAGTATTGCTCACATCTTGCAATGCAATACATTCGCTATAGGTAGGATCAATATTGATTCCCATATACACCATATTATTGGCTACTAAAGATGGATTTGAAGGGTTGGCATCTATATTTACCAAATTGATACCAAAACCACCTTGAATACCGCCAACATGATTGCCGGTAACAACAGTTCCATCCATAACTTGTTCGAGGTCTATGTGAAAAATATTTCCAATTCCATTTGAGGCAGAAGACATTACTTGATTGTTTCTTATTTCCGGACGAATTTGGTTAACCAAAACTATTCCGGCCTGATAATATTGAGATATCGTGTTGTTATAGATTTCCAAACCTGACTCCATTAATACATTGCTTTGGCCAAACAACCAAATAGCTCTTGATCCGCCAAAGATTTGATTGTTGCGAATAATAAGGTTATTGTCGTTTCCATCAACAGAGTTGATCGTATGCTTGTTGGCATCTACGGCAGCAGCCATGGTGTCGCCCATCAGCACACAATTTTCAATGATGATATCCTCTGAACCATTTTTAAGAGAAACTACAGTTGAGAAAAATGCCATATTTTGCAATGTTATCTCGTTAAGGGTAACACGATCAGCACCATTAAAGCCCACCACAAAGTTATTCGCAGTAGAGAAAGGCATAAAATCAAAAGTTACGTCAGTAGCATTTTGTGTTTCAGATTGAATTGTCAATCGGTAATTGCCTGCGCCTACTTCAGGGAAGGTGGCGATTTCTACCTGTTCGGTATATGTGCCCGGACGAACATTCAAAGTAACATCTCCACATATTCCACGCAGCTCAATCGCATCTATGGCATCATTAAGCGTCGCAAAATCTGGTATTGTGCCATACACGGTATATATACCACTCATAGCGTCATAAACCTGACGAGTAATGGTGTCGTTGCCATCGTATTCGTCAGGATTCCCATTGGGATTCTCTGTCCAGATTTTCACTATATCTCCATCATTAAAATTGAAATATCCCAAGTCAACTTGTGTCGTTTGGTTTGAAGTCAGCAGCCCAGTCCAGTTGTATGTCATTACTGTAGTATTATTCACATTCACTACAATATCAGCGGATGTAAGATCATTAACACCAATGGTCGTCAACAGCACTTTAATCGTATCCTCTACTGAGCAAGAAAGCGAAGGCGAAACAGAAGGAGAGACGATGGTAGCTATACCGGCGTCATCATTGGGGAGAGGGCGAATATCAACCAAATAATCTTCAGTTTCGCCCCAAGTATAGGTGCCACAAGGAGTAACTGTAGAAGCACTTCCCGATTCTCTACAAACTACACGCATGCCTGTAACGCCCGTTAAAGCACCCGGCGGAATGGTAATATTACCCAAAACTGAGCTTTGAGTTAAGGCGCTGGCGGGTCCGCCCATCACCAATTCGGCTGGGTCAGCATAAACGCCATCCTGATTAAAATCAATATACACTTCAACATAGCGACTATTAAAACCGGAATTTTCACAATCCCGTGTGCTGATAACTGATGGATAGGATTGAGTTTTGAAGAATGCCGGCACCGGCGTAAGGGTAGTAAAATTCTGATATCCGGTACAAACACCAAAACTTTGATTTACAAAAGACCCGATACGTACTGTATCAATATATTCATCAGCAGTAGAAGTAGCATTGGATGCACAATAGCAATTATAGAATGGCGTAACCATAACCTGTAATGGAGCAGAAGAATCTGTTTGGGCGCTACATGTAGCCATTGCCCTAAAATAAGTACTAGCAGCTAAATTAGTACTATAAGTTGCGCTGGTTGCCCCGGGAATGTTTGTCCATGTAATCCCATCAGGCGAAGATTGCCATTGATAGGTTTGGCCTAATCCGCCAGTTCCTCCAGTAAGTGATAAATACAACATTTGAGAAGGGCAAACAGGATTAGCAGAAGCTGTCGTTACACCGGCTACAGGAGGAGCGGTACAAGGAAGAGCCGGCTCAACCGTAACAGACCCTGTAAAGTAACGTGGAGTAAGTGTTAATCCCGTACCTGATCCAGAATAACCTACATTAAACCCTGCAATTTGTTGAGTACCTACCTTCAAATTTACACCTGCCCCAGAAAAAATATTATTATCTGGAGAAAGAGGAGACCCAGTTCCACTATATCTAACACTTCCCGGACCTTGATTTTCTAAGGCAAAACGATATTCTGTTGATGCTGGAATTGTGAAACTCAGGCCAACAAAATTAATCGGTGCAATTCCTGAAGCAATAGCTGGTGTTGGAGAAGATGTAGCAATCAAATTCCAGTTGCCACTTTCACAATTGGTCGTGGAATTAGATAATTCAGTAGCCGTATAAAAAAGACGCCAAACCGAATTATTATCAGCTGTAGTAAGATAGTTTCCTATTCCTGTGAGCAACATTGGAAAAGGATTAGTATTCTGTATAACAAAAGAAATTTGCCCTCCGGCACCTAGTGAGTTCGTTCCTGTATATGGTGGGAAAGGACCTGTTGTAAGTGTTGTCTGTGCTATAGTTACAGATGTAAAAAGCATCATGGCCAGTGCCGATAGACACAAATTGCGTATGCTTTTATTGATTGTGTTGTAGATTCTATACATATTCTGAATATTAAGTTATTTAATGCAGGTTGTTAATCATACTGCCAATTTAATTTATTGAGAATTATTTAATAATAATACGTACTGTTCTTTGATAATCACCAGCCCGAACCTTCATCAAATAAGTTCCGGCAGCTTGTCCTGTAATATCCATCATGGTGCTCAATCCATTGGTTGCGCTTCCCATTACCGATTGATGTATCAATCGTCCTGACAAATCATAAATATCAATCCAAACCTGATTGCTCACAACAGGTGCTAAGGCAACTGCAAATAATCCTTCTGAAGGATTAGGATACACCTGAAGCTGCAATGCCTCTTCATCTTCTAGCCCCGCCACATTGGGATTAATCACAATTACTTGAGAAGTAACAGATGAATCGCCACAGTCGCTGTAAGCTGTTAATGTTACAGTATATGTGCCATTGGTTGGGTAAATATGATTGGGATTTTCAACAGTTGATGTATTGCCATCTCCAAAATCCCAAAAATATGATGTAGCTTGTGAGGAATTGTTGCTGAAAGCAGCAGTAAAGAAGTTTTGATTATATGTGAAAGTGGCTGAAGGTGTAGAATAATTGGCAACCACAATCGAGTCCACTGAAATACCGCAAGCATGTATAATCTGAACAATATATGTTCCTGGCTGAGTAGCATAAATACCCGGTGTATTTTGGAAGTATGGGCTCCAATAATAGGATGCACTTTCGATTTGTTCGGCACCCAACCAAACACTATCTGACGGACATTTTATCAAATCAGCGCCAAGCGTAAAGTTGGCTGATGATAAAAATTCGTCAGCGCCGATATCTGGCGTTGAAGTATTGCGTGTATCCTGATCAAAGTCGTGAGTTACTCCGGCAACGGGGATACCGGCATTATCAAGCTCCACACGACAGGTATGCAAATCAGCACCATTAAACATTGGATCAACAGATAAAGAATTCAGCTCTTTTCCTGTAGCTGTCTGAAGCGCCGACAAATCGGCCATATTGGTTCCTACCCTAACAAAATTAGCAGAAGAAGTAAAATAATTGTTATGATTAGCTATATCTAAATACAAGGCAGATTCGCTATTTAAAGCAAATCCACTTCCTGCATTTACAATATTATTATTAAGAAGCGTAATACCTGACGACTGTCCATTATATACTCGAATACCGGCAGCTGTAGCTGTGGTTGCACGTGTGTGAACAGAATTGAATACAATATTCACATTGGCACATTCCTGTACTGCAATACCATGGCTATTGGTTGGCGAACCGGTAGCTCCCATATATACAAAGTTGTTAGCAATCAAACTTGGAGAGCCGGGTTGGGCGTCCACATCCAATAGATTAATTCCAAAACCGCCTTGATCGCCGGAAATAAGATTTCCGGTTACTTCAGCGCCATTCAATACATCCTCTAAACTAATGTGGAAAATATTAGTGTTTGTATTTGAAGAATGGGATTGAATATTATTTTGCTTGATAGCTGGTCCTGTTTGGCGAAGACCCACAATCGCTGCCGCCCTATAACGGCGAAATGTGTTATAAGCAACCAACAAGCCCGATTCAACTTCGGTAACACTTGGGCCTGCTAAATAAATACCATACGAGCCACCTATTATGATGTTATGCTCAATTCTAGTTCCATTGTCAAGCCCATCAACTGAGCCAATTGCTATTTTGTTGGTCGTAGTGGTGGTTGCCAAACTATCGCTATACACATTACAATATTGTACAGCAATATTATTGTTACCACCCAACAATCTAACTACTCCAGAAAATGTTGTGGAAGTATTGGCTAAAGTAAGACGGTTCAGTATGATGTTTTGGGATTGATTAAATCCAAATACATAATTCAGAGCTGTCGAAGTGGCCATATATTCAAAACGCACATCACTGGCATTCAAAGATTCTGACTGAATAGTAACCGTATATGAGCCGGTAGATGGATAAGGACCAACCAGCACTTGCTCATTATAGGTGCCTGCACGTACATTAAAAAATACATCACCGCAAATACCACGCAACTCAAGTGCTTCAATGGCATCATTCATTGTAGCAAAGTCGGGAGTAGTACCATATACGGTATAAACACCATTAAGCGCATCATACCCGATTACACTCATGCTATCGTTGAAGGCAAATTCATCCGCAACACCATTCGGGTTAGTAACCCAAACCAAAACCGTATCGCCATCATTCAAGCTAACTGCTCCTAAATTAACAGTAGTAGTTTGCCCTGAGGTAATACTGCCGGCCCAATTGTATGATGTAATAGTTGTGCCATTTACCGAAACATGAATCGTAGCACTGGTAAGCGTTGCGGTGCCAATTGTTGTAAGTGATACTACAACAAAATCATCCACGCTACATCCTCCAGTAGGCGGGTTAGAAGGAGAAATAATTTCGGCAATACCTGCATCATTTGCCGGTTGTGGAGCAATATTTACCATATAATCTTCCGTCTCTCCCCAGGTATAAGTACCACAAGGCATAACTGAATTAGGGTCAGAGCTTTCGAGTAAAACTACACGCATGCGTGTAATACCGGTGCTAGCCGTAACAGGAATGTTAACCACACCCGTAAAATCTTCAGCCGGAGTGGATGCAGTGGTTGGGCCAAATGCAAATACGGCTTCCTGAGGCAAATCAAAAATACCATTTTGATTATAGTCAATAAATACTCTACCCACTCTTGTATAAGAGCCACCGCATGTGCCCGATCTTACCAAGATAGGGTAAGAAATACCCTGAAACATCACACCAACCGGAGAAGAAACATTGGTATAAGTTTCACAAGCAGTTGGTGAAGAAATATTATCAATATTAGATATCTTAACCCTGTCTATCTTAGAATCAGCTGTACTGGTAGCATTTGAAGCGCAGTAGCAATTAAAAAATGGTTGAAGTGTTACATTCTCAATACTGGTTGTATCACTTTGAGCAGAGCAAGTAACTACTGCTCGGAAAAAGATGTTGGAATTGATGGTCGCATTATAAGTTGAGTTTGTTGCGCCTGAGATGTCGGTAAAAGTAATACCATCAGGTGATGATTGCCACTGATACGTTTGGCCTGAACCCATCGTACCTCCTGTAATTGACAGGGTTACATTTGTGCCCGGACAAACAGGATTAGCACTGGCAAGAGCCATGCCTGCGGTTGGGGGTGCCGTACAAGCCGAACCCGAGATATAAGTGATTTGCATGGCAGGTCGGGTAAATCCGGGGCCACTTGTAAGTCCGGTTGTCATGCTACACCCAACTTGACCATCATCATACTGCCCTGCATAGGCATTAAATGCATAATCATCTGACTGCACGGTGCTGCTACCATTCCAAGATGCATTATCAAAACAAACCTCTACAACAATATTATCTGAGCCATTCCAAATAAAGCTAGTGGCGAATGTGTATGTATTCCATCCCAAAGTTGGAGCAGACACGGCTTGAGAAAAACAAGTTGTAGAAGTTGGCAAAACCCCACCAGGGTGAGCGCCCAATGCCGTATGGCCCATCTTAATCGAAAATCCGTTTAGGGGGTCGCCACTTGAAGATGTTACATTAAATCCCAATGCAGTAATATTGCTGCTGGGAGTAAGGCCGGCTGACGATAATTCTGATGCTAAAATAATATATTGCACCCTGCCATCCTCCCAAAGTGTACCATAAGGAGTAATGCCTGATGAGCCGGTAGTAGATAATCCCGCTCCTATTTGAACGGTTTGCGATAAAGCCGAAACCGATAAAAGTATCGCCAATCCGATTGACATTGATAAACAACGTAAGATTTTATTCATGGTTTAATTATTTTGCTTGAGTTACGAGATGTCAAAATTAGATAAGTTTAGTTAATATCGAATTGTTTTATCATAGATTTTTTGTTATTGTACTCAATTTTACTTCAATAAACCTGTATCTTTCAGAAATATCATATAACTATACGTCGTATGAAACCATTTTTATAAAAACATTGCACTTGTCATCCCGCCCGAATGCATTACCTTTGTACAGTATGTCGGGATATCATTCGATGCAATCGTCTTCTTTTCAAACCTTTCTACAAATGGTTTGGGCGCTTGCTTGGAAAAACATTAGGGTTAAATACAAAAACTCAATCTTAGGTTTGTTATGGTCGCTCATTAACCCATTGCTATTTTTGCTGATATTTTCGTATGTGTTCGGACATGCCTTCCCTGATATCGAGAATTACACATTGTTCGCCCTTACCGGATTGGTTATATGGTCAATCTTTCCTTTAGCCACATCGCAAAGTGCGCAGTCGCTGATTGAAGGTGGCCCCATTTTGAAAGCTCTAGCTGTACCTCCCATTGTTTTTCCAATTTCATCCCTGCTTGCCTCTGCATTTCAATTTTTTTTCACGCTGATTCCATTTGCTGCTATCATGGCCATTCTTGGCTACCAACCTAGCATTCATTTAATTGCCATTGTGCCTTTATTGATATTTTTCTTTCTCTTCATTGCCGGACTTTCTTTAATTATATGCTCTGTTCATGTTTTTTTCAGAGATGTTGGATTGCTTTGGAACACCTTGTTGCCGGCTATATTTTATTTCACACCTATAGCATATCCCCCAACATTAATACCCGAACATATTCGATGGGCCATGCAACTAAATCCTGTTTATCATTTTATCTCTCCATTCAGAATGTTAATATACGAAAAGCATTGGCCGGCATTATCAGATTGGATTCTGCTCAGTACCACTGGTACACTTTTCTTTGTCGTGAGTATTTTTGTATTTCGGGCCTTACAAAAACATTTTATTTCGCATTATTAAAATGAGCAAGCCGGCAATACAAATTACAGATGTTTCATTCAGTTTTCGCGTTAGTGATTCAGGGATTAACTCACTTCGTGAATGGTTAATGCGTGGTAGTAGAGGTCTTTTTCCAGCCAAACCCGTATTGAAACATATCGATCTGCAAATAGAAAAAGGCAGTTGTTTTGCCATACTAGGTCGTAATGGCTCAGGAAAAAGCACATTATTGCGTGTCATTTCAGGCATTATTACACCCGATAATGGGAAAGTGGAGGTTCAGGGGCGAATTGCACCCGTGTTATCATTAGGAGCCGGACTTGAGCCCGAATTGACAGGATATGACAATATACGGCTACTATGCACGTTGATGGGCTTCAGGCCAAAAGAAATTCGATTTTTTATGCCTCAGATAGCACAGTTCTCCGAATTAAGCGAATCAGACCTGCGCATGCAAGTTAAAAGATATTCCACCGGCATGATGGCGCGACTCACGTTCTCAATTGCTGTTGCTTCGCAGCCCGATATCTTAATCATTGATGAGGTGCTGGCAGTAGGCGATGCAGGGTTTCAAGAAAAATGCTACCGTCGTATTCGCGAAATCAATCAGCAAGGGGCCACCATAATTTTTGTTTCTCACAGCATTCATGATGTTCTCATGCTATGCAATCAAGCTTGTGTAATGAACGATGGCCGGATTACTTTTTTCGGCGATGTGAAAGATTCATGTGATATTTATACCCGGCAATTTCAAACCTGAACAACTGCATGAGCTCAAAATCTGTCCCCGACATATCAATTATCATTCCCTGTTACAACGATGGCATTCACCTGCCCGAACTCATTAGCAGCATTCCTCCTTCCATTCCGGGAAGGGAAATAGAAATAGTAATTGTTGATGATGGATCAACAGACGAGAGAACGCTTTCCATACTAAAAGAAATATCGGGTTTTGCTAAGGTAATATACCAAGCTAATACTGGCGTATCTTCGGCACGCAACAACGGAATTCGAAATGCCACCGCCAACTATATTTTGCCGGTAGATGCAGACAACAAAATAACATCCGACCTGATAGACCAATCACTTTGTATTCTAAAAGAGAACCCTGCGATTCATATTGTTTATACCGATGCTTATCTATTTGGTAGAGAATCAGGGATAAGAAATACAGGCGATTTTTGCATTCATAAACTTAAACAAGGAAATTACATAGATACATGTGCCGTGTATCGTCGTAATGTTTGGCTGGAGACAGGAGGTTATGATGAGGCGTTGAACCGCTATACATATGAAGATTGGGAGTTCTGGCTTCATGCAGCTTCCAAAGGATTTGGATTTTATTATCTCAAACAGCCCCTCTATTATTACCGAATTAAAAACGATACACGAAATGATGCAGGGCTCGATCCAGACAAAAGAACTTTTATAGTAAAGCACATTATAAAAAAGCATCATACGCTTTTTGAAGAAGATTTTCCTGACACAATAGCTGCCCTTCATGGCATTATAGCTCTTTGGGAAGGTCCTAATCAAACAAAGTGGGAAGAAGAAAAAAAATTAATACAACAGGCATGCGTTTCTCAGATCAATCAAGTGATTCTCCAATACGAATCAGAAATTAAAAAACTCGAAAAAGATTTTCAGCATAGAACGGAAGAAAACAAAAACCAATTTGAACTACAGTTAGCAGAAGAAAAAAAATCGTCTCAAGAAAAAATCAAAAAAATTGAAGACGAAAACGACAAGCAACTCACTCGACTAACCCATGAATTAGAGTTTGAAAAAACAACAGCCACTAATCAACAAATCGTTATAAGAAAATTTGAAGAGCGCATCAGAAGCATGGAAAGTACGCGAACATGGCGATTGCGAAGAGCGTATTACAAAATGCGTAATGTGCTAAAACAGCCAAAGCGCAAAAAATGGCGTATTCCCGGTTTGGGATGGATTAAAAAAATCATCTTTTTTACACTAGGAAAAGGGCGAATTATGACGAGAAGATTATTTAAAAAAATCTTCAAAAGTATGTATCTATGGCTTGAAGAATTTCCTGTTCGCATTGTGCCTGTTAGCCAACTCCCCTATATGTCCATTCCATCTGATCCATACGGGCAATGGCGACTTCTAAACGCACCACGTGAAGCTGAATTCAAACAATACAAACAAGCGATTGAAACTTTTTCACACAAACCACTTATTAGTATTTTACTCCCTGTTTACAACACGCCCATTCATTTTCTCAAGGCCTGTATTAATTCTGTTGCAGGGCAATTATACGAAAATTGGGAACTCTGTATTGCCGATGACGCCTCTACAAATCAAGAAGTACATAAAACGCTTAATGATTATGCCGAAAACGATTATCGCATCCGCGTAACATTTCGTGCCGAAAATGGCCATATATCAGAAAGCAGCAATACCGCACTAAATATGGCGAAGGGAGAATATGTGCTTCTGCTCGACCACGATGATGAATTATCGCATGATTGCCTTTATCATATAGTAGAACGCATAAATAAAGATGCCAACCTTGACCTAATATATTCTGACGAAGATAAAATAGATGAAAACGGATCACACAGCATGCCACATTTCAAGCCCCAGTGGTGTCCTGATAGTTTTATGTCTAGAAATTACATTGGCCATGTAGTAGTTTGCCGAACAAATTTGCTGAAAGAGATTGGAGGATTTAGAACAGGTTTTGAAGGCAGTCAGGATTACGATATGTTATTGCGATTTACAGAACGCACTCAACAGATCGGGCACATTCCAAAAATTTTATACCATTGGCGCATTCATGCTGCATCAACAGCCAGCTTGGAGGATGCCAAGCCATACGCATACGAAGCAGCAAGAAAAGCCCTGACAGAAGCATGTGAGCGACGCAACGAACCTGCCGAAGTGCGATTTATCTCCATACTTCGAGGATATTATGCGCCACGTTATCAAATCAAAGACAAACCTAAAGTTTCGATTATTATTCCGACTAAAGACCAAGCACATATTCTCGAAACTGCCCTTCGGTCCATTTTTGAAACTAGTTCTTGGAAGAATTTTGAAGTCATAGTGGTTTCAAACAACAGTTCCGAAAAATCACTTTTTCAACTCCTCAACCTATATAGCCAGAACTATCCCGAGCAATTCAAGTGGTTTAGCTGTGATATTCCTTTCAATTTTTCGCGACTGGTGAATGAAGGTGTTAAGCAGGCAACCGGCGACTATCTTTTGCTGCTGAATAACGATATTGAAGTTGTAACCACCGATTGGCTCGAAGCTATGATAGAACAGGCGCAAAGAAAATCAATCGGTGCTGTTGGCGTAAAGCTTCTGTATTACAACGGAAACATACAACACGCCGGAGTAATAATAGGGTTGGGTGGTGTTGCCGGTCATGCCTTTGTTGGGCTTCACCGCGATGATCCGGGATATTTCAATTATCTGCAATGCATCAATAATTTCAGCGCAGTAACAGCCGCCTGCTTAATGGTAAGCAAAGAGAAATTTATTCAAGTCGGCGGATTTGATGAGATGTTTGAAATCGAATTCAACGACGTGGATTTTTGCCTCCGACTTCACAATGCCGGATACAATAATGTGTACCTACCACACGTTGAACTTTTCCATTATGAATCATTAACACGTGGGCATCCGCATCTTAGCAAAGAATCATACGACAGGCATGTTCGCGAACTCACCCTCTTTACTTCGCGCTGGAAACACATTGTAGAAAACGATCCCTGCTACAGCCCCAATCTCACTCGTGGCAATCATGATTTTTCACTTGCCTTGTAACCTGTCAAAAAGCAGCTTCCATGCCTAGTTTTACAATGGGCATATCAGGATATCCATATGGGGTTCTGAATAATGGAGTAAAACGAACTGTAGTGACAGCTGCTATATGTGTCCACCCAAACTTAACATAGGCCTCGCCATAATTTGGCAGAGTATATGCAAGATTATGGGTGCGTGTCTGCTGAGATTCTCCACCAGGTAATTCTTCATTATACACATGAAAAAATCGGATAGCCCAAACATGGTTCACGCCTGTTTCAATGTATATTCCATAACTACTTATTCGTTGTTTACCCAAATTAAAACGCAAAAAACCTCCACTAACAAAGCTCTGTAAATTAAACCATTCCGATTGGTGCAATATTGTGTCGGGCACTACTTTATGATAATCCTGCACCAAACGAAAAGTTTCGGTTGCGTATTGCAGTTTCACTCCGATATGAAACCATCTGGTAATTTTTCTTTTATAATCCAAGCCCAAGCGGAAATTCACACTATGACCCAAATGCACGCGTGCACCATCGCTTTGAGGCCCCAATGCCCAATTGAGCTGCACGTACGGAAAGAGCATGTTAGGTGCATTTCGCCCCCATTTCTTCACACGTGGCGTATAAGATACCGAATCTCTCCTGAAAATCATTCGTTGCGAAAAAGCGGAAAATGATATCAGAACTAATAATATTGTAATGAGGTTTTTCTTTATCATGGTATCGTAATTTCAGCGGTATATCCACTCATGTGTAAACGAATGATATCTCCCGATTGAACAAATAAATGGTAAGAGTTTGATTTTTTTATTAAAGATAAATCACGAGATAGTGTAAAATTTACCAAATGAGAATTCTCTATCTCTATCAAGCCATATGTCCGCAAAATACCCGATTGGGACTGCACATGAAAATATAGCAAAGGATTAACATCTGCTGAATGAACAAACAAGCTGTCAGGAAATATTAACAAGTCATCAGCAACAAGTTCTGTTTTGAAACACGGAAAAGGGCGAGGTAGTGCAAAAAATCTTGCTGCATGCGGAACGCCATAACCATGTGCATAATCAAAATAAGGATACAAATGCGAGGCCTGTTCAATGCGATTAATAATATCAATCGGTCGCAACGTATCGCCAAGTGCCTGCCATACACAAGCAGCAAGGCCTGCCACAAGTGGCGCCGCAAATGAAGTGCCTTCGGCTGCATATAAAGAAGAGCGTCCAAATACTGTTACCCATCCCGGGGCACAAACATTGGGCTTAAGACGGCCATCCGCAGTAGGCCCAACAGAACTATAAGACGTTTGAAAATCCGTTTCGGGCTCCACCGCTCCAACCGTCAGAATATTATCTGCATCAGCAGGAATTATCAATGACTTCCACATACCATTATACTCATTGCCGGCAGCATTCACCAACAACATTCCCTTATCAGCGGCCATTGATGCCACACGGCTTAATCTCGATTGCCCATTTAACTCATGTCGTTCAAATCGAGGACTTGCATAGCCCAAAGAGCTGTTTACAATGTTTGCACCATGCATATCAGCCCATTCTAATGCTGCAATCCAACGATCTTCTTCCTTGCGATTTTCACTAAATACCGATTCGGTGCGTGCCAGCAGATAAGTAGCCCCTGTTGCAAGGCCGGTTTGTAAAGTATCATTCATACCTGCCAAACATGACAACACCATAGTGCCATGAGTAGCACCTCGATACACATGATTATCTTTTTTTATAAAATCCCAGGTTTTTTCGATACGATTATTTTGAAATAAGTGCGCAAAACCTGACGATTGGGGCACCCCCAAAAATCCTGCATCAATGACACATATACGAACGCCTTTGCCTGTGTAATTTTGTTGTTGCAAAAAAGGAAGTCCAATTCTATTAAGCTGATGTTCAGAAAGCGCTTTCAACAATGGTACCTTTCTTCCGGATGTAGTGCATATTGCAGTATATTCTTCATCATTTATTTTTTCAATTTGCATCACAAAAGGCAATGTTTTTAACTCTTCTATTTGCTTTGCATCAGCATACACCTTAACAGCATTTAACCATCTGCTGCTATAACCCATCGAATCAACATAAAAAGAAACTTGCTGTAAATAGTTGGCACATACCGGATAATCGGAATAATCAAAATCAATGTGCATCAACTCTCTTCGCTGAATAGAATGCGCCGAAAAAAATGAAGAAAGTTGTACCTGAGATGTGTCTCCTTTGTCGGTCAAATAAACCCACCAAACATCCTGGGCGTACATGCCTGAATAGAAAAGCAAAAATACAATCAGAATAAAAAACCTCAAGACACTCATGATGCAATATTAAACAATAAAATATTTTAGCGATCATTTAAGGTAAAGAGTATGTTGAGCAATGCATATATTTGCACTATGAAATGTCGGTATATTCTATCCGTGGGCATCTTTTTCATGTTTTCATGCAACTATTATTCCGTCAATACAGAAAATAATAATACTTCACACGTTAAAACAGGCAAAGTCATCTATCAAAATGAATGTATGATGTGTCATGGCGAAAACGGAAAGAAAAGAGTTTTAGGTGCCGGTGATCTCAGCCAGTCCGTATTAACGATTAGCGAACGAATTGAAATCATAACATACGGAAAAAAAAGCATGCCTTCATTTGAACAGCGATTGAAATCAGAACAAATTAGAGAAGTAGCAGAATATTTAGAATCACTGAAGCCACATGATTGAAATACAAAAAATAGCCGACCGTCCGATGCAATGTGTGCTGGTTGGCATAGCCAATACCAAACAACCGGAAGATAAACTAACTGAATATCTTGACGAACTTTCATTTCTTGCCGAAACAGCCGGCATACAAGCAATAAGAAGGTTTACACAACGCCTCGACAAACCATTACCCGGTACATTTATAGGTAGTGGAAAACTAGAAGAGTTAAAACAATTTGTTGAGGATAATCAAATAGCATGTGTTATTTTTGATGACGAACTTTCGCCTGCCCAATTGCGCAATATAGATAACATTTTCAACCCCAAAGAACACGATAAAAAAGTTCGGGTTCTTGACCGCACAAATCTGATACTTGACATTTTTGCACAACGAGCACGCACGGCACATGCTCGTACACAGGTTGATTTGGCCTATTACAAATATATGTTGCCACGATTAAAAGGGATGTGGACACACCTTGAACGACAGCGTGGAGGAACAGGCACAAGGGGCGGATCGGGCGAAAAAGAAATTGAAACCGACAGCCGTATTATTCGCGAACGCATTGCCCTGCTCACTGCCAAACTAAAAGAAATTGACAAACAGATGCTCACCCAAAGAAAAAATCGAGGGGAAATGGTACGTGTGGCTTTAGTTGGATACACCAATGCCGGCAAAAGCACGCTTATGAACATGCTAAGCAAAAGTGACGTGTTTGCCGAAGATAAACTGTTTGCCACCCTAGACACAACCGTACGAAAAGTAGTAATCGGGAACCTCCCTTTTCTTCTTAGTGACACCGTTGGGTTTATTCGAAAATTACCTACCCAACTCATCGAATCTTTTAAATCAACCCTAGATGAACTTCGCGAATCTGATCTATTGCTGCATGTTGTAGATATTTCGCATCCCCAATTTACAGACCACTATGCCGTAGTTAACCAAACTTTGGCCGAAATTAACGCTGCAGACAAGCCCACGATTGTTGTTTTCAATAAAGTTGATAATTATATCAATCCATCATTTGACCCTGACGATATGACCAACAAAAAGGAGCCCACACTTGACGACTGGAAAAAAACCTGGATGTCGAAACTTGGCGACGACTGCATTTTTATCTCAGCCACCCAAAAAACCAATATGGAGGCCTTCAGGCAAAAAGTTTACGATCGGATTGCCGAAATTTACAAAATCAGATATCCATACCATCATTTTCTATACTGACAGGCCTTTCGAATCAAGCTTAATCCTCTATAAATCAGTTTCTATTGAAAAAATATAATAATTTTTTTTCACGGGTTTGGCAGATAGAAGATGATTTCTATATTTTTGCAGCCCTAAAAAAGAAACTGTTTTAGAATTGTTGCGTACTAAACCAATTATTAAACCTAGAATATTATGTACTGGACACTGGAACTTGCCTCGTATTTAGAAGACGCCCCTTGGCCCGCCACAAAAGACGAACTCATTGATTTCGCCCTGCGAAGTGGTGCACCTATGGAAGTAATCGAAAATTTACAGGAGCTCGAAGACGAAAGCGAACCCTTTGAATCCATAGAAGACATTTGGCCTGATTATCCCACCAAAGACGACTTTTTCTTTAATGAAGATGAATACTGATTTCAGGATTTTCATCTCATTTTCAGCTATCTGAGTTAACTTACTCAATACCGTTGTCCTATTTTCATCAAAAATGCTATTTTTGTAGCAAACTAAACATTTCGTACATGAAAAATTTCATTATTGCATTGCTCATGGTTTCGTCATTGCAATCATTCTCACAAGGAAAGATTGATGAAATAAAATCATTGTTTGCTCAGCGCTCACAGGCCGACAAGCTCAATGAGTGTATTCGCATAGGTGAGGAAGAATTGAGCCGAGAAATAAATCGTGAAGTGGCCGTTTATGTTGCCCGAGCATATTATTTCAAGGGCGAAACCGAAGCTGACAAGAATGCCAAATTAGAGATTTATCTCAAAGGCGTATCGGCCGGTGAAAAAGCGCTGAGTACAGTTCCCAGCTATAATGAGGCAATAAGCAAAACAAAAAAAGAAGAAGAAGCCATTAAATCAGTAGCAAAAGAAGACATCGAGGCCATGTACTGGATAGCAGCCAATCTGGCACGCTATGCCAAGTTTGCGCCATTTGGAAAAAAACTTTCTGTAAAAGGTCGTGTTCGCTATTTGTGGGACCATGTTTTGGCTGTTGATCCTGATTTTAATTATGGAGGCGTATATCGTTTCTTTGGTGGATATTTTTCTTTAGTGCCTAGCATTACAGGCGAACAAGACCCAACCAAGTCGAAAGAAATGTTTGACAAAGGCGTTGCTTCTGCACCTCATTATCTCGAAACAAAAGTACTGTATGCTGAAGCATATTGCACACACGCCAAAATCAAAAACCGCGAATTATTTAACAAACTACTAGAAGAAGTATTGGCTGAAGACATTTCTAAATATCCCGATATATTTCCAGAAAACGATTCGGCACAAAAAAAAGCAAAAGACCTATTAGCGCAAGCAAACGAACTTTTTGAATAATTGATGCTTAAAATAACCCGTATGAAAAAAATTGTTGTTTCATTATGTGTCGGCTTGCTGTTTATTCTTCAGTCCGAATCACAAACAAATTATAAATTTCGCTTTGGTAGTGTTATACCTCCCGACAGTCCTTGGGAAGAAGGCATCAATGAATATGTCAAAAAGGTAGAGAACAAATCCGGCGGTCAGATTACTTTCAAAAAGTATTTGGGAGGTCAGTTAGGAGGTGAGGTGGAAATGATTAAAAGTATTGCCATGGGATCGCTTGACGGTGGGGCCTTTTCAACTGCTGCCCTCGCCGAAGCGCTCAATATACCAGAACTTGAAACACTCGAACTACCTTTTCTTTTTGAATCCGACAAAGAAGCTGATTATGTAATGGATAATCTCTTTGATGTGATTGGAAAATATTTTGAAGACAAAGGCGTAATACTCATTATGTGGGGAACCAACGGTTGGCGAAGTTTTGGTGTTAAAAACAAGCCCATTCAAGGCCCAAATGATCTAAAAGGGTTGAAAATGCGCTCTCAGGAATCAAGTGTGTATATCAACTTTTATAAGACCATGGGCTCAACGGCAGTGCCTTTAGCCATTCCAGATGTGCTGATGTCGCTAAAAACAGGTATGGTTGACGGATACGATCAAACTCCTATTTTTTCCTATTCTACCGGATGGATTAATAGCGTAAGTTATTTTTCTGTTACTCGACACATTTACCAGCCAGGAGCCATAGTGGTTTCAAAAAAATTCTACGACAAATTAGACGACAACCTCAAACAAGCGCTAATAGTGAAATCTGAACGCGCTACCTTGCAAGCCAAATCACGCTCGTTGGTTCGAGCTGAAGACCAAGCAACACTTGAAGGATTTCCTGCGTTGGGCGTAAAAGTTAATACCCTTACTAAAGCCCAGCGCGACGAATTCAAAAAGGCCTCCGAACCTGTATATAAACAATTAGAATCAAAAGTCGGTTCGCATATCATCAAATTGGTTCGAAACAAAATCAAGGAGTATCAATCATCATCTAAGTAGTATTCGTTCATGAAACTTACTACCGCTTATTTAAAAATCAATTCAGTTTTCGAAAAAGTTGAGAAAGTCATCGCTGTTCTACTCATTTTATCTATCGTTGTTGTCGTATTTGCGGGTACTGTTTCTCGGTACATATGGAACATCCCCATTTTTGGCATTGACCGTCTAGGCACATATCTGATGGTTTGGTTAGGTTTTGTGGGATTTCAGATTGCCACATCCAAGATCCGGCACATAGAAGTTGAATTTGTAAAAGCCCGCGTAAAACCTGCCACCAAATACCTGCTCAATATCATATCAAGTTTTACTGCCGCCATCGTAATTTTTATTTTTGGAATACTGAGCTACCGTTACACAAAAATCAGTTTTGAATTTAAAGATATTGATACAGTACTTAACTTGCCGATGTGGGTTGTGATTGCTATCATTCCCGTTAGCTTTTTCATTTCATCCATTCGCTTTCTATTTATTGCATTGCTATGGAATGATATTAGAATGGGAAAACGCGTTGAAGCAGATATTATAAAAAAACAACTCCTCTGATTATGGAAGTTGCATTGGTTTTATTCCTGTTAATTATACTGGTCGCTACCGGGTCTCAACTGTTTCTGCTTATTGGCGCAATCAGCTTGGCATTGTTTGCACTACTTGGCGATGTAGAACTTTTTTCGGTTACCAAAGACATGTTTGATACTGTAAATAAGCCGGCGCTATTATCAATACCCCTTTATGTTTTTGCCGGCGCCGTTATGGCTAAAGGCGAAATTGCAAAGCGACTAATTGACCTAATGATAGCTATGTTTGGATGGATTAAAGGCGGGCTTGCTATTGGCGCTATCCTTGCCTGTGTGGTCTTTGCGGCCATCTCAGGATCTTCTCCTGTTACATTATTAGCCATTGGCTCAGTCATGTTTCCAGCTATGCTTTCACACGGATACCCTGAAAAATTAGCCATAGGAAGCATTACTGCTTCGGGTTCACTTGGCATCATCATTCCGCCAAGTATTCCTATGATTATCTTTTCGATTATGACAGGAGCAGATGTAAATAAATTATTTATTGCAGGCATTGTGCCCGGCCTAATCACGGCTGCATTACTCATTGCATTAGCTCTTATTATTGCCCGTCGCTATCCATTGCAAACCATCCCTTTCTCAATGCGTAATCTAGGTAAAAACTTCATCAACAGTATTCCCGCTTTGATAATGCCATTTCTTATTATTGGCGGTATTTATGGTGGCATATATAATGTAACTGAAGCTGCATCTGTTGGCGCTGTTTATGCAATTCTTATAGAGCTGTTTTATTTTCGCAAATCAGGATGGAAAGATATTGCCAATACATTATACGACTCCGTTGTAATCTTAGGCACCATTTTTATTATCATCGCGATGGCAGCTGTTTTTAACCGCTTTCTGATTCTTCAAGATGTGCCCTTTTGGTTATTGGAAAACCTTTCAGGATGGGTAACTTCTCAAACTAAATTTCTAATTGTTTCGGTATGCATGCTTCTGATAGTAGGATTATTTATGGATGCAATTTCTGCCATACTGATTATGGCTCCATTGTTGTTGCCAATGGCCCGCATGTATGATGTAAATCTCATTCACTTTGGGATTGTCTTTACTTTAGCTCTCGAAATCGGATATCTGACACCACCAGTAGGAATCAATCTTTTTGTTTCTTCAGGCGTATTTAACCGTCCTTTTGGAAAAGTAGTAGCCGCCACATTACCGTACATGCTTATTATTTTCCTTTCGCTGGCTATTATCACTTTTGTACCCGAACTCATCCTATGGGTTGAAGGCAACAATGCAAACTAATCTAGATTTGCCAACAACTTTGTAATAGACGTTTTATCCCTTACTTCTGAAACCAACCGATCAATACTGATTCGTTCCTGCACCATAGAATCACGTTCACGCAATGTAACAGTATTGTCTTGCAGAGTGTCTTGATCAATGGTAATGCAAAATGGTGTGCCAATGGCATCTTGCCGGCGATAACGACGACCAATTGCATCCTTATCATCAAACTGACAATTCACCTCTAATTTAAGTTTGTGATATACCTCCATGGCTTTTTCAGGCATGCCATCTTTTTTGACTAAAGGCAATACAGCCACCTTAACTGGTGCTAATTGAGCAGGAATGCGTAACAGGGTGCGTTCAGAACCATCAGGCAACTTTTCATCTGTATAAGATGCTGAAAGAACCGACATAAACATACGATCCAATCCAATGGCTGTCTCTACCACATACGGAATATAATTTTGATTCAGTTCGGCATCAAAATATTGTTGTTTACGACTGCTAAATTTTTCGTGTGCCTTGAGATCAAAATCTGTTCGACTGTGAATCCCTTCCATCTCTTTAAAACCCATAGGAAAATCAAACTCAATATCACATGCTGCATTAGCATAATGTGCTAATTTGATATGATCATGAAACCGATAACGGGCATCACCCATCCCCAAATTGCGATGCCATTTCATGCGAGTTGATTTCCAATACTCATACCATTCCATTTCGTCGCCGGGTCTAACAAAAAACTGCATTTCCATCTGCTCAAATTCACGCATGCGAAAAATAAACTGGCGGGCAATTATTTCATTTCGAAATGCTTTGCCGATTTGACAAATTCCGAATGGAATTTTCATACGACCGGAGCGTTGCACATTAAGAAAATTGACGTAAGAACCCTGGGCGGTTTCAGGACGCAAATAAATGACACTTGATTCGCCGCTAACCGACCCCAATTCTGTAGCAAACATCAGATTAAATTGTCGCACATCCGTCCAATTACGAGTTCCTGAAACTGGATCTACAATCTCCAAATCCAAAATCAATTGTTTAACTGCCTGTAAATCGTTTTCTTCGAGCGCATTTTTCATTCTTGATTCAATCACTTCAATCTGTTTGCTGTATTCAACAACACGAGGATGTGTAGCAACAAACTGATTCATGTTAAAGTCATCACCAAAACGCTTGGCTGCCTTTTCTACTTCTTTATGAATTTTGGCACGCAACTTTTCGATATACTCCTCAATCAGCACATCGGCCCGATATCTTTTTTTAGAATCCTTATTATCAATAAGCGGATCATTAAAAGCATCAACGTGACCACTCGCTTTCCACACGGTAGGATGCATAAATATCGCACTATCAATTCCCACAATATTGTCGTGCATACGCACCATAGCTTTCCACCAATACTCCTCAATATTGTTTTTCAACTCTTTTCCATACTGCCCATAATCATACGTAGCACTGAGCCCGTCATAAATTTCTGATGATGGAAAAATGAATCCATACTCTTTTGAGTGTGATATGATGTTCTTTAATAAGTCGTCGTGTGATGACATGCCCTAAAATTTTGGCTTCAAAGATAGAAAATCAATGTATGAAAAAATCACTTTCAATCCATCCTCATCCACAGAATGTACAACAAACTCAGATTGATTGTTACCTTTGCCTGTTCGTTATGGGAAATATTGTAGCTATTGTAGGTCGCCCCAATGTGGGAAAATCAACCTTGTTCAACCGAATTACGGAAACAAGAGATGCCATCGTTGATGAATTTAGCGGAGTTACACGCGACCGCCATTACGGAACCGGTGATTGGGGTGGTAAAACCTTTACGCTCATTGATACCGGCGGCTATGTGAGCGGATCAAGCGATGTGTTTGAGCAGGAAATCCGAAAACAAGTACTGCTTGCCATTGATGAAGCCGACGTGATTTTGTTTGTAGCAGATACCACTACAGGCATTACTGATTACGACGAACAAGTAGCTGATTTGCTTCGCAAAACCCATAAGCCCGTTTTAGTAGTAGCCAATAAAGTAGATAATTTTGATAGAATTCCCGACACAGCCGTTTTTTATGCATTTGGGCTGCATGATGAGGTTTTTCCTGTCTGTTCAATTAGCGGTTCGGGTACCGGTGAGCTTCTTGACCGCATCGTAGAATTGCTCCCCAAAACATCTACAGAACCTCCTGAAAATATTCCTAAGATAGCCATTGTTGGTCGTCCTAACGTAGGCAAATCATCACTCACAAATGCACTCCTCGGCGAAGAAAGAAACATCGTAACCCCCATTGCCGGAACTACACGCGATGCCATCTTCACCCGATTCAACTCTTTTGGTTTCGATTTTTATCTTATTGACACAGCAGGTTTGCGTAAAAAAACAAAAGTACACGAAGACCTGGAATTTTACTCTGTACTGCGAAGCATTCGAACCATAGAAAGTAGCGATGTGTGCATACTTATGACAGACGCTACTGAAGATTTTGAAAGTCAGGACATGAATATTTTTCACCTGATAAAAAAAAATCATAAAGGATGTGTTATTTTGGTAAACAAATGGGACCTTGTGCAAAAAGACCATAAAACCTCTGAGCACTATCAAAAAATCATTGAAAGAAAAATTGCTCCATTTACAGACGTTCCCATACTTTTTACATCAGTTCCCGAAAAACAACGCATCTTTAAAGCCCTTGAAACCACTCTTCGAGTTTATGAAAACCGTAAGAGGCGAATCCCTACACATCAACTTAATGAATTTATTTTGCCTATTATTGAAGAAACACCTCCACCGGCCATCAAAGGCAAATACATTAAAGTAAAATATGCCACCCAACTCCCGATTGCTTATCCGGCTTTTGTGTTTTTCTGTAATCTGCCACAATACGTCAAAGACCCTTATAAACGCTTTATTGAAAATAAAATCAGAAGCCATTACGACTTTACAGGTGTGCCCATTGAAATTTTCTTCAGACAGAAATAAACCATTTTCCTCTTTCTTTTATTTTATTCCTTTATATTTGCATCAGCAAAAAACCCTTGATGGATACAAAACTTTTGCTTGATAGCAGGCACTTTAACATTACCCTCGATCGCCTTTGCTATCAACTTATTGAGAACCATCATCAATTCGACCATACTGTTTTGATAGGCGTTCAGCCCCGCGGCATTTATCTTTCTGAACGAATTCATAAACGTCTAACAGAAATTATTGGGCGAAAAGATATTCGACATGGAATATTAGATATTACATTTTTTCGCGATGATTTCAGACGAAGAGACGAGCCATTGGTGCCTAGCGCCACTCAAATTGATTTCATCATCGAAGAAAAAAATGTTGTGTTGATAGATGATGTACTGTATACTGGAAGAACCATCAGAGCTGCATTAGATGCCATTTTGGCTTTCGGCAGACCCCGCAATGTTGAATTACTGGTGCTGATAGATCGAAAATTCAGCAGGCAATTACCCGTACAGGCCGATTACATTGGCGCTACTGTTGATGCAATTACCAGTCAGAAAGTAAAAGTTGAATGGGCCGAACAAGAAGGGAAAGATCAAGTCATACTTTATACACCGGTTAAATCATAAACATGGAAAGCTTAAGCACACGACATCTAACTGGCATAAAAAACCTAACCCTTCAAGATGTTGAGCTTATTCTTTCAACTGCTCTTCAATTTAAAGAAATCATCAACCGCCCTATCAAAAAAGTGCCCTCGTTGCGTGATGTTACCGTTGCCAATCTTTTCTTCGAAAATTCTACACGTACCAAACTTTCCTTTGAGATAGCCGAAAAACGACTTTCTGCCGACATAATCAATTTCTCATCCTCTGGATCTTCGGTTAGCAAGGGCGAAACTTTAGTTGACACCGCCAATAACATTTTGGCAATGAAGGTGGATATGATTGTGATGCGTCATCCCCATCCCGGTGCAGCAATTTTTCTTGCCAATCAGCTAAAAAAATATCCTAAAAGCGCTCACGCCCAAATCATCAATGCAGGAGATGGCACACACGAACATCCTACTCAAGCGCTGCTCGACGCATTCTCAATACAACAAAGCTGTGGAAGTATCACAGGGAAAAAAGTAGCTATTATAGGCGACATCATGCACTCCAGAGTTGCCCTATCTAACATTTACTGCCTCCAAAAAATGGGTGCAGAAGTGTGTGTTTGTGGCCCACCCACACTCATTCCCAAACATATTTCATCGCTGGGTGTTGCCGTTTCACACAACCTTATTGAAACCCTCCTTTGGTGCGACGTTGCCAATATGCTCCGCATACAATTCGAACGACAACAACTCAAATACTTCCCCTCTCTCAGAGAATACGCCTTACATTTCGGCCTTACTAAAAAGAAACTCGATACACTTAACAAGCCCATCACCATCATGCATCCCGGCCCCATCAACCGTGGTGTGGAAATTACAAGCGATGTAGCCGACTCCGGCCACTCTATCATTCTCGAACAGGTAGAAAACGGCGTGGCCGTCAGAATGGCTGTTTTATATCTGCTTGCAGGCAAACACCAGTCCTGATTCCTTGTTATTAATATTTAACAATCAACTTCTTTTTTTGCACTGCAAATACTCATTACCTTTGAAAAAAAATACAACCATGAAAAAACTAATGATTTTACTTGCTCCTTTTATTTTGTTCTCTTGTGGCGGCGGCTCTCAAGCCAATACGGATCAAATGAAACGTGAGCTTGACAGCTTAAAAAATCTGCAGGCCGAATCATCAGCTGCCGTTGATACATACATCGGCGATTTGAACGAAATTTACGAATCGTTGGAAGAAGTAAAAAGAAAAGAAGGTGCCATTTCAAAATCCGCATCCATGAGTGGCGAAATTGCTGCTGACAAAAAAACCCTGATACAAGAAGACATCATGCTTATTGATCAAATGATGCAGGAAAACAGAGAAAAATTAGAATCGCTAAGAAAAAAAGTAAAGAAAAGCGACCAAAAAATGGTTGAATTGGAAAAACTCATTGCTACCCTGCAAAAACAAATCGAAGATAAAGACAAGGAAATTGCCGTACTTAAATTACAACTCGAAGGCCTGAATATTGAATTAGACAACCTGACCGCTTCATACGACAATTTGAGCAAAGAAAACGAAGACAACAAAGAGACCATCCTTAAACAAACAGAAGAACTGAATACCGTATATTTTGTTATGGGTACTTTTAAAGAACTGGTTGATAACAAAGTGTTGGATAAAGGGGGGGCGTTTTCTGTAAAAGCAGGAGCAAAACTTTCTGCCGACGTAAATCTCGATTACTTCACAAAAGGTGATTTGCGCAATCTCAAAGAAATTAAAACCGGTAACCGGAAAATCACCATTAAATCTTCGCACCCATCTGGCTCATATAGCTTAGTGCCTTCTGAAGGAAAAATTGAAAAAATTGTAATTAATGATGCACAATCCTTTTGGAAAAACTCAAAATACTGTGTTATTCTATTCAATTAATCCTTTTTAAGGCATATGGTAATATTCAGACAATGTGCTAATTGTTTTTGATAAAAACTTCTTTATCCCTATCTAAGCTTCAATAAGTCGTAATACAAATTTTCGTATTGAGGCAAAATAGTATGAATATCAAAAAGGCCCGCTCTTTCTTTGGCAGCCCTACTACATCGAGCATGTAATAATGGGTCTTTAAGTAGAAGGATGGATTGACGTGCTAATGTTTCAAAATCGCCAATAGGGAAAAGGAATCCCGTTTCACCATGTTTTTGCACTTCGGGCACTCCGCCCACATCTGAACTAATTACCGGAACGCCTGATGCCATGGCCTCCAACGCCGATACGCCAAAACTCTCTGCCTCAGAAGCCAACACAAATAAATCAGCACAGTGTAATATGTTTTCGGTTGATTTGAGTTTCCCCAAAAATAACACATCGTCTGCAACACCCAGCTCTGAAGCTAAATCTTCTACCGTCTGGCGGTCGGGCCCGTCGCCAATTAGAACCAAGCGCGACGACACCTGCTCTCGGATAATCGCAAAAGCACGAATAATATCAGGAATGCGTTTAACTGGACGGAAGTTTGAAACATGCATGATAATTTTTTCATCATTAGGGGCTGCAAATTTTCGAATACAATCCTGCTGCGAAGGGCGATATAAAGCAACATCAATGAAATTGTAAATAACACGAATAGCTTTTGATACCTCAAAATGCTTATATGTATCCCGCTTCAAACTATCCGAAACAGCGGTCACTATATCACAGTGATTGATGGAATAATTAATAACCGGCTTATATGAACTATCTTTCCCCACTAATGTAATATCGGTTCCGTGCAATGTGCAAACTAAAGGCAACGACATCCCTTTATCGGCAAGAATATTTTTAGCCATGATAGCAGCCGAGGCGTGCGGAATGGCATAATGCACATGCAATAAATCCAACTTTTCGTGCAGGGCAACATTCACTATCTTGCTTGTTAGGGCCGTTTCATATGGATGATACTCAAAAAGAGGATATGCTGGGATGTTCACTTCATGATAAAACACATTCTGCACAAACCTGTCTAACCTTACTGGCTGGCTATATGAAATAAAATGCACCTGATGTCCTTTTTTGGCAAGAGCCATACCCAATTCTGTCGCCACTACACCACTTCCCCCAAACGTAGGATAAAGAACGATGCCAATATTAAGAGATGCATTCATGCTCTGAAAATTAATTAACGATAATCCAAACGACGAACTAAAGAAATGCGAAATTAAAGAAATGTATTACCTTTCGGTATTAATTTCAACATAAGAAATCAATTGCATGGCAACATATGCCGAAGAAAATTATTTAAAAGCCATATTTAAATTGGGCGGCAAACACCAAAAACCCGTTTCAACAAATGCTTTAGCAGCAGAGATGAACACACGTGCATCTTCCGTTACTGACATGATGAAAAAACTGTCGGGAAAAAAATGGATTCGTTATAAAAAATATCAAGGAGCCACGCTTACAAAAAAAGGCAAACAAATAGCCCTATCAGTAGTTAGAAAACACCGACTTTGGGAAGTTTTTTTGGTTAATAAACTTCATTTTGCCTGGGACGAAATACACGAAATAGCAGAGCAATTAGAGCACATTCAATCAGAAACACTCATTCAGCGACTCGATCAATTTTTAGGACATCCCAATCAAGATCCACACGGCGACCCCATTCCTGACAAAGACGGTAATATTTCTCCTGCTGATGGCGAAACGCTTAGCAATTTAACGCCAGGTAATTATGCTTCGGTATTAAGTGTTTCTAATCACACTCCCGAATTTTTGAAATATATTGACAGTATCAAACTTACACCAGGTACTATATTTAGAGTTATTAAACAATATGATTATGATTACAGCTTTGTGCTTGAAGTGCAAGGCAAAGAGCTTTTGCTTTCCGAACAAGTTGCCGAACAAATCATTGTTCAAAAACATTCAAAATAGCCATATAGCTTAAATCTGACTGGAAATTACTTATGTTTTGAAGCAAAATTTATACCTTTGAAACAAGTAAAAAGAATATGTTTTTAACTCGCTTTTCATTATTTAAAACTGCCAGGCCTCGTAATTTCACATACAAGCCCATGTATTACAAGCCCGACGATGAGGGGACAGAAGGGCAAGAAAAATCGTCATACAAACCAGGCAACACCATTCGCAAGTACGCAGACGAAAAATGGGGTCGAGAAACATTTCATACTCGATACGAACAATCGCGCCGTAAAATATTTGTGTTATTAGCTGTCATTCTTCTCTCAGCACTCATTTGGTTCATGCTATAAACCTATTCGTATTTTTTGTTGTTGCGTTATAGCGTATGCACTAACTTTGTAGCAGAAAGAAGAATCCAAACATGGCCGATATTATACATATATTACCTGATTCAATTGCCAACCAAATAGCCGCCGGCGAGGTGATACAACGACCGGCATCAGCCGTTAAAGAACTGATTGAAAATGCCGTTGATTCAGGTGCTACACGCATCATTGTTACTGTAAAAGACGGAGGAAAAAACTTTATTCAGGTTGCCGACAATGGCAAAGGAATGAGCGAAACAGATGCCCGCCTTTGTTTTGAACGACATGCCACATCAAAAATTAAACAAGCCGATGATTTGTTTGCGATTCGCACTAAAGGGTTTAGAGGTGAAGCTCTGGCTTCCATTGCAGCCGTAGCAAAAGTTAACCTTAAAACTCGTAGGCCCGAAGATACAGTCGGGACACAAATCGAAATTGAAGCCAGTGAGCTTTTGATGCAAGAACCGTGCAGCACACCCTCAGGCACAGTGTTTACCGTAAAAAATCTATTCTACAACATCCCAGCTCGTCGCAAATTTCTCAAATCTGACACCGTCGAAATGCGACATATCCTCGACGAATTTCAACGTATTGCTTTAGCCCATCCAGAGATAGAAATGCAATTATTCAATAATCAATCCAATGTATATCAACTTGAGTCCGGATCCTTTCGTCAGCGCATAGTGCAACTTATGGGTAATTCGTACAACAATCGACTTGTACCTGTAAACGAGCAAACCGAGCTAGTTGCCATTTCAGGATTTATTATTAAACCCGAATTTGCCAGGAAAACAAGAGGCGAACAATTTTATTTTGTAAACGACCGCTATATCAAAAGCACTTATCTGCACCATGCTGTTCAAAATGCTTTTGATGGGTTAATTTCATCCGATGCCTTTCCAGGTTACTTCATCAAGCTCGAAGTACCTCCTGCACAACTGGATGTAAACATTCATCCTACTAAAACAGAAGTTAAGTTTGAAGATGAAAGATTTATTTATGCCATACTCCGCTCCAGCATACGCAATGCCCTAGGGAAATACAACATTGCTCCTAGCTTAGATTTTGAAAATGAGCCGGCATTTACACCTCCGCTCAAAAAAAACATAACTGAAATCAAAATTCCAGGTGTAACACTTACGCCCGGATACAACCCTTTTTCGGAAAGGCCTCCACAGGGATTTAGCAGTTTGGGTAAAGACAAAACCACTACACCCGACTTAAACCAAATTGAGTACATACAGCATAAACAAGATACACATCCCAATCTCCAATTTCCTGTCGAACCCACAACGCTACCTTTTTTTCAATGGTCAAACCAATATGTTGTTTGTGCTAATGAGGAGGGCTTGTGGATAATTGATCAGCATCGTGCACATGAACGCATTCTATACGAACGCATCATTCATGCAATTGCACAAAACAAAGTAGTTTCGCAAATGGAACTCTTCCCGGAAACAGTAACACTAACACCGGCTGATTATGCTATCTTTACGGAGTTACAAAATGATTTTTCTGCGCTTGGTTTTAACATCGAACCATTTGGCACACAAACCATTCTCATACGTGGCATTCCGGCTGATGCCATAGGACAGCAACCCTCAACGATGATTGAAGAATTGATAGAGCATTTCAGACAATCTAACCAGTTTTCAGCATCCGAAAAACGTAATCAAATGGCCATGCATCTTGCTTCACGCATGGCCATTAAATCAGGCATCATACTTAACCGCAATGAAATATCACAGCTAATCAAGGATTTGTTTGAATGCGAAATGCCCTACGCTACACCTTCAGGCAAATCCATCATGATGCATATGTCGCCCTATGAAGTAGATAAACAATTCTCAAAAAATAGATAAAATGAGTTATTTCAGACCTTCCGGATTCTCCTCCCTGCCCCCTGTTGTAAAAAATTTGCTAATCATAAACGGCTTGATTTTCTTATTCCTCTTTGCCGGAACAGAAATTCGTATATGGATGATGAAATATTTGGCACTATGGATGCCAGGTTCCGATTTTTTTATCCCTACGCAATATGTTACCTATCAGTTTATGCACTCATTTGCTGGGCCCTTTCATTTGTTGTTTAATATGTTTGCTCTTTGGATGTTTGGTACCATGATTGAAAATATTTGGGGTGCTCGTCGATTTTTAACTTATTATTTGCTTTGTGGAATTGGCGCCGGCCTTACACAAACATTAGCCCAGCTTATTGCCATGCACGAATTCATCGGCATATATCCATGGGCTGAAATAGCAAAAGCCATACCGCCAACAGTAGGCGCCTCGGGTTCTATTTATGGCCTTTTAGTGGCATATGCCTTTCTTTTTCCTGATGCCCGGATTTATATCTATTTTCTTATTCCCATGAAAGCAAAATATTTTGTCATCCTGCTCATCGCCATTTCTCTCTTCTCTGGATTAGGTGGAAGCCCTGGTGATAATGTTGCTCATTTTGCACACCTTGGCGGGGCACTCACCGGTATTTTGCTTATATTTGGCAAACGACTATTTAAACGGCGACGCTATTAAGATGAAACGGAACGAATCAATAGATATGCGAAGAGCATTTATGGGGGGCAATCCATTGCATCAACTCATTGCAATGCTTGTAAGCGTATTTTTTCTTCTGCAATTTGCACGTTTGGTGGTTTATCTCGCCTCCGGATCTTCGCCTGATTACATGATGGGTTTTCAATCTGCTATGCTTTGGATGGGAACTCCTCTTTCATTTCCCGATTTCTTTATCAAATCCTATACACTACTCACAGGCATTTTTGTTCATCTGCAAATTTTGCCATTGATTTTTAACCTCCTTTCTCTCTATATTTTTGGAAGAATCTTCATCGAGTTTTTAGGTCGCAAACGATTATTGCCCCTCTTTCTCTATGCAGGCATATTTGCCACATTTGCTACGGTATTGATTTGGCAAATCCCATACTTGCAAATTAATCACAGCCACACCATGATTACCGGATCCTCTGCCTCCATACTAGGCATCATGGCTGCCACAACGGTATTGTATCCTAACCTGCCACTAAATCTGGTATTTTTAGGCCCTGTTCGACTTAAATACATTGCCCTGTTTTATGTTTCAATCCATGCGCTTTTGCATACCCCTGACATGCAATGGGCTGGATATGCCACTCATATTCTGGGAATTTTGTTTGGATTATCTTATGCCATTTTATTTAAAAAAGGATTTGACCTTACTTCGGGCTGGGTGCGAATCAACGATCAGGTTTTTGGAAAAAAAGTTCGGGTTCGAGCTAAAATGAAAGTTTACCAAAATAAACGCCCTCTTTCAGACGACCAATATAATAGCATCAAACGGGAAAGGGAGGCCACTTTAGATGAAATTTTAGACAAAATCAATGCATCAGGTATTCAAAGTTTAACACAAGTCGAAAAAGAATTGCTTAACAGATATAGCCGCGAAAATTAGCCCAATCTATAAGTATGAAGCTGCATACACGCTCCATCAAAGGTTGCATAAGTTTGATATCGAATCCAATCGCCTAAATTGATATACGTACTTCCCTTGATTTCAATATTAATTGGTAAATGACGATGCCCAAATACCATGTAATCATAATGTGTAGTTGCTAAAACCGATTGACAATATTGCACCAACCATTCCTTATCATCACCTAAATATGATTGATTAGCATCAAAATTGGCTTTTCTACTTTGCCTGCTTAGATATTGAGCTATACCAAAAGCCAAATTGGGATGCAGTCGGGCATAACACCATTGAAAAAATGAATTTCTAAAAATTCGCTTGATAATTTTATAGCTATAATCACCTGGTCCTAATCCATCACCGTGTGATATATACACTTTCTTCCCATCCCATATTCTTACCTGTGGCTGATGATGCACAATGATGCCAATTTCCTGTTCAAGATAACCAAACATCCACATATCATGATTGCCGGTATGCAAATGCACCTGAATACCATTGTCGGTAAGCTGAGCCAATGACGCCAACAAACGAATAAACCCTTTGGGTGCCACGTGGCGATATTCAAACCAAAAATCAAAAACATCACCAACCAAATGTAATTCAAGCGCATCTTGTTTAATAGTGTGTATCCATGACACTATAATATCTTCTCTCAACCTGCTTTGCCTGTAATCAGGTATGCCAAGATGAAAGTCGCTGGCAAAATATATGCGCTTCCCGTTCAGGATCGCATTCTGCATCATTACATGGGTTTGGAATTAAGCAACGCATTCAACTTAGCATCAAGTGAGCTACCGGTAAGATTTTTTGCAATAATCGTTCCATCGGGGCCAACCAAAAAGTTGAAAGGAATATACTGCACATCGTAAAGTTTGGCAGGCGCTGCATTCCAATATTGCAAGTCGCTTCCGTGCGCCCAAGTGAGTTTGTCATCCGCAATGGCTTGCACCCAGGCCTCCTTGTTTTGGTCTAAACTTACACCAAAAATTTCGAAGTTTTTTCCCTTGTACTTCTTATACAATTCTACCAGTTCAGGATTCTGCATACGACAAGGCCTGCACCATGATGCCCAAAAATCAATCAAAACATATTTGCCTTTAAATTGGCTTAGTCCAATGGGATTGCCATCTGGTGTTGTAACTGAAAAATCAGGAGCCGATGTGCCAGGTGCTAATCGTGTGGATTTATCTACAATGGTAACAAAATTGTTTACAAAAACATTATCCGGAAATTTTGATCCCAACAATTGGGCTGTTTCATTAAATAGGTCAGGATTGTCTTCAGGTTTTAACATGGCAACAGCTTGCAAACTAATGAATTTGCCCTTGTGTAATTCTGCAAATTCTTTCATTTTATGGGCCTGATTTACTTGGATTTCAACCAACAACTGATTCGCTGCCTTTTCATTAAAATTGTCTGGGTCTTGCTGATAGGCGGCATTCAAAGAATCGAGACGCAACTGCCCCTCCATCATAATATGATTGATCTCTTGCAATAAATTGGTTTCTTCACTTCCCTCTACTTGATATGTCGAACTACACTCAGGATACTTTGCTGTAATCTTTAATATTTCAGTTGAATCTGTTACCAGTACCATGATATTTGAACTGGGTGCTACATTGCTATTGGGTTTAATTTTTCCAACCCGCAACTGATAAAAGGTTTTGCCTGCCGCTTTTTTATAAAGCGCAAAACTTCCATCCTTGCCAATTTTTGCACTATCAATTATCGTTGCTTTATTGGGCTCCAACAATTCAAAATAAATGGTTTCGCCGGCACCCCCCTCAATTTGACCGGTTATCACCGGGTTGCCTTTAGGGCGTGAACATCCCGCCACTATCATCAAAACCCATATCACTACATATATTTTCTTCATTCTTTTCATAGTTTCTACACATTAATATCCGCCTAATATTGTAACCGGATGGTTACAAAGATAAAAGATTTCTGTATGCAAATCTCATCTTATATAGGTTTCAGCTTAATTTCAACCTTCTGACAATGCGTTATATGCGATTTATCAGAATTTCGTTTCCAAGTCATAACAAAATTCTCTTCATATTTTTTATCCTACAAATCAGCTCTCATATCAACCAAGTCGGCATTGAAACATTTATATGATATCAACATGGGAATATACCCGATAATCAGCCATTATTGTAACTTTGTGTCTTACCATATAGATATGGATACTATTTTTTCTGATTTTGAAGTTCCCCAACCAACACAGTGGTGGGAAGATGTAAAAAAAAGCTTAGGTACTGAGGATTCCGTGTCTTCACTTATTACTCATACGCCCGAAGATATTGATATACAACCCATCTACACACAAAAACAAGCACAACAGGACGCTACCATACCCTCTAATTTATCTCAGGCATTAATATTTCAACCCGTATATGCCGACAATGCCATTGCTGCAAATCAAACCCTGCTGGATGCCTTATCACAAGGAGCCAACTCAGCTTGGATTACCGGCTCTACTTTACCCGATATAGACGACTGGCAACAACTTATGCAACGGGTTTCGCTTGATACCTTTGCCCCAGCATTTGATATGGGAGAATCAAATCCTTCTTTACTTTTTCAGCTTATCAATCATTACCAACAAGTGGGCATTGACGAAAACAAACGTGCCGGATCCGTTTGGTTTTCCCCTCTTTCAACCGCTTTAGCAACAGGCCACATTGATTATCCACGACTCTCCTCCGAATCATTTTATCGCTCAATCTTCGACGAAACCCAAACACATCTCTCTGGATATCGAATCATTCACGCTTTACCTTTCCGACTCCGCGAAGCAGGAGGAAATGCTGTGCAGGAAATTGCATTGGGCTTGTCTGAGTTGGCAGCTTATCTCGACTGGTTTACTGACTGGGGATATACTCCTCAATCCATCGTTTCGCGGATGCAACTAGTGTTCGGTATCGGCTCCGACTATTTTATGGAAATTGCCAAAATTAGAGCAGGTCGGGTCTTATTATCACGCCTCGTTCAGGCATGGGATGATGCTGCCGGAAATATTCCTGTCTTTTCTCTTTCCTTACTCCGAAACAAGTCCATGTTTGATATTCACACCAATATTCTTCGTAGTGCTAACGAAGCACTATCAGCCATGATTGGCGGATGTGATGCCCTCTGTATCAGACCCTATAATGAAACACAAAAAATTCCCGACGATCATGCACTGCGCTTGTCTCGCAATATTCCGCTTCTGCTCCGACATGAGGCATACGCTGATTTTGTTACTGACCCTGCTGCCGGATCATTTTATCTTAACGAACTAACTGAACAACTTATAGAAAAAAGCTGGAAGCTATTTTTAGACATCGAATCCGTCGGCGGATACGAACAAGCCATGACAACTGGAAAGATACAAAGCATAATTAGTGCTAACGACAAAAAAGAAAAAGAGGCCTTTCAGAAAGGACAAAAAATAGTTGTAGGTACCAATAAATATCCCATTAAAGACGAAATCATTGATCCCAACACAACGCCTATTTCTACTAATATTTTTGTGCATAGCTCAACTGATTTTGAACCCCTCAAACCCGAAAGGTTAAGCCAAAAACTCGACGAATTGCGTGTACAAAAACAAATCTCCCACAACGAAAAAAATGCATAAATTATGAAGCCCGATTTTCATAAAATAAAGCTCCATACTCATTCATCTCATAAGCCGACAACATTACATACTAAAATTTCATCTGAAGGCATTGAAATAAAAAATCAATATACTCGCCAAGATTTACAAGGCATGCATCACTTGCCTTACCTGTCGGGAATACCTCCATTTGTTCGCGGCCCCTATCATACTATGTATGTACGAAAACCCTGGACCATCCGACAATATGCCGGATTTAGCACAGCCGAAGAATCCAATGCCTTTTATCGTAGAAATTTGGCTGCCGGACAAAAAGGATTATCTGTGGCTTTCGACCTGCCCACACACCGTGGCTACGACTCTGACCATCCACGCGTTTCGGGCGACGTAGGGAAAGCTGGCGTTGCCATAGATACTGTGGAGGACATGAAACGACTTTTTGATGAAATTCCCCTCGACCAAATGTCCGTATCCATGACCATGAACGGCGCTGTTATCCCCATCATGGCTTTTTATATTGTTGCTGCCGAAGAACAAGGTGTGTCGCCTGAAAAACTCAACGGCACAATCCAAAACGATATTCTCAAAGAATTTATGGTGCGCAATACCTATATCTATCCACCCTCTCCCTCCATGCGTATCATTGCCGACATCTTCGCCTACACCTCACGCCATATGCCCAAATTCAACTCAATCAGCATTTCAGGTTATCATATGCACGAAGCCGGCGCACCTGCCGATATCGAGTTGGCTTATACTTTGGCCGACGGCCTGGAATATATCCGAACTGGACTTAGAGCCGGCTTGTCAATTGATGCTTTCGCTCCTCGTCTTTCCTTCTTCTTTGCTACCGGCATGAACCATTTTATGGAAATCGCCAAACTGCGTGCAGCACGATACATTTGGGCCTCTTTGATCAAATCTTTTCAACCCACAGATGTCCGCTCTCTTATGTTACGCACTCATTGCCAAACCTCTGGATATAGTTTGACCGAACAAGACCCCTTCAATAATGTTACCCGAACTTATGTTGAAGCCATGGCAGCTGTTCTTGGTGGCACTCAATCATTACATACTAATTCGCTTGATGAAGCCATTGCCCTGCCTACCGATTTTTCTGCCCGCATTGCACGCAACACACAACTTGTTATTGCAGAAGAAACAGGCGTAACTCGTACTGTGGACCCATGGGCCGGCTCCTTTTATGTTGAACATCTTACCGGCAAACTCATTGAAAAAACATACGAGCATATACGCGAAATTGAAGCACTCGGAGGTATGGCTAAAGCCATTGAAAACGGACTCCCAAAACTCCGAATTGAAGAAGCTGCTGCACGCAAACAAGCCCGTATCGATGCCGGATTGGAAAAAATATTGGGTGTTAATGTGTATCAAACACACAATGAACCAAAAATTGATTTGCTGGAAGTTGATAATGAAAAAGTGCGTCGTCAGCAAATAACACAAATACTTCAGGTTAAAGAAAAACGTAGCCCTGAACGTGTACAAAAAGCCCTGGAAACTTTAACAAACGCATGTAGCGACAACCAGCTAAACCTACTTGAAGCCGCCATAATTGCTGCCAGAGAACGTGCCACTTTAGGCGAAATTAGCGATGCCATGGAAAAGGTTTTTGGCAGATATAAGGCGCAAATTCAAACCATTTCTGGTGTATATTCAAACGAAATTCGTATGGATAATTCTTTTGCAAAAGCTATTCAACTCAGCCAAACATTTGCCGAAAAAAAAGGCCGCCGACCTCGGCTGCTCGTTGCCAAAATGGGCCAAGACGGACATGATCGTGGCGCTAAAGTCATTGCTACTGCTTTTGCCGATATCGGCTTTGATGTAGATGTGGGTCCGCTTTTTCAAACCCCCGATGAAGTAGCTCTTATGGCTATTGAAAACGATGTGCATGTCGTTGGCATATCTTCTTTGGCTGCCGGTCATAAAACATTAGTTCCTCAACTCATTGATGCACTCCGAAAAAAAGGTCGCGATGATATCCTGGTGATTGTTGGCGGTGTAATCCCTCAGCAAGATTATCCTTTTCTTTTTAATCACGGCGTTGCTGCCGTTTTTGGCCCCGGCACACATATCCCTTCTGCCGCTATGCAAGTCATAAAACTGCTTCTTTAAAAAAATTTTGCTTTGCCTCTCTCTAAATGGAAAATACTGAATTATAAAAACAATATATCTCTTTCGATAAAAAAATCACGCTTCCTCATAATAAATAAACGCAAATGTTTTTGGGCGTGCCCCTTCGGGTCAGGCTATCCGCTACAAGTCCTCGCTACGCTGTGGGCTTTTCGCTCCTATCCTTCACGCAACTTCAATGACAAGTTCTGCCAACTTGCCTTCATTCATGTCTTTTCTGTTAACAGGAAATTTGTCAATATTGAAAATTAACCATGCGCTTGTCTATTGAAAAATAATCTTACCTGATTGTATGCCTTCTGCTTGGTTTCTAATTTGATAAAAATAAACGCCTTTGGCAAACCCCCTCAAATCAATATTTGTCAGTTCACCATCTAATTCTTTATAAAAAATCAACACGCCCTGCATGTTATACAAAAGAACAACACTCCCTTGCGTATATGATTTGATAGAAAAAATACCATTGCTCGGATTGGGATAAAAATTCGCACTGTTCTCTAAATCAAATTCGGAAACAGATAAAATAGCACAAATGCCCGACACTTGTATAGGTGTAGATCTGTCAACTGTTGTCGCATCAGCCAATTGTCCTTTATCATTGCGACCACAAGCCCAAACAGTCCCGTCATTTTTCAAAAAAAGCGAATGATTATCTCCTGCTGCAATATCAACAATCTGATTTAAAGAGCTTATTAGTACAGGTGATGATTTATCTATCATTGTGCCATCACCCAATTGCCCCTCGCTATTAAAACCACATGAATACACCGTGCCGTCATTTTTTAGATACAAAGAAAACTCTGAACCTGCACAAATGGCTATAATATTATTTACTGTATTCACTTGCACGGGTGTTAGTTTGTTTAATGTTGTTCCGTCGCCAAGCTGCCCGTCACTATTTAGGCCACATGCCCATACCGTGCCATCATTTTTTAAAAATAATGAATGGAATCCGTCTTTAGAGGCATCTATTGCAATAATGGAGTTTAACGAAGTAATCTGTGTAGGAATATGTTTGTTAACCGTTGTTCCATCGCCAAGCTGCCCACTGAGATTGTATCCGCAAGCCCAAACAGATCCATCACTTCTTAAGAAAAGCGAATGGGCATCCCCTGCAGAAATAGCAATGATTCCACTAAGTGATTGAATTTGAAATGGTGTTGATTGGGCTATAATCGTACCATCTCCTAGCTGCCCATCATCGTTATGACCACAGGCCCAAACAGTACTGTCGCTTTTCAAAAACAAGGTGTGACTTTGTCCTGCCGCAATGTCAATTACATCGCTAATGTTAACTTGAATGAGATTGGGCTGATGAGCAGTTGTCCCATTGCCTAATTCACCATCTCCATTATTGCCACACGCCCAAACGGTACCATCATTTTTTAAATAAATGGAGTGCGAACTTGCTGCATACACGGCTTTAATGTTGGTTAACGAAACGGCAACAGGATTTGGGTGTGCAGTGAAATCTGATGTACCATTTCCATGCTGCCCAAAAAGATTTGAACCGCTAATCATCGGCGTACTGTTGCTGCATAGAAAAATGGAGTGATTTGCTCCAGCTGCTATCGATTGTGCATTGACAAACGATGAAATAACTGCATTGAGAAATAGTGAAAAACTGATTACTGAAATACTGCTAATTCTTGTTTTCATTTTGATTTATGTTGAAATTAATTTATACGATATATGTTATTCGTTTATATGAAATCATATTGAATGGCTTCATAAAATATCCCATTTATATAGATTATTATGTATAAAATAATAATACACCAAGTCAATTTATGGGCATTTAATAAATCTCTTAGATATTCCTTCCCCATTGATATCCAGTATTTGAATAAGATAAATCCCGGTTTCTAAATGACCGGTTTCTATAATAAAATCTGTGCCAGAAAATTTTTTAGAAAAAATCAATTTGCCTGATGTGTTATAAATGAAAACTTCCCCGTTAAATGATTCAGGTAATTGAGATATGTTAAGAATATGACTTGTGGGATTGGGATAAATAGAAATTTGATAAGCAGAAATTTCCTCTATAACCAATGTTACCAATGATGAGTCAAAATAAAACTCTGAAGTATTTCCCAACAAATCCGTAGCAGTAGCCGTAACCTTATCTGTGGGCAAAAGGCCTGCACAATCGAAAGACCAGTTGCCAAATGCATCTACTGATGTGAATCCGAGAAATTCCTTCCCCTGTGCATTTTCAGATTTAAAAATCTCAACTTTAATACCCGCCGGGCCGCCACTCAGCGCAAAATCCATAATTCCTGAAATGGTTGTAACGCCCGAAATCGTATTATAAGAAACATTTTGTATTTCAGGGTAATTGAGCAAATCGTTGGGGCCTGTGTCAAAATCACCCGTATCGTTTAATGTTACACCGGCAGGGTACAAGTCAATTCCTATACCACCATTCCCGAAAATCGAATTTTCAGTAAATGAGTTATAGCGCTCCGCAGCCGTCATAACAGTAATTCCACTCCCGCCATTAAATGCAATAATGTTGCCCTCTCCAGGCCTTCCTACTAAGTTGTATCGAGGGCCTTCTCCCAAACGAACACCGTCAAAGCCATTGCCAATAGGGAAAACCCCGCTAATGTCTGTGCCAATTTTATTGCGCACCATCACATTATTATCAGTGCCCAAAAGATGCAACACTATACCATTTTGCAGATTGCCCGAAATAACATTGCCATCAATAAAATGATTAAAGCTGGGCCCGTCAACTACTATGCCGTTGGCATTGGGCAGGGCTGTTGTTCCTGCAGCATTGGTGCCAATAAGATTGCCTATAACACTGTCGCGCTGTGTGCCGGGATTGTAAAGAAAAACACCATAACCGGAATTGCCGGAAAGCAGGTTGCCTGCTCCCGACTGGTAACCCCCTAGCATATTATTGCTTGCCCCATCGTCAAACAGCACGCCGTATGTATTAGGAATAGAAATATTGCCTGTAATATCAGTTCCTACATAATTACCAATGATTAAATTGTAATCACAACCTGCGCCAAAAACCGGTATCCCATATGCTATATTCCCGGAAACATAATTGCGATCTGCAACGGAATATCCGCCAACCGTATTATACTTTGATGTGCCCTCTATGCTTATACCATCGTAGTTGCGTACAGCCGCATCACCCGTTCGATTTATACCTACATAATTACCCTTGATGATGTTATTGTTCGAATTTGCTATGCGAATGCCAACATGGTTATTGCCGGAAACAATGTTGCGATCAGATAATGTACTGCCTCCAATTGTGTTGCTGTGTGCAACCATGATTTCAATGCCGTTGATGTTGCTTAACGTGTCAGTAGCATTATAATTACAACCTATATAATTACCTACTATGAAATTGTTGAAACAGCTACTGCCTGTAACTGAAATGCCAATCGTAAATCTGCCAATGATAAATCCCCTCACTGTAACATTGTTTACATTATAAAGATGAAAAGCAAAATCAGAACCGGGTTGATAATTCCCATCAAGCATGATTTCCGGTCCGTATGGATTGGTATCTCCTTGATTAGCCGATTGGGTTGTGCCATCTATAACCAAGTTGCTCCGCATAATAATGGGTAACGTGGATGATGGTGTTATTTTCCAAACGCCCTGTGAGGTAATATAATTGGCATCACTTGTCGGAATATTAAACACAATGATATGGCTACCAGGCGTTATGTTAGCGTCAGTTATTGCCTTGCGTAATGAGCCACTTCCACTATCGTTCGTATTCGTTACGGTATAGGTTGCTGCTTTTGCAACTAAAGAAAATAAACTAAATATGGTAAACCATAAAATTAATTTTGATAGATTCATTGCTTTGTTTGATACCGAATTCATTGCTAATTTTTTCTGCTTTACTAAGGTAATAAGGTACGTTTCGTGTTTTATTTCTACTTTACTAAGGTAATAAGGTACGTTTCGTGTTTTATTTCTACTTTACTAAGATATGTTGCTGTGTTTATTCGTACGCTTTGCTTCTTGATTTTATCTGATTTTAATTCCCTACTGCTCTATATAAATCATTGTTGCCGATTTATCCGTCATTTCAAACCTTATTACCTTCGTAAACGCAATACTTCAATTTCTTTCTTTTCCTTATTAGCTTATTTCATCTCTCCTACACCTCAAAATCAATTTATCTCATCATTACAATTTTCTTTCTGGCAATCAACCCTTCTTGGTCTGATAATGTAATCATGTAAAACCCAACAGCTAGCTGCGATAGGTTGTATAGCAGGACATGATCTCCAGAAGAGAAAATTTTGTTCTCCAATTGTGTGATCAGTTTTCCATCAAGCGAAAATATTTGTATGCAAATTTGTTTTTCTTGGTCAATAGAGAACTCCATTTTAATTTGATCGGATGCGGGATTGGGATAAACTTTGAAAACATCATTAAGAAATTTTTCTTCAACCGAAATAACCATCCCAAAATTGGCAGCAAACTCCGAGGTATTGCCCATGATGTCGGTTGCAGTGGCAGTAATTTCATCGCCGGCATTTGCACCTGTACCCATGAAAGTCCATTCGCCCGAACTTCCTGAAAAAGTATGCCCGAGATATGTTATTGCGCCACCATGATTAAACATGTTTGCAGCATCAGATTTAAAAAGCTCAATACGGATGCCGGCAGGCCCACCATATGAGTTACAATCTATGACACCGGTAATGAAGATACCATTATTTGCAGTATCGTTTGTGGCGCTCATTATTACAGGATAATTCATGCCCTCATTGGGTCCGCCATCTGCATCTCCTCCATCATTGGCATTCACCCCAAAAGGTTCAAGGTCAATATCCATGATACCGTTGGCAAAAATGCGGTTGGCCGAAATGGTATTAAACAATGTTCCGTTGCCGGCCACCACAACACCCGCTGTATCGTTATATGCTATGATGTTTCCTTTGTCGGGCATACCGATTTGGTTGTGAGTAGCGTTAAGCGTTATAACCACACCGGCTCGGCGATTAGGCAATGGCGTGATACTATCGGCTGCAACGCCTATCATATTGCTAAAAACTTGATTGCTATCACTGCTTTCGTAAATGATAATACCTATTTCGAGATTGCCACTAATAAGGTTTTTCTCCACAAGATTGCTGCTTGGATTAGAAGCAAAGCCAATCCCATGTTTATTAGGGATAGCTGTAGTTCCGTTCACATCAGTGCCTATGTAATTACCAATAATCTGATTGAAAGAAGTTCCTACATCAGCCAATTCAATTCCTGCAAAAACATTCCCTGAAATGATGTTTCTGTCGGTAGGGGTTGTGCCTCCAATGGTATTGTATTTGGTTCCCCCACCAAAAATAAAACCGATTTGATTGGGTACAGCGGCAGTACCAGAGGCATTAGTACCAATCCTGTTACCTTTCAGTTCGTTGTAATTGGAGCCGGTAGTAACGATAAACATCCCATAGGCCATGTTTCCTGAAAGCACATTATTAATAAAAGGATTATGATGAGAGCCCCCATCCACACAAATGCCCGTGGCGTTGGGCAGAGGGTTGTTGCCCGTAACGTCCACGCCGATATAATTGCCAATCGTATAATTATAAGATGAATTGCCGTAAATATCATGACCATAAATGCGATTGCCGGAAATGATGTTACGCTCGCCAGCGGTATAGCCGCCCGCTATGTTGTGCTTTGACCCAGTATTAAACATCAGTCCGTTGGCCTGAATAAGCGTATCGTTGGCATATTTGAAAGCATTCATGCCGGTAATATCAGGGCCTATATAATTTCCGATGACAATATTACTGTCAGATGCTTCCACTATTAAACCCATTTCTATGTTTCCGGAAATAATGTTGCGCTCACCTGCTGTTGTTCCGCCAACCGTATTTTTGTTTGCGTTGCTTTTGATATAAATGCCTGTATGATTACTTAGCGATACTGTGCCTGAAGCATTTGTTCCTATCAGGTTTCCTTTGATGGTGTTCATTCGCGTGCCTGAGTATGTCAGCACCATGCCGGCCAAAGTATTTCCCGAAATCACGTTCCCCTCGCCTGCAGCACCACCGCCAATAGCGTTTTGCGAACCCCCACTAATTAGGATGCCATTTGCATTAGGTATGCTATCGCTGCCGGTAATGTTGGTGCCGATATAATTCCCTTTGATGCTGTTGTTTTTAACATCTGCCCCCAGCATGGCAATGCCTGCATCAATGTTTCCTGATATGATATTGCGCTCACCTGCTGTGGTACCACCGATGGTGTTGCCAGGGCTTTCGTTGATGGCTATGCCATAATAGTTTGAAATCGTATCGCTGCGCAACAAGCCATTGGCATTGATGCCAATATAATTTCCTTTGATACTGTTACCTGTAGAAAGATAAGAATTGATAGCGATACCGGCATAGCTATTTCCGCCAATGATATTGCGAAACGTGGCGCTGTTTCCACCAATGATATTGTTAGCAGATGAATCAATAGCAATACCATAATAATTAGAAATAGCGAACATCGCAGTACGGTCGGTGCCAATTTTATTTCCACGTATGATATTATTGTTGGATTTGCGGAGGCCGATACCCGTTGTAATATTGCCTGACAAAATATTATCGCGAATGGTATTATTGCTTGCATCTAATATGGCGATACCTATATCATTTGCATCGGCCAATGTAGCATTATAGTTCACCCCGATATAGCAATCCGAAACCGTGCAACTACCGTTGGGATAAGTAAGAAACTTAGTGATGGTAACAGCATAAAGAAAACCGTTGATGATAAAACCATTCAACGACCCGCCCGATAAAGGAAATGCAAAACAATACGTATGACCGGCGGTACTTCTGACACGAATTTCAGGTCCAAATGGGTTGGTATTGCCTTGATTTATTGTTTGAGTAGAGCCGTCAATTGAAACAGAAATGCTGTTGATGGTAGGCAAAAGTGTAGAAAGAGTAATGGTGAAAACACCTGTTACTGCATCATAGTTGGGATCGCTTGTAGGAATATTAAACACGATATTATCTGCTTGCATGGGATTAACATTCACTTGATTAATGGCTTCGCGTAAAGAGCCGGGGCCACTATCGTTGGTATGCGTTACTGTAAAGGTAGCAGCATTGTTTGTATGATAATATAAAACTGCTGAAACGAAAAATATCGCATGCAAAACGAGCCGTTGGTTTTTCATATTTCAATTAAAATAAAAATTTAAATATACTCAATTTTTATGTTTCGGAAAAAAAATTTGTTAATGGTGATTTTTATTCTGCTCATTTTAATTATTTGTGTTTTTTGGCTGTTATTAACCAACTATGCCCGATGATGATGCAGCATTTTATCATGCTGCTGTCTTATCCTGAATGTCTTTTTGCCCATCCAAAAAAAAGCCGAAATAATTGAATTATTCCGGCTCCTTGTTTTTTTTACTGAAAGGGGTGTTAATCCACTTTAATCATGCGTTTTGTTTCCACAATTTTTCCGTCCACCACCAAGCTATAATTGTATAAGCCGCTGCTGAGATCGTCGGCATATACTATCATACGGCCATGACCGGTTTCGCGTATATCAGTCATTTGGATAACCTGTCCTAAATTGTTGGTAAAGATGAGTTGGGCGCGTTGTATCCGTTCGGGCAAATACCAGCTAATGGTGGTTTGTTCTTTGAAAGGGTTGGGCGCATTTTGGTTGAGTACTATCATGTCGTCGTTGCGCAGGGTAACTTCCATTGTATATTCGTGTTGAATATAAGGCTGGGCGTTGTTGTTGACCGGTGTTTGCATGGGTTGCGCCTGATTACAGCAGTTGGTTATCATCCCTGTAAGTAGTTGCAATTGTTGTTGCATGGATTGCATGAGTGAATCCTGCTGGACAATTTTTTGCTGCTGCTCCTGAAATGCTTCAATCAGCAGAGGAATGATTTCTATATAGTTGACACTTTTTACAGTTGTCGCCGCATGAATTACCTGTCCCAGCGAATCGTACACCGGAGCAACCCGGGTATTTTGTACCAGTTGAGGAAAAACCTGTTCTACCTGTTGTGCTATCAGCCCATAATGACTACCGGCACTAAGGTTTAGTTGTGGTACAGCAGCGTTGCTGTACTCAAATGAGATGGGTTGCAGTTGTTGTAATTGCTGAGATACATTATTCAGCGATTGAACATTGGTTTTAATCACTGCATCAGAAGGATTTGTGAAAGTACCGGTTACATGTACATCTCCTTGAAACCAACCGGCATAGCTAAAACCGGAGTCAATGGGTGCTTCGGCATAAATACCGTATTGAGTAGCACCGGTAACGGCATTGCTTGTAAATTTTCCTGCATAGTAAGTACTGGAAGTTGACAAACCACTGGCACTCCCTTCAATACCGGTAGTGGTACTACTACCGTTCGAACCACTAAAAAATCCGCCTCGTGTATGAAAACCGTTGCTGGCAGTTCCATATACACCGATATTATAACTCATGTTTGCATTTGCACTCGCCTGAAAAAAACCACCATAATTGATATTACTATTGGTAGGGTTCCCGGTATTTGCCAGGCCCATCACACCGTAATTTACTACCCCTCCGTCTGATGAAAAGTATCCACCGATATGCTTGTTTTTGTTTTCTGGCAGATCAACCCCATCCGCCATACCTGCTACACCAATATAATAATAAGGACCCTCTAATATAGGCGAAGCAGAAGAATTTCTCCCTAAAACACCGACTGTATGATAGGCAACCGGTTGCCCGGGATTTTCCCATACGCTGAGCCGAGCCGGTAATTGAGCAACAGAGCTGGGATACCCGATGCCCACCGAATTGATGCCTTGCTGTGTAGGGTGTTGGCCTAAGAAATAAACATTATTGTCCATCATGGGAATTTCGCGGTTGTTGAGCAACTGGGCTGGATTGCCTGCTGCATTGATATCCTGCCCCCACTGCACTATGCCGGCATTGAGCGGGTCTATGCTGCATCCATTGTTGGCATTTGCCCCCGATAGATTATTAGCATCTCTCCAATACATGCGGCCATAATCATTGGGGTCTCTTACCAATACCTGATTGAGTGTTTCATTTTGCTGTACACTGCGGATGCGTGCATCCCCATCTACATCCAAGGTAGCGCCCACATAGTTATTCGCATTGATTGCTGCTGCTGTAAAATCGCCTATACCCACCGATGGCTTGTTAATAACATTGGGATTGTTTACCACATTATTGGGCGTGAGCCGCATAACCTCAACCCCGTTTACACTTTTGCTTTGTGATGAACCAAATGGGTCGTTGACACCTGAAGTAAAGATAAAACGAAGATTATCGGGACCTTCTTGCAGCACAGGATTCACCATATTGTCGCCCCAGTTGATGACGGCATCATACCTGTCGCCCTGATTATTAGGGTTGGAGGACGTTTCCTTCTTTAATCCGATATACATATTATCGGTGCCCTGAGAGATATATGCACCTACATCCATCCAGGGGCGCCAGCCGTTTAGTGGACTGATGAATCCCGTAACATTGTAGCCCAAATGCAGCAAACTCAGGGGCTGGCTAACCGGATTAGAGGGATCGTGGCTAATGCTGATGCGTGTCAGGTTGTTGGCTATTGCGCCCGGATTGTTTAGGCCCGGTGCCCCGATCTGTGTTATGCGCATACGCTCGTTGAGGGCAGTGGCCGCATTGGTAAACAGGCGGATATGGCTGTTTTCTTGTTGGCGGATGTGTGCTTCGTTGTTTGTGCCGGTTATGCCAAGGCGTAATCCGTCAGTTCCGGCTGCGCCACTTGTGGTGCTGGTAATTTGAAGGTAATCGTTATCGGCAAAGGCATTGTGCAGATGCAGGTGGCTTTGTGGGCCGGTAGTAAAGTTGATAAAATCGCCAATACCCACGTTGCGATTCACACAAAACTACATCATTTCCTGATCTTTTACATGAAGGGGCTGCGTGCCGGGTAATATTCCGGTAGTGGGGGTAAATATAACCCGTAGCCGGTTGCCTGTTCCGGCACCGTCATCGCCCCAGTTCATCACGGCATCTTCACTTGAGGCGGTTGGCAGGTGATACATTCCCACGTACATGTTGTTGCTGCGCTCGTTCATAAACACGCCATTCTGCATCCAGGGGCGCCAGCCGGTGCCCGGGCCAACCGTTGTTACTCCCGATATGTGCAGCCGGCTTTGCGGCTTGTCGGTATTAATGCCAATAAAGCCCGAGGGTTTGTTACCCGCACCAAGTGTGTAGGTGGGATAATTGGCCGTTAGCCATCCAAAAAATCCAGGCGCCGGAAAGTATGCACCATTGTAGTTGAGATTACCATTAACTGTTATTCTCATTAAATTGTTGGTGCGGATTTGCAAAGGATTTAAACCATTTGTTGTATTCCATCCTAAGAAATAATTAGTTTGATAATTATTACTGGCTGATGAACTTTGTCCATACATATCAATAATATCAGCAAACAAAAACAATAATGTTGCAATCGCATAAATATTTATTACTTTTTTCATGATTCATCATTTTTAGATAAAACTCTTTTTACCTGAAAAGATGAACAAACCCATTTTTGATTTCTGTGTTACATCCGGGTAGAGTGAGAATCGCCACATAAAAATAAATACCTTCTATGGCTTCGCTTCCGGATAGTGTATAACCATCCCAACTATGATTTAAACCATCAATTTGCTGAACGATGCCTCCCCAACGATTATAAATAGTGAGCTGCATATCCACCACGCTATCGGTATGAATAATAAAAGCATCGTTAATGCCATCATGATTGGGTGTAAATACATTGGGTGCGCTAAACTCGTAAGTAATAGAATCTATCAATATCACTGACACATCATCTACATAGTAATATCCCACATCATCAAACGGAATAATGTTTTCAGGATAAATGGTATCAATTACAGATGAAGAGTCAGGGTAAAAATTACCGATGATAAAATACTGTTCTCCTCCTGCTGCAATAAATTCACCTGACACTTTTACCCAGTTCAGGGTATCGGAAATAATGTTGGAAGGTTCGTTTTGTACTTGTGGAATATAGGGGAGCTCGTATGTAAGGTTGGTGTCTATTTGATAAGTCGAGAAATATACCCCCATAGTACTTGTAGCAACCGGACATGCATTTACTAAGTTTGTATAGAATTCCACATAATACTTATACCCTTTAATCAATGGGCAGGATAGTTGGCCTTGAATATATTCTCTTGGTGCTTGATCATTTGTGCCAGGCCCATTCATTACCATCCCCATATAAGCGTTTCCAGTGCGTGCAGGTTGAAATCCTGAATAATTTAAATTAAGGGGAACAGACACAAATCCAATTAAAGCACAAGAATTATAATAATCAGACGAACTTGCCGCAGGATTAGTCCAGAATTTTGCAAAATCGGTTTGATTACCTTCATAAGGACATTGATAGTACTCTTCAAAGCTTGGGTTGAGCACAAGGTTTCCCTGTCCGGGTATCAATAACCGGCTACACATCAGAAATAGAATAATTAAAATGGATTTGAACATCTTTTCAGATTTCTTTTCCTTCCTCACTTCGGGGCAGAGGTTGGTTACACTCCCACAACTTGCATGCAATGGATACCGAAACACTTGTATTGGATGCCGTTGATTGGATGATATGTTGTATTAGTTGCCTTGCGGCAACTCGGCGGATGAAGATATTTTACCCCCCCCCACTAAATACTTGATTATGATTGATTTGCATGTTTTGAGTTAGTGTTTAGTTTTGCAATATATTTATTTTTTTGATATCATGCAAATAAGTAAAAAAAATTAATTGCAAATGCCAAACTGTGTTTGTCAGAAATGGAATGGTTATGAAGTTAGTAGTTGCTAACGCCCTGCTTGGCTACATACTACAGACGTAGAGGTGGGGGGGGTGGCTGTTTTGCGACAGGGATAGGAAGGGCGCTGCCCAATGGCAGCGGTGCGTAGCACCGTAGCGAAGCGGAGCCCTGCATAGCCCGGCGCCCCGCGATTGTAAGAGCGGGGCGGGCGCCCAAATAAAAACAGAAAAACCGCCGAAGCGGTTTATTATTTAGGGGAGGAAGATGGGGCTCGAACCCACGACCCTCAGAACCACAATCTGATGCTCTAACCTGCTGAGCTACATCCTCCGTTTGAGGGCACAAATATACAATTTTTATTTTTCATAATCATGGGATTGAAATAGCGTTGTTTAAAACTCTGAGAAAGGAGGTGCTGAACATGGGGAGAATCGTTATTATTTAGCAAAAAAAATTATGCGAATACATTTCATAGCGATTGGCGGAGCGGCAATGCATAACTTAGCGCTGGCACTGCATCAGCAGGGGCATAGTGTATCGGGCTCGGACGATGAGATATTTGAGCCCTCCTACAGTCGGCTGCAAAGAGCGGGGTTGTTGCCCCAAAAAACGGGCTGGTTTGCAGAAGCCATTCAGTGCGATATAGATGCCATCATCTTGGGGATGCATGCCCGCAGCGATAATCCTGAATTGCTGGCAGCCCAAAAATTGGGCATACCCGTGTATTCGTATCCTGACTTTATGTATTGGCAATCGAAAAACAAGAAGCGAGTGGTAATTGGGGGCAGTCATGGCAAAACCACCATTACCTCGATGATAATGCACGTGTTGCGGCAACAGCATAAATCTTTTGATTACTTAGTGGGATCGCAAATAGAGGGTTTTGATACGATGGTGCAGCTTAACGAACGGCATGGGGTGGTAGTGATTGAGGGAGATGAATACTTGGCCTCGCCGATTCAGCCTGTGCCCAAATTTCATTTGTATCATCCGCACATAGCTGTATTAAGCGGCATTGCTTGGGATCATATCAATGTGTTTCCGACATGGGATAGTTACTATCAGGCATTTGTAGAATTTGTAAACAAAATTGAATCGGGTGGCATCTTAATTTGGTATGATGGCGATGCCCATTTGCAAAAATTAGTAGCCGATTGTATGCGCTCTGACCTTCGATTTGAGTCGTACGGATTACCGGCTCACCGCATTACAAATTGTGTAACGCACATACCTGTTGCAAATGGTCAAGAAGTGGCATTACAGTTTTTTGGCGCACACAATCTCATCAATATGGAGGCGGCGCGCCGTGTTTGTCGAGAACTGGGGGTTGGGGATGTCGATTTCTATGCTAGTATTTCGCAATTTAAAGGTGCGGCGCGCCGGCTTGAGACCCTTTATAAGGACGATAAGCGATTTGTGTTTCGTGATTTTGCCCACTCTCCCTCGAAGCTAAAAGCCACGATTGAGGCGGTTGTGCAGCAATTTGCCGACCGGAGGGTGGTGTGTGTGATGGAATTGCACACCTTCAGCAGTTTGAACAAGCATTTTTTGCCTCAATATGCGGGATGCATGGATGCCGCATCGGAGGCCGTGGTTTATTATAATCCGCAGACACTGGCACATAAAAAGCTTGATGCCATAAGTGCTGAAGATATCAAATCGGGATTTGCCAATACCGCAATACGCGTGATAAATGACCCTGAAGAATTACGTTGCTATTTTGAGCAATTACGACAGGATGAACATTCGGCATTGTTGATGAGTTCGGGCAATTGGGGAGGATTGGATTTGGCGACGATATTGTGTTAAGTTGGCTGGAGCATACTTAGATTAGGAATATTATTATTTTTGCACCCTTAATGTAAGCCACCATGCTGCCTGAAAAAACAATAAAAACGCTGCTACAAGATACTGCATTTGGTACACGGGTTCACATCAAAGGATGGGTTCGCACATTTCGCAGCAACCGCTTTATATCCATCAGCGACGGAAGCAGCATACATCAACTGCAATGTGTAGTAGATTATGAGCAAACAGACGAGGCACTGCTGAAGCGCATAACAACCGGGTCGTGTGTGAGCGTAGATGGCATATTGACAGAATCGTTGGGAAAGGGTCAGCGAGTAGAAGTGCAAGTTGAACGTATAGAAATATTGGGTGACGCAGAAGCAGATCCTGAAAAAGGGGAAGTGTATCCGCTGCAACCCAAGGCCCACTCGTTGGAATTTTTGCGTGAAAAAGCGCATCTCCGATTCCGCACCCATACTTTTGGTTCCGTGTTTCGCATACGCCATGCTATGACATACGCCATGCATAAGTTTTTTCATGACCGTGGATTTTTCAATATTCATACACCCATTATCACAGGCAGCGACTGCGAGGGCGCCGGTGAAATGTTCAGGGTTACTACTTTAGATCCGCTTCGACCACCACTTACGCCTTTGGGTGAAGTAGATTATACAGAAGATTTTTTTGGCAAGCAAACACATCTCACGGTTTCGGGGCAATTAGAAGCTGAGTTAGCCGCCATGTCGCTGAGCAAGGTATATACATTTGGACCGACATTCAGGGCAGAAAATTCGAACACTGCCAGGCATTTAGCCGAATTTTGGATGATCGAGCCCGAAGTGGCTTTTGCCGACCTTCACGACAACATGGATTTAGCAGAGGCCAATTTACAATATCTCATACAATATGCCCTTGAACATTGTGCCGACGATTTACAATTTTTAAATCAACGCGCCATAGACGAGGAAAAAAACAAGAAAAAAGAAGAGCGAAATGAGATGACATTGCTAGATCGGTTGCAGTTTGTATCCGAACAAAAATTTGAGCGCATATCATATACCGAAGCCATTGAAATATTACAAAAATCAAAGCCCCATAAAGAAAAGAAATTTCAATACCCGATAGAAGGATGGGGTGCTGATTTGCAAAGCGAACACGAGCGCTATCTAGTAGAAAAGCATTTCAAAAAACCGGTAATATTAACAGATTATCCAAAAGAAATCAAGGCATTTTATATGCGAATGAATGACGATGGAAAAACCGTCAGGGCTATGGATATTTTATTTCCGGGCATAGGCGAAATTGTGGGTGGCTCGCAACGCGAAGAACGACTGAGCCATTTGCTACAACGCATGCGTGACATGCAAATACCTGAAAAAGAAATGTGGTGGTATTTAGATACCAGAAAATTTGGTACAGCTCCGCATGCAGGTTATGGAATGGGCTTTGAGCGGTTGTTACTTTTTGTAACGGGCATGACCAACGTACGCGACGTGATTCCTTTTCCGCGAACGCCAAAAAATGCAGAATTTTAACTGATGACACATTAAGACCACTTACGTGCGAAAACCCCACTATAACAACTGGAGAAGCCGACCCTTTTTTACCAAACTTCTGCACTGGGAATACTGGCCTTTTGGTGTGGTATATTTCCCTGTATTCTTTTATTATTTATGGCTAAGCATTCGCGCCCGTTCACTTTGGTTTTTTAATGCTGCCAATCCGGGTATAGAAACAGGAGGCATGCTGGGTGAGTCAAAAACGCCGATACTTGATATGGTTCCTGATGCATACAAGCCGATTACCATTTCAGTGAACCCCGGCATCCGCTTACAGGAGTTAAAAAAGTGGCTTTCGGCATCTGGCATTCAATATCCTATTATTGCCAAACCCGACAGAGGAGAAAGAGGGCTGATGGTTGAGCGTATTAATAGCGACAATGCCTTGGATGCCTATCTGCATAAAATGCCTTATCCGTTTCTGATTCAAGAGTATGTAGATTATAAAGAAGAGTTTGGCGTTTTATACTACATCCTTCCGGGCGAAAAGAGAGGCAGGGTGGTTTCGGTTGTAATGAAAGAATTTCTGAAAGTACGAGGAGATGGAAAATCCACCATGCAGCAACTCATTGAGCAAAGTCCGAGGGCATTATTGCATTGGAATAAGTTGATGCAAAAATTCGGCCATCGTTTTGACGAAGTTCTTCCAATGGGAGAAGAACTTGAGTTAGAGCCCATCGGCAACCATGTAAGGGGGACAAAATTCATCAACGGCAATCGTATCATTGACGACCAACTGCATGAAGTATTTGCACATATAACAAATCAGCTTCATGGGATTTATTATTGTCGATTTGATTTGCGTTGCACGAATGTGGACGATCTAAAAGCAGGTAAAAACATACGTATTGTAGAAATTAACGGAGTTGGGGCAGAGCCGGCACATATTTATGATCCGGATTACCGCATTGCAGATGCCTGGAAAGACATGTTTCGATTATGGGATGCTATATATTCCATTGCCCGAGACAATCATAAAAAAGGTGTGCCCTACATGACTACAAGAGAAATCATTCAACAATGGAACAAAGTAAAAAAGTACCGTAACATTCCCGTTTCATGAGTGCATACATAAGTGAATTTTTGATTGGATTTGGGGTTAGTTATTTGTTTTCATTGCCGCCCGGTATGATAAGTTTGAATGTATTGCAAACCACTATTCAAAAAGGGTTGCTTAGTGCTTTTTGGCTTGCATTTGCAGCCGTTTTGGTCGAATCGGTGCAGGCCTTTGTTGGTGTAAAATTTTCGGCATGGATCAACGCCAATGAATCGTTGAAACTGGGGCTTGAAGCATTTGTGATACCCGTATTTTTAGCATTTGGCATTGGCAATCTTGCGATCGGAATACGCACATTGCGAAAAAAGAACAAAGAAGAAATTAAACCCAGCAAAACCATAGGCAGTTTTTGGAAAGGGTTAATTGTAAGTGCGCTGAATCCTGTAGCCATTCCATTTTGGGTGGGGGCTACCGGAATAATCCAAAAAAATCTGCTTAATCTTGAATTAAGTCATATATTGGTATTTGTATTTGGCACTACAATTGGCACGCTGGCATGCCTGATGACATATGCAGTGCTTAGCGCTTTTATTGCCCGCCGGATTCATGCCGTAAAAGTGTGGATGAACATCATAGTAGGCATATTATTTTTAGGATTGGCCATTATACAACTTGTAAGTATAATCATAAAAACCCGATAAGTTAGCATGTATTTATTTTTTGATACCGAAACAACAGGTCTGCCGCGAAACTGGAAAGCCCCGATAACAGACCTAAACAATTGGCCTCGTATGGTTCAGCTGGCTTTCTTAGTGTACGATCAACACGGCAATTGCATTACAGGCGCTGAGCATATTATTAAACCGGTTGGGTTCACCATTCCGGCAGAGGCGTCAAAGGTACATGGAATAACGACACAGCGAGCAATGGATGAAGGCGTGATGCTAACGGAAGTATTACACGAATTTCAATCCTACCTGAAAGAATCAGAATACATTGTGGCACATAACCTTCCGTTTGACGAAGCCATTGCAGGCGCAGAATTTTTGCGGTCTAATATGGAGAATCTGTTACCCTCTCGAAAAAGAATATGCACCATGAGCAGCAGCACATCGTATTGTGCCATTCCGGGAAAATATGGCCATAAATGGCCCACATTGGCCGAGCTTCACAAGCGATTATTCGGCACCGACTTTGTCAATGCACATAATGCAGCCGCAGATATTGAAGCAACCGCTCGCTGTTTTTGGGAATTAAAAAATAGGGGTATCATTTAAGTATATGCAGGTTATTTTGCATATACAGACAATGTATCAGGATTAATCCAATACAACATAACAGTCCATTTATTACCTGGCATTGTTTGCTGCAACGAGTCGGCAATGGCTGATATCCGAATGCCATCGTTGGAAAAGGCCTGATTTGATTCTTGCTCTTCGGGTTCAGAGAAAATGATACGAGGTTGGTGCTGTGATAGAATATTACGGTCGTTTAAAAAATCTTTCCATACCGGAACAGCTTTGATTTGTGTTCCCCACGTGATAGAAGGCGCCCAAGCGCCAACAGCGGTTATTTTACCAAGCGAAAGATTTTGCAGGTACCGATTCATGCGATGCATATCGTAACGACGTTTTTGATACATATCGGCATAGGAAAACAGATGATAGGCAATCGTGCCTGAAATCAAAACAAAAGCTATAATCCCCCAACCTCGCCGAAAGCGGCTTAACGTAAACCAGTCGGTAAGCGCTGGCAGAAATCGTCTGGCCATTTCCACCCATGTAATACAAGCAAAAAAGCCCATCGCTGCAAAAGTTGAGACCAAATACCTGCCGGGCACATGATGAATCAAAACCTTATGCGTTTCGAGCAGTATCCAACATGTAGCCGGGATTAGCAACAAGGGGAAAACGGATTTGGTGCGATGAAAAAGCAGACCCAAAGCTGCGGGAATGGAGATAATGAATAATCCAAAAATCGGCATAACCCTCTCATTCATAAAATACAAAGCAAAATTGTAGTCGAATACCTCGCCTTGATATTTCCATATAGGAAAACGAGCTGCGGTTTGGTTTTGCATGATATAGGTCCAGGCCTGACGCAGTGGATAATACCATACAGCCAGATATAACAACACGAAAAGTGCGACAATGCCAAAAAGGAAAAAAGAAGAAATAACAAATCGTGAGAAATTTTTTCGATGAGAGCGGTGTGTAAACCATAAGATTATTGTAGAAACAGGAATGAGTGGCAGGAGGTATATGAATTGAATTTTCATATACCAAGCCATCGAAGAAAACATGATACTCAGTGCCAGCCACCGCAAGCGATGTGATCCGGGTTGTGGTGCCGCGTGTCTGCACCATGCAGCTATAGCTGCTATTGTACAGGCGATTGCCGGCATTTCGGCCATACTAAAATGCGAATACTGAAACATGTGAAACTGCAAAAAAACCATTGGCACCATCACGGCCCAAAAGCGACGATATGGCTTGTTGGTAAACAAGATGCTAAGAAGTAAAAAAACAAACAGAAGTACTGAAATTCGGGGCACTTCGCGATACGTACCGAATAAGGCCATGGGGGGCCATATCATCAAGTTAAAGAGAGGGGTTTTAATCAAGTTGTCGCATTCCCATGCATTAATTTTACCATAATGAATAAAATTGCGAATCTGGCTTGAATTCAACCCTTCATCGCTAAGCGCATCACGGCTATGAGATAGTCGTACATCGGGGTCGGCTTGTAGAAATGGAATGTGCATCCCAATGACTACAATCGGCACAATCCACCAGGCCTTGTACACCAAAGAAAAAAACCAATTTTTCGAAATCTTCATGCCTAAGGCATTAACTGCTTAAGGGTTGTCTGAATTATGCCAATACATTCGTCCATTTGCTCCTGATTAATAACCAGCGGAGGCGCAAAACGAATGATATTGCCATGAGTGGGCTTGGCAAGCAGACCATTATTTTTGAATGCGTAACAAATTTTGTTGGCGTCAACACCATGCGATTCGTTAATGACGATAGCATTCAGCAATCCTTTGCCTCGGATGGTTTGGACGAAAGGAGAGTTCATTGCTTTCAGCCCATCGCGTAATTGATTGCCGCGGTGATAAGCGTTTTCGGCAAGATTTTCATCTTTCAAAACCTGTAATGCTTCGATAGCAACGGAACAGGCCAGCGGGTTTCCGCCAAAAGTGCTTCCATGTTCGCCCGGCTTAATGGTAAGGATGATTTCGTCAGAAGATAAAACGGCGGACACCGGCATCACGCCACCGGAAAGGGCTTTGCCCAGCACTAAGATATCCGGTTTGACCGATTCATAATCGCAAGCCAGGAGCATGCCGGTTCGGCATAGTCCGGTTTGCACCTCATCGGCAATCATCAGTACATTGTATTGCGAGCACAAATTCCTAACAGCTTGCAAATACCCTTCATCAGGAACAATAACACCGGCTTCGCCCTGAATGGGTTCGAGCATAAAAGCGGCAATGTTCGGGTCAGAGGCAAGGATATTTTTAAGCGCATCAACATCATTATAGGGTATTTTCTCAAATCCAGGCACATACGGGCCAAATCCGGTATAGCTCGACGGGTCGGTAGATGCCGAGATAGCGGCAATAGATCGCCCCCAAAAATTTCCATCCACAAAAATAATTTTGGCCTGATTAGCAGGAATACCTTTTACATCATACCCCCATCTTCGTGCTAATTTAACAGCCGTTTCGCATGCCTCTACGCCTGTATTCATAGGCAATACTCGGTCAAAGCCGAAGTATCGGGTTATGTATTCTTCATACACCCCTAAACGGTTGTTGTAGAAAGCCCTTGAGGTAAGAGTAAGTTTTTCGGCCTGATCTTTTAGCGCCTGTATGATTCGTGGGTGACAATGTCCCTGATTAACGGCAGAGTATGCAGAAAGAAAATCGTAATATTGCTTCCCTTCAGGGCTCCAAACATACACGCCACTCGCTTCAGCTATCACGACGCTTAAGGGGGCATAATTCTTTGCCCCAAATTGATTCTCAAGTTCCATGGCCTTTTCAGACCCAATCATGTCATGCGTTGCAACCATATACTTGCTTTTGTTGCAAAGATACACAAAAAATACCGGCAGCCATTTTATCCCCTTGTATCAGAAATGCCCATTTCATTTACTATACTTGCCATACAATTCACTTATAGATGAACATAGCCATCATAGGTGCTGGCGCAGCGGGATGTTTTGCGGCAGCCAATATAGATTTAAAAAAGCACTACGTACAGTTGTTTGAAAAAACACACCGTGCCTTACAAAAAGTTCGCATTTCGGGTGGTGGCCGCTGTAATCTTACGCATCATTGTTTTGATGTAGATACTTTGACAAAATCATATCCTCGAGGCGCACGCCTGATGAGAAAAACCCTATATCGCTTTGGGCCGGCCGACACTATAGAATGGTTCAACAGCCGCGGTGTGGCTACATATGCAGAAAAAGACGGACGTGTATTCCCGGCCAGCAATTCATCACAAAGCATTGTTGATTGTTTGCTAAAACCCATTCACCGTCATATTCAATATCAAAAAGAATTAATTGAATTGACTCATAAAGACCAACAGTTTAAGCTCTTATTTTCAGATCATACTTCGTTTGTTGCCGACAAAGTACTAATTGCCTCAGGAGGATTTCAAAAACCTTCTCAATACAAATGGCTGCAAGCTTTAGGTCATAGTTTTGAAAATCCGGTTCCTTCGCTGTTTACATTTCATATTCAGCAAAGCGAACTTACCCATCTCAAAGGCATAAGTATTCCACAGGTTACACTTCGCATGGCTGGCACCTCAATCATGCAATCCGGGCCCATACTCATCACACATCAAGGTTTAAGTGGCCCTTCGGTATTACGCCTTTCGGCCTGGGCTGCACGCGAATCACATCAAAGAAATTATCATTTTGACATCTTGATAAACTGGCTGGGGGATGCAACCGAAACAGATGTGCGCAATATTCTCAAAGCAAATCGGCAATCATCTGGAAAACAACAGGTGTCGCATCACAACCCTTTTCAGTTGCCTCGCAGGTTTTGGGATTATATCTTACATGCGATAGATATGCCGCCGGCAACAAAATGGGGTGAAATGCCGGCATTGCATCAAAACCGAATGGTTGAAAAATTAATACGCGATGTGTATTCCGTTGCCGGGAAAAACACATTCAAAGAAGAATTTGTAACCTGCGGAGGCATTAAAATCAAAGAGATTGATCCTGAAAGTATGCAAAGTCGCATCATAAAAGGATTGTTTTTTGCAGGCGAAATTATGGATGTGGACGGGCTTACCGGTGGATTCAATTTTCAACATGCATGGAGCAGTGGATGGATTGCTGCACAAGGCATTCAATACACCCCTTGATACTTATAACAAAAAAAAATTTAAAAATAATTTTTGACAAAACATGCTGATTATTCTTTGGTTTTACTAATTTTGCTACGGTGATACGCAGAATATTTGGCATATTATTAATTCTTGTCAGTTTGTTTTCTACCGCAGGGAAATTGGCTGTGTTCACCTATTATCAATTGAATAAGGATTACATTGCAGCCAATCTTTGTGTTAAAAAAGATGTTCCTGATTCTTGTTGCAAAGGGTCGTGTTTTTTAGAAGACAGCTTACAAAAGGTTGATACCACTGAGCCCGATGCTGAAGTGCCATATCCTGATTTATCAAATATTAAAGAACAGTTGGTGTATCAAAACGCCATTATTAATACCCATTTTAAAATCACATTATTGCCCGTTGGTTATCTCCCCTACGGCTTTGCACGACACGAATTGCAGTTCCCCACTGGTATATTCCACCCCCCGGAAATACTGGCCTAATTGTTTTTGCCAGTTATTATTTCCTTAATTGATTTTTATGAAAAAATGGATTGCGATTTGTGTGATCCTTTTCACACAAGTCGTGCATAGTTTTGCATGTGATATTTGCGGTTGTTCGGTCGGTGGCATGTACATTGGTATTTTGCCTCAGTTTCAAAACCATTTTGTGGGCGTTCGCTATCATTTCCGTACGTTCGATTCGTATCATACGGTTAATAATACTCCTGCAGTATCGTACGACCAATTCCATACAGTAGATGTGTGGGGGCGATTTTATCCTCACAAAAGGGTACAACTTATGGCTTTTGTGCCTATTAATATTTTTAGCAAAGAGGAGAATAATAAATTCACGCAATCTGCCGGCATTGGCGATATTCAAATTTTGGCTAACTACATTGCTTATCAAACCCCCGACACAGCCATTACTTACTGGAAACACAATCTGATGGCAGGCGGTGGGCTGAAAGCGCCAACCGGCGACTTTAATATTTACCAAAACGACACACTGATTAACCCCAATCTGCAGCTCGGATCGGGCTCATGGGATTTTCTGCTAAATGCCATGTACACCATCCGGTATAAAAAATTTGGTTTGAACTTAGAAGGCAATGCCCGCTTTAATACAACCAATACACACGGGTTTCGTTTTGGACATCGTTTCTCAGGCGCAATGCGCTTCTTCTTCTGGACTAAATACAAAAGCACATCCTTTGTGCCACAGATCGGACTTATTGCCGATTATGGCATGCGTGATACCGAAAAAGGGTTAATGCGACTTCAATCTGGAGGCCTTACGCTTTCGGCTCAAGCCGGAATTGATTTTTATATAAAAAGATTTGTTATTGGTGGCACTTATCTTCTTCCTGCATACCAGGATTTGGCAGGTGGAGATATCAAAGCCAAACATCGCTTTATGGTTAATTTTTCTGTTTTATTTTAACTTAATTCAAATTATTCTATGAAAACTTCATCTTACGCTTTGATTAATATTTGTTGTGTGTTGATGATTTTGTTTGCCGTTGGTTGCACTAAAGAAACTACTCGCTATTCAACCATTACCATCTACAATCCCACTTTGAATCAAACATTTTGCGCAGGCGATACTGTGCACGTAAATGCACTGATTACTGCCGATATTGAACTACATGGATATAGTGTGATAATAAAAAATCTAACCTCAGGACAGCAGGTACACACCATTGATCAACATTCACATGGTGGCACAATTCCAATTGGAACTTTTTGGATTAATACCGTTTCTGAAGATAGTGATATGCGTGTTTATATCAATGCTCATATTGATGATGATGGCAAACACGAAACCGATTCACTTGACTTTATTTGCCACAGCTAATACAATATTTCATCGCGCTTCATGCGTGAAAAGCGGACTTACAATCCGAGATACAATTTCATAAGGGTGGTTTATAACAGTGGGGCGTAACATATGTTACGCCCTCTGTTGTTTTGTACCTTTCATAATTGGTTTACATTTACGCTTAAATTCGAAATCAAAATGGGAATTCATCGTGAAGGACGAACATGGCTCTTGGTAAGTTTTTTTTGTTGGGTACTAATAAGCTCAACTCTCTACATGCTACATGCTCCCGGCTGGCTAAGTATATTGATAAATGCTGTTTGCCTGCTTATTTTTATCATCCTTTTGCAGTTTTTCAGAGTGCCCAACCGCAATCCTATAACAGGCGACGATTGGGTTATTAGTCCTGCCGATGGAAAAATTGTTGTGATTGAAAAAACGATTGAGCCAGAGTACCTGAACAAAGAAGTTTGGCAAATTTCCGTTTTTATGAGTCCGTTTGATGTGCACAAAAACTGGTATCCTATTTCGGGCGAAGTTGAATATTATACTTATCATCCAGGCAAATATTTAGTGGCCTGGCATCCTAAATCATCTACCGAAAATGAAAGAAGTACTACCGTCATTCGCCGAATGGATGGCAAACAAATTCTGGTTAGACAAATTGCTGGTATTTTAGCTCGTAAAATTTGTTGCTACGTTAAGCCACAAACACAAGTCAAACAATGTGATGAGTTGGGATTCATCAAATTCGGGTCACGCGTTGATATCTTTTTGCCTTTAGATGCTCAGATTCAGGTTTCGATGAATGAAAAAGTAACCGGTGGGCAAACCATATTAGCTTCTATGTAGATATTTCGTTACAAAGTATGACGCGAATATCTATTTATTCAAATTCAGTGCAAAAAAAAAGCCGGCTTCTCAAATGCCGGCTAATAATGCTTTTTCAAGGTTAGGTCTATGCTGCAGCAGGTTTAGTGTACTGAGCGCTGCCAAATGCCAACATCGGAATGAAAATAATCGGAACTAAAATTAATCCGATAGCAAAACCGATGTCTTTACCAAATGCTTTGGCCAGTTGAACCATAATAACAATACCCACGACGATATTAACAATCGGAATAAGGTAAAGCAAAATCCACCAAGCGGGTTTTCCTACAATGTCGAGCATCACAATGATGTTGTAGATAGGAACAATACAGGCCCATCCTGGCTTGCCTGCTTTAGTAAAAATCTTCCACATGCTCACCAGCATTATAACCAAAATTGCGATGTAAATGATGAGCATAAATGCTCCAGCTGCTAATATAGCTTCCATATAAATGAATTTTTGTTGGCGCCTACTCTGTTAATATGGTTTTCGGCTTCCCCATATATGACGAAAATACACATTTATTTGAATACGATACATGATTTGTTAAAAAATTTAAAAAAACATTAACCTATTTCACATATTACAAAAGGCGCAACGTGCTGATTATTAATCTTAAGATTGTGGAAACAAATGATGCAGCAGTTGCAAAGCAGCGCGATAGGGGTCGGCTTTGCCTGCTTGAATGAGATTTTCGGCCTGTTTAATTTGTGTAGCAAAAGGATCCTGATGAAAAAACCGCATCATTAATTCGTGTTGTAAAGTTTCTCTAAACCAATACACTTGCTGTTCAATACGTCTTTTTGAAAGATATCCGGATTGCAGCACATTTGTTTGATAATCTTTTATGGTTTGCCATACTTGGTCAATATGTAAATCATGCAAGGCATCACATGTAATCACACTTACCTGTTGATTTGAGGAATGCGAGGGAAAGAGATGAAGAATATTTTCCATTTGCACTTTAGCAAGTTGCGCTCTTTCGGGTTGATGAGCTGCTTTATTGATTAATATCAAATCGGCCATTTCCATGATGCCGCGCTTGATGCCTTGCAGTTCATCGCCTGTTCCTGGCACGGTTATTAAAACAAACATATCAACCATAGCATGAACCGCGGTTTCGGATTGCCCCACGCCAACCGTTTCGATGAAAAGGGTATTGAATCCTGCTGCTTCGCAAAGCAACATAGATTCGCGTGTAGTGCGAGCCACTCCGCCCATATTACCTGAAGAAGGCGATGGCCTTATGAATGCCAAAGGATGTCGAGAAAGGTTTTCCATCCTGGTTTTATCACCTAATATGCTCCCTCCCGAAAGCTGGCTGCTGGGGTCAACGGCTAATACAGCCACACGTTGCCCAAGGTTTACTGCCTTCATCCCAAGTGATTCGATGAGTGTGCTTTTTCCGGCACCCGGAATTCCTGTTATGCCTACACGAAATGAATTTCCAGTATAGGGCAATATTTGGGCTATTAGGGCTTCCTGTTTGGGCTGGTCGGCTGGCAATGTACTTTCAATCAGTGTAATGGCCTGAGCTAAGGATGTTCGATTGCCGGCGACAATTTGTTCCACTAATGTTTCAACAGAAAGTTCTGTACGAAATTTGGGCCTAAAGTCGGGATTTAAAGATTTTTCCCCACTCATTATCTTTTTATTTTTTTGAGTATTTCTACCAAATCATGCTCTAGTGTTTGCTTGGGGAGCTCAACAATTCTGCCCACTTCATCATTGTTGTAATATACAATAAATGTAGGCACATGTGTAATATGAAGAGCAGCAAAACCATCAAACCCCGCTTGTTTATTTTCATTCACGCCATAAATTTTAACAATCTGATCTTCTTCAACATCCCAACCAGCCACTTTCAATAATTTAAGCATACGTGGCACATATATTTTACTATCATCACACCAAAAGCCCATTACGATTTTCATTCTTAGTCCTTTACGGTTGGCCTTAATGTATTTGATGGCGTCGGCATCCGGCACATAACTGTTAAATTCGGGTTCGAACATTCCTTTGTTTTTTGAATTGAACAATACCGAATAATTGATATTACCCTCCGGGTATTTTTTTTGTCCGTGGTCTTGTGCTGATAGTGTACTAAAAACAAAAAGCACAAGCCATACAGCGAAAAAGTGTTGTTTCATCTTTGATTATACTTATGGTTGAACAATGAGTTTGTGAAATAAATGATATTGGCCTGAAACAAGACGTACAAGATACATGCCTGATTGAAAAGAAACAAGAGAAAAAGTGTTGGATTGAAAAATATTTTCTTTACAAGATATAAGGCGTCCTGCCATATCATACACATACATGTCGAACAATCTATCGGGCCATTCAATAGTGACTGATTCCTGAGCCGGATTGGGCCACAAGGTTGATGATAATTCAATATGCGGCAGGGGTATTCCGGCATATCCCTCTGAGCCAAAAAATAAATTCAGGCCACCAGCCCTATTCCCTGTAACCAAATCAGGGAATCCGTCATTATTAATATCATACAAAGCAGGGCTACTGTATGTTCCGGGTTTTAGAAATCCCATATTGTTTTGAATCAGGGTAAAATCGTCGAGCAATTGGTGATTGATGTCGTGTAATATATAGTAATGAGCTATTTCGCCCGAATAAGAACCTACTGCCAAATTCCACTGCCCTTGATACATAAATAAATGGGGTATGCTATGTCCAAAATTGCTAATTTGAGGATTGTGAACCGAAACTCCACCCAGATTAGCTATATGGGGCAATGTTGCAAATTGTGGATTTGTAGCTGTTCCTATGTTTTGATAATAATTAAGCTTTCCTGCCCGATTCCCACAAATAATATCCGGCAGATTGTCGCCATTTAAATCGGCAATAAATGGAGCACTATAGGCCTGCTCCTTAATTTGATGATATTGCATTTGCGGTGAGGCAAATAATGCTTGCATGCCTGGCAAAACTGCAGCAATGTTTTCAAAATAATGTAAATAGCCGGATATGTCACCAATAAGCATATCCATATCGCCATCGGCATCCATATCAGCAAAGGCCGGTACAATATGAGAAAGCTGTAAAGCAGAGAGCCCTGCATAATCTTGTGTAATGAGTGTAAAAGATGGCTGTTGAGGTGTGCCTGTATTTTTGTATAAAGCAAGTTGAGCATGCCCGTTCCAATAATACGCATTTCCTACTACTAAATCCATCAAGCCATCAAGATTATAGTCCACCCAGACAGGATAGGCGCCTAGCCCAAATTCTATCATTTCTCCCTGTAAAAAATTGTTTTCCATAAACACAAATTCCGGTTGTGAATTGGTGCCATGGTTTTGGTAGTGCCATACACTATTCCGCGTTTCAGCATGATCGGTGGTATTAGGACAAACTATAAGATCGCGGACGTTGTCATTATTCACATCTACATAATATGCCGCTGGAAATAGGTCAAGCTGAACAGGCAGTGTTGAATGGTTATTTTTAGGAAATTCGGCATCAACAAATCCTATCTGAGCAAACGAAGATGTTCCGTCATTTCGTAACAAGCTAAGATGATTCCCATCTATATCGCCCAACACCAAATCTTTGTCAAGATCCTGGTCAATATCAATTGCCAACAGGGTTGATCCTGAGTGTCGCCAACCACCTGGCGTACCTGGGGCATCACAACTATCATTCAAATGAATGTCATAACTAAAAGACCCTTCTCTGAACAAGCCCCAATTGTCAGATGCCAAACGAAAAATCAAACTATCAGCGTGACCATATAACTCTACTGATTGGTTTTTGTGGTATTCGACACATCCGCCCATAAAATGAAATGTTAGTATATCCAAATCGCCATCACCATCAATATCTTCTATTGCCGGAATATCGGCTGCACTAATATAAAGTGGCATGGTACTGTATGTATAAAAGGATTTGAGTTGTTCATTTGCCAATTCAAACACAGGACCTGTTGATGCGTTGCCAACTTGCTTATACACTTTCACGCCGCCATTCCAGTAATGAAAAATATCGGCTTTCCCGTCTTGATTATAATCAGTCATCAGCATCCAACCATATATGTCGGGGAATGCATTTGCATATTCAGGGCAAGGAAAAAATTGGGTTGAAGAAGGCAGGCCTGAATGGCAAAATGTTAGTATTCGATTTCCTTCACGGTCAAAAACCACTATATCATTCACCCCGTCAAAATTCAAATCAGCATTCGAAAATTGAGCAAAATTGATGCCTCCGCACCAAGGATATGCCAAGCGAAGATTGTTTTCCCAAACAGCAATGGTGTCTATTCGCTGAAGTGATATAGTTTGTGCACACACACATGCCGACACAACCCCCAAAAACAACGTATATAAAATTTTTTGTTGCACGAAATAAAGATACAAATTTGATCAATAAAAGTGCAAGGATTGCTATAATTCATGCTGGAGAATAGGCAAATAAACAACCTGTGTGTAATAAATGTTGAGAAAATACTAATTGGTGATATTTGAAGTTTTTAGAAGTCGTTTGTTCGCCTGATATAAAAAGGCAACACTGCTAAAAAATTTATCAGGGCTTAACCCTCCTTTTTCAATTTTGTATGTATGGTATCTATCCTCACTTTTATTTCTTCCATTTTTGATGACAAATTCGCCATTTCATCAAGCAAGGTAAGTCCATTTTTATTGGTGATATCCTCCTGCATTTTTGCTTCAGCATCTTTTTTTGCTTCATCCATGCTACTCATGATTACGCCAATAAACAGGTTCAGCACTATCATGGTGCCAATAAGTACAAATGAAATAAAAAATAGCGCTGCTCCCACGCCAAATCCTTTTGGGTTTGTGCACCCTTCAGAAGCCGAATATCCCCAAATGCTATGATCGCAGCCATATATATTTATATACATTATATCGGTCCAATCCTCCAGCGTTACAACCCTAAAAAGAGAGAGCACACTTAATTGTAAGTTCCCAAAATGAACGGGATCGTTCTCACTAAACATGAAAACGCCCATTGAACCATAGATATAAAACAACAATCCCAACAATATGGCTACATAACCCATCGAAGGTATTGATTTCAATAATGCTCCCACCAATAATTGCAACTTAGGCAATGTTGTAACCAATCTGAACACCCTTAAAATTCTTGCCAAACGCAATACTGCAATAAATGAAGCATCAATGGTTGGAACGATAAATGCCAAATAACATACTGCTACAATCGAAAAGTCAAATATATTCCATGCATCAGAGAAATACTTCCAAGGTTTGCTTCCCTCGGCAAGCATCTTAATAGCTATTTCTACAGTAAAAATGAGAATAATGATGAAATCTATCAGGTTCAAAACATGTTCAATATGTGCTACCTTTTCCTTATATGTCTGAATACCTACAACAACACCGGCAACAAGGATAACAAAAATGATGAATGCCTGAAATGATTTATTATCGGCAATTTTTTTAGATAAACTAAATATGTTTTGCATAACTGATTAATTTAAAAACCTAATAAATTTTACTTTTCATAAACGGTGAGCAAATATAAAAGAATGTTTATTGAATTTTAATGCAGAGTGTGTCATTATCCATTCAAATTCGTTTTTGAAAACAAACTCTTTTCCAATCAATAGATTAAACAGGATACAATCACAAATGCCGGATGAAAAAAATAAATTGAAAATAGTTAGGCGTTATGTTGAGAGGAGTTTTTGTTCCCATTCGAGCGGTGTGAATGCGCTTGAAAGCAAATAATCGCCAATAGCTGTTCGTGTGAGGGATGCCAAATAAGCTCCGGAATGTAGCGCTTTGCCTAAATCGTTTGCCAATGATCGGATATAAGTTCCTTTGCTGCAACGCACACGAAATTCAATTTGCTTGTTTGCCGATAACTTTCCTTCAAAAACAGTTATAACAACAGGATGAGGTTTGAGTTGCACATCTTCCCCTTTTCGAGCCAATGAATATGCTCTTTTTCCATCCACCATCCGGGCAGAAAATATAGGCGCTAATTGCATTTGTGGCCCAATAAACTGAAGCATTACTTCCTGAACTTTTTCTTCTGTGATATGATCCGTGGGGAATGTTTTATCCGGCATTGTTTCTAAATCATAGCTGGGAGTAGTTGCGCCCAATTGTATCACACCGGTATATTCTTTTTCTGCGTCCTGAATAAATTGAATTTTTTTGGTTGCTTTTCCCGTACAAAGTATCAGCAACCCTGTAGCATAGGGATCAAGCGTGCCGGCATGACCTACTTTTATAGGTTTCCCAGCCGCCTTTTTTAAAACATAACGAATTTTCTTAACCACATCGAAAGATGACCAGTCAAAAGGTTTGTTCACAAGCACAATCTGACCGGCATCATACAATTCTGCTTTTGTCATACCATAGCCAAATTATAACCTAAAGTATATAGCGCCAAAATAATGAGACCAATGGCAATGCGATAAATACCAAATATCCTAAATCCGTATCGTGTTAGATAGTGAATAAACGCTTTAATGGCAACCAATGCAACGATAAATGCAACCGTATTGCCTATTAACAACAACATGATATCGTCTTGATTAAAACCTATTTTTGAATGATAGGCATACATTTTATACAATGTGGCTGCCAGCATAGTAGGAATAGCCAGTAAAAAAGAAAATTCAGCGGCTGTTTTACGATTTAATTTTTGTGTTAATCCGCCAATAATTGTTGCTGCTGATCTCGACACGCCTGGTATCATCGCAAGAACTTGAAAGAGTCCGATGACAAATGCAGAGCGATTGGAAACCTGTTTGTTTGATTTTTCGTTTGTGGCGAACCACTTGTCAACATACAGCAAAACCACACCTCCCAAGACCAAAGATATAGCTACAACTATAGCATTTTCAAGTAAGGCATCAATGTAATCCTTCAACAAAAACCCTACAACGGCAGCTGGGATAAATGCAACAAACAGCCGAACATAAAAAGCAAAAGATTGAAAAAATTTTTTGTAATACAAAACCACAACAGATAGGATTGCGCCAAATTGAATAGCTACTGTAAACATCTTCACAAAGTCGCTGTCTGCTATTCCAAAAAAAGATGATGCCAGTATCATATGACCAGTGGATGAAACCGGAAGGAACTCAGTAATCCCCTCCACAATAGCTAAGACAAGGGCTTCAAGAATTGTCACCGCAAAAAATTTATTTCTTGAACTTTTTAATGATACCTGTTCCGATAACCACAAAGCCCAGTAATACGATAATGGGGGCAAGGGTAATACGACGGGCATTAAAGATCTCAGGATTAAACTCATTCGGGTCGTTGCTGCCTCCACCTATCATCAGCAAAAAGCCGATTAAAATAATCAATATTCCTGCACCCATTACCCAAACATTCTTGGATCTTAAAGGAAAAGCATCTAACTGCGATTCGTTTGCTGAAGGATTTGTTTGTTTCGTTTTGCTCATTTCTGTTTTCGGATTATCACTTGTCAAAAATATACAAAATGTGTAAATAAAACATTATCACGAATAGAATATGAAACAAGAATCGTATTAATCAATACTTTTGCCTGATATTATAAATACACATGCCGTATGCAAAAAATCAGAAATCTGCTTACTGTATTATGGGAGGTGATTTTCATCATGCAGTTTGTGGGATGGCTGATTATTTTTTATTTACCACTGCGCATTTTGTTTTCAAAAGAGTCGTGGTGGCCCGCCTCTATGAAATTACAGCGATTCTGGGCTGGATGGCTACGTGTAGTGATGGGCATCCGAACACACATTGAATACGAAACGCCCCTCGACCCCAATCAGGTATATATTTATACGCCCAATCACACCAGTTTCCTTGATATTTTAGTTGCATACAAATACATACCCGGCTATTTCCATTTCTTAGCCAAATCATCATTAGCTAAAATCCCGCTTTTCAAAATCATGTTTTGGAAAACACATATCCCTTTTGAACGCTCCAAACTATTAGAGTCAACACGTGCTTATCAAAGGGCATGCGAAGACCTGCACAAAGGTTACAGCATCTTAGTGTATCCCGAAGGTACACAAAACAATAGGCCATTTGCACTATTACCTTTTCGCTCAGGTGCTTTTCGAATGTCGGTTACAACAGGCGTGCCTATCGTACCTGTAACATGCCTCAACAATCTGGAGCTGCTTCCTCACCAGGCAGACCTTTTCAAACCCCATCCTGGTGGCCCCGGAAACCTTTATATTAAAGTTGGAAAACCTATTTTTCCATCAGATTGCAACAACGACCCCGCTGAATTAAGAGAAAAAGTGTTTAATATTGTCAAGCAAAACTTAATAAACCATGCAACTCATACATCAAGATAATGTTAATCGCTTGGCAGAACTTGCCAAACTGGAATTTTCAGAATCGGAAGCTTCGGCTCTGTTGCAGGACTTAAACCGTATCCTTGATTTTGTAAACAAGCTCGGCGAATTGGATACCGAAGGCGTAGAGCCATTGGTTTATATGAACGATGAACCATGTACCCTGCGTGCCGATGTAGTGGTTGAAGAAATTACACATGAAGAAGCATTGCGTAATGCCCCTAAAAAAGATTCTGATTATTTTAGAGTACCAAAAGTTCTTGACAAATAATCGTTTTATACATTTTCAAACCTACTATCTTCGCATGAAATACATCATTTTATTTTCAGTTTGCCTCCTTTCATTCAGTTCGCTTCATTCGCAACAAAAAATTGGAAAATACGAAATATCATCCCCTTATGATGTTAGAGAATATTTTTTACTAATGCCCAAATCTGTTTTTGATGCATCAGAAAAGGCAAAACTGCTTTTGCTTGAATGCACAGATTATCGGATGGCTTGGGAAAAAAAGTCAGAATATAAATTAACAACTCTTGATTTGGGTAATGGTTTTATGGCTTGGGGCACAATAGGTGATGGTGGCGGATCAAATTATCAACTCACATATTTTACAAAAACCGACAAATCACGAATCGTTGCATTTCAGGAATTAAGTTGGTCAATGTGTTGTGAGGTTACCAATCATATTCATTTTTTTGATGTAAGCGCATCGAATATATGGACTGATGTAACAAATAAATATTTACCTGCATTATCATTTTCCGACTTCTACAACCAAGCAACGCCACCTTCTACGTTATTATCTGAATTTTCTATTACATATGACTTGCCTCAAAAGGGAACCACAATTAAAGCATTTATTTCGCACAGTTTTTTTGAATACATGGACGAAAAAGACAAAAATTGGTCTGAAAAAAATCTACGATACAACATGCTTGATTTGCTATGGGAAAAAGGCCATTTTGAACCTGCTAATTTTCGCAAATCCAACAAATATCCCTGGTAGAAAATTATTATTTGATTAAGGTGTAAAGATGCCAAAAAAAAAGCCGGCAAAACCGGCTTCTCATTGGGAAAATAGATTATTGGCAAGTAAAGCCCATAAGCTCCAGCCCTTGCTGCGTGGCCTGAATAAATGCCTCATTGGCAGTTGTGTCAACACATGGGCCTCCCGTAAAACAAATTTCATATCTGTTTCCGCAAAGTTTGTGAGTAGAATCTTCTCCCACCTTTGTACATGTTGTGCAATTTTCATTACATGAAACCAAGCCCCATGCTCCAAGAACTACAAATGCTGACAAATAAATAAGTTTTTTCATAAATGCTGAATCATTATTGGTTAATAAATAAAAAGCAAATTTATTAAAGTAATCAATAATGCGAAACACTCAACAGCTTAATGTACTTCGCTGAATGATTTCGTCTTTCATGGCCGGCGACAAATCGTTAAAATAGGCAGAATACCCTGATACCCGTACAATAAGCCATGGGTATTTCTCTGGATATAATTTGGCATCCTTCAACATTTCAGTATCCAGCACATTTAACTGAACCTGCATGCCGCCTTTCTTAAAATAGGTAAGCAACAATGCCTGAAGAATGTCCTTTCCATGATCGCCTCTTAAAGTAGCTGTATCAAATTTCGCATTTACGTTGGCACCATTATGAGCCCGTTCGAAATCTATGCTAACAATAGAATTAAAAAGTGCTGTTGGGCCGTTTTTATCCATACCATTAGTAGGAGCAATACCGGAAGTAAATGGCTGCCCTTTGAGTCGCCCATTGGCCATTGCCCCGGTCAACAACCCAAAACTATAATGTGTGGTTGTAGAATAAAATCCGGCAACAAACCTTCCTCCACGCGTATTATATAAACCCTCAAACGCATCATAAAACACGTCAGACACCCATCGGGCATAAGCATCTACTGCCACATTATCATTCCCAAATTTTGGCAAATTCATTACGTCCATTCTCATGCGCTCCTCCCCATTAAAATTATTTTTTAATGCCCCTATTAACGCTGTTAATGAGTATTTTTTTTGTACAAAAACTATTTGTTCAATGGCAAATAAACTATCGGCAACATCTGTGATGCCAACGCCCTGTACCCCGCTAAAATTATATGTAGCACCACCCGCCGTAACATCTTTGCTTGACTCAATGCAGCCCTGTATCAACGCAGATGTGAGTGGCGTAGGATGAAAATCGCGATTAGCTTCTTCAATGGGAGCCAGCACTTGATGCAATTCATCAACCAGGTGTTTTACTTGCAATACAAACGCCTGTTTTACATCTTCCATACATTTCATCTGACTTGGCAATATTGTTTTATACCCGCGACGAGTAATCGATCCAAATGTTTTACCCCCATTTAAAGCCATTTCAAGACATATGGGCACATTCAGTAATGCGGCATCAGTTGAACCAAAGGTTTTACCGGCAGAGCATAATTCTACACAACCCAACGTAGAATATTCCATTGCATCAGCATGCGACATGCCACATCGTTCAAGCGATCGAATAATCAACTCATCATTATATATGGCCGGAGAGTTTACGCCCTTCACCAAATTGCCCATGATTTTTTCCAAATATTTTCTTGGCGACCCAGCATGTATCCTTGCATGATAATTCGGCTGACGCATTCGTATTTCGTCCATAAGTTCTAGAAAAACATAAGATACATCATTCACCACGTCATTCCCATTACTATCTGTTCCTCCAATCGTTAGTGCTTGTCCGCTTAAAAAACCACCATGACTTTTTGATATCTTATTGCTAAAAACGGGAATAATTTCTGCTGTCTTTATTACAAAACACCCAATTAGTTCTTTAGCCTGTTCGGATGTCAGCGCGCCCTTCTCTACATCACTTTTATAAAATGGAAACAAGTACTGGTCCATACGACCCAAGCTTATTCCATTATCAAGGCCTTCAAGGGTAATAGCAATGTGCAGCATCCAAACCGATTGCAAAGCATCATACAGTCCTCGGGCCGGATGCGCCGGCACATGTCGTAATACCCCAGCCAACTCCATAAGCTCTGACTTACGTTGTTCATCAATAGCACAAACAGCCATTCGTTCGGCCTCCTGAGCATAGCGCTGGCTCATATCAATTACTGCTTGACAAATAATAATAACCGCCTGATGGAATGCATGAGAAGGATGATTCTCCGAAAATGAATCACGTTTACTTTCATGTTGGGCGATTACTTCCAAAAGGCCTTTTTGCATTAATGATTCATAATCGGGTATAAGATGGCCGATACCCCCTGTTTCATTTATTAAATAAAACCGCGGGCTTAACTGATCCATCACAAAACGCAATAACGACTTTCCTGAAAAGGCCTGATAAGCTAAAAATTTATTAGCCCAAAATGGAATTACATAAGTAGCTAATTTATTAATTTCCGGTTTTTCAATTTGCAAAGGATTCAGCTTGCGGTTAGAAAAACTCAACAAATCTTCCATCACAGGCAATCCATGTAACTCGGGATAGAGAGGACCGGCCACACGTTTACTGGTTGTTGATCCTACGATGCGCTCATGATCATAGATAAGGCATTTTTTGTTGCGAAGCAAGTGTGCTAATGCCTCAGCTTTTTGAATAACAATCGGCTTTTTTCTGTTGTCTTTGATTTTGAAATATTCAGTAATTCTTACTGCTCGCTCTATACAAACAGAATACGGGAAGCTGGTTACGTCATCTTTAAGTTTGTTGAGACGCGACAAGGTTGTTGATTTTTCGGTAAGCGTGGCTGTTGTTTCCATATTATCGCAATGAAATGGTTTCTAATTCCTGTTCGTGAAAATAATGAAGCATCTCGTTCCACTGTTCGTTGTTAAATGATGACACGCCCAAAGGAGGAAGAGTGCTTCCAATACGCTCTGCCTTGGCTTCTCCCATATTATGATAGGCTAATAAATGAATTTTTTTTATGCCCATTTCTTTCAACTTTATTACAACCGATCTGATGTTTTGGTCGGTTGCTGTGTAGTCGGGTATAAGTGGCATTCTGAACTCAACGGGGGCATTTGCCCGAATCAGGTTCTTTATGTTTTCCCAGATTTTCTCATTCCCAGCATGCAAGTGTTTCTTGTGTAATAATGTGTCAGCAATTTTAATGTCGAAATAAATGAGATCTAAATAAGGTAAAAGTTGCTGAAATTGATTCCATGAAAAATATCCATTTGTTTCAATGTTGGTGTGAATATTTTGGGTTTTGCATCGCTTCAACAAGTCGAATAAAAGATCAAAATGTAGGGTTGGCTCACCGCCCGAAAAAGTAACGCCCCCTCCGGATGTTTGATAATAATCTTTATCCTTTTCGATTTCAAGCATAATCTGTTCGGGTGTTAAATGTTGCCCAATTACTCTAATAGCACCAGCATGGCACGATACAGAGCATGAAGTACATTGTGTGCATAATGCACGATTAATTGTTAAATTGGGCTGGAAACCAATTGCCCCATGAGGGCAAAACATTGCACAATCACGAAGATTTTGGCATTTATCAGGATAATAAGCCAATTCAACTTTATGAGAAATAGATTCAGGATTCTGACACCAGGGGCACTCCAGGTTGCACCCTTTTAGAAAAACGACCGTGCGTATTCCAGGTCCGTCGTGAATAGAAAATCGCTGTATATCAAAAACCAATGGGATCATCTCATATAAATCTTAACGGTATGAAAGTTACAGCAAAAAACAAAATTAGCCAAAAGAAATAGGCGTGTGCCTGATGCTTAGGTATTTGTCCATAGAGGTTGTCGCTTCTCCAAAAAGGATTGTATCCCCTCATTGGCATCCGACGTTTCCATAAGCTGACGGGTGTATATATATTCAAGCTGAGGCAGGAAATTGCCGATGATGTGATTAAACTTTGCACGAGCAGCCCTTACTGCAAAGCGCAATGAAGTGGCGCTTTTAGGAATAATATGTTTTTCAATCCAAGCATCTGTACCGGCATTCAATGCATCTTTATCTTCAAACACAACATTCAGTAATCCTGTTTCCAAAGCTTCGATGGCATCCATGGATCTTCCCGTTAATAGAAGCTCTTCAGCGCGTGCAAGACCTATCTTTTCGGGCAGAATGATGGAAGCGGGCGGAGGGAATACCCCAAGTACTATTTCGGGCTGTCCCATCTTAGCAGATTTATCGGCGAAGAGAAAGTTACAGATAAGAGCTAATTCCATCCCACCACCCAAGCACTGACCGGAAATTTTGGCCAAAGTTGGCACTTGCATTTCAACCAATGTCATGAAAATTTTATGAAATGTTTGCAACATAACAGGCGCCAATTCTTTGGTATGCTCTTCGACGCTGGCACCAAAAGAAAAATGTTTGCCTTCTCCTTGAAAAGTAATGAGCTTAATTTCGTTTTGCTGGCGAATTTCATTAAGGCAATCCAAAATTTCATTCATCATGATATTGTCAAGTACATTACCCTTCCCATCGTTGAGAAGAATATTTGCTACAGATTGGTTATAAGAATACGTTAGCTGAATTTTTTCCATGAATATTAGATGTAGTGTTTACACTAAGAAATTATGATTATGCATTTTCTGTTTTAAACTGAGGAGAAATAGCACGATGCATGTCTTCATCCCATTCCTTTCCTTGAGCTAAAAGCAGGCGTAGTTTTACAAAATCCACTTCACGGTCGTCTTTTGGGCCGAAATTAAACGCCCTGAATCCTGCTTTGGCTTCGGTCATCATGTTTAATGCCAACCATTCGCGACTACTTTCTTTATTCATATCCCAATGCTCCAATTTTTTCTTTCTCACCTCTGTCAGTGTTTTGTTTGTGCAATTAGGAAATGTATGAAGAAGCTTGGCAATAAGTTTATTTACGGCCTCATCAAGTTTTGATAAATCAATTTCGGCTTTGCTCATTAACTCTTTTGCTTTAGCTAATTCTTCGCCTGTTTTCATTGTCCCGAATATTGGCTTGCCCCACTCATCAGCATATTTATCTAAAACAACCAGCGGATTTGGAATAAATTTCCCATCCACTTTCAATACTGGGGCGATATCTGTTATTAAACCCAAGTGCAATGCCTGATGAGCAGTCCAAGGTTCACAAAGTGTAAGTGATGCCATTGCCCTTTCAACCCCCACGTATAAGTGTAGAAAATCGGTTGCTCCACCAATAGCCGCACTTCCATGTTTGGGGCCGGCCTGACCAAATCGCGCCATGTCAGAAGCAACCGTAAAGTCGGCCGCCATTCCTATTTCCTGACCTCCTCCAATACGCATTCCATTTACCCTGCAAACAACCGGCTTTTCGCATTTTAAAATAGCCGACACCATATCATTAAACAAGCGCATATATTGAGAATATTCCTGAGGATTGCCGGAATAATACTCTGCATATTCTTTTGTATTTCCTCCTGTGCAAAACGCTTTATCTCCTACGGCGGTAAAAACAACGGCCACGACACTTCTGTCGTTAGATGCCTCTCCAAAAGCCATAATAATTTCTTTTACGGCCTTTGTGGTATATGAATTATATTGCTTCGGATTATTCAAAATAATCCATGCATTGTATAATCCATCCACTGGTGTTCCATTCTTGTTTATGCAAGGTCTTTTTTCAAATAAAATTTCTGTGAAGTTGTATCCTTCAACTAGATCGTGATTCTTCAATGCTTCCATATAATCATTATTAAATTATTTATTCAAAATCAGGCACCAATACTGAGCGTTTATCGTATTTATGATGGAGTGTATTAGTAAATACTTCATTAATCTGCGACATAGGAAAAGTTTGAACGAAGTCAGCAATTTTTAATTTGCCCGAATCAATCAAATCCACAACTTCAGCATATAATTCGGGCTTGCATCCCCATGTGCCAATGAGTTTGGCATCAAATGCCATAAGATTGCTAAGTCGCACATCTGGCTTGGCCATGGTAAACCCAACAATGCTCAAAGTAGAAGTAAATGTAATCAGATTAAAAGCCAATTCTTGGCCTGGTGCTGTGCCCGAAATTTCAAAAATTTTCCATCCATACTGGGGTGCGCCCAAATCCTTGGCTATCTCTTTCACCCTGGCTTTGATTTCTTTAATATCAAGACCTTTTGTATTAAGTGTTGCATCTACACCATTACGTTTTGCTGCTTCCAGCTTTTCATCGCTTATATCGATGGCAAGCACTTTGGCCCCCATTATTTTTGCAATCAAAGCGCCATATACGCCAACGCCGCCAACGCCAATCACAATGGCCAAATCGCCGGACTCTAATTCTGATTTCTTGATAACCTGATACGGTGTTGAAATGGCATCGGCAATAACTGAGAGTTGTTCAAGCGAATATTTTTGCAATACTGAATCGGGCACCGTGCAAAGATATTTATGCGGAACCACGATATGAGAAGCAAATCCACCATGAAAATCATTTCCGGGCATCAGTTGTTTTTGGCAAATATTACTTCTTCCCTTTTTACACAAATCACATTCCCCACATGGCAAAACCGCAGGGATAATCACATTTTTGCCTTTTAAATGAGCAGGCCCTTCTATAACCGTACCACTAATCTCATGACCTAAAGTAAGTGGCAATTCCTTTTTGGTTCGAACCCCATCATGCCAAAAACTCAAATCGGTATGACAGACACCACAGCCGGCAACCTTAATCAAGGCCTCATGTTCCTGCACCTGTGGAATGTCGGTGCTAACTAAAGAAAATTCTGTTTGAAGGGCAGTCATCTGCCACTGTTGCATTTTTGTACTCATAGTGGTGCAAAATTAGGTGTTTTTTTTTATGAATGGATGCGTTTCGGGACTATATCCAAGAATCATTTTTCACAGGTCTTTCCGTTACATGCGCCACAGCACCCACCACCATCAATATGATTTTTGGTTTTTAATTTTTTAGCTAATAATTGCACCCCCATCCATCCGGCAGCTAAAGCTGCAAGAGCAAAAACGGGAATCAGATATTGAATATATTCTTGCATATAAATATTTATTTATCCAAACAATCCGGCAAACCCCATAAACGCAAGCGAAATAATACCGGCAATTATTAAATTAAGAGCAGCGCCACGAACCAATCTTGGGATTTGCAATATTCGTGTTTCTTCGCGAACGCCAGCCAATAATACCAACGCCAGTGTAACGCCTAATCCGGCTCCAATAGCATAAATCAATCCTTCCAAAAAACCATATCCCTTATTGGTTGAAAAAAGTGCCAATCCTAAAATCGCACAATTGGTGGTAATGAGCGGAAGAAAGATACCAAGAGCTTTAAACAATTCCGGGCTGAGTTTTTTAATCGCCATTTCCACAAATTGCACAGCGCTTGCAATAACAATAATAAAGCTAATAAGACGCAAATACGGTGCATGTATCAATACCCATGTATTCAGCGCATAGGATGCCAATGCTGTGATAACCATAACAAAGATGTTTGCCAATCCCAAACGAAACGCCGTTTGTAATTGTGCAGAAACCCCCAAAAATGGGCATAAGCCCAAAAACATGGAAAGCGTAAAATTATTTACTAATAATGCAGAAATAAAAATCCAAATTAACTCGTTCATGCTGTTTTGCTTCTTTTTTGTTTGTTGCGTTCAGTCATCCAATTAAAAAATAACAGTAGAAATCCCAAACTAAAAAAACCACCTGGTGGCAAAATCATAATAATCCAGGGCTCAAAACTTTTTCCAAAAAGATCAACTGCAAAAATTGAACCGTTGCCCAAGACCTCACGAATAATACCAATGCTAACTAGAGCAAATGTAAATCCGGCGCTCATGCCTGCCGCATCAATAATTGACATACCAATATTGTTTTTACTTGCAAAAGCTTCCTGACGTCCCAAGATAAGGCAATTTACAACAATGAGCGCAATAAAAGCACCAAGCTCCTTGTGGATATCGGGCAAAAACGCTTCCAGTACAAAATCAATAACCGTAACGAATGTGGCAATAATAACGATGTAAGTAGTGATGCGAACTTGTTTGGGTATTACTTTGCGTAATAATGACACTAAAATGCTAGAACAAACAAGCACGAATGTAGTAGCCAACCCCATCGCTAAACCATTAATGGCGCTATTGGTAACAGCTAAGGCAGGGCACATTCCCAGCAATGCCACAAAAACGGGATTTTCTTTCCACAACCCCTTAATAAATTCAGCCGCTACCCGGCTTTTTTCTGTTGACATATCACTCATCTTTTGCAGGTGTTGAAATTTGATTTTCGTTTAAATATGCTTCAATTGCCGTTTTCCACTTGGTCAGATTTTTATTTAAAAGTCGAACTACTGCCTTTGAAGAAATAGTAGCGCCGGTAATGGCTTCCACTTCGTTGGGATTTTGTTTTTCGCCCTTTTTAACGGGTACTATTTCGGGCTCAACAGCCAGTTGTGTAAAGTTCATTACAAAGGCCTCATCTTTAAAAATTTTATCGCCTAATCCTGGGGTTTCTTTACACTGCAACACTTCATAACCGATCACCATTTTTCCTACTGCATCATATCCAAAAAGAACACCTATGATATCTTGAAAGCCGGGCTCCCCTCCATGAATTGCCACGCCGGTAAACTCTCCATTATCATTCATCCCAAAAAAAATTCGCTCAGGTTCTTCGCCTTTTTTGGATTCAGGGCTGGGATTATATTCGGCTAATTTGCCATTATTGTCCAAAGCCAATGTTTTGAACGTCGTAGTGCCTGGCAATACTTTAAAGATGGCTTTTTTTAGTGCTTCGGCTTTATTATTCTCAATAATCGGTTTTGTAAATAAAAAAACGCCCACCAAAATTAATCCCGACATAAATCCAGCAAACCCGAGCGTGAAAATCAATCGAAACGAACTGGGTTCTTTCTCTGCACCTTCTTCAATCATTTTTTCTTCCTTACTCATTTGTACCCGTATGGTTTAATTTTAGTAAAACGATTAATTAAGGGTGTGGCTGCATTCATCAACAGAATAGCATACATTACACCTTCGGGCAAGCCACCCCAAATACGAATCAACACTACAAAAAACCCGATGCCCAAGCCGTATATCCAAAGGCCTTTTGGCGTAACCGGCGATGTAACCAAATCGGTAGCCATATAAATGGTTCCTAACAGAAGTCCACCAGAAAAAATCATAAACAATGGCGAGGGATATTGTTCTGGATTGATAAGAAAAAACATACCTGAAAAAACGGCAACCGTAAGCAGAATTGAAAGCGGGATACGCCAATTAATAATTTTTCGCCAAATCAAATATATGCCTGCTAAAAGAAAAAGCAGGGCACTTGTTTCGCCCAAAGAACCACCTGTGCTTCCTAATAATAAATCAATAATCGGTGTAGAAGTATGTTCAAATTTCATTTGAGCCAAGGGTGTCGCCGTGCTTACGGCATCTATGTTTTCACCCTGAAAAAAAGGCATCGCCAAATTGGTGCCACGGAATGAAAAATGTTGACCATTGGGAGCTGACCAGGTAGTAATCGCTGTTGGAAAAGATGCTTGTAAGAAAGCTCTGCCCAACAATGCAGGGTTGAACACGTTTTGTCCTAAGCCGCCCCAAATTAACTTACCAACGCCAATGGCAACAACCCCTCCCAAGAATGCCATCCAAAGCGGAAATCCTGGCGGAAGACATAAAGCCAAAAGCAAACCTGTAATTACCGCACTGCCATCTTTCAGCGAAGTCCATCGCGGTTGTGATATTGAAAAAGCATACTCTGTAACCAAACAACCGGCCAAAGAAGCAATCAAAACAGAAAGAGCTCCTAAACCAAAAAAATAATAAGCCGCCAAAACCATAGGAATAAGAGAAAGCACAACCTCCCACATAATACGTGGCGTACTGTCGGTACTATGTAAAAATGGAGATGTAGAAACGGTAATTATTTTCTCTTTATGCTTCATGTTCTTATTTCTTCAAATCGTTGACTCTTGTATTATGCATATTTATCCTGCTTTTTCCTTTGCTTTCTTTTCTCTGAGCAATCCCTTAGCAACCCTAAAGCTCTGTACTAAAGGTATCCCTGACGGGCAAACAAATGAGCAGCTTCCACACTCAAAACAATCAAAAACATAATTCTCTTCCATTTCATCCCACAAATCATTTTTGGCAAGCAGGCCTAATAACGATGGATTCAGATGCATCGGACATGCATCTATACATTTTCCACATCGTATGCAACTATACTCTTCCATGGGCTTCACCTCCTTGTCCGTGAGGGCTAACAACCCTGATGTTCCTTTTACAACAGGCGTATGTATCGTCTTTTGCACTTGACCCATCATAGGGCCTCCAAGCAATATTCTGGATGCTCCGGGCTTTAATCCTCCACAATAATCGAGCACTTCACGAATGGGTGTACCTATCGGAACTAATAGATTTGCCGGACGATTTAGTGCTGTGCCTGTTACTGTAACAATTCTTTCAATTAATGGCATTCCTTTTCTGAACCAGTGGCTGATAGCAGCAATGGTTCCGATGTTGGAAACCAGCGATTCAACATCCAAAGGTAGTTTGCCGGATGGCACTTCCTTGTTAAGTACAGCCGTTATTAGCATCTTCTCTGCACCCTGGGGATACTTTACTTTCAGTGGAATAACCTCGACCGGTAATGTGCTATCTGCGATTTTGCGACCTAGTATCTCAATGGCATCCGGCTTATTGGCCTCAATTCCAATAAATATTTTTTCGGCTTTAATAAAGTGTTGCAAAATACCAATCCCGTCCACAATAGCGTCAGGTTGCTCAACCATGGTGCGATGATCTGAAGTAAGAAATGGCTCACATTCGCATCCATTAAGTATAATATAACGACATGTTTTGCCTTCTGGAATAGCAAATTTAACGTGTGCAGGAAAAGCTGCCCCTCCCAAACCTACTAAGCCCGACTCCTGCACTGAGGCCAAAAACTCTTTCATGGACAGGGTTGTAGGATCAGGTGGCAAGGGTTGCGAAAACTGCTGTGTGGAATATGCGTCCGTTTTGATTCGAATACCTGGCACCATCTGCCCCGACGTGTTTTCAACCAAATCAACAGCTGTAACCGTGCCATCTACTGGAGCATGCAGCGCCACCGAAACAAAGCCCGTGCTTTCGGCAATCTTTTGACCGCGTAACACTTTATCACCCTTTTTTACGATTGCTTTTGATGGGGCGCCAATATGCTGCCCCAATGGCAACACATATTCATCAGAAAAAGGCATCCGCTCAACCGGCAAATGCTCGGTAAACTCTTTGTATTCATCGGGATGAATGCCGTGAGAAAAAGTATGAAGTTTTGACATGCCCATCTGTTCGTTATTGTGCTTACTGACGATTTGCTATTGATAATTCCACAAGTTTATTTTTCAATTTTTCGCGAACACTAAGCAGATATTCTTGCTCTAATTGTTGAATGCGTGATTCATATTCTTCAATCAGTTTTTTCTTTTCCATTTCATATCCTGCTGATGCTTCTTTTTGTGCTAAAGCATACAACTTTTCTGGATACTCTGTCAAATCGCCTGAAAATTCTTTGAGCATTCTCCAATTTCGCATCACTGACTCTGTTTGCATTATCACATATTGTGGAACCACATATCTGACAAGCTCTTTGCGTGCATTTAACCGATACAAAACAGGCACCTTCCCTTTGCGTTCGGCCTCAGATTGTTGCAAATACTCTTCAACTGCAACAGCACTACCTATACCGGGATGAAACAACGAAAACTCTTCAGAAGAGGTGCGATTGGCAAAACACCAATCGGCCCAAGTAAGAACAGTTTGAAATTCTTTTTCCTCGTTATCCTCCATATATTTTAATGACACCCTTTGCCAATCTTGGTCGGGCGATGAGTTAGAGGACAATGAAATATGCGATGAAACCAACCGGCCTTCGCGCTGAGGATTATAGTCGGCATGTTGATATGAACGACTATGCATGGCAAGACGCTGCAAATCCCTAATTGAATAATCTGATAACAATTCTTTCTCTGCACCTGATTCTAGTAACCAAAATATTGCCGACCCCGATTGTTTGAATCCTGTCAGCAATCCATTAATAAGATGACTTGTATCGGCTAACGAACTTTTTAGAATGTATGCCTGCTGTGTGGCTATTGCCGAATAAATCCAGGAATCTTTAGCTACAATCTCACCTGATGTTTGCATTTGATTCGGTGAAATATCGTCTAATACAATCCACTTAACCGGCCATCCATCATGCAACATCTGCAATGTTGACCGCATATTCAATTTGGCCAACGACGAATAGCGAATTGCAACCAATACTGGAGGAACCTGCAATCGTTCTTCAGGAGTTAATCGCTCATAACTCAATGAAGCAATTTCTTCATCATGAATAGCTGGATTATAACTTCCATCTACTTCCAATGCCGCCATGCGCATTAATTTCATGTTATCAATCACTGATTCGGTATGACCTGTAACCAAACCCAAAATCATGTCGGGTGAAGATGCTGTCATTAGTGTTACGGGCGTTGAAAATGGGTTATTCGGATAAGTAGCCAACGATGACAATGATGCATCCAGTATCACGGCATATCTTGCTCTACCCATGCCTGAGTTCCCTTCTGAAACCAACTGCTTTAAAGCTCCTAAGCTTTTTAACAATGAGGAACGACGCTCTAATAATGACTTGTTCAAACGAGTCATCGGCTGAATCTCTTTACCCTTTTCTATGATTTCATCAATACTTACTCTTTCACTTGAAACATCAGAAAACATTTTTGAAAACTCTGTAAACAAAGAGGGAGGAATGGCATCTGCCAACGCTTTCTTTATGCTATCTGATAATTGCTGACGTGCATGGTCTATTTGTGATAAAAAATTAGAAACAACTGGTTGTACTGTGGCCTCGGCTACCGATGATACCAAATGTAACAACGTGCGTGCTACTGCGTCTTCATGGCTGCCGGCGCCATGCATTGTCATATAAAAATTTCTACTTAGCATAATGGCTGCAGCAGATGAATAGTCGGCGTTGTCAATTAATCGTGCAATGGTATCTGATGATGTGTCGGAAAGTTGTTCCCAAATCGCATATTGTTTTTGCGCTTGTGCAAGAATTTCAGTTGTGATATCCTGCATAATAATGGCTTCTTCTTCACACACGCTCTCACATATCCCACAACCAATACATGCATTTGTATCAACGCTCAAAGCGAACAATTCGCCGGTATCTTTTGCAACGGCCTGTGGGGTGCGGTAAAAAGTATCGGTAATCGAAATCTGAAGTTCTCCTATACTTTCCGAAATTGCATCACATTCATGTAAAAATCCGGTTCGCTTATCTCCATCCAGTGCTAGCTGATTGGCTAATTCAACACCGGCGGGTTTGATAATTTCTTTCAAAAAAATCGGCCTATCGCTTTCGATCTTAGACGCCTCTTTATAAGCCAATTTAACGAATGCTTTCTGCATGGGCACTATTTGGGAAATCATTTCGCCTCTTGACTGAGCAATCGAAATTCCCGATTTAATACATGCCTCCATACTTAAAGCAACTGATGGTAGAGCTGCGTGTGGGCAATACACAAAGCAGTCACCACAACCGGTGCATTTTTCTGTTTGTATAACTGGAATTTTGTTTTTATTCTCAGCTCCTCTGCCAAAAGATGCTGTTGATGATGGAACAACAGGAATGGCTTGCGACGGATCGCTAAACCAATCGGCAGAAGCGGTATCATAAAAGAAAACAGTATGATCAAAAAATTCAGACAACCTTGAATATGCCGGACCCTTATCGGTATGCTTACGTAATGAAAGAGGTATATGCTTGGATACAAATGTTGACTTGATTGATGTGTCGGCAAGCAGATTAACAGAATGTTCAGAAACAGAAGGATATTCGCGCTGCAGTTGTTTCATTCTCACATCGTGTTTGGGAAGTAAAGATGAAGAAATGGGAGTCATGACATCCATGCGGAGTTTCTGAGATTTTTCTTTTCTACTCCACCATTTTTCTACATATGCAGACAATTGGTTAGGGGCAAGAGAAGCGGAATAAAGACCGGTTGTAACAATCACAGGCAATCCAGTTAATAGAAGACATAGTTTGTCGGAAAGCAAATGATTGCTATTTGCCGATTGCTCTACAATGCCCAAATATTTAATATTAGACAACAAATCTGTCAACTGGTTAGGCAAAGGCAACAACTGATGAAGCGAAATTCGCCCATATGGTTCTTTGTCTTTTGCATTCAATTTTTTAAGTTGATTACCAAATGAAAGAATGGCTGCATCTTTTTTTTCAATCCCCTGTATTGTATATGCAGATAATATTCTTCCAGTAATTTTCTCCCATTCATTGGATGATTCAATAATAGCTGATTCAATATGGTCTGCAAAGAATATCGTTTGTGATGTAGCTTCATATGCTTTTCCTAATAATGACTTCTCTGCGCCTGTCATAACCGGAGTATCAGCACTAAACCAATTAGGAATACGACGGCGTGATTTGCCAAAAAACATTTGTTGGGCAGGTGTTGGTGAATCAATGCGGTGGTCAGACACTCCCACAAAGCTCATTAATTGTTCATCTGAGGGCAATAATAATTCGGGCGATTCGATAGCCGATAATTCTGGAAACGCAACGATACCTGGCATAAGAAGCATTTCAGAAATACGATGCGCCAGCAAAATACGGTCAGATAGTTCTTGTGGCGTATCCGCCCAAAATAAAAAAGTATCGTTAGAAGCAAATCTTAATAAAGCATTTAGGCAACGTGAGCTAACCGTAATAACTAATGGGGTATGATTTCGAGCCGCCTGGCGTAAAAACGGCTCACTTTCGGCAAACGAATCGTCAGAAAGTAATGTATTGGTTCGCATACCCGACATAGCCAATCCGCAGCTAAAGGACAATGATGACGACGCATTGTACTGTATTCGTTTGCCATTTAAACGACAGGTTAACGACGACATCCGAACATTGCCTGCTATGCCATCAGAAACCGACTGGGTCGTTATTTTCCACGCTTCTACAAAATGATTCATCCTCTGCATATTCCTAATTCATTGTATCTATATATGTGAACATATAGATTGGTTATTTTTATTGATAATACACATCTTCATCATAGTTCTGATTCTCAACTTTACCTATAGGTAAAGCTGATTTTTGATTGGGCACGAACTGCTTATCCTGATCTAACCATACAATAGCAGATGTTGGGCATCTCAAAATAGCTGTTTTAGATGCTTCGTTATTTCGAGAATAATCAACCACTGCGAGGTTACTTTTTATTTCAATCACCCCTTTTGGCGAGTCAGCAGCACAGCGGCCACAACCATTACATGCTACCGAACATCGAGCCAATGCCTCATCGCCCTCAAGCAATGATTTGCACTGCACAATAAGTTTTTGACTCACAGGCATCAATACAAACAATCCCTTCGGGCAAATATCAACGCAATCTCCACATGCAACACACTTGTCAATATCCACTACAGGGAGTGAATTGGCGTTCATATGAATCGCATCAAAATCACAAATTACTTCACAATCTGCCAACCCTAGGCAGCCCCACGAACATTCTTTTACGCCGCCACTTACCAAAGCAGCGCCACGGCAAGTTTTCAAATTTCCAGAATAACCGGCCTTATTAGGCGATTCTTTTGCGCCACCTGCACATAAAAGACGTGCATATCGTTTTTCCTCCTGCGAAGCAGAAACCCCTAGATACGTTGCAATGTTTGAAATGCCATCCGAAGAGCTCACTGTACATTTGCTAGGACTTAACTCATTATTAACCACTTTTTCGGCAAAAGCACGACAGCCGGGAACTCCACAGGCGCCACAATTTGCATTGGGTAACATGCTCTCCACCTTGTCTATTCGTGGGTCTTCTTCCACTTTCAGCTTTTTATATGCTACCGCCAAAATAGCGGCAAAGAGCAATCCTAAGCCGGTTAGAATAATTAACGATACAACAACTTCATTGGCCATGCTGTCAGTTTAATGCTTCCGCTCTTTTTATCAAATCATCTAATCCCTGCTCGTTCGGATTTTGTGGTTTGCCGGGATGAATACATTTGGCTGGACATTTTTCGGCAACAGTTACAATTTGTGCAAAGGTTCCTTTAGATGGATCTTGAACAAATGCTTGTTTGTCGCCATTGTATTTGAACACACTTGGCAACTTTTCTATGCACTCGTTGCAAGATGTACAACGGAATGTTTCAACCCACACCTCACTACTCACCAACGATTCTTCCTCTTCGGCTGGAGCCGGAACAGGTGAGGATTCCGTTTGTACTATTGGCGTTGAAGCAACCACCGGCTTTGACGGCCTGCCTGAATTTGGCGCCACATCCCACGAATCTAAGTCAAGCAGCAATCCTGCCAAACGATCCATTGCCAGGCCGGCTTCTTCTCTTCTCAATCTTTCTATTTCTTCGGCATGTGTTTGTTCTCGAATTGCCATTTCGGTTGCCTTTTCTTGATCCCATTCCTCCTGAGCAACAGCAATAGCTCGCTGTACATGATAACTGTTTACACCTCCCAATTCTTGAACAAATTGCCAAAAATCAATACGTTCTTTACAAACAGACACATTGCGAAAAGCAACAGCTGCTTTATATAGACGAGCGTTGGCATCACTAACCCAAATAAATGGAATTTTTCCAATCAGATTTTCATGAGCGGCATTCAGATAATCTGTGATATACATCAAATCATCCGTATCATGTGCTGCATCAAGAACCTCCATGCTAAGTGTATTTGATACGCTAAGTAATTCAAAATCGAGTGGTGAAAGTGCGATGCGAATTTTATTCGTCCCTGATTCAGATTTTACTTCTAAATCATGTACCGGCATTAATTTTTCAGGTTGCGGATTTTGATTAATATCAAAACGACTGCCTAATCTTTCTCCAATGGAAGGATTATAAGTAAATCGAGGAAAATATCTTCCTTCAATAGCTGCATACAAAGAAACATAATGTAATGTAGTATCGGTTTGGATGGCATAAAGCACATTCCAAACTGCAGGCGTTGAAGAAACAAGCCCTTCAGCATAGGACTGATTCAGCAGCAAAGGGGTATCGTATGATCCCTGAAAAATATAAGGACTTCGATACGAGATAGCCAATGATGCAATTTCCTGACGATATCCACCTGCTGATGCATGTGATGTTTGAGACAAATCTTCCAAAGCATTTAATGAAATAATTTTAACAGGGAAATTACCTGAAAGCACTTCCGAAAACTGCGATAAAGAGGTTGTCATGAGTTGGCTTGCCATATCCACCACAATATGAAGTGGCATAATGGAAATTTCCTCTTCCGACATCCTTTCATATGTGAAGGTTCGGAAATACTGGCCATGAATTTGCTCATCATACTTGTCTGAAATTTCAAGTTCTGCTATACGTAATGCAGCAATAAATGAAGCAAACTCGGAGCGTTGCTTTTGACATTTCGCCAATGCCAGTTTGCAAGGCGTTTCGGTTTCTTCAACAGAAGCATTGGTTAGAGCTGTTCTAAGGCCCAAGCGTGATGAAAAATCAGCCGAAACATAAACTGTGTCGGATTGATTTAGTATAAATGATTCTGCTTTTTTCAGACGTTCAACACAGTCGGCAATTCTCTTCATCCGATCTTCACTCAATCCTTTGGTTGCACTTGGCGGAATCATACCCGAAAGTTTATCAAACTGAATCATTCCCATGCCAATCCCAAACTGTGAGCTTGATTTTTCCGGATTCTTTTCATCCTCCACCATCAGCATTTCCTGAAGAGAAAGCATTTTCTTTTTCAATAAATCCAAAAAAACTTGACGGTCTGCTTTGCAAACCCGTATTTGCTCATTGAGTAGAAGAAAAAGTGTAGTATGAGCAAACGGGATTAATGTGGATGAAATGTTTTGTAAGGCCATCTGATACTTTACAAGTTGTTCTCTGAATTGAGACGCCTCATCTCCCTTTATCTCTATCTTTTTCAATTCTGAAATGGCCTCCATCACAACAATACCAAAATCAGAAGACGTTGTGCCTGAACTAAGCCGGCCTCTGATAATATTCACCAAATTGGGAAGTAATTTTCTAAGAAGTATCGCCTCGTTTTCTGCAAAAAGATCGTTAAAGATACCAAAAAGAAAATTCTTCACAGACAAGCCATACTTGCTCTTAGGCGAGGTAATGCAGAATGGATAATCCATTTCCGGGGCTTGGCCATTGAGATATGGAGCCAACAATGCAGGACTGAATCCTCGATTTTCAGAAAAATTTTCGCCGGTTAAAAAAAAGGTGCGAAGTTTCTTCCAGTATTCACGCGTTTCATTCTCTGATGCCGGCACACTTTCAGAAAGATGTGGAATAATCGCTTTCTCGGGCTTTCGAATATCCTCTACAGTTTCGATAGCCGGTTCTTCGTTTTTAAAAATATCTTCTTTAAAGAATTCGGTAAATGAAATTTCTTTTTCGCCTTTCATAGTATGCATAATCAATTGGTGTACTTGTCTAACATGTCGTTGATTGCCGCCGCTTTTTCGGCTATTGTCATGCCAAGATTATGTGCGCCATAATCATCGTAATTGGGGTTTTCAGCATTTTGATAGAAAAGACCGACTGGAATGGTTTCTTTCATTTCGGCATGCTCTCTAGCTTTATTAATATCAGAGGGGTCGTGTGATACCACATGCTTGAATGTTTTTTCAATAGCTGGATCAAGAACAATTCCATTGTCATGCTTTAACAAAGTAAGTGAGCCGGGATCGGCAGCAGCCGACTCATACAAGTCACGCATAAATACCGGACAGCGCTGAACGATACGGACAAAAGACAAGCCGGGATGATCTGCCGCTTTGCGAATAGTAGCATATAAATGCGCCGGATGCCAATCGGTAGTTTGAGCAACAAACGACACATTAGAAATGCTTAGTGTGGTTTGAATCGGATTAAGTGGGGGCAAAACAGACCCTTTAGGGTGAGTATTTGAAACAGTTCCGACACGGCTTGTAGGCGATGTTTGCTTTTTGGTCAAACCATAAATCGCATTATCAAACAATAGCACTACCATTTTCATGTTGTAACGAATGGCATGAACCCAGTGACCTGCACCAATTGAGCAGCAATCGCCATCTCCGGTAACAACAAACACGTTTAAGTCGGGACGACGAAATTTTACGCCACAAGCTACTGGGAAAGCACGACCGTGCAGACCATGAAACCCGTATGTGCTCATATAGTGAGGGAAACGGCTGCTACAACCGATTCCAGACACGAATACCGTTTTTTCAGGAGCATATTGTTTGTCTTTACATACTTTGTGTACTGTTGACAATATGGAATGCCCGCCACACCCAGGACACCAGCGTGCTGCATTTTTTGCATAATCATCAGCGCCCAAATAGGTTTCTGGCATGGGTATAGAACAAAGATCCGGTTTTAATCCAAACATGGTATTTTATTTTATAAGGTTATTAATCTGATTTGAAAATTATTTGATGTTCAATTCTTGTTTAATCATATCGAGCACTTTGCCCGGGCTCATGGGCTGTCCGTACACATTACTGAAACAATCAATATCCATGAGTGTCTGTGCTCGCAGATACCAAGCAAGTTGAGCATAACGACGATTTTCTGGTGTAATCATCGGATCGCCCAGCTTATCGCTGTAATTAATTTCAACGGTCATTACTTTTTTGAATCGGCTGAAAATTTCTTTCAGTCCCGGCTCTAGCGGGAACAAGAATCGCAAGTGCAAAGCACTTACTTTGGCGCCCATTGCTCTGGCTTTTTCAACTGCTTCATCAATAGCCCCCAAAGTTGACCCCCATCCTACAATCAACAAATCACCTGTTTCGTCTCCGTTAATGGTTGGCTTTTTCAGTGTTTGCTGAAATGCTGCCATCTTTCTGCTTCGAGCTTCCATGCTGCGCTGATTGCTATCCGGCTCATACGCCACACGGCTTTTTTCATCATGCGCCAATCCTGTAAGTGTGTACATGCCGTTTTTCTGACCCGGAATCGGACGCTTGCTCAAACCATTCTCGGCATTCCATTCATAAGGTCTTACATCTTCCTTCCAAGGACTTTGGTCTATAGGTCCAGCAAACCATTCCTGATTAATTTTAGGGCGCGGAAATGGTTGTACGCCAGTCGCTAAATTGGCATCTGTAAGCAAGATAACCGGTGTGCGGAATGCTTCAGCCAATTTACGGGCCAAAATCACGAAATGAAAACACTCTTCAATAGTAGCAGGCGCCAAAATAATTTTGGGTGCATCGCCGGTTTCCGCAAACAATGCAGCCAATAAATCACCTTGCTCTACTTTGGTTGGCAATCCGGTTGATGGCCCACCACGCTGTACATTTACAATTACTAAGGGCACCTCCGCCATAACAGCCAGCCCGATAAATTCTGTTTTTAAAGCCAACCCGGGCCCCGAAGTAATGGTAATGGCTGTTTTGCCGGCATATGAAGCGCCTATGGCAAAGCCAATGGCAGCAATTTCATCCTCTGCCTGATGCACAACACCTCCTGCCTTTTCAAAATAATCTGCCAAATGATGTGATGCCGAAGTAGCCGGAGTAATAGGATACATGGAGCAAAGTTCAATACCTGATGCCATGGTTCCAAAACTAATGGCTTCATTTCCGTTCATCACCACCTGATCTTCTGCAACAGCCATGGCCGGTATCTCATAATTAAAATCTAGATTTTCTTTAGCCCAGTTATATCCTGAATCAAATAAGGCAATATTGCTATCAATAATCTTTTGGGCTTTCTTTCTGAAAATACCCTTAATCTGATCATGTGATTTCTGAACTTCGCGTCCATAGATATAACAAATCATACCCAAAACCCACATGTTTTTTCCTTTTTGGGCATCACGTACAATCTTTAAACACTCCACCTCCATCGGAATTTCAATAATTTGATAGCCGCGTTCTTTAAATTCTGCCAACGCTTCAGCATACTGTTTGCGAATGTTTTCCTGTTCACTTTGCGCCCATTTATTTTCAATCAACAAAACAGTACCCTCTTTATAGGCCTGTTGTGAAATTCGCCCAAAAAGTACCTGCTCGTTAAGTGCTACTACCAAGTGCGCCTGATCGCCCATATTGGTTACTTTCTTTGATCCTACTCGGACGCGAATACCTGACGCTCCTTCGCGTGAACGAGCGGGGGGCTGAATTTCTGCCGGAATAATCTCTACTGTCCATACTCCATTTCCCATTTTAGCCGAAATGGCGCCAAAACTCTGTCCACATTTTTGTGCGCCCTCTCCCGAGTCGCTCACAATTTCCACAATGGCCTCATCAATAATTACTGGCGATGTGCCTTTCGCTGATGTGTTTTTTTCCTTAGCGGATGTTGCTGCTTTTTCCATGAATCTGCATTTATAAATTGATGTTTATCGAAGGTGTTTATTTGCTATGTTATGTCGTTTGTTGTGTATTATATTGTGATTGTGCATGCTTCTTTTGGAATGCTTGTAATGCCATGATTGATGCCCCGAAAGAAACCATAAATTGAGGGTTATCCATCACTTCTATCTCTTTATTGAATTTTTCGGCCAACAGTATTTTTAAATAGGGGTGATGCGCAATCACTCCGCCTATCATGTATGTGGGAATGCCGGAATCGAGACGCATTTTCGCCACTTTATTAGCGATGGAAATGTATATACCACGAGCAATATCCTGCAACGACATGCCGTCAAATATCCAATTCATAATTTCTGTTTTGGCAAATACGGTACAAAAACTGTTTAATTCTTTATCATAATCAGAAAGCGATGCCAATCCACTCATTTCACTAATATTGATATGGGCTCGTTCGGCAATTTCAGACAAGAATGAACCGGTGCCGGCAGCGCACTTGTCATTCATATAAAAATTCATCACATTGTTATCTGCATCGCAGCGTATCACTTTGATGTCTTCACCTCCAATATCTATGATGTTTTTTTCGCCGGAATGGTAATAAGAAACCCCTGCAGCGGCACAGTTTATTTCCGTTTTTACAATATCGGTTTGCGTAAAATGCTTTCGTCCATATCCCGTTGCACAGCTATATTGAATATTAAAACTGGATGCAATGGCCTGCATCACCTGGTCTCTCGATTGCTTATCGCTGCTGAGTGTCGGCAGGAAATATCGGAATAGAACATGGCCTTTTTCATCAATCACTGTAAACTTTGTGTAGGCCGAGCCCAGGTCAATACCTAAATAAGCAGGGGTGTTTTTGAGTTGGGCAGGCAATATATTCTTGTCAGCTATGCCTTTTTCAATAATCTTTCGATTGGCATCACCTGCAGCACCCGGCACACGCAACAAAATGTTTTTGTTGGTCATGGCTTTTACCAAGTTGGCAAGCGTTAAATTTAATGTTGTGCGGATATAATGCTTTCGACCATATTCCACAATTTTTCCGTTCAAATAATCTATCTCGGTGGGTCGGTTATTGATTAGGTCAACAGCTAAAGAAGGGAAGTGGTCCCCACCTTTTTTCAAATATCGAATACATTGACGCAAAAAGTCGTCAGGAAAAACTATTTTTTCGGCACGAGCTACTTCAATTCCTTCTTCTATTACCTGCTCAATGAGTTCAAGCGTGTCACGATCGGCCATTGCTTCGGCCATCGTCAAACGACTTACCCCGCACAACGGACTTAACGCTGAGTTGAGAATGGTTTTTTCCCAAGTTCGTTTCATCAATTCAAAAGAACCTACTTCATGGGTTTCAAGACCTGACTTTGTAAGAAGATTGGCCAACCCTTCGGCTTTATCTTTTGAAGTATCATTGATGCTCCCGACATAGTTGGGTGGTGTAAAGAAAGTTACACGTGCTGTATTGTGTGATATTGAATTTCCGGCAAAATTCACCACCATGCGCAATGTTTTATTTTCGCCAAATCCTGCAACCAGCATCTGTTCAGTATCAATACCATTTTGCACAGAAACCGCCATCAGCTTTGGCGTAATCAATGATTCTGCCTGCTTTACGGCTCCCGGCGTATGGGTGGTTTTTAATGCAAATAGTATATAATCGGCATCAAAATCTTTGGCATCTTCAATGCGCATAAAAACATCATCAAATTGCGCTGAGGTATTCAATACATTCTCCAGCACGATTCCTTCAGATTTGATTTTTTCGGCTTTAGTTCTACTGGCTTCACAAACCGCCACACGGCATCCTGCCTCCTTCAGCTTAACTGAAAGAATCATTCCGACAGGTCCTAAACCTATCACCAAAACTCGTATGGGCTCGATTTCTTTCATCCGTTAATTTTCATTTCTTCTAATTGTTCAATAAATGTTTCAATCTTGGTAATACTTTGTCCTTCACTGAAGAATCGCAAATCACACAAATCTCCTTCAATCACCAAAGAGGGCACTCCGGTTATTTGTTGCAACCTTTGAGGCATGCCAAACTTGGCATTAGAATTATTAAAACATGTTTTTGAATCATGAAAAACGACACCGTCAATACTAAACTCTTTAAACCAATCTGCCAACATTTTCATTTTTGCTTTTTCACTGCGATTGATGAAAATTTCGGTATATGCACGTGCCGTAGAGTTCCAAGGATCATTTTCATCAAACTTGTCAAACACCCAACTGCTACAATACGTTGACGCTACTACTGCCGTGCCATTTCCGGTAAACAGATCGCTCAACATTCGCAATTTGCCCCAAATGGGCATGCCCTCCCAAAAAATTCGCGTTCGCGCTTCAGGCAAAAACCCGATATTGCTCTTTACATTCTCCTCCAACTCTGCCAACAACTGTGTATAATAATCTTTTGCCACCTGTGTGCCTCGCAGCACAACAATGGGCCCCATGTGTATTGTGCCGTCAAAGAAACTCAGAGGCGCATTCATGGCCGTTGATGTTTTGAGCACTTTTTGCCATAGCAATGTGGCCTCCTTACTGAGCCGAACCGTTTCTTTAAATTCAGATTCGTCAAATTTTTTACCGGTTACTTTTTCGCACACCGGTATCATATTTTTAAACTGCTTTACTACTAAATCTATTTCATCCTGCGAAACCTCATCTACATGACGTGGTGGTGTTATCCCTACTATGGGGCATTCAAATTCATCGGCAAAAAACTGAAACCAATCTTGTACTTCTCGACACTGATTGGTGTTGTAGGCAATTAAATCGGGCTTAGGATGACCTGACATGCCGTAATGGCTTTTCAATGGTGATTCTTTTTTTAAATAAGAACCAATATCAGCTGTTGTGTATGAGCAAACGTGTCCTGAATATCCACGCTGTATCGCTTCTGGAATATAATCCATGGCTGTACGCGTAGCGCCAAGTAATGCACCATGATTTTCAGGAAAAAAAACCTCGAATCCAAATGAACGTAACAGCTCTGCCGGCCCAACACTTGTGCACCAAGCCACTTTGCGATTGCCTCTTTCAAGGGAGTGAAAATAATCTCCCATGATTTTTTTCATTGTATCGGTTGCCTTTATCTTGTACATCACATTTGTCTTTTGGGATTGTCTAGTTCAATCACATATACTTCTTCTGTAACTGGCACATTGTCGCCATACATGTTTTTCAAATGTGCCTTATAGCGCTCCAGCACATTTTTTGGCGCAACTTTCATGGAAGGGGTCAATGTATTGTTTTCTAGCGACAGTTCGTCATGTATCAATGCCACAAAGCGTGCCTTTGAAAATTTTTGACCAATGCTATTGTTGGCCTTGAGCAAACAGCCGTGCAAGCATCTGGTTAACTCATCTAATGAGCGTGGACAAAAACACCCTTCCTCTGGAGATAGTTGATAATCGGGCTTCTCAAGAAGCTTGGTGTTGGGAAAAACCAATGCAACAGGATATTCTTCTCCACTGCCGGCCACAACCACATACTGTACATAATGACAACAATACTCTATGGCTTTTTCTAAATCAGTAGGAATAACCTTTTCTCCATTCGATAATTTAAAGATGCGATCCTTTCGAGCAATCAATCGCAGCCCATCCGCTGTGATTTCTCCCACATCGCCGGTTCTATACCAGCCATCAGACGTAAAGGCCTGCTCGTTGGCTTCTGTATTATTGAAATATCCCATCATCACATTGGGGCCAAGCACTTGTATTTCATCATCCTCAGCTATGCGAATGCTCACACCGGGAATGGGCTTACCCACCAAACCAGGCACACGTTTCAATCGTGGGTCTGTAAGTGTGCAACAGGGAGAGGTTTCGGTTAGCCCCCATCCTTCAATTACAGGTATATTTCGTTTTTCAAATTCGTTAGAAAGCTTTTCGGGCAGAGCTGCTGCCGCCGTAAACACAAAACGCAATCCTGAATTAAAAAATACCTGTTCGGCTTCCGAGCTTTCCATAGCCAGCTCAAATAAGGCCTGATACACTTTCGGAACACTAAAAAAAACTGTAGGTCTTACTTTTTTCCAATTCTCAAAAATTTGTACCGCATCCTTGCCATAACTGCTTTCAAGATAAAAAGGGGCACCATTATACAAAGCTGAAAAAAGCTCGAATATGCCACCAAAACTATGATGCCAGGGCAAATAAGCTAAAAATCGATCTTCTACAGTAATGTTCAAAATCTTCTCTATGGCTGCTTGCTGTGATAATATATTCCTATGTGTAAGTTGTACACACTTGGGTATTCCCATAGTGCCCGATGTGTACATATTCAAACATACTGTGTCAGGAGGTGTTTCATTTTCAAGATTGAATGATTCTTCTTTGCGTTGTTGAACCAACTCGCTAAAGGCATGAATGTTTGACACTCTTGGATGGGAAATCTCGTCAAACGACCATATTCTTTTAAGCTTCAGGCCGTCTTCAAGTTGTTCGCTTTGTGCTTGTCCGGCAATAATCAAATATGCCGATTCAGAATGCTTAATCAACAACCCTGCAGTTTCTTTCTTGAAATTGGCAAAGATTGGAACAGCGATGCCTCCGGAAGACATAATAGCCAGTTCGGCTTCTAACATTCGCAAACAATTGCGTGAAAACAAAACCACTTTTTCGCCTTTCTGAAAACCGGCAGATTTCAGGTTGGCTGCAATGTTAAGTATGTTGTTGTAAAATTCAGCCCATTTTATCCCTCGATATTCGCCTAATTCATCTTTTTCAAAAAAAACATCCCTATCTGCAAATCGCACCGCATTTTGCTTAAGCATCACTGCCAGATTAGGAATGAGCTGACCGGGGGTAATATCTGAACGAATCTCCTGCACGTCTTTATCTGGCAATTATAAATCTGCCTTGTGTTGTATTTCCTTTATGATTGGTAATGGTGTAAACATATAATCCCGCTGGAAGATCTGCTGTATAAATTCCTGTGGTTTCGCCTTGCGATAACACATTCAGCACCTGCTGTCCTGAAAGGTTATATACGGAAATCACACAGGGTTTATTATCAGAAAGAGCCACAGGAATTTTCACCTGAATAACAGATGATGCAGGATTAGGATACAAAACAGGTTGGTATGCCTGTGTTTGTTCCTCTTCAGCACTCATAGGCACTTTGATTACATAATGCTCGGTGGAGTTAATATAATTGCTGCCATCTGCATGCACAATACAGAGTGGATAACTTACAATATTAGAATAATACATATAGTTATTGGATGTGTCGCGTGACAATTCCATGCTATACAGTACAATTGAATTAAAAATAGCAAATACGCTATCCACTTTAACGGCATGTTCGTGTATGCGCAACACATTGTTGAATGTTCCGGAGGGAATTATCAAGTCACCATGTGCATCGGAAGTTAGTGTTTTTGTAACCGTACAAGTGTATAGGGTATCCACGTCAGCGGGATTATTGTTCATCCATAATTGCCAACGGCTGGTATTGTTAAACACCGTGCCATAGGTGGCAGGAGCGCCTATCAGTAATTCTTGTGGTGTATAATACACGTTTTCTCCGGCAAAAGTTCCTCCATCAGCGCGAAATCCTTCAATCCAAAAACCTGTAGCATCTCTTCGCCAAAACATATATCCGTTATTCATGCCCTGAGTACCAACGGGTGCGCCTCCGTGAAAAGTGCCATACAGCATGGCAGGTCCGTAGGTATAGTGAGATGATGCTGGGAAGTCGCCGGCATAAGGGGTATTGATTGTGCTATCATATGTAGGCACCTTGGGATAGTGACTGGCCAACATGCTGTAATCCCACACCTGAGCGCTTGGCCCGGGTGTGCCGAGTGGTACCTGAGTTGATGTATCATTGTTTACCACATAAGTAAAGCCCGCTTCGGGCAAATCGTTTTCTGTAATGGTAATTTGAGCAGGCAGCAGATAACTCATGCTAAATAATAACCCGGATGTAAAAATGACCTTTTTCATATAGTAGTGTATTAGTTTGCTACGGCCTCTTTCTTGCCCGACAGTTTAAAATATCTGAAACCACCCCAAAGTGCTGCGCCGATTGCCCCTGCATAAATAGCATCAGCATGTGTGTGAATTTCAAACTTTTTGCCTGTTTCGGCGAGTTGTTCTTCAATGGCTTGTATCATTCCTTTATTAAGCGCCATGCCGCCGGTAAGCATAATGGGCGACTCGGCCTTTAGAGAAGAAAGGAGCTTGATGATACGTGAAGCAATCGAAATATGAATTCCTTTGATAATATTAGGTGTTGAAATTCCTCTTGAAACCATATTAATCACATCGGTTTCGGCCAAAACGGCACAAATTCCGGAAGACACTTCGGGGTCGTCGGAAGTAAGTGATACGTCGCCCACTTCTTCTAATGAAAGCCCGAGATAACGAGAAATATTTTCGACAAACTGCCCCGATCCCGAAGCGCATTGTCCTGTCATTTTATAATCCTGCACCCTGGCATCTTCAGACACTTTGATGGCCCGCACGTAGAGTGCACCCATGTCCACAATGGTTTTGGCGCCCGGGCAAAGAAACTGTCCGCCTTTGGCATGGGTCGTCATACCATAAAAATGCCCTTTCTTTCGTTTTATCAAATCGCCTTCTCCGGTAGATGCCAAATAGGCAATGTCATCATACGAAATATTATGCTTTTTATACAACGCCTGCAACATCTCATCTGCCACAATAGATGGGTCGCGTTTGCGAATTTTCTCTGTTGCCTTGTCTAAAATTTGAGGATTTTCGGCTGAATACGAAACCAATACCAGCTTGATGAAATTGCTGCCGACATCTATTCCTCCTGTGTAAACGGGCTTACTCATGTTCGTTGTGTTAAATGATTATTTTATGTTCTGATTGTGAAAATGTTTGTTCTTTGATTTGCACATTTCTTTTGGCTAGTGATTTATGAACGAAGGCATAGGACTGTGGGTCGGAGCCAATGAATTCGGGCGGACAAATTCCTTTGCGCTGAAAAATGTCGTTAAGCAGCAAACGTGCAGCAGCAGTACAAGTAAATCCAGTAGTGCGTGCCATGGATGTTAGATTAGATTTTGTGTCATAACGGTCATATAGTGTATATTGTACACTTATTGATTCGCTATTCTCATTTTCGCCTCGAATGGTTACACGCATAATGGTAAAATCTTCTTCTCCGGGCATGAGTTTCCAGTTAGAAAACAACAGTTTGGAGGTAAATGAAAGTGGCGAAATATCGGTTTGTTGTAATGAAATCATTTGCTTATCAAAGAATCCCGCATCTCGAAACACCCTCATCAAATCGGCATGGCCTGGATAACGCAAGGTTTTTTCTTTCATATCAGGCACATGTGGCATGGTATAGGCAAGTGAGCGCAATCCATCTGTGTTGAATGCCTCAAGTGTATCAACGCCCGGTATTTGCACTTGTTCAACATCAGATAGGGCCTCCCTTACAACCTGCTTGCCATTTTCTATATAACGAGCCGGACGGGTGTACTCTTCAATTACATCTGCTGGCGAAAAAACAGCTTTATACTCGAATGGACGTGTTCGTACAACAGGCAACCCGCCAACCAAACATTCGTACCCCAACATTTTCATGCGGGTATTTTGATAACCGGCCCAGATGTTGCAAAGCCCAGGCGCTACGCCACAATCCACTATTGCCGTTACGCCTTGCTTGATGGCAAGTTCATTCAGAGAAAAGGGATCTTCTGGAAAAAAAGAGATATCAACCAGGTTTTTTCCGGCCTCAATAACTATTTTTAGTGTTTGATAACCCAAAAATCCCGGCACCGCAATAATAATCAAATCAAAAGATGCCACAAGCTTGGCCAACGCCTGAGCATTACGCACATCAATTAAATCTGTTTTTACATTATATCGGCTTGAAATTTCATGCAAAGCTTCCTGTTGATAATCGGCACAGGTAACGTTATAGTCATGGCACAAATCCGCTGCAATGGCTTTACCTATCAATCCTGAACCGAGTATGAGAATGCTTTGCTGCATGATTAATCCTGCTCTACATTTTTTGCTTGTTTACTATTGGGTAGTGTTGCGCTGATATTTCGTCGTGCAAATAATGCCCCGCCCAATGCTCCCATAAAAATGGAGTCGGCGTCAATGTTAATCTTAATTTGGTCGCCATAATTTTCTCGAACCAATTCGGTAAGATATTTAACAATGGCTGGATTGCGTGCAACGCCTCCGGTAAAAGTAAATTCGTTAAACGCTCCGCCAGATCGGGCAATCAAAGACATTGCACGCATAATAATGGCCTTGTGCAGTCCTCCCAAAATATCCTCACGTTTCTCTCCTAAATTCGTTAATTCGCGTAACTCTGCACCGGCAAAAACGGTACAGGTTGAACAAATATTCACTTCTTTATCGGCTTTCATAGCCATAGGGCCTAATTCATTGAGAGAAATACTCATCTCATCAGCAATATATCCGAGATAACGGCCACAACCTGCAGCACAACGGTCATTCATCTGAAAGCTGGTTACTAAGCCATATTTATCTACCTGAATGGCTTTGGTATCCTGGCCTCCGATATCAAGTACGGTTCGAGTATTGGGAAAAATGGCATGTGCGCCAAAAGCATGACAGAGAATTTCTGAGCGAATACATTCCTGCGGAAAAGGCAGCAATGCACGACCGTATCCTGTACCGGTCATATTTGAAATATTGAACTCCATTTCTGCAATCTCATTGATATGCGTTCGCAATGTTTCTTCGGCATGTTCAAATTCGCCTTTGAGAATATTCAGCTCCGCATCAAAGTTTACGCTTACTCCCTCTGCCTTAGTATCAGGAAGGTTATCATACTTCTTCTTCAACTCAACCATGGCCTTATTCACCAATTCTTTGAAGTCGAATTGCACCCTTTCGTTTTCTGCAGGGCTGATACTTTTATCCCAAACGGTCATCAGCGGCTCAAAAAGCGACATGTCGAGTTTGTTTACCTCTTCATTGTATTTTTCTGATACAATATCACGGAAAAACTGATTACGCGACCCCAAATCATTATAAAGATAATCCTGTTTGATTTTGGGCTTAAACTCTTTTCGTATGTTGCGCAAATGACCAATCATTTCATCACGTGTTGCTTCATCGGTGAAATATTCTTTACAAGTTTTCAGCAACTCTTCTCCGAGTTTGTCTAAACGAACTTTAAACTGTTCGTATTGAAACATGCTTTCCAAATCTACAATGTATCGCTCGAATGCGGGTCTGGCTTGAATTTCTTTTTCTAATTTTTTCTTTAGAATAGAAAAACGTGCGTTGTAAACGGCCTCGTCGCGTGCAATGTCTGATGCCACTTTGTAATTAGCCCTGGTATTGGTAATGCCTCGACCAACAATCTGGTCGTTTTCATCAATAATAACCGCTTTGGAAGTGGTTGAGCCAAGGTCTATGCCCAAATAATATTTCATGCTCGGATTTTTTTTGAAGTTATTTACTGTTGTGCTAAAATGATTTTACGTTGTTCAAGCATCTGGAAGTAGGATTCCAATCGGTTTTTAATATTTGCATATGAAAAATAACGCGGATCTACCAAATCTGATTCGATAAAACCAACGGGCACTCCTGTCCGTTTTTCAATTTCACGCATAATCATCAGCTGTCCTGCCGAAAACGAATTACAACTCTTAATGGAGTTAATTAAAAAACCATCCGCTTTATACTCTTTTACATAATTCTCTATTAAATCTATCCGCTGTGGTAGGTTAAGATTGGTATAGCAATTCATACAATACTTAGCCAAACTTTCAAGGGGCTGTGTTGGATCGTGGCGAAAGCCGGTATCATAAGTTCCGCCAACTTTGGTATAGGTTGAGGCAACTATAACTGCCCCCATATCATAAAAGATTTTCCAGAATTCGCGGAAATTAGTCCAGTTGGGAGGCCCTTCCATCACCAATCTGAATTTTTCTTCCTTAAGCTCTCCTTCGGGTGTTACCGGACCCAGGCCGGCAGCCGCTCGTTGCTGAACTTCGTTCCACAATTCCTGATAATATTCAACAGCTTCGGATGTGCCTCTGAAAGCAGTAAAAATGGGGCCAATATAATACACCCCTGCAAAATACGCATCAATGGGCGTTGGAACACTTTTGGCGCTTTCCAGTACCTTTACTAACAAATCTTCCGACTTTACAGAGTTTTCCATCATGGCCGACAGGCGATCCATGTCGAATTTCTTCCCTGACACCATTTCCATTTTAGGAATCACCTCTTCCCTTAATTGCTTTACCATATAGTCAACCTGGTCCTGCGTAATGATGCCATCTTCCTGATAAGGCGTATGAAGCATGGCTACAGGCACGCCGGGATACAGGCGTTCTAAGTTTTCGAACCATTTCATAAACGTATAGCAGCCGGTATAGCTGAGTAGTAGCAAGTCGGGCTCAGGCAACTTTTCGCCCGTTGGACCAATGTTTCCGTTCAACATCATCCCAATATCACATTTCACATAGGTGCAAACGTCTTCTGAATAACCGATTTTTTCAGCATCGCGAATGTATGCCGCCGACTTTTTACGCATACCCGATTGCAATGCATTAATTTCAGGATAAACGGGTAATAAATCAAATGATAATATCAGTTCGGTCAGATTGCCTGGTACAAAAGTGTACACCACTTTTTTGCCCAGCTCTTTGGCCTGACTTAATTCTGTGAATTGCTTGGCCAGCATGTCCTTTTGAAGAACCATGCTTCTTTCTTTGATTGCTTCTTGCTGTGCTTTGCTCATAAAAATTTAGATAATTAAGCCCATAATTTAATACTGTCTGAAAATGTGCCTGCCTGTTCTTTGATAACCTTAAACTGGCCAGTGTTCTCGTGAAACTGAAAATTGATATGTGGTATGCCTGCCGCATCACATTCTTTTTGCATTTCGGGTCGATCAAGCAACGCCGGATCGCAAAAACTGGCTGCCGAAAAAATGATCCCGTCGGCCTTGCGCTGACGAGCCAACTCGACCAATCGCTTGCCTTTGGGATTGCCTACATCATATACTGCAGATGAAAAAGTGCTTTGATTAAGATATGCTGTAACCAACGCATCTATCGGACTGTCGGTCGTGTCGTCCACATCGCCTTGTATCCAACGGGCACCCAACATGAAGTCGTCGTCAACAATATAACATCCGGCCATCTCTACCGACTTTATCAAGCCAATAGGCGGCTGCTCACAAAACGACCCTGTAACCACAACACGAATGTTGTCCATGGGCTCACCCCTCTCATTATTCTCAATGATCGAAACCACTTCTTCAAGCAACGAATTATGCTCTTCAACCGTAATGGCCAATCCTGCTCGTATAATGTGATAGGTTTCAACAGCCGATAATCTCCATGGATACTCCTGCCGAATATCATAAATGCGTTCAATCAGGCGTCGATTGGCATTGTATAACCCAATGGACTTGTTCAATGCCGCCTTGTCGGGCTTAACACCGTTTACTTGCTTTACATCATCCAATATTTTTAATATCTCCTCGCGGTAAAAATCCCCGCCAATATGCTTTTGAAAGTTTTGTGGATAATCAAAATATCGACTGAATTTGCCATTGCCTGTGATGCGAAACATCCCAGATAAATTTCGAACACAGTCACAAATTGCCGGAAAAACAAAACCATCAAAATCCTGCAAATTATCATCCAATCCCATCTCTATCACCCCGCGTGGCAAATGACAAATGTATGACTGATAATAGGCGTCTCCCTTGATGATTTGCTTTCTGTCGCCCGAACCCATTATCCCTACTGCCAATCCATGAGCCGCATGCACAACTTCTCGAGGAAAATATATGGGCAAATAGCCCACCAACACCCTGTCGGCTGAAGCCGCCTTCCACTTTTTGGCATCTGTAAAATGTAAATCAAATGCCGTCTTTTCGCAATATGCCAAGATTTGTTCTAAACGATTCATCTTCCTGTTTTTTTCAATTGTTGTTTATATCTTTGTAACCTCAACTTTTTGGAGTTCAAAAGTAGTAAAGGATGGATTAATAAACTATGATAACTGTCACAACTTTGAATGACAAAACATTGATGAACATCACAAAAAAATGTGATTCGTGTTACATTTTTAAGTGATGTTAATCACAATATAAGGGCGCAACTTTCTCAATGTTTGTTAGTAAGCTTATGAAAAACGACCATATATCCGTCATCATCCTTGCAGCTGGCAGTTCTACCAGAATGGGCAGCCATAAAGCTTTTTTGCCATATCGTGGCCAATTATGGATCGAAGAAATCTTGCATGCTTACCTCGCCGTCGGCATTCAAAAAGTGTTGTTGATAACCATCCCCGAAATCAGCGATGACCCAAAGATGCAAAAAATACTGACAAATTTTACTCAACTCTCTATTGTTGTTAATCAGCATCCCGAAAAAGGAAGATCCCATTCTCTTCACCTTGCCGCTCAACACCGACTTCCCGCTTCTGGTTATTTCTTGCAAAATATTGACAACCCCGTTCCATCTCCTTCCATCCTACAACAAATGATTAACACCCTACATGACGGCGCTACATGCACTGCTCCTCAACTAGATTCTAAAATTCTTCATCCTACACTGGTATCTTCTGCTATTCTTGAGCATATTCTTTCTCTCCAAAACCATGATTGGACGCTCAAAGAGCTGCTTCTGGAGTATAAACTTTCGCCCGTTTTATGCCATGACAGAAGATTGATGTTTAACCTCAATACGCCCGACGACTGGCAAATGTATATAAACCTAACCCTTGCGACATGAATAGTTTGCTCAATCCGGCTCATGACTTAAAACCCAATCAATTGCCCGCTGCGCTCTGCTTAATTGTGTCGGCCAAAGGATCAACCCCTCGAAGGGAAGGCGCTCGTATGTTGGTTTTTGCCAACGGATCCATCGAAGGAAGTATTGGCGGTGGCGCACTCGAAAAGCAAGTCATCATCGACGCTTTAATTACTATAAAAGAAAAAAAACCACGACTCTTTCGGCACGACCTCCTACACCACCACGGGATGTGCTGCGGTGGCAGTTTGCAAATTTATATTGAACCAATTATGGCTAATCCCAAACTTTATCTCTTCGGTGCCGGTCATACCGGACATGCCATTGCGCTTCGCGCTGCCGGCTGTGGATTCGATACTTTTGTAATTGACGACCGCCCCGAATACACCCACCAAATTCAAATACCCGGCGTGAATATCTTAACCCTCCCGTTTTCTCAAGCCCTGCAGGCCCTCCCTTTCGATTTGCATACATATATTGCTATTCTTACATACAACCACGCTACCGACCGCGAAATATTATTTCATTGCATACAACAACCTCATGCATACATTGGCATGATTGGTAGCCAACGCAAAGTGGAATTAACCAAAAAACTATTGCTCGAAAGCGGCATTGCCTCAATCGAACAAATTAACCTCGTTGATATGCCCATGGGTATGCCCATCTTAGCCGAAACCCCTGAAGAAATTGCTATCAGTATTTTAGCCAAACTCATTCTGATTAAAAACCAGTCCCATACTCCCCCTCAAAATTCTCTCGATTAGCCATCTTTTCGCTTCCTCTTTTGTTCTGCCAAATTTTATTCATATATCTCCCATCTATTTTTATTATCTTCGTTGGTAAAACGCAAACCACATGAATCGTATTAATAAATTTTTCTCTCACCAAGACCTCATTAATATTGAACAAGCCGTTAAAGACGCCGAAAAACAAGTGTCAGGCGAAATTGTGCCCGTTTTTATTGAACAAAGCGACAACTATCCCGAAGCCGCATTGCGTGCTGGCATTCTCTCTATTATGATGACAGCTGTTGCCATCTTACTCATTGATGAAGGGTTGGGATGGAAACAGTTTGTTTTGTTGCGCAATGAATGGGTTTTTTTGGGAAGCATCCTCTTTGGGGGCGTCATTGGCGCTCTTGCCACTATCTACATTACGCCTATCAAAAGATGGATGATTGGCACACGACGAATGGACGAACATGTGGACGCTATGGCCAAACAATTATTTTTGGAGCACCGCCTTTTTGAAACCTCCAACCGAACGGGTATTCTTATTCTCGTCAGCTTGTTTGAAAGAGAAGTTGAAATATTAGGCGATAAAGGAATCAACGAAAAAATTAATCCCGAACAATGGCTGAATATCGTAAACGAAATGACCGATCTATTGGCTAAACGCAAAAATTTTGATGCCATCCTAACTGGCATTCATATGTGCCGCGACCTGCTGATTGCCAATCATTTTATTGCAAATGGCGAAAACCCCAATGAACTATCAGACCATTTAAGACCTGCATCAAGATGAAAAAATTACTTATATTGATATTATTATTCCATGCAAAATCTCTTTTTGCTTTAGATATTCCCGCTCATAATGGCCAATGGCTGAACGACCAAGCAGGAGTTCTTTCTCAACAAACCGTTACCCTGCTCAACGATCTGCTTCGTCTTCATGAAGAAAATGAAGGCAATCAAGTAGTGGTATTAATCATCAATACACTTGAAGGCGAAACCATTGAATCCTTCGCCAATCAGGTGTTTAATGCTTGGCGTATTGGTCAAAACAAAACCGATAATGGCGTTTTGCTGCTCGTTTCTATGCAAGATAGAGCTATTCGCATTGAGGTCGGTTACGGCCTAGAAGGCGAACTTACCGATTTGGAAGCAAGCGAAATCATTGATTACGTTATCGTGCCTTACTTTAAAAATGGCGACTATGACCATGGTATCATTCAAGGTGTTAATGCCATCCTGGCTGCCATAAAAGGTGCATATGAAGCGCCATCTAAACACAAAGCCGACAATGAAGGTAGAAATATTTTGTGGGGCATTGTCTTGTTTTTTGCTTTTATGTCGTTTACTATGGGTGGTGGTAAAGGGTTTTGGGGATGGGGTTGTGGTTTCGCTTTTCTTTTGCCTATCCTTATTATCGTATTTTTTACTCTCCCTTCGCCTTGGAACCTGATTGCTTTTGTGGCACTGATTTTGGCCTTCTTGCTTCGGCGCCTTCTCGGCCGTAAAACCAATATCGGCGGGGGAGGGTTTAAAGGATGGGGCGGCGGAAGC
>JACSSC010000061.1 GCA_014879445.1 Candidatus Competibacteraceae bacterium
CGTCGGCAGCGTCAGATGTGTATAAGAGACAGCTGTTGCACAGGTGCAAATTCTTCGTGGTATTGGCGGAGGTTGTGATGAAGAAGCTGAAAGAGTAATTAAAAAGTTACCCGGTTTTACCCCCGGCAAGCAGCGCGGACGACCTGTACGCGTTCAATATCGCCTTCCAATTGCATTTACACTTAAATAATTTTCTTTCATTATAACATCTAAAAACACCGTTGCTTTCAACGGTGTTTTTTTATTAAACAGAAATATGGATACAGCCAAAATCATAGGATTAGTTGACCTAACAACATTACAATCAACTGACGGGCGCAAAGAAGCACATGCCATAGCAAAAAAAGCGTTGCAACTGTTTCAACGTAATATTATACCGGCATCCATTTGTGTTTATCCCACCTTAGTAAAATGCGTAAAAGAAATTACCTACGAAACATTACCTATAGCAAGCGTATCAGGAGGGTTTCCGGCTGGTCAAACTTCCACAAGAATTAAAGTAGATGAAACCCGATATGCTATTGATCAAGGAGCTGATGAAATAGATATGGTAATCAATAGAGCCAAATTAATTGAAGGGGATGACAACTTCGTTTTCGACGAGATAAGTCAAGTGAAAGAAGCATGTGGATGTAATATTCTTAAAGTCATAATTGAATCAGGCGATCTACAATCCGAGATGTTGATTAAAAAAGCTACTGAAATATGCATCCAAGCTGGAGCTAATTTTGTAAAAACATCTACCGGAAAAATACCGATAGGGGCAACCATACAATCCGCCCAATGGATTGCAGAAACTGTTTTATCACATTATCAAAAATCACAACATCTAACAGGCATCAAACTATCTGGAGGCATTGCAAATATTGCCGATGCCAAAGCATTTATAAATCTTATTACTTCGGTCTTAGGCGATAATTTTATTCAGCCGAAATTATTCCGTATCGGTGCATCCAAGTTATTTGATGAACTCATCTCAGATACCATCAACAACTGATTACTTTTTGGGTAACTGACTAACTGATATTTTTTCGAGTATCAGAAATACCGCTGGACAAATCAAAGCATTCTTTTGCGTTAATTGCAAAATCTGATACATGTTTGTTCTATTGGTATGCGGATATTCGCGACAAGCTCTTGGGCGATCTTCATAAATGCTGCAACTTTTATTATCATGCAAAAAAGGGCATGGCAATGACTTGAATACATAATCTCCATCTTCATCAACCTTCATATATTTACCAACAAAATCCCCTGGCTTGATATCTAACGCAGATGCAGCACGATCAATATCCTTTGACGTAAGAAGAGGTCCGGTAGTAATGCAACATTGAGCACACTGCAAACAATCAAATGTATCAAATACCTCTTCATGTGCTACATGAAACAAATTGTCTAACTTGCGTGGGTTCAGCTTGGAAAGCGAATTGCACTGTTTTTTGATATGCTTCTTGCCTGCTTTAGCTTTTTTCAATATTTCATTTACATCCGCCAATATTGTTTTACTTTGCACAAAGGTAACCGTATTTGGCTGCATGATAAAACGTAGAATCAAAAATATCTTACGTCGCTTTCAGTTCATTCTTTATGCATACTGTCGGTCATTTATGCGTATTTGGCTATATCTCACATGGCATCCTTCACCCCAAAAACCCGAACACTATCTAAAAAAAACGCTGGGTTCCAAAAAAAACATTTGGTTTATTCAAGTTGGAGCAAACGACGGTCTAATAAATGATCCGCTCATTCGACTGATAAGCATGTACAATTGGAAAGGTATATTACTCGAACCTTTACCACATGTCTTTCAGCATCAACTTGTTCCTCTGCATAAAAAATTTCATAATTTGACTCTTGTGCAAGCAGCCATTATTCCAAATAAAGAAACACTATGCATATACTCCATTGAATTTAGTAAAAAAAGATGGGCTACAGGCCTTTCCACTTTTAGAAAGGATATACTCGAACAAAAAATTAAAGATGGTTATGTTGAACACATGGCACAAAAGCATGGAGATAAACTTCCTCAAAATAGAGAAAGTTGGATTAAAAATGAAACGATTCCAATTACTAGTTTTGAAAAGCTGATAACAACCTATCATATTCCCAAAGTAGATGTATTACAAATTGACACCGAAGGCCTGGATGCCGAAATCATCAAATCATTTCCATTCCATCATTTCAAGCCCGAAATAATTTCATTTGAACACGAAAATCTTTCTAACATTGAAAAGGAATCTTGCTTTGAATTTCTTTCAAAACATGGATATCATTTGACAATTCTTGAACGTGATGCCATAGCTATTATGCCACTACATCATCAGAAAAAAGCACAGGAATCTGATTGCGAATAAGGTCGTCAAAAGCTTCTCTACGTGTTATGAGATAATCACTTCCTTCATGAATAAGAATTTCTGCGGGTTTAAGTCGAGAATTATAATTAGAAGCCATCATAAATCCATATGCGCCGGCATTTAGAAAGCAAAGGATATCGCCTTCTCGAACTTCATTAATCTTTCTGTCCCATCCAAAAGTATCTGTTTCACATATATTCCCAACTACGGTATAGATGCGAGGATTGGCTTCGGGATTAGAAATATTAATAATATGATGATAGGCATCATAAAACATAGGACGAATGAGATGATTCAGTCCGGTATCCAAACCTGCAAAAACAGTTGCTGTAGTTTGTTTAATTACATTGACGCTTGCAAGAAAAAATCCTGATTCACTCACTAGGTATTTACCCGGTTCAAACATTAGTGTCAAATTTTTTCCGTACTCTTGGCAAAAACGATTAAATCGCTCTGTCATTCGTTGACCTAACAATTCAATATCAGTTGTAACATCATCGGGTTTATAACCCACTTTAAATCCACTGCCAAAATCAATATATTCAAGGTTTTTAAAAGAGTGCGCTATATCAAGCAAAATATCTGCACCCCTGAGAAAAACATCTATATCAAGAATATCTGACCCTGTGTGCATATGCAAACCGGTTACGCAAATATTATGAGATTTCACGATGCGCTCAACATGTCGCAACTGATGGATAGAAATGCCGAATTTTGAATCAATATGTCCGGTTGAGATTTTTGCATTTCCTCCTGCCATGATATGAGGATTAAATCGAATACAAACAGGTATGCTATCACCATATACATGACCAAATTGTTCGAGAATAGAAATGTTGTCAATATTAATATGAACATGATGACTAATGGCAGATTTGATTTCATCAAAAGAAACGCAATTAGGCGTAAAGATGATATCCTTGGCTTGGAATCCTGCTTTTAGTCCAAGCAATACTTCCTGAATAGAAACCGTATCCAAGCCGGCACCCATATCACGAAATAATCTCAAGACATTCAAATTACTAAGTGCCTTGCAAGCATAATTAATTTTGAGGTCAATATTACTAAAGGCAGCTTTTAGCCGATTGTATTGACGTTGCATAGAATCGGTGTCGTACACATAAAGTGGTGTGCCGTATTTTTTACACAATGAAACAAGATTGATATTTTGAATCTGATATTGTCCGTTTTGAATCTCCATAGCATAAAAATAAGACCCCGAAGATACAAAAACAGGAACGAATGCTGAATAAACTACTTATGTTGGCTGATGAAAGGAAGAGACAATTGCAAAAGCAACTTATGATGCCAAACAGGATTTTCGTGTAAATATAAAGGTCGAATAATGCGTACTGCTTCCTTCACGATATCAGTACGATTCATGGTTTGATTGTGCTTGGTACAAGCGTGTTTTGCAACGGCGCTAAAATGTTTCATCAATACACCTTTATTGCGTTCAATACCCGATAATAAAGAGATTGGGCCGGTAGCACAATCGCCACCCTGCTGCAAATAACTAAAGCATGCATGAGACAACACAGGTTGTCGCAATACATTATATAAAGCATCAGCCAAAATATTAATTACACCTGTTTCGTCAGATTTGTCCGAATAAAAATCATTAATGTACTTTTCCTCTGACAGTAGGCGTCCTTCAAGAAGATGTTTTTTGATATATTGAGATAATCTATACACATCAGTAAAAGCAACCGTCATTCCTCCACCTGTAAGAGGATGTCGCATATTAAATGCATCGCCAATGATAACGACCCCACCTATTTTTGCAGGAGCCGGATGCAATTTATGATTGGGCATCATCTTAATTTTTTCATTCTGCAAAGCGCTATCAAATGACTGCTTCATGCTATCAGGCAGAAAAGGCCATACACGTTGCTTCAATATTTCAATCAATCCATCCTGCATTTTGGGTGGCACTTCTCCAGGCATATCGATTAACATACGCAGCTTACCAGAAGCTACCGGATAAACAACAAATGGACTTGTATCGGTGATAAAAACGTGGCCGTGATCAGGGTGAGGTAGCCGGCAGTTATCAAGAATCAGGCCTGCAAAAAAACCTGTAACCTTATGAGGAATCGTAGTAAGTTCTGAACGAAGTTTTGAAAAAATCCCATCGCAAACAATTGTAAGAGGTGCATGCACCTGAACACTTATCCCATTTGAATTGAGAAACACAGCCCCATCAATTCGATTGGCAGAAGAATAATGCAGTGCAGTTACATTTCCTTCTATACACTGAATATTTGGATACGCTTTCAAGCATGCACGCAAGTTCTGTACAAACTTTCCATTACGAAATCCCAATCCGGGTTTCATTTCCTTAGTCAATGGATAGTCAATATGTATGGCTTTATTCTGATTATACACACTATACCCGGTTACGACCTGTGCATCAATATTATCGAGGGCCTGGCTTAGTCCTAACTTATCAAGCATATGTACACCGGCAGGTTGCAAAAGTTCGCCTACAATGCGGTCGGTTTCTTCCCAATTCCTTTCAATAATTGTTATTCTTTTTCCCGTATTACCGAGCGATGCAGCAATAGAGGCACCGGTCACACCTCCGCCTATAATGCATATATCCGTTTCAATGCTATTATTCTCCATAAAAAAATTAACCTGGCTCAACCATCAATACTTGTTCGAATGAAGCAGCACTATGATGAATTTCAGGTGATTTGTAAATGTTTTCTAACAATATAAGAATTTGGCTAAGTTGGTGATAGAGTTGGGGAAAATTTGGATCCTGAGGATTTGTTTTATCCAACATAGCGAAGATAAACCTTCTAAAGCTTTTAACAACAGCATTCATATCATTTGTATAAAGCATCAATTTGGATGCTAGACCTTTTCTGATTTTCACAACACCCTTAAAAACTTTAGGATTATTATACACCTCGGCCAAGGTGGCCATAGCCATCACTTGAGGGATCGCACAAAAACGAAAAACTTGTTTATTATGCAATTTGCGCATATAAGCCATACAATCAGGGATATGACGTAAAGTATCGAGAACTAAATGATTAAGACATGCCAACGAATTGGGCGCATCAGGCGCATTGGCAAATCTGTCGAAATGTGAGGCATATTGAGTCCAAATTTCTGTTGGCCAAAATGAGCGACCTAAGAATAAATCTTCATGATAATCGCGAATAATATTAGTTTTCTGAAGAAAAAGCCCCATACTATTGGAAATGCGAAATTCTTCTTTGAGCGTATCATTTTCATACCCTGACACTGCAAACAAACCTGACAATCCCATACCAACTAGGCCAGCGACATAATGACAATACTTATCATAATCTTCAAGGGTATGCACTTTTTTCAAAGCATAATCGGCCATTCCATTTCCCATTTTGTTAGTAATGTCGGCAATCACATTTTGGTAATCAGGATCAAGCGTATTATAAAAACGAGCAATCTTTGAATAATGAGCAAGCAAGGTACGGTAATCATCGGTATCACCTACATTATGCATGCTCCAATTTTCATCACCTATATGTAGATAAAAAGTGCGAAGCAATGGTAATTTTTTTTCTGAATCAAACTTCATATCATCTTCCAATGTATCCAAAGCGCGGAGAATAAGATAAAATAAACAAACCGGGTCTTTGAGTTTCTCAGGCAATTGTTGGATTACTATGGCAAAAGATCGCGACACTTTGTTTAGGGCGGCATAACAAAATGCCTTATCGTCGAACTTAAGAGCAAGTTCAGACAAAGGAAGTTTATTTCGGGCTTGTTCTTTACTGCCTAATTTCACTTTCAGCATGGCTACCAATTCTCGGGGGCGGATAACTGATGCGTAAATGTCTTTTATCATGGCTGCATATAATTTGGGTATGCTTTTAATTAAAAACTAAGAGAGGTCGCAAATTGTATGCCATGTGATGAATTTTAAATAATCTAATTTGTTAATACATCAATCTCTTGCCAGACAAGGCATTACTCGTTAACAATTTTCGTTTAAGGTTTGGCAAAATACTTGTATAGGGATTCGGTTTGATTTTAACAAATTCATTTTTCAAATATTATGACTCATACTATACTAACGAAAACACCTCCCGTATCAGTAAAAGAAATATGGTCATGTTTCAGGTTGCAAACTCATAAAGGTCGTCAGTATTGGGAATTTCAACCTACTAAAGCAATAAGAGAAGAATATGGATTACGTAATCATATCAATTGGCAAGACGAGAATGCCATTTTATTATTACAAGAAATAGAAAAGGTCTTTACATTCGACCGAACAACAAACCCCAATTCAAGTGACCGAGTATATAGAACGAGTCAACAAATACCTGAATACACAACCGAAGAAAATGAAATTATTAAAGCATTTGAACAGGGTGTTCTATTTTATTCGACGTTGCAAACACCTGATGGAAATTGGCCCGGCGATTATGGCGGCCCCATGTTTCTATTGCCCGGCTTAGTTGTTGCCTCACATATTACCTCTCAACCCATACCTGAACCATTTGCCACACTCATTGTCAGATATTTACTAAATCACCAATTAGAGGACGGGGGTTGGGGATTGCATATTGAAGGTACATCAACGATGTTTGGTACAGTCATGCAATATGTATCGCTTCGTCTATTAGGCAAAAATGCAGATGAGCCGTATATGCAAAAAGCCAGGACGTGGATACATCAACATGGCGGTGCAACATATATTCCATCGTGGGGAAAATTTTATCTCTCACTACTTGGCGCATACGAATGGGAAGGATGCCACACTCTTATGCCTGAATTATGGCTATTACCCAAATGGTCGCCTATTCATCCGTGGCGCTACTGGTGTCATACCCGTATGGTTTATTTACCTATGTCGTATTGTTACGGACATAAAATTACTGGTCCGATAACAACATTAATTAAAGCACTTCGGGAAGAACTCTATTTACAACCCTATGATAATATAAAATGGAAACAAGCCCGTAATCGGGTGTGTGAAACAGACGAATACACGAAGAAGAATTTAGTATTACGAACCCTGTATCAATTATTGAATACTTACGAAAAATTTCATTTAAAACATTTGCGTAGAAACGCGTTGAAATTCACCCTCAACTATATTGACATAGAAGATAAACAAACCCATTTTATAAATATAGGACCTGTAAATAAAGTTATCAATACCATTTGCATATGGCATGCACGTGGCGCAGAACATCCTGACTTCATCAAGCACGTTGGTCGCTGGAAGGATTATCTATGGGTAGCAGAAGATGGGGCAAAGATGAATGGGTATAACGGTTCTCAACTCTGGGATACAGCATTTGCAGCTCAAGCCATGCTTGAATTCCCTCAATCAAAGATTGTTCGGGATTCTCTTCATTCCATTTATCATTTTATTGAACTGTCTCAAATCAAGGAAGATCCTGTAGGCACGAAAGAATTTTTCCGTCACCGTTCAAAAGGCGGATGGCCATTTTCCACAATTGAGCATGGTTGGCCAATAACTGATTGTACTGCAGAAGGGCTCAAAGTTAGTTTGAAAATGCATGCTAAAGGCATAAAAGGAAAAGAAGAAATAAGTAAAGAACGTTTGGTTTGGGCAGCTGAAATGTTGTTATCTTTTCAAAATGCAGACGGAGGTTGGGCAAGCTATGAAAAAACGCGTGCCCCTAAGTGGTTAGAATGGCTTAATCCGGCTGAAGTGTTTGGAGATATCATGATTGACTATTCATATGTTGAATGCTCGTCAGCTAGCATGCAGGCATTGGCTGTATTTGCCACACACAACCCTCATATATATACAAACGAAATTAAGAGTAGTTTACAACAAGGCGCTGCATTTATTCGATCAATTCAACGAAATGATGGATCGTGGCTGGGCTCATGGGCTGTATGTTTTACCTATGCAACATGGTTTGGTGTAGAAGGTTTAATTGCAGCAGGTGCTAAAACTTATGAAAATGGCGAGCCGGATATAGCTATCAAGAAAGCATGTGAATTTATAGCATCCAAGCAGGAATCGGATGGTGGTTGGGGTGAATCGTATGAAAGCTGTGTGCAAAAAACTTATATACGGAATACAGAATCACAGGTAATAAACACCAGCTGGGCGCTTCTTACACTTATGGCTGCCTCATATCCCGATAAGCCATTAATTCGTCGCGGCATACAATTTTTAATGCAATCACAATTATCAAATGGCGATTGGCCACAGCAATCCATCTCAGGTGTATTTAACTTCAATTGCATGATTACATATACCTCATATCGCAATGTGTTTCCTTTGTGGGCGATTGGACGTTATATAAGCAAATACGAAACCAAAAAAATTCAATCCAATATAGATGTCACACCTTAGAAAAAAGTAATGTAGCCCAAATGTATTTTACTTCTTCGAAAATCAATAGGTTGATCTTTTTGCGCACCTAAAGCATAACTTACCGTAAACATTCCGATGCGGGTATTAAATGTGATCCCTGCTCCAAATCCTACAACAAACGACTGATAATTTTCGTTGCGAATACTTCTGTTATACCAACCCGCATCGCCGAAAATCATCACATGAGAAAATTCATCAAGCAGGTATCTGAACTCGAGTGTTCCAATCACATAAGCCGATGCATAAATGCTTTCCTCATCAAAACCTCTAAGCGTTCGCAAACCGCCAATACGATACAGTTCGTTATAAAACATCATACTATTGAATTGCCAACCACCCTTAGCAGCCAACTTAATAGCAAAACGTTTGAACAAAGGAATGTATCCATCAGCTTGAGCAAAAAGAGAAATTTGCAACATCCCTGTCATAGCACTATCAATCACGTTAATGGTATCGGAAGGAGTGGGTGTCAAATTTTTGGCTCCAATGGCTAGATCAGATTTAATTACATATCCCTTTCGTGGGTTCACTCTAAAGTCAAGACGCTCTGTTTGAGCACCAATACCAACTAAATTAAAATCCGTATTAGCAATGCCGGGGAAAGCTGACTGCCCCGACTCATTGAGTATTTTTCTTGAAGTTTGATACTGATAAAACACACGAACAAAATCAGTACCAGTCATCAAATACATAGCCGATGCTTGAAGAGCAACTGTATAAAATGCTGTATCCACTCGAAAAAATTGTAAACGGGCATCTAAGCCGATAGGAATATTAAAAAGGAATGGATAGTGTAATTGAACAGATAAGTTTTGGGTAGCTGTTTGAAGTCGTTGCCACTGAATATCTGCGAGCTCTCCTCGTTTAAGAAGATTATGCAAACGAATTTTCACATCACCTGTAATCAGGAATCCGCCGTCGAGATCGCTTTGGGGTACTAGTCCGATGATACCGCTAAATTGATTTGCATTACGTTTGTTTAAAGTCAAACTTATATTGGCGGCACCTTCGGGCTTAAACCATACAATGGGCGAGGATGCCGGAGATAAAAACGGTAGTTCATTGAGTCGTGACTCAATTTTTCTCACATGAGATTCATTATAAGGTTTTCCTTTTTTAAGCGAAAGATATGATCGCAAATAAGCATCCGCCACCCGACCTTTTCCTGATTGAATGATACTGTCGTAAACAATGGACGGCCCTTGATTAACGTGCAACTGAGCTGCAACGGAATCGGATGTGGAAAACACAATACTATCAAGCCCGACTACAGCAAAAGGATATCCATTGTTCTCATATTCTCTAAACAACTTTCTATTCATTGCAAGGATTCTTTCGAAGCGAATCGGTTCGCCCCAAAAAATTTTTTCACGAAAACCGGTACGAGCAAGATATCGCATATTTATATTACCAGGTGACAATCGTGCCCATCGAAACTGAGGGCCAAAGTTGAGAATTGCAAACCATGATATACTATCTTTTTGAATTGAATCAATACTTGCAGCGAGATATCCTTTTTGCTGAACGAATTTCAACAATCTTATCAACTCCTTATGCATACTTAATGTATCATTATGCTTATGCTGGTATGACGGAATGCGCAAATCAGTTGCCTGCACATTGAGTTTCCAAAAGGTCTGTGAATAAATAGAATTTACACACAAAAGATTGAAAAAAAATATTATTATGTAAACATTCCTATTCAAGCAATTTATTTATTTCTGTTTAGCATTTCAGCCCATTTCAAAGGTAATAAACTGAATAAAACACACATCAATAAAAAGTGAACAATGCAATGAGTAATTAACATGAGGCATTCAGCCATTTTGAAACTTGTTCATTAATCAGAGTAAACAACGAATCCGGCAAATATTTACGCCAATTGATTTGCTGAAATGCAGGTGTTGAAATCAAATAGTAATCAATACGAGCCCTTTTCATCTCTTGTAACACATGATCTCGAAAATTTAAAAGCACTATCCATCCATCTTCTACATCGTCAAACCATTCTTCATAATATGAATCATCAGAATAATGAAAATTCAAAACATTTTCGCCAATAATAATAAAGTGATTAATGTTTTCTTGAACGAGCAAATCTGCTACATTTCTTTTCAAATACATAATATCATTATATATACAATCATTCCATTCGCCCATTATTTCAATAATAGCAAATTGTTTTACATAATCCACGAACAAAATTTTAATATAAAGTGTAGATGACCCAAATTCATCCCATTGAGGATGTATGTAATAATTATAAATGGTATTATGACATTCAGATTCATGATAAGTTCTTCCATAGAAAGGTGAAAGTTGGTCTTCATCAGCTGTATATAACTCTTTCCAGCGGTCGTATGGTTCGATGAGATGCACTTTATCGAGAGAATTGAAGGTCTGACATTCGTTTGTATATTCCATTTAAACGTATCAGTTCATCATGAGTTCCCTGTTCAACAATTTTTCCTTTTTCCATAACCACAATCGTATCGGCATGCTGGATAGTAGAAAGGCGATGAGCAATAATAATTGATGTACGACCTTCTGTGATTCGAGCTGTAGCTTGTTGAATAAGCTGTTCTGATTCTGTATCAATAGAAGAGGTAGCTTCATCGAGAACCAAAATATTTGGATTATATACCAATGCCCTAATAAAACTAATGAGTTGACGTTGACCAGAGGAAAGCATCACTCCCCGTTCACGAACATTATAATCATAACCGCCAGGTAGTTGCATAATAAAATCGTGAGCCCCAACAATTCGTGAAGCGCGCTCAATTTGCTTCTGGGTGATTTCAGGATTAAAAAGGCGAATATTGTTGGAAATAGTATCAGAGAACAGAAACACATCTTGAAGAACAACGCCAATGTGCTGTTGAAGTTCTTGCAATGGGAAATCACGTATATCAGTTCCATCAATCAATATACGTCCCTCGTTGCACTCATACATACGCGTTAACAAACTGATAAGTGTAGTTTTCCCCGAACCTGTAGCTCCAACAATTGCCAGTTTCTTCCCCTGTTCGATATATAGTGAAAGGTTATCTATTTCACGTGTTTTTCCAGTATATGAAAATGATATATTTTCGAACTGGATATTACCCTTGATATACGTTGCATGCACATGACCGGTATCAGGAATACTATCTACTGTATCAATAAGTCGAAACACCCTTTCAGCACTAACGATACCCATTTGCAGGGTATTAAAACGGTCGGCTAATTGACGCATAGGACGATACAACATATATACATAAAGAATAAACTCAATAATCCTACCGGGAGAGGCAGTAGGCGACAATGAATAAATCATATCACGAGTACCCCATAAAACCAAAAGAGCAATAGAGATGGCTGATAAAATTTCAACAACCGGAAAAAAAATAGAATAATACCAAACAGAACGAATATGCGCTTTGCGATGACGTTGGTTGATTTGGCGGAAACGATTCATTTCAGTATTTTCACGATTAAATGCCTGAACAATATTCATCCCTGTAATATGTTCTTGTGTAAATGCATTGAGGTTGGCCACTTCATTTCTAACTTGCAGAAAAGTTTTTCTGATACCATTTTTAAATACCCAAGTAGCCAAAATCAAGAAAGGCAAAGGGATTAATGAGACAATTGACAACTTCCAATCAATATAAAACATAACACCGAGTACTACAACGAGTTTCATCAAATCACCAAGAATAGAAAGAAGTCCCTCAGAAAAAATATCGGCAATGGTTTCGATATCATTAACAACACGTGTAACCAATGTGCCAATAGGAGTATTATCAAAATAAGCTAATCGAAAATTCAATAAATGTTTGAATAACCGTGATCGAATATCGCGAATAACGGTTTGACCTAACCAACCAGAAAGATAGGTTTGATAATACTGCAAGAGTGTTTCGAGCAGCAAAATCACGAACATGATAACACAAAAAAGCAACAAATTGCTTACATCGGGTGTCATGATAAAATGGTCAATGGTATATTGAATGAGCCAAGGCCTGACAGGCGAAATCAGAGCAAGCAAAACGGTAAGCAGTATTGTAGTACGAAATCGAATAGCATATGGATGGGTATAAGATAACACCCGTTTTACCAACGAAATGTCCATGATGCGGCCACTTGCTCTTTGCTGTTTCACGGTGACAAATTTCAGAAGAAATTATGGAGATTGCGTTATTAAATTCTATTTCTTTGGCTATAAACGATTTGCGATTTATTACTAAAGCCAAAAAAAATATAATGTCAAAAAAATTTTAAGAAAAAAATGAGTAGTTATAAAAATAATTTCTACATTCATATTCTCATTTTAAAACGATTCATAGTGAAGAAAACAGGTTTACTTCTGCTTACAACCCTGCTATTAACAACAACCACATTCTCTCAACAAAATGTTTATCAACTCAGCGACGGTGGCGAGCCATGGGGCTATAAGCACAGCGAAGCTGACCGCGATATTCTTTATGAGGTGATGCCCGGGTTTGATGTACAGGCCATGTTGGATGAAGACCTGTACAATGAAACGCATTTTAGTGAGAATCCCGGTCCGTGGCGCTTTGGTCACAACTATTTTGTGCAATACAATTTGCAAAATACAGGCATTTGGACCACTTTAGAAAATGGTGATCGCATTTGGCGCTTAGGAGTAGTTTGTCCGCAAGCACTAACTATCAATTTGGCCTTTCAATATGTATCAATACCTGATGGGGCCAAACTGTTTGTGTACAATGGAAAAAAAACAGAATCATTGGGTGCATTCACCCAACAATATGTGAGCCCTGATTATTACTTTGCAACCGAGCTGTTGTCGGGAGATACTATTATTGTGGAATATTTGGTGCCGGCTAATTTGCATGATATCGGCTCTCTTGAACTGTTTCGAATAACACATGGCTATCGAAGTGCCACAGAATATGTTGAAAAAGCATTTCTCAGTTCCGGTTCATGTAACATGAATGTAAACTGCCCCGATGGCCTGATATGGAGCAATCAAAAACGCTCAGCAGTGATGCTGGTAAGTGGCGGTAGTGGATTTTGTTCTGGTGCTGTTATAAACAACTCATGCAATGATGGCAAGCCCTATGTACTTACAGCAAACCATTGTGGTAGTAGCGGATTCAGCACATGGACATTTCGATTCAACTGGGAATCGCCTACATGCAGCAACCCTGCATCTTCTCCTAGCTATGTATCTATTACAGGTTCCACATCACGTGCCAGCCGAAGTGCCGCTGATATGCGTCTGGTGGAAATAAACTCTGCCATACCCAGCAACTATAATGTTTATTATGCAGGATGGAGTAAAAGTGCAACACCTCCACCATCCGCTTTTGGAATACACCACCCATCAGGCGATATCAAAAAGATCAGTTTTGATGACGCTCCACTAGGAATAACAACGGCCATGGGGGGCGAAACGAACTGCTGTTGGGAAGTGGAGTGGGATCGCAACACAACCACCGAAGGAGGATCATCCGGCTCACCCCTATTCGATAACAACGGACGCATCATTGGGCAATTATGGGGAGGAGGTGCATCTTGTACCAATCTTAGCGCACCCGATTATTATGGTCGTGTATCACAAAACTGGGCGCCATCAGGCAGCCCTAATAATGGTCAGCTAAAATATTGGCTTGATCCAACCAGCTGTAGCACCAACGCAGAATATATTGACGGTTACGACCCCAACTCTCCAAGTGTGGCATTAGATGCTCAAATGCTGTCTATCACCGCACCCGGCACTACAGTTTGCTCAGGTACAAATATCACACCTGTTGTAGTATTGAAAAACAATGGCACTACAGTATTAACATCTGCTACCATAACATATGTTGTGGACGGAGGCAGTCCTGTAAATTACGCATGGTCGGGCAGCTTGGCCTCAACAGCCACTACCAATGTTACACTTGCCCCATTTAGCACAGGAGCAGGCGCTCACACCATCACGGTTACTGTAAGTAATCCTAATGGCAGTTCTGACATGAACAGCAGCAATGATGCACAAACAAAAAACTTCTCAGTGGTTAATCCCACCGGCATATCACTCCCTTTTGCTGAGGGGTTTGATGCAGCCACATTTCCACCCACTAACTGGGCAAACGAGAATCCTGACAACAATACAGGCAGCGCTCTTTGGGTACGCACTACTACCGTAAGCGGATTCGGAACTAGCACGGCCTGTGCCAAAATTGATCATGCATCACCCTCTTCATCTACAGCCGGGCAGGTGGATAATCTCATTACACCATATCTGAATCTTACTACAGCTTCGTCGCCATCACTCAGTTTCAGTGTAGCCAACGCCCGTTATAGTGCATCATACTATGATTCGCTGATTGTATATATTACCACAGATTGTGGCGGTAACTGGACACGTTTAGCTTCATATGGCAACAACACAGGTGCCAGTCCATTAGCTACTGCACCTGATGTAACATCAGCATTTGTACCAACCAATACACAGTGGGCTACAAAAAACATCAGCTTAAATGCCTATGCCTCACAAACCGCTGTTCAAATTCGCTTTCAATTGCGTAGTGGTTGGGGTAATGTAACATACTTGGACGATATCAATATTTCAGCTTCAGCAACAGTGCCACCAACGGCATCATTTACACCAAGTGCTACTACCATCTGTGCCGGACAAAATATCAACTTTACCAATACATCCAGTGGTGCCACCTCCTATAGTTGGTCGTTGCCCGGTGGCACACCCTCTACATCAACTTCCGCCAGTCCATCTGTCATATTCAACACAGCGGGCACTTATACAGTAACACTTACAGCAAACAATGTAGCGGGCACCAGTACATCAACAGCTACGATAACAGTTAATGCTACGCCAACAGCTTTGGCAACGAATAACGGAGCCATTTGCCAAGGAAGTTCTGCTACACTTACTGCAACGGGTGGTGGCACATACAGTTGGAGCAATGGTAGTACCAGTTCCACCTCCATTGTTTCGCCATCTGCTAACACTTCATATACAGTAACTGTAACATCAGCCAATGGATGTACCGCCACATCCAGCACGACAGTAACCGTACTTGACTGTTCAAGCATAGAAGAAATATTACATGCAGACAATTTGCTTCTTTTCCCCAATCCTGCCAGCAGTCATGTGCAACTTCAAGTTTCGATGGTATCACCTGAGCCCATACTCATTGAATGGCTAACACCTATAGGACAACAAGTACAAACATACATGTTGCAACCATTGCAAAACCAAATCTACATGCCCGTTGATGCGCTATCATCAGGCATGTATCTAATACGTATCAGCGACGGAACAAATAGCATAACAAAGCGCATGCTTATTATTAAATAACCTCATCATTTATCATAAGGAAACGGCCAAAAGTGGCCGTTTCCTTTTCTGAATATCCTGCATGTGCCAATTATGTATGTGATTAGTATAAGAATTGGAAAAGAACTACTCTATGAGCAATTATGCCTGCCTTATTTTGACAAATTGGATTATGCTAAAGATACACGGATACATCATTAATCCAAATTTCGTCTATTAGTGATTGATCTGTTGAATTGTTTCAGTAATAGCACTTGTATAGAATTTATCAACTGAACCAACTTTTACGCAACAACGTAATACGATAACGTTCATTATTATTACCAATCAGCTATTATTTGTATTATTAATTTCTCTCCTCTGGAGCTTGGTTGATGGCTGTCATATCTTTCTATTACGATACCGCTACTGGGGGCTATTTCTTGTTGATTGTGATTGTTTTTATGATGTTTCCTCTGCGGGGCTTCTATCGTCATCGCTCTTACAATTATATTTTTTTGGGGCTGGGCATAACATTTATAAGCCGATTGGTTAATAAAAT
>JACSSC010000047.1 GCA_014879445.1 Candidatus Competibacteraceae bacterium
AGTCAAAATGTAAAAATCGCCTTTCAGGCATTTTTTTTATTCCATTACGCTTTTGAAAGCTAGCTTTCAACGCTTCTGGAAATAAAAAAAATCCGCTTTGCGGATTTTTACATTTATTAAGCGGAGAGAGAGGGATTCGAACCCCCGGAACCTCTCGGTTCAACGGTTTTCAAGACCGCCGCAATCGACCACTCTGCCATCTCTCCGCTGCAAAAGTAGAATAAAAACAATTAATCACCAAACGCAATCACTCAAAATTTGTCATATCATGCCATTCCTTATCTGAGTATCCCTCTCTTACGGTTAATTCAACAGCCAATACATCCAAAATATTAGCATACGTATTCTCTTTCAGCTTTTCAATCTTCGATGGCTTTTTCCATTTTACTTTCGATATACCTTCATTTTTCTGAGGAATCAAGTCAGAATCTTCGGTGTACATGCTATACCAAGATGTTCGCTTTAACTTACGACTCATCGGCGATCCATATGTATGATATGTATCCGTCAAATGTCGAATGAGCAATAAATTAGTTATACCGCACTCTTCTTTCACTTCACGCAACGCTGTCATTTCAATCTCCTCATCCGACTCCACTTTACCTTTGGGTAAATCCCATTTTCCATTTCTAAAAATAAATAATATTTTATCCTTATCATTTCTTACCAAGCCGCCACCGGCAACAATCAACTGAAAATATTTTTTAAACCTTCGCCACATCAAAGGCAAATCTGAACCCGTTATACAATAACACAACTTCTCGCTGTTATGATTTTCAAATAATTCAATGACTTGCAACATCTCCTCACCGTCATGAAAAGGGAGTACAGTGATCTTTCGGCAGCCGGGAAGATGCTTCACCGGCTTTTCGGCTATAAATAGAATGTTTCCGTTTATAAAAACTTTATACATTTGTGGCTATGATTTATACTGAAGAAACAAGCGATAAAATTGCAGAATTTTTGCTGCAAATTAAAGCAATTAAATTAGAACCGACCAATCCATTTGTTTGGTCATCCGGATGGAAATCGCCTATTTATTGTGACAATCGCATCAGCTTGTCTCACCCTGCCATTCGAACCTATATCCGCCAACAACTGGTAAAAGCCATCGAAACCCATTTTGAAAAACCACAAACGATTGCCGGAGTGGCTACAGGTGGTATTGCACATGGCGTACTAGTTGCTCAAGAACTTGGAGTGCCTTTTGTTTACGTTAGGCCTGAAAGCAAAAAACATGGCATGAAAAATCAGGTCGAAGGTCAGCTTCAAAATAAATCTGATGTGGTTGTTGTTGAAGACCTCGTCTCTACTGGTAAAAGTTCGTTGGCTGTTGTTGACGTTTTGCGTAACGAAGGATGCGATGTCAAATATATGGTATCCATCTTCGATTATGGGTTTGAAGAAACCCATATCCTTTTTGAAAAACATAAAGTCAAACTCATCTCACTTTGCGATTATTCACATCTGATAAATAAAGCACTGGAGATGGAATACATCAAAACCGATCATATTGAATTACTCAAAGAATGGAGAAACAACCCAGCGAATTGGGGTAAATTAGGATAATTTATGACTAGAATTGAAATAGAAAAACGCGAAATTAATGCTTCACAGGAAGTTGTATTCTCTTACCTTTCTGACTTCAATAATTACAAAGAACTCATGCCAGATTCCGTTTCCGACTGGCAATCAACCACCGACCATTGCTCTTTTAAAATTCAAGGACTAGCACGCATCACTATGCGTGTTTCGGAACGTATCCCACAATCTTCTATCTTTATCAAATCTGAAGGCGAAGGTCCATTCGACTTCACGCTTACCATGCACATTGACCCACACGATAGTTCTTCCTTTGCTCGCATGATTTTCGAAGCTGAAATCAATATGTTTATGCGAATGATGGTTGAAAAACCTTTGGGCAGCTTCTTTGGATATCTTTCCAAGCAACTTCAACATAAATTTGCATGATATCCTTTTGAGTATATTCAGATTCAGTTTTTCTCAATTATTTTTATTTTACTAGTATTAAATTTCTAAGAGAATCATCCTTAGTTATTAATATTATTTAACGCTGTCAAAATATCTATATTTCTATTTTTGCAGCACAAAAACTATTCTGTTTTACCCCATTTCTTTATCATCTATGAAATATTTTCTACTTTGCCTTTTGATATCATTAGGATTAAGCACAAGTGCCCAATCAACTTTTTCGTGGGCTGTCCGTAAGGACTCCATCTTTATTGTAAGAGACAGCTGGGGAGTACCTCATATTTATGCACCTACTGACGAAGAAACCATATATGGTTTTGTGTGGGCTAGTTGCGAAGATGATTTCAAATCCATGCAAGAAACCTTGCTGATGTCGAAAGGCATGAATGGACGTATCAACGGTATGGAAGGCGTAAAAACAGATTATGTTGTAGGACTGCTAGGTATTCACGAAACCGTTAAAGAAAAATATGAATCTCAGTTCTCTGATAAATATAAACGCATCATTGAAGCATCGGCAATGGCTATCAATGAGTATGCACGATTACACCCCGATGAGATTATTGTAAAAAAAGCATTCCCAGTATCTGTTTACGATATTGTGAATGGATATGTATTGGGTACTACATTTTTAGCTTCTGTTAGTGAATCATTGATGAAAATTTTTGAAGACCGGCTACCTCCATTAGATCCTGGCAAACAATATGGTTCAAATGGAATTGCAGTGCATGCCAGCCGAACCAATGATGGACAAAATTACATTGCCATTAACTCACATCAACCCCTTGAAGGTCCGTTCAGTTGGTATGAAGCACATCTTAATAGTGGCGAAGGAATGAATATGCTTGGTTCTGTTTTGATAGGAGCCATCACGCTCAATCAAGGAGTAAACGAGCATTTGGCCTGGGCACATACACTAAACTTCAATGACTTCTTCGATATTTATCAACTTACTATGCATCCACGAAAAAAAAACATGTACAAATTTGATGGAGAATGGAAAAAATTGGAAAAGAAGAAGGTTAAATTAGCTGTAAAACCCAAAAAATGGATGCCTGTCATTCACGTTTCGAAAAGCGCATATTACAGTATCTACGGCCCTGCAATCAAAACTAAATCCGGCGTATATTCCATACGAGGCATAGCATACAATACCATTGGGGTAGGCGAACAATGGTATCACATGAGTAAAGCACGCAATTTTACTGAATTTAAAAAAGCCCTTGAAATGCAGCAAATGCCTAATATGAATATTGTTTATGCAGATCGATATGACACAATTTTTTACATATCAAATGGGCTGTATCCCAAAACCAGAAACCTGAATTATGACTGGAAAAAAATGCTACCGGGCGACACTTCGGCTACACTATGGGAATACAACAACTATTACCGAATTGATGAATTGCCTCACTATATCAATCCTGATTGTGGTTATGTATTCAATACCAACCATACACCATTTGTAGCTTCAAAAGACGATTGCTCTCTTAGCCCCGATTCGTATTGTCATACCATGGGCTTTCAAAAACGTCATTTCAACCGTAGTAAGCGACTGATGAACTTAATGGATACGGTAAGCCAATTCAATTGGGAAATATTTAAACGTATTAAATACGACACCCAATTACCAGATACAATCATCTTTATAACCGAAGTAGAAAAATTTCTTAAAATTGATACAATCGCACATCCCGATTTGGCATTATCAGTGCGTGTACTAACAACTGGAGCAAAAAATGGCGACACATCTAATACAAATGTTGCACTTTTCATGTTTGCATTCATGGAACTGATGGATAAAATTAAGTTCGATGTCGAATTTATTCCATTCAGCATCGAAACCCCTATTGATACATATGTTGAATGTCTTCGAAAAGCACGCGATCACATGTTAAAACATTTTGGCTCTCTCGAGGTACCTTTTGGCAAGGTACAACGACTGCGTAGAGGGAATATTGACCTGCCTATGCCAGGCCTGCCGGATGTGTTGGCTGCCATGTATAGTACAAAACGAAGCGATGGCACTTTGGCACCAAGAGCAGGCGACTGTTACATATTGCTTGCCAAAATTGGAAAACATGGCATAGAAATGGAAAGCGTAAATGCGTTTGGCACATCCAACAGGCCAAATAGTAAACATTATACCGACCAAATGCAGATGTTTACCAATCAAAAAACAAAACCTATGACCTTGGACAAGGATGTTATCTGGAAAAATGCAGAAAGAATTTATCATCCACAATAATGTTTCAGAATTGGAATTGTATTAAACATATTCCCAAGCATAACATTTACCACAAGGCATATTAATGAAAAAAATATTACTTGCATTACTTCTCATCTCTAATCAATGTTTGGCGCAAACATTTGATCAAATAAAACCTGAGTTAATTATTATTGCTCGCGACACTTTTGGAATTCCATCAATAATAGCTAAAACGGATGCTGAAGTAGCATACGGACTTGCTTGGGCTCATGCCGAAGATGACTTTCAACATATCCAACACAACCTGTTAGCCGCCAGAGGACGCTTAGGTGAAGTACTAGGAAAGGATGGTTTACTTTTTGACTTTGCACTTCAATTCTTTGGGATAGACACTTTCGTTAAAAACAGATTTGAAGCAGATATTAGTTATGATTTCAAGAAAGTACTAAATGGGTACGTTCAAGGGCTTAATGCATATGCATATGAACATCCGAAGGAAGTTCTATTACCTAATGCTTTACCATTTACTGAGGTGGATGTAATTTCGGGGTATGTACTAACGCTAACGCTTATGTCAGGTGCCGGCATGACTCTTAAATCTATTAAAGAAAATCGAATTGAAGATTTTTTTGCCCCCAATGATCAAGGGTCAAATGCAATAGCTATTGCACCATCGCGTACAATTGATGATAAAGCTTGGCTGCTTATTAATTCTCACCAACCCATTGAAGGAAGATTTGCTTGGTATGAAACTACGGTTCATAGTGATGAAGGATGGAATATCACTGGAGGGCTTTTCCCAGGAGGCACGACAATATTTGTTGGCTCTAATCAACATTTAGGATGGGCGCATACCAACAACTTTCACAACTTTGGAGATGTATATCAAATAAAAACAAAAAAAGGAAATAAAAAAAAGTATTTACTCGATGACGAATGGCATCATTTTCAATTTAAAACAATTCGTTTGAAAATAAAATTGGGGAAACTTATATTACCCATAAAAAAGAAAACACCTGTTTCTATTCATGGTCCGGTATTCAAAACTAAACATGGTTGGTATGCATTAAAATTTCCATCACATAATGATTTGCGATCTGCTGAACAATGGTACAGAATGAATAAATCCAATAATTTTGAAGAATTTGAAAATGCCATCAATATGCATGCTCTTCCCATGTTTAATATTATTTATGCTGATATAGATGGGAATATTTTTTTTCAATCAGGTGGTAAAATTCCAAATCGTGATACTACGCTTTCATGGAAGCAACCACTCAACGGGAGCAACAGTAGATACCTATGGAAAGAGATATTACCAATCAGCAAAATGCCTTCTATATTGAATCCAGAATGTGGTTATGTTTTTAATGCTAATCAAACGCCATTGCATGCAAGCGGAGAATCTTGCAACTGGAAAGGAAATTTTATTGGAATGCAGTTATTTGATTATAATAGAGGTGAACGAATATCACAACTTCTGAGTAAAAAAAATGATCGCTTCGAATGGACGGACTTTTTAAGTATAAAATTTGACAAACAATATTCAACAGATGGCTCTTATGCTAAAAATTTTAATTCAGCTTTTTCACTCGATGAAAAAAAATTTCCAAAATTGGCCGATGCTATTCAACTATTAAAAAAATGGGATAAGAATGGAACATCATCCAGTAATGGTGCTTCGCTGGCAATGGTATTTCATGATATTCTTATGAAAAAAAGTAAAGGTCCATTTGCCCTTTTAATGATACAAAAACAATCCCTTAGTGAGAAGGATGCAGTTTGGGCGCTATCAAAATCAAAAAGGTTTTTAATTAAACATTATCGCAGATTGGATGTTCCTTTAGGCGAAATTCAACGCCATATACGCGGCAACATAAACATACCTGCTAACGGATTAAGAGAAGTATGCAGAGCTGCCGATTCTAAACTATACGATAAAAGAAAAGGTATATATCGAATAACAAGCGGTGATGGATATATTCAAATGACAAAATTTGGACAAAATAATATTGAAATATATGCAATCAATGCGTATGGGGCTTCTGCAAAACCAGAGTCCTCTCACTATACCGACCAAATGAAAATGTTTCAAGAAGAAAAGTTTAGAAAAGTATATTTGGATAAAGACAGCATACTTAAGAAAGCAGTTCAAATCTATCATCCTATAAACCTCAAAAACTAATTCACATGCCTACGTTGGTTCCTGCTAATGCCTTATTTTTGGCACGGGCACGATCGCTATCAGTAAGTAAAATTTTTCGCAATCTAATACTTTTGGGAGTAACCTCTACATACTCGTCTTCCTGAATATATTCCAACGCTTCTTCAAGAGAAAAACGAACAGCAGGCGCTATTTTCATTTTATCATCAGAGCCACTTGCACGCATATTCGTAAGCTTTTTTGTTTTAGTGATGTTAACCACTAGATCAGAGTCGCGGGTATGTTCACCGATTATCATTCCTTCATATACTTCATCGCCCGGATCAACAAAAAAGAAACCGCGATCTTGCAACTTGTCTAATGCATATGGAATTGCTTGACCATTATCCATAGAAATCAGAGTACCGTTAAACCTACGCACAGGTTCACCCTTCATTCTTTCGTATGATTTAAAACGATGCGTAACTACAGCTTCACCAGCTGATACGTTTAATAATGTAGTGCGTAATCCCATAAGGTTTTTAGAAGGTATTTCAAATTCAAGATGAATCAAATCACCTTTGGGCTGCATAACAAGCATTTCTCCTTTACGAAGTGTAACCTGCTCAATACATTTTCCTGAAAAATTCTCAGGTACATCTATAGCTAATGTTTCAACCGGCTCATATTTCTTACCATCCACTTCTTTGATGATGACACGTGGCTGGCCGATTTGCATTTCGTACCCCTCACGCCGCATGGTTTCGATCAAGATAGACAAATGCAATATACCCCTTCCATATACCATAAATGAATCTTGCGATTGAGTTTCCTCAACACGCAAAGCCAGATTTTTTTCAATTTCTTTAAATAACCGATCGCGAAGATGACGTGAAGTTACAAACTGCCCCTCTTTTCCGAAGAATGGAGAATTATTAATGGTAAACATCATAGACATTGTGGGCTCATCAATCGTAATAGGCGGAAGCCCCTCTGGATTATCTATACAAGCAACCACATCCCCTATTTCAAATCCATCCAAACCAACAATGGCACAAATATCGCCACAATGCACCTCTGATGTTTTAATTTTTCCAAGCCCTTCGAAAGTATATAGTTCTTTAATACGAGATTTGACGATATTACCGTTTCGTTTAATCAACGAAACCGGTTGATTACTCTTCAAACTTCCTCTAACAATTTTCCCAATAGCAATCCTTCCAATAAAGGTTGAAAAATCAATAGATGTTATCTGCAACTGTGGTGTACCTTCAGAAATTTTTGGCGCTGGTATGGCTTCCAAAATCACATCTAAAAGTGGCTCGATAGATGTTGTACGCTGACGATGATCTAAACTCATCCAGTTTTGCTTGGCAGACCCATATAATGTAGCAAAATCAAGCTGATCTTCTGTAGCACCCAAATTAAACATCAAATCAAACACAGCTTCATGCACTTCATCAGGTCGGCAATTTTCCTTATCAACCTTATTAATAACAAGGACGGGCTTTTTGCCTAAAGCAATAGCTTTGCCAAGCACATAACGCGTTTGAGGCATAGGACCTTCAAAAGCGTCAACTAATAAAAGTACTCCATCGGCCATGTTGAGCACACGTTCCACTTCACCCCCAAAATCAGCGTGTCCGGGCGTATCAATAATATTGATTTTTACTCCTTTGTATGTAACCGATACATTTTTAGAAACAATGGTAATACCGCGTTCACGTTCCAAATCATTGTTATCAAGAATAAGTTCGCCTGTTTCCTGATTATCGCGAAATAATGCGCAATGATGAAGAATTTTGTCAACTAATGTTGTTTTTCCGTGGTCAACGTGCGCAATGATGGCAATGTTTCTAATTGGTGTCATAAAATAAAAATGGGTGCAAAGGTACAAAATAATTCGTTTAATCGCATGGCCTAATTTCTTTCATGATTAAACAAGAAACATGAATCTTAGATGATTAGCAATCAAAATAAATATAAGAAAGCAAAGCAGTAATCAAAAAATCCACAACGCCTCTTGCATATAAAGTATAAAAACCCATACCTTAGCATCATGAGAAGTGAAAGTAAAGCATTTTTAGAATCCTATCTAAATAATCCATCCCCAACCGGTCAGGAAGTACAAGGTCAACAATTATGGATGAAGTATATACAGCCCTATGTTGATACATTCATTTCTGATGTATATGGGAATGTGGCCGGCATTGTCAACCCTGCTGCTCCATATAAAGTAGTAATTGAAGCACATGCCGATGAAATTGCATATTATGTAAATTTCATTAGCGATAAAGGATATATTTATCTGAAACGAAATGGAGGTTCAGACCCGCTAATAGCACCATCCAAGAGAGTAAACATACATACCGATAAAGGAATTGTTAAAGCCGTTTTTGGTTGGCCGGCCATTCATATTCGAACACGCGAAAAGGAAGAAGCCCCTACACTTAAAACCATTTTTTTAGATTGTGGATGTGAAACACGAGAAGAAGTTGAATCACTAGGAGTACATGTTGGGTGCATGGTAACATTTGAAGACGAAATGTTATGGCTGAATAATGGAAAATATCTTTGTGGAAGAGCTCTCGATAACCGTATTGGCGGTTTTATTATAGCTGAAACAGCTCGTCGCATAAAAGAAAATAATATTCAACTTCCTTTTGGTCTATACGTCGTTAATTCTGTTCAAGAAGAGATTGGGCTTAGAGGTGCCGAAATGATTTCAAGAAGAATCAAACCTGATGTGGCCATTATTACAGATGTTTGCCACGACACCCAATCGCCCATGCACGACAAAGAAATGATTGGTGATATTAGTTGTGGAAAAGGACCCGTATTAACCTACGGCCCATCAGTTCAAAATAAACTGCTGAAAGCCATTCTCCAAGTTGCCTCAGAAAAACAGATTCCTTTTCAGCGCACAACTGCCGACAGAGCTACAGGAACAGATACAGAATCTTTTGCCTATTCTGCCGAGGGTGTGGCTTCAGCACTTATATCATTGCCCCTGAAATATATGCATACAACCGTTGAAAGTGTTAGAACTGAAGACATCCAACATGTAATCAACCTTATGTATGAATTTGTTACACAATTAAAAGGAAATGAAGATTACAATTATTTTTCATCCTGATTCAGGCATTGTTTTTGTAATTTCACCTCATAAATATACCATATGAAAACTATTATCAATTTTATTGCAGTATTCTTTGGATTAACATTCGTGCTTCTGGGCCAAACATACAAAATACCTCAAGCAACGGTTCAAAACATACAGGGAGGGCAGGTTTCCACCTCTACATTTTCTAACGATGGCAAACCCATCATCATCAGTTTTTGGGCAACCTGGTGCAAACCATGCATCGCCGAGTTATCGTCTATTGCTGAAAACTACGAAGATTGGCAGGATGAAACTGGAGTAAAACTAATTGCCATTTCAATTGATGATGCTAGAAATGTGGCAAAAGTGGCACCATTTGTTAATGGGAAATCCTGGGAATATGAAGTATATTGTGATCCAAATGGCGACTTTAAAAGGGCAATGAGCGTAAATACAGTACCACATACTTTTTTGGTTGATGGCAATGGTGACATTGTATGGCAACACAATTCATACAATCCCGGAGATGAAGATGAGTTGTTTAAACTCGTTCAAAAACTGGCTAAAGGAGAAAAAATAGTTCATTAATTTCTATGTATCATGAAAAAAATTAGCTTGCTGGCGTGTTTCATTTTTACCCTATCAAGTATTGTTTTCTCACAAAACGACTCCACTGACACCAAAAGAAAAAAAGATAAAAAAGATAAAGAATTCAACTGGGGTTCCATTCATGGAAATTTTGGATTTGATGCACAATATTACAACAACGACTCATTGATTGGCGCACCCAACGTGCCTGACAAATTTAGAGCAAACGGATTTCTGAACCTCGTTTATACCAATGGTAATTTCTCTGCCGGGCTCCGTTATGAGATGTATCTTCCCAAACCCTTGCTTGGATTTGATAGCCGTTTTGAAGGACAAGGCGTTCCGTTCAGATATGCCTCATACAGAATAGGAGGGCTTGAAGTTACTGCCGGCTCTTTCTATGAGCAATTTGGCAATGGTCTCATTCTTCGATTTTATGAAGAAAGAGCGCTGGGATTTGATAACTTTCTTGACGGTTTCAGAGCAAAATATACACCATACAAAGGTATTAACCTTACAGGACTAGTGGGCAAACAGCGCTATTTTTGGGGACACGGCGCTGCTCTCATTAAAGGAATAGATGGAGAAGTGAATTTTAGTGAGATTTTTTCAAAACTGCAGGATAAAAAAATTAAACTCATATTAGGCGGAAGTTTTGTGAGCAAATATCAGGATGACCAAGAAATTCCCAATCCCGATAACCCCAGTCAACTACTTAAACTGCCACTTAATGTTGGCTCATGGGCCGGACGACTAACTTTTGGAATTGGTAGATTCCAGCTTAACTCTGAGTTTGCATACAAAATCAACGATCCCAACCGAACCAATCAATATATCTACCGCCCTGGTTCAGCATTTTATCTTTCTGCCTCTTATGCACAAAAAGGATTAGGCATTACGGTACAAGCGAAAAGAGTTGAAAATTTTGACTTCCGTTCTGATCGTAACGAAACAGGCAATGCATTACTTATGAATTTTATTCCTATGCTCAACAAGCAGCATACATACATGCTGGCTGCCACCGTTTATCCTTATGCTGTACAAACCAACGGCGAACTTGGATTGCAAGCCGATATCAATTACACAACCCCTAAATGGCTTGCAAAAAAATACCCCACTCAAATCAATCTTAACTTTTCGATGGTAAATGCCCTGGATACAAATCTTACCGGCGATCGTTACGGATACACAACAAATGTATTTGGTTTTGGAAGACGACTTTATATGGATGCAAATATTGAAATAAGTCAAAAAGTTAGCAAATCTGTTAAATTTAATCTCATGTATATGTACATGTTTATTGACAGAAATTTAGTGCAAGGATTTGGCTATACACCACGCGAAATTCATTCACATATAGTAGTTGCAGATGTTTCGTACAAATTCAAACCCAAACATACACTAAGATTTGAATTTCAAACCTTACAAACTAAACAAGAATTGGATCACTTAGATGATAGAGTGAACGGAAGTTGGGTTATGGGATTAATTGAATACACGTTCGCTCCGTATTTGTTTGTCAGTATTATGGATCAGTGGAACTACGGCAACCCAACTGAAGATTATCGTATCCATTATATTACCGGCACAGTAGGATATAATTTCAAATCAACACGCATCAGTTTATCATATGGCCGACAGCGCGAAGGTATTGTTTGTATTGGAGGCGTATGCCGTCAAGTACCTGCCTCCAACGGCCTTACATTGTCTATTATGAGCAGTTTTTAATTACTATACATTATGAAAAAGTTAATTATTGCCACATTCATTTCAGTCATTTTCATGACATCATGCGATTATGTGGACGCACCATACATCCAAATGGGAGCTAATGGTTGTACGATTACAGAACCGACTTTTACTCCACGCACCAACCCCGTAAGAAAAATATTGGTTGAAGATATGACTGGTCACCGCTGTGGGAACTGCCCTAGAGCAGCAGAAAAAATGTTGGATCTGTATTCCAATTACCCAGGTCAAATTGTTGGCGTATCTCTTCATTCCGAACTCTCCGGATATTTTACAGCCCCATTGGCCGATACCGGAAAATTCAGTTATGATTTTCGAACTGCTTTAGCCAAAGCCATCGATCAAAAATTTGGCGTATCAGCTGTTGGCCTACCTAATGGCCTTGTGAATAGAAAAAAGGTGAGTGGAAACCCAGTAATATCCCATACACAGTGGGCTAATGAGGCAAGTCAGATTTTAGCTGCTCCACCTGATATGGATATTCAAATTAAACCCTTCTTCAATGCATCAGATAGTTCATTATGTGCTTATGTTTATGTTGAATGTTTGAATAATCTGAGTGGGAGTTTTAAACTCGCCTGCTATTTGGTTGAAGATGAATTTATCAACTGGCAAAAAGATTACGCATATCCCGGCGAAAACATTCAATTCTATCATCATGAACATGTACTCAGAGCCCCCCTCTCTACTACCTGGGGAACACTATTAGCCGATGGACAAGTAAATACAGGCCAAACTTTTGTGAATGGATATTCCATTACATTTGACCTTGCCCGCTGGAATCCCGACCACTGTAAAGTAATTGCTTTTGTTTATAATGAAAATACAGACGAGGTAATTCAAGCCGAAGAACAAAAAATCATCCCTTAATTTGCATTTTAAATAAATATCGTATATTTGCACCGAAATATGGGAAAAGTGGAAGGGGACAGTGTCCCCTTTTTTATTGCAACATGACGACAATTACATACATAGAAAAATTATTACATAAAGAACTTGCCGAAAGGGATTTGTTTCTCGTTGATTTCTATTCAGAAAACGATAATAGCTTCATTGTTTTTATTGATGGAATGGAAAATGTGACACTAAAACAATGTGCAGAAGTTTCTTCATTGTTGAGAGAAAAACTTGACGACAACTATGATGAGATAGAAATTACTGTTTCATCACCAGGCCTTGACAGCCCTTTTAAACATCCCAATCAATACAAAAAAAACATCAATAAAAAAGTAGAAGTATTACTGAAAGACGGAACAAAACAATCAGGCATACTACTTGATTATCAAACCGAACAACTCACTCTACAGTTGTTTGAGAAACCCAAAGGAAAAGACAAGTCGAAAAAACCGTCGCTCGGAAATACAATTACCATTCTTACCGAACAAATTAAATATACTAAAAAACAGGTTACATTTTAAAATACAACAATTATGGACAATCTGAATTTGATCGAATCATTTGCCGAATTTAAAGAAGTAAAAAACATTGACAGAGTTACCATGATGAGCATCCTAGAGGATGTGATAAGAAATATGATAACCAAAAAATTTGGAGATTCAGATAATTTCGATATCATCATCAATGTAGATAAAGGGGACATGGAGATATGGCGCAACCGCGAAATTGTTGATGACGAATGGGCTGAAGATAGTTTTGATTTTGATCCCAACAAACATATCAGTTTAGCTGATGCTCAAAAAATTGATTCAGATTTTGAAATTGGAGAAGAAGTTACAGACGAACTTAAATTAAACGACTTCGGAAGAAGAGCCATTCAAACCATGCGTCAAAACTTAGTTTCACGCATCACCGACATGGAAAAAGATAGTGTTTATAAGAAATATACTGAACGTGTTGGCGAAATCATTTCTGGAGAAGTATATCAGGTTTGGCGAAAAGAACTGCTCATTCTTGACGATGAAGGGAATGAATTAATTTTACCCAAACAGGAAATGATTCCTACCGATTTTTATAAAAAAGGGGATACCCTGCGTGCCGTAGTTCTGCGTGTAGAAATGAAGAACAACAGCCCTCTAATCATTCTCTCCAGAACGTCTCCAGTTTTTCTTGAAAAGTTATTTGAACAAGAAGTACCCGAAGTTTTTGACGGATTAATTACAATCAAGAAAATTGTTCGAGTGCCTGGTGAAAGAGCCAAAGTAGCTGTTGAATCATACGACGACCGCATTGATCCGGTTGGCGCATGTGTGGGTATGAAGGGTTCTAGAATTCATGGCATTGTAAGAGAATTACGTAATGAAAACATTGATGTTATCAACTTTACAAGCAATCAGCAACTTTTCATACAACGTGCATTGAGTCCGGCTAAAATCACTTCCATCAAACTCAACGATGAAAACAAATCAGCTGCCGTATATCTCAAGCCCGACCAAGTTTCACTTGCGATAGGCAAAGGTGGACTGAACATCAAACTAGCAGGTAAGCTTACTGGTTATGAAATTGATGTGTACAGAGAAGATGAGCCAGATTCAGAAGATGTTGCATTAGATGAATTCAGAGATGAAATAGAAGATTGGATTATTGACGAACTAAAATCTATTGGCTGCGATACCGCCAAAAACGTACTTGAATTATCAGTAGGAGAACTGCTGAAAAGAACCGATTTGGAAGAAGAAACCATAAAGCATGTTGTGAGTGTATTGAAATCTGAATTTGAGGAGTAAACTCTATTAAACATACAAGGAGTGGTAGTTTGGGGTTGTGATTAATAAACTGTACTTTTGTACGGATGGGATAAAATAAGCTGAAAGAAAGAATATGGCAGAAGCAAAAGCAATGAGATTAAGTAAAGTGGCCAAGGAGCTGAATGTAGGACTTCAAACTATTGTGGAGTTTCTTGCAAAGGTGGGCCATGATATTGAATCAAATCCCAATACAAAAATTGATGAAGCCCAATATGAACTATTGCTGAAAGAGTTTCACGGTGAGAAATTAGTAAAAGAAAAATCAAAAAAAATAGAGCCCCTCACTAGCAAGAAAGAAACTGTATCCATTCAAGACCGTTCTAAAGAAGCCGATATAGCAAAAGAAGAACCTCCTGCAGATATTCTTATTAAGGATGTGGTAGATACGCCCCCCGTTGAAGAAGTGCATGCACCTAGCAAAACACCAGAATTAAAGGTATTAGGGAAAATAGATATTGAAGATAAGCCAAGGCGAGGAAAAAGCAAAACAACAGATAATAAGGATGCTGAAAAAGCACCGAAACCCAGCAAATCAAAGTCAAAAAAAGAAGCCCCCCAACCTGTTGTCGAAGAATCTTCATCTGTAGCTGAAGAAATTACTCCGCCTTTGTCAGAAGATGCCACTGAAGAAAAATCAACTATTGTCACACCTGAAGAAATAGAACAGCCGGCAGAAAAAGAAACTGAGCTGATCAGGGCACAAGTAAATAAACTGGAAGGCCCTAAGGTACTTGGCAAAATTGAATTACCAAAAGAATCCGCTAAAAATCCATTAGCTGATTTACATAAAGAACATGTAAAGAGCGAGCGCAAAAAGCGCCAACGAATAAAAAAAGAACCCGTAAAAAAAGTTGAGACAGCCGACCCTGCTAAAAATTTCAAAAAAGACGCACCTAAGAAAGGTACACCTAAAGAAAAAAAACCAGAATTATCCGAAGAAGATATTCAAAAACAGGTTAAAGAGACACTAGCTCGGCTTAGCGAAAGAACAAAATCTAAATCAGTTAAACTTCGAAAAATCAAACGCGAAGAAATTCGTGAAAAATTAGAAGAAGAAGCATTAAAAGCTGAAGAAGATAAAAAGATTCTTCATGTTACTGAATTTGTTTCAGCCAATCAGTTGGCTCAAATGATGGAAGTGCCGGTAACAGATATTATTTCAGCTTGCATGAGTTTAGGGTTGTTTGTTTCCATCAATCAACGACTTGATGCTGAAACTATATCCATCATTGCCGAAGAGTTTGGATATAAACTTAACTTCGTTTCAGCGGAAATACAGGAGGCTATTGAAGAAGAAGTAGATGACGAAAGTGAACTAACAGACCGTCCGCCAGTTGTTACTGTGATGGGGCACGTTGACCACGGTAAAACATCACTTCTTGACTACATTCGAAAAGCCAATGTTATAGCCGGAGAAGCAGGTGGCATTACTCAGCATATTGGTGCCTATAATGTAGTGTTGGAAAATGGAAAACAAATTACATTTATTGATACTCCCGGCCACGAGGCATTTACAGCCATGCGTGCACGTGGTGCTCAGGTTACAGACGTGGCCATTATTGTAGTTGCTGCCGACGATAGTGTGATGCCTCAAACGATAGAAGCTATCAATCACGCCAAAGCAGCCGGCGTACCTATCGTTTTTGCTATTAATAAAGTTGATAAACCGGGTGCTAATCCTGATAAAATAAGAGAAGCATTGGCAAATATGAACTTTTTGGTGGAAGAATGGGGCGGAAAATACCAGTGTCAAGAAATATCAGCCAAATTTGGGAAAAATATTGACCAATTGCTTGATAAAGTTCTACTTGAATCAGAAATGCTTCAACTAAAAGCCAACTCCAATCGCCGTGCAGCAGGAACAGTTATAGAGGCTCAGCTTGATAAAGGTCGCGGTTATGTTACCACTCTTTTAGTACAAAACGGCACGCTGCATATCGGCGATGTAATGTTGGCCGGGCCATACAGCGGAAAAATTAAAGCTATGCAAAACGAACGTGGTGCAAAAATTGAAGTAGCTGGCCCTTCCATGCCCGTCCGTATTTTAGGTCTATCTGGTGCGCCACAAGCCGGCGATAAGTTTAATGTAATGACAGACGAACGCGAAGCACGTGAAATTGCATCTAAACGACTGCAACTTCAGCGTGAACAAGGATTGCGTGCTAAGAAACATATTACCCTCGATGAAATTGGAAGACGTATTGCTATTGGTAATTTCCAACAACTGAATATTCTGATTAAAGGTGATACAGATGGTTCAATAGAAGCGCTAACAGATGCATTGCTTAAACTATCTACCGAAAAAATCCAAGTTAACATTATTCACAAAGCAGTAGGCGCCATCAGCGAGTCGGATGTACTGCTTGCTTCTGCATCTGATGCCATAATAGTGGGCTTTAATGTTAGGCCTTCTGCCAGCGCACGTAAACTTTCAGAAAAGGAAGAAATAGATATCAGAAACTATTCCGTTATCTATCAAGCCATTGAAGAAGTGAAAGCTGCAATGGAAGGCATGCTGGCCCCCGAATTTGAAGAAAAAATCATTGGCAATGCTGAAATCAGAGAAGTGTATAATATCAGTAAAGTAGGCGCAGTAGCCGGATGCTATATTACTGATGGTAAAATTTCACGTAATTCTAGAATACGGATTATTCGTGATGGCATTGTAATTCATACCGGCAAATTATCATCTCTCAAACGATTTAAAGACGATGTAAAAGACGTAACTCACGGTTATGAATGTGGCCTGTCTATTGATAAATTTGATAAAATTCAATCAGGTGATATTGTTGAGGCCTTTGAAGAGATTCAAATTAAAGCCAAACTATAAACCATATTCACTAATTGATTAGGAATCCTCATCAAAAAGATTTTCACAATTCGGAATTATCATAGCGCTACATGCTATAAATAAATCAATTCAATTTCCTAATATACAGAAGGTTATTTTCGTAATTAAAATTGCAAGTTATGAACATATGGATAAAATCCATGATTTCATTTTACAAGCCAATAAAAAGATTATAATTTCGAACTATTGTTTTTGGTGAATTAAAATTTGCCCCCTGTCTGTTAGGCAGGGGGTTAATTTTTTAAAGCCATTCAAAATCAATATTTTTGCCACATCATCATTGGCATGATTTCTCTTAGCGTTGTCATTATAACCTATAACGAGGCCCGTAACATTGTAAGATGTATCAGGTCCGTACAATCTATTGCCAATGAAATTGTAGTAATTGATTCTGGCTCTACAGACCAAACTGTGGCATTAGCTGTTAATCATGGAGCAAGGGTTATCAATCATCCATTTGAAGGACATATCCAGCAAAAAAATTTTGCCGTTTCACAAGCTATTTCGGATTATGTTCTATCACTAGATGCAGATGAAGCTCTCGACGATACTGCTTGTAAAGCCATTGAGCAATGTTTGAAACATTGGAATGCAGATGGATACACTTTCAATAGAATGAATTCGTACTGTGGACGCTTCATTAAGTATGGGGCATGGTATCCCGACACCAAACTCCGACTTTGGGATAGACGGAAAGGCAGATGGGAGGGAATAAATCCACATGACCGATTTCAGATGCAACCGGACACTACTATTAAACATTTGTCCGGTCATATTCTGCATTATTCATATCAAACCGTAGAGGAACACCGTAAGAAAATATCTATTTTCTCGTCTATTGCCGCTGATGCATATTACAGCAAAGGAATAAAATCAAACAAATTGAAAATTCTTCTGCATCCTTTCAGTCGGTTTATTCGAGATTATTTTATCAAAGCCGGATTCCTTGATGGCTGGAGAGGTTTCGTAATTGCCCGTCTTACAGCTAAAGAAGTTTACATCAAATACAAGCAACTATTACTTTTGCAACAAAGGCCTAAATCAGATTTTTAGATACATTTGTACCTCATCAAAAAAACTGCATATACCCATGAATAATCAAACTCAGGAGTTTCAATTCAGTTCATTTGGACTAATTTCTTTTTTGGTAAAATGGTGGAAGCATATTGGCATCGCCACCCTTGTAGGTGCGATTGCTTCCATTATCATATCTTTAACCATGAAAGATCGATTTAAATCAACCGTTGTTTTTTATCCTACTACCACGAACTCCATATCAAAAGTTTTGCTTGATGTTTCAGGTAACAATAGACAGGATTTTTTGGAATTTGGAGAAGAAGCTGAAGCCGAGCAAGCGCTGCAAATATTGCAATCTGATGAAATTAGAGAATGGGTTATTACGCAATATAATCTATATGAACATTACAAAATAAACCCAAAAGGGAAATACGCCAAAACAAAAATGATGAAGAAATTTGCAAGAAATGTGAATTTCAGGCGTACAGAATTTAACTCTGTAGAAATATCTGTATTGGACGAAAACCCTCTGATAGCTGCCGGCATGGCTAATGATATTGCGGCACGTCTTGATACAGTTAAGAATAGAATCCAAAAAGAACGTGCCCGCGAAGGACTTAAAATTGTTGAAACCGAATATCGCGCTATGCAATATGAAATTCAACTTATTGCCGACTCTCTTGATCGTATAAGGCAATTAGGGATTAACGACTATGCTTCACAATCTGAAGTAGTAAACAAAGAATATGCAGCTGCTGTTTCTCAAGGAAAGCAATCAGCCATCAAAGCCCTAGAAGAAAAGATTGCACTTTTATCCAAATACGGAGGTGCATATGTGGCGCTTACAGATAATTTAGAACTATATCGCAAACAACTCGCCGAAATTAAATTGAAATATGATCAAGCCCGCGTTGATGCGGAACAACATATACCTCACAAAATGGTCGTGAATTATGCATACCCTGCCGACAGAAAAACCTATCCCAAGCGATCCATGATTGTTTTGGGCGCTACATTCGCCACCTTTTGCATGACAGTATTCTTTATTATCGGTTTAGAAAACTGGCGCCGATACAAAAAACATCTGACACAATCTGTTTCATCTAAATAAACTTGACCGAGTCATACAAATTACGTTGGTTTTATATATTTAGTGCCATTTTTATCGCACTCAATACCCTACTGCTTTATCACGAAATGTATTGGCTCTACCTAACACCTGTTCTTATTGCCATTGTTGGGCTAGCATTTCTTTCAATTGACAAGCTCTTCTTGATCTGTGCATTTGTAACGCCACTTTCTATTGACCTTAAAGAAGCAGATATGGGTGCAGCTCTTTCCATTCCTGCCGAACCACTCATGATTGGAGCTGCCATTATGTTTCTTTTTAAAATATTAGCCGAAGAATCATTACAACGAAAAGCTATACTTCATCCTGTAAGTATTACTATTCTCTTATATCTGTTATGGACAGCCATAACAGCTTCCACCAGCGAAATTCCGACTATATCATTCAAGTATTTGGCCACACGTCTTTGGTTTATTATTCCATTTTACTTAATGGCTGTTCATATTTTCAAAAAACCCGAACAAATAACACGATTCATTTGGGCATATTGTATTCCGCTTGCAGGAGTTATAACTTACACAATCATCCGACATGCTAATTGGGGATTTGAACAAAAGCCCGGTCACTGGGTTATGACTCCCTTTTATTACGATCACACACAATATGCAGCTGCTTTGGCTATCTTCTTTCCATATATAATAGGATATACGATTCTAAACCGACTTGGACTCTTCTTTAAAATCATTGTAGCTGCTATAGCAGGACTATATGCTGTTGGCCTGCTTCTGTCCTATTCTCGTGCTTCTTGGCTAAGCATTGCCGGAGCAGCAACAATATTTTTTGCTATTTTTTTTCGCATACGTTGGTGGATGATATTGATGGGAATAACAGGAATGCTCATTCTTTTCTTCTCATTTCAAACTGAAATCATGATGCGGATGGAGAAAAACAAACAAGATTCCTCCGGTCAATTAAATGAGCACATACAAAGTATGTCAAACATCTCAACTGATGCATCAAATCTTGAACGAATACTTAGATGGAACTGCGCCTGGCGGATGTTTAACGAACGTCCCATTACAGGATGGGGACCAGGAACGTATGCGTTTGTGTATGCTCCTTTTCAGCGATCTTACGAGCAAACGATTATCAGCACTAATTTTGGTGATGTAGGCAATGCACATTCTGAATATCTCGGGCCGCTCTCAGAACAAGGGCTTCCTGGCCTGCTTATTTTTATTGCCATCATTATGTTTACAACAATTACAGGTGTTAATGTATTTTATCGCACTTCTATTCCAAAACACATTCGCTATTTAATCCTTTTTCTATTACTTGGCTTATTCACATACTGGATTCATGGATTTTTGAACAACTTTTTAGAAACCGACAAGCTTGCTGTTCCTCATTGGGGATTTATCGCCGCAATTGTAGCTATGGATATTTTATATCCTAGAAAAATTAAACAAAACGAATCGCTATAAAGGCAATATCATCTTTGTATGTCTGCCCCCCCTTAAACGACTCCAATGTAATTAATGTAGTTGTGATAAGTTGATCGACACTCAGCATTCTATTATCGCTAATCAACGATCTCAACGACTCCTGACCAAAATAGTTTCCGGCATCATCCTGCAAATCAGTTAATCCATCAGTATAGCAAGATAAAAGAGCTGACGGATGCAAATGAATACTTTTAGTTTTAACAAATGGCATTTCATCAACCATGCCAAGCCCTACACTCCCTTCATGCAAATACTGAATACGATTATCGTTACATAAAATGGGAGGTAAATGACCTGCATTAACAAATGTGAGCATACGTGACCGTGTATGATACTTAGCCAAGAATGCTGTAATAAATCTTTCTCCTTTGGCATTCTCTATTACTTTTCTATTCAAAACACAGGTTAACTCTTCAAGCGATGAAATATAATGGAACAATGCTTTCACGTTGGCCTGAAAGTTAGACATTAGCAATGCAGCCGAAACACCTTTCCCAGAAACATCTGCTATACATATAGCATATTCATCATCATTCAACTGAAAGAAATCGTAATAATCTCCGCCCACTTCCGAGTGTGATTTATAAAATGCATCCACTTCTATATCATGAGCACGTGGGAAAGCATGAGGAAGCAGCATATTCTGAACATCAGAAGCAAGCTCAAGTTCTTTACGAATACGTTCCTGTCGAAGATTCTCTTTTGCCAAATTTTTATTCTCAAAAGCCACATAAATAATGTTAGCCAACGCTTGAATAAATGTTATATTTTCTTTATTATACAAATCGGTTTCTTCATTTTGATTTCCCCCAATCAATACATATGCAAGCGGTATATTTTTATGAAAAACAGGAATGATTAAATTAAAAATTTCAAAAGTTGTATCTGGAATTTCATACACCTCAAGCGGATCATTTATTTTTCTCAAATAATCGTGAATATTGATACTTTGAAAGGCATGTTGATCAATACCTGATGCAATCTCTTGCATCATAATCATGTTAGATCTAACGGTGAATACTGCAAAACGTGGGATGCGTAGTTGATTCTTGAGAATAGATGCAAAAATCTGAAAAAGTTGTTCCTTTGAAAAATTGGAATTAATGGCTTTGGTTACTTCAAGCAAGGCATTCAGCTTGAAATCTTTTGACGATTTAGAGTTATTTCCTAATTCATTTGCCACGTTGTTCGGCTATGATTTTTTCTAACTCATCAATCCGTTTGAGTATTTCAGGTATTCTTTTTACAGATACATATTCCTTCATTCGGTCTCTAGCTTCACCGGCAGGACTGCCAAAATAGGTTTTTCCTGCTTCTAGCGTTTTGCTCACTCCCGACTGTGCTAAGACGATAGCCCCTTTACCAATCACCAAATCCCTGTCAATACCCACCTGCCCCCAAATTAATGCATAATCCTCAATGCGTACAATACCTGATATGCCTACTTGAGCAGCAATAATACAATGCTTCCCTATGTGTGTATCGTGTCCAACATGCACTTGATTATCTATCTTGGTTCCATCCCCAATAATTGTATCACTGGTTACACCTCTATCAATGGTAGATCCTGCTCCAATCTCAACATCATCACCAATAATCACAGTACCACAAGTTAGAAACTTTTCATAGGAATCCGGACGTCTTTTCATATAAAAAGCATCCGCTCCAATGGTTGTATTAGAATGAATAATAACGCTGTTCCCAATACTTGTATTTTGATAAATTGACACATTAGCATGTATGAGACAACCATCACCAATTATTACATTTTCACCAATAAAAACACCTGGCTGAATAATCGTTCCTTTTCCAATCTTAGCTGAAGGATGAATCGCTTGAGTTGACGGATGAAAAGTAGTGCGATCTTCAATGATCTTCTTAAAACGAGAAAATGGATCAGGATGAAAAAGTAAATTTTTTCCGGTAGGGCAATCAACCTTCTTGTCAATGATTACAACAGATGCCGGACATGAAAGTGCTTTATCGTAGTATTTGGGATGGTCAACAAATGTTACTTCGCCGGGCGAAACAACATGAATTTCATTAATTCCCGTAACCATAAAATTCGGATCGCCATTATACTCACAGGATAATTGTTCTGCAAGGGCTGATAAACTGATGGGAGAAGAAAACTTCATGTAGGATAATATATTATTTTACACGTTCGTAATAGGCACGATTTCGGGTATCAACCCTAATTTTTTCGCCTGCATTAATAAAAAGTGGAACTCTGATCTCGGCACCCGTTTCAAGTGTTGCCGGTTTCAATGTATTTTTGGCGGTATCGCCTGAAATTCCTGGTTCGGCATATGTAATTTCCAACTCAACAAACTGTGGCAATTCTACATTCAATGGAACTTCCCTATCTGCATGATACAGTACGTGGACATGTTCACCTTCTTTCATTAAATCGGAATTTTCAATCATATCATCAGATAGCGAAACCTGATCAAATGTATTCGTGTTCATAAATACAAATCCATTTTCGTCTTTATACAAATATTGGTGTGGGCGACGCTCTACTGTTGCCACTTCTATCTTTTCTCCACCAGTAAATGTATGTTCGAATGTTTTGCCTGTGTTTAAACTCCTGAGTTTAGTTCGTACGTTTGAAGCTCCTCTGCCTGTTTGAAAACGCTGAAAATCAACAATCATTAATAAATCTCCCTGCATTTCGATGCACATACCCATCTTAAAATCAGCTGTTGTTGCCATTTGCCTTAATTCATTCTCACAAACCTATAAAATCCTTATTAAATACAAAAACAAAATTTCAAACTTTTAATATGCATAAAAAAGCCGGCTCTTGGCCGGCTTTGATAATTCTATTACTATTTTAGCTTATTGTGCGATAATTTCGATAGAGCCATCCTGCCAGTTGTGCATATTACTAATGCTCCAATTTCGTGTATTTTGTGGAAAAACATACTGTAGTTCAGGTGTAAACATTTTAGTATTGGCTGTCATATAGCGTGGGTCGTTGACCCATTTTACATTATTGATGATAGCAGGACCAGTAACATCAACTATAATATTTCCGGTAAAATTAGTTCCGCTATAAATCACTAACCTTGTGCCGGGGGGCACCGCAATGCCATCAAATGTGTACTTAACTGGGTTTGACAAGTATTTGCCTATACGCTCGTATTTGCCGGGTCCCAAAAATTCAGAATATTTGTCAGACACATATGCTTTTGTAGTATGACTTTCCCAGTATGTATCAGACATAACAAGACCGGTAAAGTGTACCTGTTTTTTTTCAATTCGCTCTTTTATCAATGTTGAATTGCGAAATGCATCCGGATCGGACGAGTTTTCCAACACTATTCTGCTTCCATCGCTATTTAAAGCATAAATAGTTGAACCAAAGCTCGGATCATCATACATTACAGTTGGCCCTGACTCGTACTGATTAGCTTGATTTGAATTTGAAAAACTAGATGCTGAGCTAAACGTGTTATAGTTTGTGTTGTAGCTATAAGTGGGTTGTTGTGTAGAAAATTGATTAGGATTAGAATTATTAGACGAGTTGTTAGAGGAATTGCTATTATTCGAAGTACCTGTTTGTGCCTGAGGCCTTATAGTTGAGTTAGTGCTTGTCTGCGTACCAACCGGTTTGGTTGTGGTAGTTGTCGGCTGTGTAGTAATCGTATTGCTACGAGTAACATTGGTTGATTGAGTTGTTTTGCCCATTGATGGCTGAGTATTGCCAGAACCTGCATTCTTAGTTTGAGCCCAGCCCAAAGATACGGGTAAAATGAACAACAATAAGTAAAGTAAATGTTTCATAATGCTCAGAATTAAGTTACAATATACAAAAAACATGAATCAAATCCGAAAAAGGAAAGAACATGTAAACGATATATTTCAAACAGTGTGCCAAAATTTGAGACAATTATTTAATTGCTACAGCAGAAATTTCAACCCGGGCGCCGGCAGGTAATGCTTTTACAGCCACAGTTTCACGGGCTGGAGGGTGTGCAGAAAATGCCGTAGAATATACCTGATTGACCAAAGAAAAATCGTCCATATCAGTAAGAAAAATAGTAGTTTTTACAATATGTGAAAAATCCATATCAGCTTCCTTCAAAATAGCTGATAAATTATCCATAACCTGTTGAGTATGTTGAGCGATATCTCCTTCAACAATTTTCCCAGAAGATGGATTAATAGGAATTTGGCCTGAAATGTATAGAACATTTTGGGCATTTTTAATCATAACGGCTTGACTGTATGGGCCAATGGGTTGAGGAGCATACTGTGTTAAGATGACTTCTTTTGAAAACATAATCAGAAATATTTAAGGTATAATGCTCAAAGATAACAATACATGTTTGAACTAAAAAATAACAACTAAATCCTGAAAGCAAGGGCTAATTATTAACTTTGCAAATAATAAAAAATGAAAGAGTAAATGCAGGAAATGGAAAAAGTATATAATCCGCATACTGTTGAAGACAAATGGTATAAAGAATGGATGAATCGGGGATTGTTTAGGTCAGTACCAGACGAAAGAGAATCTTTTACAATTTTAATACCCCCACCCAATGTTACGGGTGTGTTGCATATGGGACATATGCTTAATAATACCATACAGGATGTGCTAATTCGAAAAGCACGCATGGAAGGGAAGAATGCCTGCTGGGTACCTGGCACTGATCATGCCTCAATTGCAACCGAAGCAAAAGTAGTAGCCATGCTCAGAGAAAAAGGTTTGAAAAAATCAGAACTCGGAAGAGATGTCTTTTTACAACACGCATGGGAGTGGAAAGAAAAGTACGGAGGCATTATTTTGGAACAATTAAAAAAATTAGGTGCAAGTTGTGATTGGGATCGAACCACATTCACCATGGATGATGGATACTATAATGCCGTAATTAAGGTTTTTGTTGACTTATACAATAAAGGGCTCATTTATCGTGGCAAAAGGATGATTAATTGGGACTGTGAGGCAAAAACAGCCCTTTCGAATGAAGAGGTAATCTATAATGAAGCCGGAGAGAATGCTATCATGTATAGTGTTAGATATGAGATTGAAGGATTTGCAAATGGTATTGTCATTGCTACACAACGTCCTGAAACCATCATGGGAGATGTGGCTATTGCCGTCAACCCAACGGATGAGCGGTACACACAACTAATCGGGAAAAAAGCTATAGTTCCATTTATAGGTCGTCAGATTCCAATTATTGCCGATTCATATGTGGATAAAGCGTTTGGTACGGGCTGCTTAAAGGTAACACCTGCACACGATGTAAATGATTACGAAATCGGATTGAGGCATCAACTAAGGGTGATTGATACAATAAATCCAGATGGCACATTGAACGAGCAGTGCGAAATGCCAGAATTTTATGGAAAGGACAGGTTTGAGGTTCGAAAACTCATGGTAAACAAACTTCGCGAAGCAGGTATCCTGATAGAAGAAAAAAACATTATCAGCAAGATTGGTCGCTCAGAACGGACCAACTCGGTTGTTGAACCACGTTTGTCGGAGCAATGGTTTATCCGCATGAAAGAGTTTTCTCAACGTGCATTAGTGGCTGTTGAAAACAATGAAATACAACTGCACCCCCAAAAATTCAAAAACACATACCGCCATTGGATGGAAAATGTTAAGGATTGGTGTATCTCACGACAACTTTGGTGGGGGCATCGGATACCTGCTTGGTACTTACCAAACGGACAAATGGTGGTTGCCATGAATGCAGAAGAAGCATATAATAAGGCCAAACATATTCAGCCAAACATAAAATCAGAAGAACTTTTACAAGATGAAGATGTTTTAGATACATGGGCATCCTCATGGCTATGGCCCATTGCCGTTTTCGATGGATTTGACAACTTAGACCCTCAAAGTGGAAAGATTACGAAAAAAAATAACGAATTGGATTATTATTATCCAACGAGTGTTTTAGTTACAGCACCCGAAATTTTATTCTTTTGGGTGGCAAGAATGATAATTGCCGGCTATGAATATATGGGAGATATGCCCTTTAAAGATGTTTATCTAACAGGTATTGTACGTGATAAACAAGGAAGAAAAATGAGTAAATCGCTAGGCAACTCACCAGACCCTCTTATACTTATTGACAAGTATAGTGCCGATGGAGTAAGAGCCGGTATGCTATTTAGTTCGCCAGCAGGAAATGACCTTTTGTTTGACGAATCTCTTTGCGAACAGGGCAGAAACTTCACAAATAAAATTTGGAATGCTCTCAGATTGGTTAAGGGGTGGAGTATTTCAGAACAAGAATCATTAGATGCGAGCATCACGGCAATTGAATGGTTTGACGCACGTTTCAATCAATCATTACATGAGATTAATGACTTGTTTTCCAAATTCAAAATCAATGAAGCGCTGATGAGCATTTACAAGCTCATTTGGGATGACTTCTGCTCTTGGTATTTAGAAATGATTAAACCAGCTTTTGGTGAACCTATTGAACGAAAAACATACATACAAACTTTAAATTTCTTTGATAAACTAATGCGTATTCTGCATCCATTTATGCCATTTATAACCGAAGAAGTTTGGCATTTGATTGATGAGAAAAATGCAAATTCAATTATGCAATCTCAATGGCCCAGCATTTCTACAACAAATACTGAGATCCTTAATGCATTTTATTCTTCTCAACAAATTATTACACAAATTCGAAACTATCGAAAAACCAAAAACATTCCGTTGAAAGAACCTCTTGTACTTCATGCTACAAAACGATTACCATCACTTGAATCCTTCTTTCCTATTATTATAAAGCTCGGTAATTTATCAGCCATACATGAGGATACAAAAGAGTTATCTAACACATACGCCTTTGTTGAGGGGGAGATTGAATACCATATTCCAGTAACTGGACTCATAGATTTGGAAGCAGAATATGAACGAATAAATAAGGAGCTTGTATATTTAGAAGGATTTTTGAGATCTGTATCCGCCAAACTTAATAATCCGGCATTTCTCTCCAAAGCTAAACCAGAGGTTGTAGCTTCAGAACAGAAAAAGCAAGCTGATGCCGAAGCCAAAATTATTATATTAAAGACCCAGCTTACAACAATTCAATCGAATTAATACAAACGCCTATGCTTACTATTTCTTGGTTTTACGAGACATTTCCACACATTTTGCATGAATGGCCTTTCATGATTTTGGCAGGGAGTTTTTTTATTGTAACCTGGATTATAAAAGCAAGCGCATTGATGTGGTCGGGTTATGCTCGCTTCTCTAAATCGCTATGGGTTACTCTTATTTCTAATATCTTATCTCTGGGTGGATTATTCGCAATATTTTTTTTCAATATCAGATATACCCCCGAGCTTTCATATTTCTTTCTTATTACCGCAGGAAGTATGTTCTTTATTGATTTCGTTATTACATCTCTCTTTACAGGAAAAGGAAGTTGGGTGGGTGGTATATTAGGAATTCTCTTAGCCGACGCACTGATTATTATCAGCACAACCTTATTTTTTGCTTTTAGATTTTACATACTTGCATGAATGGTCGAGTACTAAAATCAACAGGCAGTTTTTATAAGGTAAATACACCCGATGGCATCATCGAATGTAAATTAGGTGGAAGGTTACGTCTAGAAGAACTGAAACATACCAATCCGGTTTCGGTTGGTGATATTGTTATACTTTCAGAAGAAGGACTTATAATTGATATTGAACCACGCCAAAATTATCTGATACGCAAGTCCGTTAACCTATCAAAGCAAACACATATAATTGCTGCGAATATTGATTTTATTTGGATTGTGGCCACATATAAACAACCACGTACTTCAACAGGTTTTATAAATCGCATATTGATTACTGCTGAGGCATATCAAATCCCATGTGGTATTCTATACAATAAAAAAGATTTACTTAATGATGATGACAAAGATGAAGTTGAGTTTTTAACACATGCATTCAAAAAAATCGGATACCCTGCTTATCTCGTTTCTGCTTATGACAAGTCGGATACCGACTTGGTCAGAAATTTGCTAGCCGGAAAAACATCATTATTTACGGGACATTCCGGATCTGGGAAATCCACATTACTCAATGCCATTGATTCTACGTTAAATATTCGGACAGGCGACATTTCTCGAAAGTTTGAGAAAGGAAAACATACAACCACTTTTGCCGAAATGTTTCTTTTACAATCAGGCGGATATGTAATTGACACCCCCGGCCTTAAGGAATTTGGTTTGGCAAGTATGCAAAAAAATGAGATTTCAGGATACTTTCGTGAGATGCAGGCCTTGCGTTCAAAATGCAAATTTTATAATTGCATGCATATAAACGAGCCCGATTGTGAAATAATCAGAGGTGTATCCGATGGTCGTATTGCACCATTCAGATACGATGATTACTTAGTAATGATTACATCAGACGAAGTCGCAGATTAAGCGGGCTGAGTTTCTTCAATTGCTGCAATGCCTGGCAGCACAATTCCTTCCATATATTCAAGCATTGCACCGCCTCCTGTTGATACATAACTGATATCGTCGGCCAAATGGAACAAATTAATTGCGGCAACCGAATCACCTCCTCCAACCAATGAAAATGCCCCTTTCTTAGTGGCGTTGGCAACCGCATTGGCAATTTCTCTTGTTCCATGCTGAAAAGTAGGCATCTCAAAAACACCCATCGGGCCGTTCCACAAGATAGTTTTAGCTTGCATGATAACCGACTGAAATTCCTCAATAGCTGTTTTGCCAATATCAAGACCCATAAAACCATCAGATATCAGATTTGTTGGGTAAGTAACAATCTCACCGTCTTCAGCAAATTTATCGGAACAAACTGAATCGAATGGCAAATGAACCTGCACACCATGCTCTTTGCATTTGTCTATAATATCTTTGGCCTGATCTATCATATTATCTTCAATCAAAGATGCGCCCACCTTACCTCCCAGTGCTTTGATAAAAGTAAAAACCATACCACCGCCAATAATAAAATGATCCACTTTGTCAGTAAGGTTACGCAAAATATTGATCTTGGATGAAACCTTAGCTCCGCCAATGATAGCAACAAATGGATGATGAATATCAGCCAATACTTTTGAGATATTCGTTACTTCGTCGGCCATTAAAAATCCCAATGCTTTGCTATCAGGAAAGAATGAAGCGATAACTGCTGTGGAGGCATGTTTGCGGTGAGCCGTTCCAAAAGCATCATTCACATAGAATTGGCCTAAAGCGGCCAGTTTTTTTGCAAATTCAATATCTCCTTTCTCTTCTTCAGCATAAAAGCGAACATTTTCAAGTAATAAAATATGGCCCATGGGCAAACTACTGGCGGCCTGCAAGGCCTTTTCGCCAATACAGTCAGAAGAAAAATGAACACATTCGCTCCCAAAAATCTGATTCAGAACAGGTAGTATATGCTTAAGTGAATATTTATCAGCAGGGCCTTTTGGCCTTCCTAAGTGCGACATAAGGATGGCTGCCCCTCCATCAGAAATGACTTTATTAATGGTAGGAACTGCAGCTCTGATTCGGGTATCATCAGTAACATGAAAATTCTCATCAAGTGGAACATTAAAATCTACACGAATTAAAACACGCTTATTTTTGAAATTCAATGAATGTATTGTTTTCATGATCACATTTTGGGCAAAGGTAATATTTCCAAAAAATGAATAAAAGAGTAATAAGATTTAACACATACGAAGCTGGAAACTTTCGGCAACAAGGCGCAAGCCATCTTCGAGAGATGTACGATCTCGCTTCAGTAATTCATTCATCTTACTAATATCAGGCAATCTGCGCGTCATATCACCTTCAGGTAAAGGAGGGAGATGTTCGATAGATGATGATGACCCTGTAACCCGAATCACTGTATGAGCTAAGTCCAGAATAGAGATCTCCTGATTGCCTCCTATATTTACTACATCATTCACAAACAAATCATTTGAAAAAGCTGCATAACAAGCATCCACATTATCATTAACAAAACAAAAAGTACGTGTTTGAGTACCATCTCCATAAATCGTTATGGGCTTATTATGCAAAGCTAAGCGCAAGAACTTTGATATTACAAAATCGCTACTTTGTTTCGGACCATAGGTATTGAAAAAGCGAAAGATTGTATAATCCAATCCAAACTCCTGTTGATAAGAACGGAGAAAAGCTTCACCTACATTCTTAACTACTGCATAAGGAAGACGCGAATTCAGAGGAGTTGTCTGTTCATTTTGTGGAAACTCAACCGGTTCGCCATACACTTCAGAAGATGAGGAATAAAATACACGTTTCACCCCTGTATTTTTGGATAAAGAAAGAATGTGTTCAATACCTTTGATATCATCAAGTACACTAACTGGATAATTAAGAGTACGCTTTACGCCCACCAATGCAGCATAATGAAACACATAATCAAAATGGAAAGCGTAAAATACGCCCGAAATATCACTAAGATGGTTAACATCACATTTAATAAACCTAAGATTATCGTATTTCTTTGATGAAGGTAATTTTTCTGGGAATCCTGTACGAAAATTATCAACAATCACTATATCGTGATCTGAGGATTGAGCCAACTTTTCGGCCATAGCGCTACCAATAAAACCTGCGCCACCTGTTACTAGAATTCTTTTTTTCATATGTTACCAGTCCTGTTCTGCGATTTTCATGAGGTATTGTCCATAACCGCTTTTCAGCAATGGTTGGGCAAGATTTGAGAGTTGTTCTTTTGTAATAAAATTCATGCGATAAGCCACTTCTTCAATACATCCAATTTTCAAGCCCTGTCGCTCCTCAATGACTTGGACAAACTGGCTTGCCTGCATTAATGATTGGAAAGTACCTGTATCAAGCCATGCTGTACCTCTATCAAGTACCTGCACACTAAGCGTTCCCAACTCTAAATATTTTCGATTTACATCCGTAATTTCATACTCTCCACGCTTAGAAGGCTTGAGATCCTTAGCAATCTGAACCACTGAATTATCATAAAAATACAAACCTGGTACGGCAAAATTTGATTGAGGATGAACGGGTTTTTCTTCAATCGAAACGGCTATTTTGTTTTCATCAAAAGCCACAACTCCATATCGTTCGGGGTCGGATACATGATAAGCAAAAATTACTCCGCCCTGTGGGTTACCAATAGATTGCAATTGCGCCGGCATTGCTGTACCATAAAAAATATTATCGCCTAATACTAATGCAGCTGCATCATTGCCAATAAAATCCTCTCCCAATACAAATGCCTGTGCTAAACCATTAGGAACAAGTTGTGGCTGATAACTAAATGATAAACCAAGCGATTCGCCTGAGCCAAACAAATGCTGAAAATGAGGTAAATCATGTGGTGTAGAAATAATCAGAATATCGCGAATACCGGCCATCATCAGTGTTGATAATGGATAATAAATCATGGGCTTATCATAAATTGGCATAAGCTGCTTACTGATAGCCATTGTAATGGGATACAATCTAGTACCCGATCCTCCTGCTAATATTATACCTTTCACCTTGGGCAATTTTATACAAAGTTATAGATTCCATTCATTTTTTTACAATTCATCGAGTATTTCATTTGCTATACGACCCTATTCACTTACAAAAAAACATATTTTAGTACATTCGCACTTGAAACATATGTATTGAAATCATTAATTAACATACAGGTTAAGCACCCTGTTCGCTGGGCGCTGATGATTTGTTTTGCTGTTGGCATGTTGCAACTTGTTTCTATTCGCTGGTGGGGTGACAACTGGAAGCACACTATTACCAGCGATGCATTTGGATATTATACATATCTTCCATCGTTATTTATTTATAACGATTTTCAATACACTTATGCACAAGAAGTGCAACAAACTTATCACAAACACAATCAATCACCATTTTTCTTTGCGCCATCACACGATGGCATATTAGTAAACAAATATTACGCAGGGACAGCTATTTGTATGGCTCCATTTTTTTTTGTTGCTCATGTTATAACGATTATATCCGGAGGGTCTGCTGATGGATTCTCATTCTGGTATCAGGTGTGTATTGCATTCGGAACATTATGTTATGCATTAGCCGGTTTATTCTTGCTAAGTAAACTCATGCGTATTAAAAAGTATTCGCCACCTCTTATAGCATTCGTGCTTGTTTGTATATTCTTATGCACAAATCTGTTCTATTATACAGTGCATGAGGCAGGAATGTCACATGCCTATTCATTCTTTTTCATTTCATTATTTCTTTATGCGGTTATGTCGTTTTGCCAAAAGCAAAATAAAAGCATACTGTTGTTGCTGGGATTTTCGTTGGGAATGATTGTCGTCATTCGACCTGCCAATATTCTCATCATTACAGCGCTTCCATTCTTATTTGAAGATTTGAATCATTTTTCAAAATGGATTCGAAATTTTTTTTCCAGACCAATCAAGCTTTTTTTTCCGATTCTTTTAATGGTACTCCCCGTACTTATTCAATCAGGATTTTATTTTCTGCAATCTGGTAGATGGTGGGTGTATTCATATCAGGGCGAATATTTTGACTTCACAAATCCGCAAATATTTGCATCGTTATTTAGTGCCGAAAGAGGGATTTGGGTATGGACACCCTGGCTTTTATTGCTTATTCCTTCGGTTATACACTCATTTATCAAATGTGAATGGCAAAAAGCATTAAGATTTGTTTTTTTCTTCATTCTTTTGCTCTATGTTCTATCATCTTGGCATATATGGTATTATGGTGGGGGATTCGGATTGAGGCCATACATTGATTATTATCCTGTTTTCGCACTAATGATAATATCTTGGTTACAGCACTTTTTTCACCAGCCATTGTACAGAAGAATAGTCATTCTGTTTTCTTCATTATGTCTATTTCTTAATCATTTTCAACAGTATCAATACCGCATTGGGATTATCCCTTATATGAATACTACCCCTGAGGGTTATAGGCAAATTTTTTTACAAACCGGAAAACAATTCAGGTTTATTATGAGTCCTGATAAAGCACAAACTATTGATACATTTTCTACCCATCAGGGGCAATGGTTCATTAACCATTTTGATGGTGAAACAACATGGAACAAAACGCTGGGAATAACGTCAGAACAATTTCATTCTCCTCCATCAAGTGTTCAACTTCATATCAAAAACTGGTATTCTCCTGTTTGCACATACATCCTTCCTGATACCATAGAGCCCATTACATATGCTATCATACGTGCAAATTTCTTTCAACCACATGCTCGTCACAATACACAAGTTGTATTAAGTGTTGAAAATCAGAATAAAGATATTATACTTTGGAAAGCATATTATGTGATTCACCAACTCAGTGAGAAAAATAAATGGATTCCATTTTCTCATGTATTTTATATCCCTGAAGGCATACCACCTGGCAGTAAAATTGAAGTGTATTTTTATAAACGGGGGCGTTCAAACATCTACATTGACGATATGCAAGTAGGATTCTATTGAAAAATAATTAGTCGCTAATTTTACCTCTTGGCCCTAACTCAATTACCTGCATGTTTAAGATTTTCCCATCCAACAAATCAAAAGTAATCATCGTAATAACCTTGTGCCATCCATGATTTCCGGTAGCGCCAGGATTCAAATATAGCCATTGATTATTATTATCAAATTGCACCTTGAGTATATGTGAATGCCCACAAACAAATATTTGAGGATTGTGTTTTTTAGCAAAGGCAAATGCCCTTTTATCATATCTGCCGGGATATCCCCCAATATGCATCATGCAAACTTTGACATGCTCAAGTTCAAAATAAATCATTTCATTATATTGACTCCGTATAGTTTGTCCGTCAATATTTCCATAAACAGAGCGAATCATTTTTTTATGACCTAATTGTTGAACTAGATCATAAGAACCCCAATCGCCTGCATGCCATATTTCAGAGCAGTCGGAAAGGTAATGCAATAATCGCGGATGCAAATACCCATGCGTATCACTTATAAGGCCAATTTTCATATCATTTACGGAACAGAAATACGGGCTAAATGCGTTGCTTCAATCCATCCGGATTTATCTTCAAAAGAAATATTCAACCACTCATTCTTTTCTTTCTGAATATTGATTTTAGTTCCATAATGAAGAACAAAAAGCACAACCGACTTATCAGGGCTGCTAAATACAGGCACTTCCGTGTTCATTACGATGGCTTCATTTTTATAAAAATCAACGTAATACCATTGAGCAAGCAAGGCAGATGATATTGCAGGGAAAAACCAGAACGGGACCAATACAAATAAAATTTTTTTGAGTGTAAACGAGTGTAATAAATAGGTTAAAAGAAAAGAAACAAAGCTCATAAACAAAAACATAATACTAAGCCATGCCCATTGATCTATCGTGAGCAAATTTCGTAAGTAAAAAAGAAAACCTGTGACGCCGGTATAAGTTAAAACCGTTTGCTTATCTGGCAACTGATTACGAACTAAAGAAAGGTTATATCTAATATCTGGATGCGTAGGATTAAGACGAGCAGCTCTTTCGTAATTCAAAACAGCAAGTGCATAATTTCCGGTCTTAAATGCAGCATTAGCAAGATTATAATACAACACCCAAGAAACTTGCCCTTCATTGGCTAATTGTTGATACAACGCCAATGCTTCATCAAATTGTCCTTTACTATATGCTTCATTAGCTGGTCTGAGTTGGATAGTGGCAAATGTTGTAGAATAATAAAAAAAGAAGACGAATATAAATAGCTGTTTTTTCATAGGTTCACATTTTTTTCAATTGATGAAATCAAATTCTCAACCTCATCATATAATCCTGTACCCGCATGAATTGAAGAAGGTGCAAAACGAGCAAACTCAGAAGCATCTATAACTTGAATAACACGTATTGATATTTCGTGAGACAATGTGTTTTGGATTAACTTATCATAAATCACATCACGATTCATTTCGGCAAATGAAATGCGAAACTTATCGGATAAATAAGTCAAGAGTACCTTATTGATTTCTTCGAAATACAAATCTAATTTATTTTCATCGAGTAATTTTCTCGTTTTTTTCAGGCGCATTACAGCAACCTTATTGGCTTTCCTGGTTCGAATAGATTCCCAATCGGTCTGTCGCATAAAAAGCACCTTTCGAAAGACAAAGGTCATCAGAATAAGAATAAATGGTATTACACCAAACAAAAAATAAAGCAATGACCTGAAGAAAAAACGTGTAGATTGATTCTTGGCCAGTGGTCGGTCGTCAATATATCGAATGTCGGATCCTGTCATGAGTACATCATTTCCTGAAGAAATCTGATTTGTTGCTGCAACACCTTTAACTTGGATATGAAATGTATCAGAAACAAGCTCTACATATTTCTTTTGTTTGGGATCGAAAAAGCTAAATTTGACAGGGCCGAATGAATAACTGCCACCAACCCGTGGCACCATTAATATTTCAAATATTTTCTTACCGGTAACTCCTGTTGAAGTTACTTTATATTTATCAGAAACTTGAGGATCAAACACCTCAAAAGAAGATGGAAAATCTATAACAGGTTTATCAAGCAACATCAAATTGCCATCTCCTACAATAGAAATTTTAAGAGAAATCGCATCATTTGCTTCAACTTCGGATTTATCCAATTCGGCCTGCATGGTATATTTGCCTACGGCATTTCTAAAACTTAGTGGCTTGTTATCTTCGGGAAGCGGCAATACTTTAAAAGAAATTTTTGGACTGCTAAGATTGATTCTTTCATCTTTTACCTGACCACCATAGAAAAAATCTTCCCACATATTACCGGTTTTCACTACACGTTGAACCAATACCTTAGCGGTAACAGCGTCAAATATCAAAGAACCGCTTCGTTGTGGGATGAGAATAGATTTTCGCAATGTTGCTACGTTGATGCGTTTACCATTTACTACTTCCTGCCTAAAACGTGTGTCAACCGCATCCTCTACATCTTGCACCCAGCCACCTTTTAGTTCAGGATATTTAATTTCCTCAAGCGACACACTATTAAAAATTGAATAAAGTTGTATGGTAAGTTGAACCTGTTCACCTTCAAACACAGATTGACGATTTGCTGAAGCTGATATATAAATATCACGAGATGTTGGTGTCTGTTGTTGATTAGATGATTGAGTGGGTTGAGTTGAAGGGCTAGTTGTATTAGGTGTATTACTCATGGTTGTTCCCCCAACATCAATTTCAACAGAATTTGACTTGACAGTTCGATTGCCAGAAACGATGCTTGCGGGTTGGATAGTAATTTTCCCGGCACGTTGAGCAGATAGATAATAGCTAATTTCAGTAGATTGAGACATGGCTCCATTCACCACGGTCATATTTTGCGATTGCATCGGTCCGCCCACAACAGAAAAACCATCGAAGTCAGGCGCCCTGAAATCACGCGCCTGCATATTTTCTATACGATATGAAATTTTAAAACGCTCACCAACTGCGACTTCCTGTTTGCTAACAACGCACGAAAAAGATTGAGCAACAATTCGTGAAGCTGTTGCCATCAACAACATCAATAAAGAAATGCTAATCATCTTCATATTACCAATCCTTTTCAACGCTGTTATTATTTTTTCCTTTATCCTTTTGTTGATTTTTAAGCTCTTTCTCTCTGTTCTTTAAAGCATCGAGTATTCGTTCGGCTTCCTCCTTACTCATTTGTTCCTGATTTTCCTTCTCTTGCTGCTCCTGATTTTTCTTTTCGTCATTTTTTTGCTCGTCATTTTCAGATTTGTTCTGTTGTTGCTGTTGGTCATCATTATTGTTATTCTGATCTTGCTTGTCGTTCTGTTTTTGCTGCTGTTGCTGTTGTTGTTGCAACATTTTTCGAGCATACGATAAGTTGTATCGAGCGTCCTCATTACCCGGATTGGCCTTAAGTGATTCTTTATATGCGTCAATTGCTTTCTGATATTCGCGCTTCTGAAGCATAGTATTACCCAAGTTATAGTATCCTTTTGATTTTAGTTTATCATCAGATATTCCATTGATAGCAGTTTGAAAATGTGTCATGGCTGAATCAAAGTTCCCTTTTTTATACAGTGAAGTGCCCATATTGAAATGCGCAACAGGATGGTCTGGTTTCTTTCCAATCACTTTCTTATATTCATCAGATGCTGCATCAAAATTCCCCTTCTTATATTCAAGATTTCCCTTTCTAATGAACTGTTTATTATTAGAACCAAACCAGGATTGTGCATAGAGATCAGGAGCTGCAAATATCAGCACGAATAGTGTCGCACACAATATGTATCTAATATCTTTCATATCATTTTTCATTGGTAATCATATCCATCCGCTTCAACATGCCGGATGATTTTTCAATAATAAATGCTTCGACAACAATAAGTAGCAACGCCAAAGCTAATGGCCATTGGAACTGATCTTCGCCATCTTCGTATCTTTTCATAGACACTACCTCTTTATCCATTCTTTCAATTTCCTTTTTTATTTGGTCAAGTGCTAAAGTAGGATTATTCCCCTTCACATAAATACCTCCACCTTCAGAAGCAATTTGTTTGAGGATCTGCTCATTTAATTTCGTAATAACTGTTTGTCCGCTTCGATCCGTTTTATAACCGGTTAATAATCCATTTCTGTATAGAGGTATTGGTACTCCCTCTGGTGTTCCGATACCAATAGTATGCACAAAAACATTATTGATTTTAGCTTTACGGGCCAATTCAATGGCCTCTCCTTCATGATCTTCTCCGTCGGTTATCAATATAATTGCGCCACTATTTTTCCGTTCTTCGGGCAATGTTTCTAAAGAGAGTTGAATGGCAGCTGATAGTGAAGTACCCTGTGTATTCACATCATCGGTTGAAATAGCTTGAACCGTCATTTTGGCTGTAGCGTAGTCAATAGTAATAGGCACTTGCTTGCGAGCACTACCAGCAAACACAACAATGCCAATGCGATCGCCTCTCAAACGATCAAGCAAAACCGAAATGGCTTGTTTGGCGCGTTCTAAGCGATTGGGCTTAAGATCTTCAGCCATCATACTGTTTGAAACATCCAATGCGATTACGATATCAGCACCTTTAGATTCTATTTCCTGAACTTTCATTCCCATTTTGGGACGTGCCAACGCAACAACAAGCATAAAATAAGCAGAAATAAAAAAGACATGCTTAATGATAATTTTAAAACGTGAGAAACGTGGGAACATATATAGCTGTATAGCAGAATGTGCCAATAGTTGCATATTTTTTTTCTTCCATCTGAGAAAAAATATCAAAGCCAAAATCCATACCGGTATGGCAAGTAGCATATAAAAAATCCATGTATGAGAAAATGTAATCATATTATGGAATTTGCCTGTAATACAACCATTTCAACAACCATTCAAGTAGAAAAAATATCGAACCAATAGCCACGAACCACCAATATTTTTCTGGACGATTATGATACTCCATTACCTTTACAATATTCTTTTCCATTCTATCAATCTCTGCATAAATATCACGTAATTTAGATTCGTTTTCTGCTCTGAAATATTTACCGCCTGTAATCTTTGCCATGTTTTCAAGCAATGCTTCATCAATCTCCACATCAACATAATCATAAATATACTGATTGTTAACATTCCGGGCAACAGGGGATTTTGCTTTTCCGCGTTTACCTACACCAATTGTATAAACACGTATTCCAAATGTACGTGCAATCTCTGCGGCGGTGGTTGGTGAAACAACACCTGCATTATTTACACCATCTGTAAGCAAAATAATAACTTTACTTTTAGATTCGCTATTGCGTAAAGAGGAAACAGCTGTTGCAAGCCCCATCCCAATTGCAGTTCCATCAGGTAGCATTCCATCTTTCAAACCCCTAAGCTGATTAATCAAGGCACCCTGGTCGGTGGTAAGCGGACACATGGTCATACTTTCACCCGAAAATGCAACCAAACCAATACGATCATCAGTACGGTCTCTAACAAAGTCCTCGGCAATAACACGCGAAGCTTCCATGCGATTTGGCCGAAAATCTTCAGCCAACATACTTACAGAAACGTCCATTGATAAGACAATATCAATTCCTTCTGTAGTTGTTTCAGATGTGCCTATATAACCTTGAGGACGAGCCAAGGCAACCAACAAAAAAGAAATGGATAATATTCGAAATACAAAAGGAACGAAAAATGTACGCTGGCGAAATGTTCGTGGCAATTTTTTTAACAATGTGTCTGAAGAAAACAATAAATGTGACGATTGCTTTAGATGAAAGAAAATATAGAGTATAATACCAATAGGTACAATCAGCAGCAACCATAACAACAAGGGATGTGCAAATAAAATATCAGCTATTGATTTCATCATGTTGATCAGATTTATCAGCAGTTTGTTCAACAAATGAAAGCGCTTTTTGATACGCCTGTTCGTGCTCATGCGTATCAGGAAGATATTTCGCAAACTTAACCAGATCGGCTATAGACAATAATCGAGATAAGCTATGAATTGAATCTGAATGAATATGAAAAAAAGAGACGTCGTGCAGAATTTCTGCAGTTGTCATTTCTATTGCATCAATATCAAAACGATTATGCAGATATATGCGGATAATATCTGTAAGCTCACTATAGTATTTTTTCACTTCACCCTTTTGCCAGTATTTATGTTCAAGTAAATTTTGTAGTGATTGCAATGCAATTACATGAGCAGGAATTAGCGGTTGTTGAGGCGAAAGAGGTTCGTGCTTCTTTCGATTTTTTCTTTTTTGTATATAAAAATATATTAAAAGAGCGGCTATCAAAATTGCAAATGCAATAAATATGTAACCGATAATTTCATCCCAACCAAAAGGTGGATCAACCGGACCTGTAATATCATGGAACCCTTTAAGGGTATCAACAGGCAATGTGGCTGAGAAAAGCTGGAGTGAATCTGTAAAAACAGAAAAAGTGTCGTTGTAACTGATATATTGAAAACGAAAGGGTGGAATTGTAAAAACGCCAGAGTCGAAAGATGTAATAATCAAGTTCTGATTATAGTATATGGATCTTTTATCTTGAGAAAAGGTTGTATCAATTTTTTCTTGTCTTACAATTTCAATTTCTTTAGAAAGATGAGAAGAAAAAACAGGCCAAATTAGGATAGTTTTATCATCTTGCTCAGCAGACAAGCGAAGCATAACTTGTTGGCCCACTTTAATAGATGAAGAATCAAGCGATGCTGAAACTACAGCATTTTGTGAATGAACAAAGGATGAAATAATCAGAAAAAATGCAAACATTAATCCCATATTCATCATTGTGCGATATATCCTCGAATACCTCATCTCTTTTTTCCTCTTTTTTTGAATAGATTATGAAGTGGTTTGATATATGAATGAGAAGTATCAATAGATGCATAATCAATACCAGACCGAGTAAAAAATTGGCGTAATTGTTCATCTCTTTCTCGAGTCAAAGCAAAATATTTATTTCTAACATTTCGGCTACCTGTATCAATCCAAATCATATGACCAGATTCGGCATCTTTCATTTTAACCAATCCGGCTTCCGGCAATTTTTTTTCAATAGGGTCGTTAAGCTGAAGGCAAATAAGATCATGTTTGCGAGCCGCCATTCGAAGTGCATCTTCAAAGTTATGATCTATAAAATCAGAGATAAGAAATGCCGTGCATTTTTTTTTCACTACACGTGTAAAATGACCTAGTGCATGTTGTAAAGATGTTGCAAGTCGTTCAGGTTCAAAATTCAATATATCACGAATAATTCGTAACACATGTGCTTTGCCTTTCCGAGGTGGAATAAATTGTTCAACTTGATCTGTAAATAGAATAGCGCCAATTTTATCATTGTTCTGACTGACAGAAAAAGCAATGACGGCTGCCAATTCGGTAAGTATCTCATTTTTTGTTGCCCGATGACTTCCCGTTAAACCTGAAGCACTCATATCTAGCAAAAGCATAACAGTAAGTTCACGCTCTTCCTCATACACTTTTACATATGGATGGTCAAAACGAGCTGTTACATTCCAATCAATATTTCTGATATCATCCCCAAACTGATATTCTCTAACCTCGCTAAACGACATACCACGACCTTTAAAAGCGCTATGATACTCACCTGAAAACATTTCATTTGTGAGCCCTTTAGCTTTAATTTCAATTCGTCGGACTTTTTTAATTAGTTCAGCAATCTCCATAAAATAAGCTTGATGAATGAAGGCAATTAAGGCACTTCAACAGCATTTAATATGTCGCGAATAATATCTTCGGTAGTAATGTTTTCTGCTTCTGCTTCGTAAGTGAGGCCGATACGGTGCCTCATTACGTCATATGAAACAGCTCTTACATCTTCCGGAATAACATAACCTCTTCTCTTTATGAATGCATAAGCTTTGGCCGCAAGTGCAAGATTAATGCTGGCACGAGGAGAGCATCCGAAACTAATCAACTGACTATATTGTTCAAGTTTGTAATCGGAAGGTTTACGTGTAGCATAAACAATATCCACAATATATTTTTCGATTTTCTCATCCATATACACTTCTTTCACCAATCTTCTTGCATTAAGAATATCATTGGGATGAAGGATACAGCGAACCACAGGGAAATCATGTGCAATGTTTATACGAATAATTTTCTGTTCTTCTTCCTTTTGAGGATAATCCAGAACAACCTTCAGCATAAAACGGTCAACTTGAGCTTCGGGCAGCGGATATGTTCCTTCCTGTTCAACAGGATTTTGTGTTGCTAATACCAAAAAAGGTTCGGGCAACTTAAATGTATGCTCTCCAATAGTAACTTGCCTTTCCTGCATGGCCTCAAGAAGCGCTGATTGAACTTTAGCAGGCGCTCTGTTAATTTCATCGGCAAGAATAAAATTCGCAAATACAGGCCCTTGCTTTACTGAGAATTCCTCTTTCTTTTGATTATAAATAACTGTGCCGATTAAGTCGGCTGGTAGCAAATCTGGAGTAAACTGAATACGACTAAATTTAGCATCAATTGTCTGCGCCAACGACTTAATCGCTAATGTTTTTGCCAATCCCGGCACGCCTTCTAAGAGAATATGTCCATTAGAAAGCAGGCCAATAAGCAGACGCTCTACCATATATTTCTGACCAATGATAACCTTATCAAGTTCCGTCATCAATAATTCAATAAAAGCGCTTTGCTCTTTAATCCTTTCATTAATTTCGCGAATATCTACAGTTGTATCCATCTTCAAATCAATATTTGTATGAGAGCAAATTTAGTCAACTTGCAGAAATTGATATCTGTGTTCTTAATGAAAGCTGGTTAATTTTTGTTAAGCATATCCCATAACATTCAGAAGCAAACACGACACATGCAAAAGAATTATACGACCCATTTAGCGCTATCCGAAAGAAATAGGAAATTGATTATGACAAAAAAACGGCCTCAACATTTATTTGAGGCCGGGAAGAATGAATAAATACAGGAAACGGCTTATGAAAGCGCTATTTTCAAATTTGCATCAAGTGCTTCCAAAAACTCTTCTGTGTAAAGATAATGTTCGCCGTGCGAAACCTGATTACCATGAACACAAACGGCAAGGTCTTTTGTCATTTTGCCACTCTCAACTGTTTCGATACAAACTTTTTCTAGCGTTTGGCAAAAATGAATAAGATCGGAATTGTTGTCTAATTTACCTCGAAATTCTAAACCACGTGTCCAAGCAAAGATAGAGGCAATGGGGTTGGTTGATGTAGGTTTCCCTTTTTGATGATCACGGTAATGACGTGTAACCGTACCATGAGCGGCTTCAGCTTCCATGATTTTACCATCAGGTGTAACCAGAGTTGATGTCATCAGCCCTAAGGATCCAAACCCTTGAGCAACTGTATCGGACTGCACATCTCCATCATAATTTTTACATGCCCAAACAAAATTTCCGTTCCATTTAAGAGCAGAAGCTACCATATCATCAATCAAACGGTGCTCGTATGTAATACCGGCTGTATCAAATGAGGATTTAAATTCGTTGTTATAAATTTCTTCAAAAATATCTTTAAAGCGACCATCATATTTTTTCAGAATAGTGTTTTTGGTAGAAAGATAAAGTGGCCACTTTTTCTGCAATGCGGTATTAAAACATGAGCGGGCAAATCCACGAATAGAGTCATCGGTATTATACATAGCAAGTGCAACGCCGTCGCCTTTAAAGTTATATACTTCGTGTTCAATTACCTCACCATTTTCGCTTTCAAAACGTATAGTAAGTTTTCCTTTGCCTTTTGTAACAAAATCTGTAGCCCTGTACTGATCACCAAATGCATGACGGCCAATACAAATGGGAGCAGTCCAATTAGGAACTAAGCGAGGAACATTTTTACACACAATAGGTTCGCGGAAAACAGTACCATCTAGGATATTTCGAATTGTTCCGTTAGGCGATTTCCACATTTGCTTAAGCTTGAATTCTTCAACTCTGGCTTCATCGGGAGTAATCGTGGCGCATTTGATCCCCACGCCATATTTCAAAATAGCGTTGGCTGCATCAATCGTAACTTGATCATTGGTTTCATCACGATATTCAATACCGAGATCGAAATACTTGATATCTATATCAAGATATGGAAGAATCAGTTTTTCTTTGATAAACTTCCAAATAATTCGGGTCATCTCATCTCCGTCCAGTTCAACTACCGGATTAGCCACTTTAATTTTATTCATAGGAATACATTTCGGTTAAAAATTCAGCCGCAAATTTGATAAAAAGAAACGGAAAGCCAAAAAATACTTGTACTAGAAACAAAATCGAGGCAAAACTCATTATTACTTAAGTAATTTTTGACGAATAGACGCCGGTATTCCATCTTTATGTACCAAAAAATTCATTGTTCGAAGTCGCACATATGATTCGGAAGCGAAGAAATATCCGCCACATTCATTAGATGTCTGCCCCCATGAATTTTTCACATGATAATATGTATTACCAAACTGGTCTTTGTATTTTCCGGTAATCTGCATACCGTGGTCATCAGTTGTTTCGTAATTATCAAAATCCTGCTGGCGCATTTGTTGTGTGATGACACGCTGAGGCAGCGGACGATTAAAAACAGTATCTTTCTCTTCTTTTGACATTACATCCCAATCCTTTTCGGGAATAATAGCTACGCCGTTTTTATGCGAAAATCCCTTATCACTAACATCAGCACCCCAAGCAACGGTAAATCCTTTTGACAAGGCATAATCAAGGGTCTGCATCATTTCTTCCAAAGGCAAGTTATGTACGCGGTCCCATGACCAATTATCTGGTATTTCGAGAATAAAAGATGAATAAAAGGGATGATGTGTATAAGAAGTAATATCAATATAATCGTCGGGACGTAAGCCAAGCCACTGGCTGAATGAGTCAGGTGTATATGACTTTCCGTTATAGGTAAATGATTCAGGTAATTTCCCGAAATAAGCATCTAGAATACCATTAAGCGCAATTTTCCAAGCATGAGTAAGATTAGTGTTTTTGTTTTTAATGATAGCATCCGCAAAAGCTTTAATAATTTCATCTAATTCCCCATGATTGATACGCTTCTCTCCATAAATAGTAGCAGGATACACTTGCTCAGGCATCATTCCATGTGTACGAAACACATTTAGTGGATCATGAAATGCGCCGCCTGGGCCTAGGTTTGAAGAACCATGCATACGAACATATTTCACTACCTTATCAAAATAAGTATGCCGCACAACAAACATCTCACTCAAATCAACATCTGGTTTACCTAATCGTTTTAGCTCTGATTCTAAAAAAGAAAGAGTAGAAAAACTCCAGCAAGTACTCGACTTGGCCTGATCTTTTACAGAAGTAGCATCATTTTCGTATATCTTGGTAAATAAGAAACCGCCGTTCGATTTATTCCGGATTGTTTCCTGAGCTGTTAGACAAAAAGGAATCAAAAACAAAAACAATAAACTATTTTTCATATACTATAACATTTTAGTTGAATACAAATGTGCAAATTTTAGTTGTTGATTACAAGATTGCAGCTATGTGCAATGAATCAGGTATAGTAAAAAATATGTAGGTTTGTTGCATGCGCCTGTTGATTATTATAGCAATGAGTTTTTGCATACTGAATGTACACGCTACTTCATCGGTACGTTTCAGAAAAATTTCTATTGGCGGAGGGCTAACTCAGAACACGGTTACAACACTTATGCAAGACGAATATGGTTGTTTGTGGATTGGCTCTCAAGATGGCCTAAATATGTATAACGGAAGTTCATTTCGACACTTTAAACACAACTCAAACGACACAAATTCTTTATCTGATAATTTCATTCTCGACCTTTATCAAGATGCCAACGGGCAAATATGGGTTGCTACCCGTAACGGGCTCAATCTGCTCAACAGAAATACTTTTCAATTTAAGCGATATTATGGCCCTAGTGAAACGAGACGTAAATATCACAACATGTTTTTTAGATTAGCTCCTGTTGGTCCGGATTTTATTATTTCTCAGCATAACGGTTTTGTTCTAGGACACACTGCTACATTTACATTTTATTCATTAAAAAAAATCATTCATCAATCATTACAAAACATTAAACTGCAAGACCTATTCCCAACGCAGGATGGGTTTATGATTGCAACAAACCGGGGCTTACTTGTATTTAAATATAATCACGGCTTTCAATTTATTCATATTCCACTTATGCAGGGTGAAATTATCAAATCTGCCATGAAATGGAATGATGAAACCGAAATTTGGGTTGGTACAACTCATTCGCTATACAGCGCAAAAATTGAAAACGGGAATCACACCATCTCCGCAATTTGGGAACATGATGCTGAAAGACAGATAACCTGCATGGAAGAAGCAGATTCTGCAACATGCTGGATAGGCACACATAATGGTTTATTTATCACCAATCGGTATACACCCGGTTACTCGGCATGCATTCTTCCCGACACTCGTCAGCGTGAAGGAATCTCTTCTGGAGACATCAATACTTTGCTTCTTGGTGATAACGGATGCATATGGGTCGGAACCATCAATGCAGGTCTTAATATCTATGACCCACAAACAGACCGTTTTCGATTTATAGAAATTGCTTCGAACGAAAATACCAGTCGTATCAATGCCGCGTGGGGATTATTTCAAACAGACGAAAAAACAATCATTGCGGGCAATTATGAAGGAATGCAAATTATCCGTTTCAACAAACCCATTAAAGAAATTGCTTCTAGTAATACTACATACTGGACATACGAAACCGAGCCCTTTGAAGCAAAAAAAATCAATCAACGAGTAACATACATTCATGGAGATTCGCTATACTATTGGCTAGCTACAAGCGGTAACGGACTCTTTCGCTATGATATTAAGAGCAAAGAAATAGTTCAATATTTGCACCATCCACAACGTCCATCCATCTCCAGCAATACCATCTATCATATATCACCCACACGAGACGGCGCGCTTTGGCTTAGCACACAAGATGGTTTAACCCTGTTTAATCCTGCATTAAACACATTTGAAACAATCAAGACCTCATCATACTCCCCTGAATTAAATGATTTTGTACTTTACACTTACGTCTCATTCAATAAAAAATTGCAATTTATCTGTACTGCAAATGGACTCATTGTTGAAGATAAAGAACAGCATACAAGAAAAATTTATCAGCACAACGATACGATTCCAGAAAGTATCAGCTTTAACATTACTACTTCGGTATGTGAAGATAAACGAGGATATTTTTGGGTTGCTACACTTGGAGGAGGCATCAATCGTCTTGATGCGTCAACTGGCACTTTCGAACATTTTGGTCAGGCAGAGGGCCTACTAGATGAAGTAGTTTATACGGTAGTACCCGATGAAGCAGGAAACATTTGGTTCTCATCCAATACTGCGACAGGAAAAATAAACAGCGCAACATTAGATGTTAGAGTATATCCTATTAACGAAATATTTACACAAGTAGAATTTAGTCAAAACTCTTATCACCTTTCAAACGAAGGCACACTATTTTTCGGCGGGTCAAGAGGTATTGTTTTCTTCGACCCCTCTCAGTTTAAAAACAAAGAAAAACCTGAAAAAGTTTTGCTTAACGATCTACGGCTCAATTTTAGAGGGCTTCGTCCTTCCGACAGTATTTATGTTATTGGTTCACCTCTTTTGCCCCAACGCATTATCATGAAGCCAGGTATTCATTCGTTATACACAGAATTTGCAGCCATTGATTACAGAAACCAATCCAATATTCAATTTGCGTACATGCTTGAAGGACATGATGAACAATGGATTGAACTGCCAACCGGGCAATATTCAGTACTATATTCAGGCCTTCAATTTGGAGATTATATCCTCAAAGTTAAGTACCGACTTAAGGGAGAGTCATGGTTCCCATTAAGTTTGCAAATACCCATTTCTATTATTCCTCCATTCTATCAAACCCAATGGTTTAGTATCGGTATTTCACTCTTTCTGATTATTTCCAGCGGATTATTAATTAGATATCTTTCTACTCTTCGCCTAAAACGAAAGCTACGACAAATCGAAACCCAGGCCAAAGTGCAAGAAGAAAGAGCCCGAATTTCACGCGAATTACATGACAATATCGGTTCACAACTCACTTATGTAATATCATCGCTCGACAAAATCAACTATCGCCTAACACCTGAAAACACTTTTGACGAAAAAGAGAAACTGGAGGCACTAGGTGTATTTGCACGTAAAACAATGAAAGAATTAAGAGAAACAATTCATACCCTTGACAAAAAAAGTTATAATTTAATTGAGTTGGTACAAAAAATAAAAGAACTTACAACTACATATGCAACTCATATTGGCATTGAAACCGAAATAACACAATCCATAAAGAAATCATGCACGATAGAACCTATCATATTTATACATCTTTATAGAATTGTTCAGGAATCATTACAGAATATATTAAAATATGCACAGGCCACAAAAATATCAGTAGATATTTCATATCAAAGAAAAAAAATCAGTATACGGATTCAAGATAACGGAATTGGATTTGACACTACAGCCCAGTCAAAAGGAAACGGCCTACGAAACATGCAACAACGCGTTCAAGAAATTGATGGCAACTGGGAAATAGAAAGTAATCCACAAATGGGTACAACTATTCTCATTAAAGTACCTGTGAGAAATAACACATAAAATACGACAATTGACGTATCATTATATGTATTGGATGACTTAAATTTGTTTTGAAATAAAACAACTCATGAAAAAGATAAAAATAGCCATTGCTGATGATCAGTCATACTTGCAAAAAACATTACAAGAAACCCTCGGATTATTTGACGATGTAGAGGTAATTCATACTGCATCAAACGGGCAAGAAATATTACACGAATTAAACCGTGGATTATCACCAGATATCATACTGATGGACATAAACATGCCAATCATGAATGGGATTGAAGCCACATCAATCATTGCCCAGCAATATCCCAATATAAAGATTTTGATGCTTACAGTATTTGAAGACGAACATAATCTATTCGACTCCATCATGGCAGGAGCTTGTGGATATTTACTAAAGGATGAAAAACCAACAGTTCTCCATAATGCTATTCAGGAAGCCATAGAAGGTGGGGCTCCTATGTCTGCAACTATTGCCAATAAGTCGTTGCGCATCATACGCAACGGCCCCCCACAACCATCAGAAGATGCTGAGAAGTTCGAACTTTCGAAAAGAGAAATAGAAATACTTGAGAAGATAGCAGAAGGGAAAAATTATCAAGAGATTGCTGACCTTCTTTTTATAAGCCCAAAAACAGTTCGCAAACACATTGAGAATATCTATCAAAAACTCCGTGTTCACAACAAAGTAGAAGCCATTAACCTAGCTCGAAAAAACAAGCTGATACAACTCTTTTTTTAAAAGCTCAATATACGACAACAGATGTATTCAACCATCAATGAAAATTTATTACATTAGTGCAATAAATAACAATCATGAATGCATCTTTTAAAATACGAACAAACGACAACTTACAACTGCAAGGATATACTTACCATAGTTCTCAATCTCCTAGAGTTGTTATTGTTCACGCACATGGCATGGGCGAGCATGCTAGTCGTTACGAACACGTTGCCAATTTCCTTTCAAAAAAAGATATAGCATGGATTAGCATGGACCATCGTGGACATGGATTATCTGAAGGGCGACGCGGCCATGCTCCCAACTATGAAGCCCTTATGAATGACGTATTGCTGCTGCACCAAGAAGCAGTAAAAACATATCCCAACACACCCATCATTTTGTATGGGCATAGTATGGGCGGAAATCTTATGCTTAATTATTTGATAAGAATGAAACCTGAAATATCCGGGGCTATTATTACATCACCCTATTTGCGACTAGCCTTTGAACCACCCGGCTGGAAAGTAGCACTTGGAAAATTTTCGGCGGGCATCATTCCTACACTAACACAGCCAACAGGCCTTGATACAAAAGCACTATCAAGAGACATGCAGGTTGTTAATGACTATGAGAACGACCCGTTAGTACATGATAAAATCAGTTCTGCATTTTTTACCTGTGTTCATGCTGCAGGCCCCTACGCCATTGAAAATGCTTCATTAATTCAGCAACCTGTATTACTGATGCACGGCACATCAGACCAGATAACATCCCACAAAGCATCAGAAGAATTAGCAATCAATAATCCTCAATACATTACTCTAAAACTATGGGAAGGGCTTTACCATGAAATACATAATGAGCCGGAAAAAGAGCAAGTACTAAACATCATGAGTGAATGGATTCTCTCACTTCGTTTGTAATAAGGTATTATTTCTGCGCAAATCGAATAAGAATAACACCTACAACCACAAAACAAAAATTGGGTAGCCAAACTGCAAGCCATGGTTGCAACAACCCATTTAATGCAAAAGTTGTAGTAATACGCATCATGAAAATGTACGAAAAAGCCATTGCTACTCCCATGGCAAGATGAAACCCTATGCCTCCCCTGACCTTACGACTCGCAATGGGCACAGCAATAAGCGTAAGAATAATTGTTGAAAAAGGATTCGCATTTCTTTGATTTTTCTCAATCAAATAATAATTAATAAACTCCGAACCTTTTGACTTCTCCTCTTCAATGAATGCATGTAGCTCATTATTGCTCATAGTTTCAATTTTTTTGAGATCGTGCTTAAAGAATGAAGGCGTAAATGCAAAGGTCGTATCCATCAAAGCCCCACGCCTAACTGATTCATTCATTCCATCAAAGCTGCGGATAATATAATCATGTAACTGCCAATTGCCCGTTAAACTATCATACACAATATGACCGCTCATAATTTTAAGTACTAATCTATCATCCTGCATCTTTTCATAGGCAAACTTAGAAGCCCTGTTAGCACGCAAATCATACCTCTCAACAAAAACAAATTCACCGCGACTCAGCTGTCGGTGAAAATTAGTAGAGGTTTCTGATCTTTTGGAAAAATATTTTTTCTCAAAATCCACCCTGATTTCATTAGATCGGGGCAAAATGAAATTTGTAAGCCCCCAACTAACAGCAGCAATAAGAAACGCAGAGAAAAGAAAGGGTACAAGCAAACGCCAATAACTGATTCCGGTAGCAAGAATGGATATAATCTCCAGACGACTTGCCATACGTGAAGTAAAGAAGATAACTGAAATAAAAACAAAGAGCGGGCTAAACAAATTCCCAAAATAAGGTATGAAATTAAGATAATAATGAAAGAGAACTTCATTCCATTTAGGAGCATAACCGGGTCTGCCAATCAATCCATCGAGTTTCTCTGACACATCAAATACTACCGTGAGCGCTAAAATTAGAGAAATGGCTACTACAAAAGTAGTCAGAAACTTAATAATGATATAACGATCTATTTTCTTCAGCACAGTAAACAAAAGTAACCTGATTTTATGAGGTTGACAAACCCACAAAAGGTAGGTTATATGAACTTTTTTTTAAAAACATATGAAATTACTGAATAAATATCTAAATTTGTTAAGTTAATCAAGAATAGAAAGCGTATGAGTTTTCAAGTAGAAAATAATGAACATTTTGTAATGTTGAAATCCACAGTTGAAAAACTGGATAGTTCTGTATCACCTGATTTGAAAGCAGAGATTGTATTTCAGAATGGGAAAGGAGAGAAAAATATTGTAATTGACCTAAGTGATGTAAAATACATTGATTCTTCAGGGCTTAGTGCTATTTTAGTGGCCAATCGTCTTTGCAAAGGGTGTCAGGGCGTGCTGGTACTAACTGGAGTTAATGATTCTGTCATGAAACTAATCACCATTTCTCAACTCGACACCATACTCAATATCATTCAGAATCCAAATGAAATTATAGATTTCATTATCATGGACAATATTGAAAATGATTTAACCGGCGAATAATTTTTTTTGTTTCTCAAGTTTTTTATACATTTGACTAATTCATTTAACTCCTAAATTTAATCACATGAAAAAAGGATTACTTTATGTTACCGGAATTTTGGTTGCCGGTACACTGAATGCACAGAATTGCATTCCTGATTACAACCCTAGTGCAACTACACTTGGTTTTGACCCCAACCCAATCGTGGGCTCTGTAGAGGGTGTGCCTTACGATGAAGTTGTAACCATCGTACTTCCTAGACAAGTAGATAACACTTTAACACCAACTCCTGGAGATTCTATTCCGCTATGTAAGATAGAAATTCTGAGTGTGTCAGGTGTGCCTTCTGGATATAATTACGAAGTTTGGGCCACAACACTAGGATCAGGTACTGCATATAATGTGTTGGCATTAACTGTGGATACAATTCCAGTTCACCCGACTAACCCCCTTACCCGTGGATGTTTGCGTCTTAGCAACAGCAATCCTCCCGGTCCCACTATTGATCCTTTAATTGATTCAATTCCAATTACTGTTATTATTGCAGCTTGGGCTAACCTTGGGTTTGGTTGTACCTCACTTGAATCTGTTGGCGGAACAGATACATTTATTGTAAAACTTCCAGTTAAGGATGCCGTTTTTGCCAGTGTTGAAACCGAGATTGAAAACGAAGTATTTGCTGTGTATTCTAACTACCCTAACCCTGCAAATCAACAAACTACCTTGAGTTTCACTACTCCTGTTGCTGCACCCGTTCAAGTTACCATTATGGATGCATTAGGCCGACAGGTTTTTGCCACTTCATTCACTAGTAAACAAGGTATTAATACATTGCCTGTAAGTACTCAAAATCTGAGATCCGGTATGTATCTATATACCATTCATTACAATGGCAAAGCAATAACTAAAAAGCTGATTGTAAACAAATAATCTAATAATTTATTATGAAAAGCCACACATATGTGTGGC
>JACSSC010000001.1 GCA_014879445.1 Candidatus Competibacteraceae bacterium
ACCTCTGTAAAAATGCATTGCTGTAATTATATCTAATTATCCACAAGTAAAACAGGAATCCTATATAACATCCAATACCACTCCATCCTCGTGGAGCGAATTGATAATGCAAAGTCCGCAATATCTCTCTAACCTTCCAGCCGGTGTAAGGGCCAAGTTAATAGAACTTAAATGCTTAATACCAAAGTCATTAAATGGCTCTACTAATGTTATTTCTGGACGCTTTGTGAATTCAAGCGAAATAAGCTGGGCTGTAGTGTGTTCGCGTGAAGCACAATCATCGATACTGGTTTTCAAAGAAAATACAGGAAACAAATACGACGAACTTGGGCGATGGAATGAAGACCATTGGTTGGTAACAGACCGCAACAAGAGTTTTTATAGGCGAGAGATATCTTCTGTGGATAAATCATACATAATGGAACATTATCAAAGTTATGGAGGACAATCACCACCGAAAATCAAATATGAAGCAATTAATGATGGTTATCTTGAGATGAGTTCAACTGTATATTACTTCAACGAGAATCAGTGGTTAAAACTTACAGGTGCGGATTAAACCCGGAGAGATTACAGTGAAGTCCGTGAGTGAACCAATCGGCCTAACTGGACGTTCCACCTGACCTCGCTGCGCGGGGTAGGTGAACGCAAGCGTTCGCCAACCAAAAAATTAATCACATGAATATAACTCTCTATAGTAACAGGAATTCTCGCAGCGATTTCATACAAAATGCGATAGATTCGTTAATCACGAAGGCAAACAATATTAATATTGCTGTCGCTTTCCTTACAGATACAAGCGTCCTAGAAAACCTAAGTAAACAGGGTTGTAAGGTGAGGATAGTCGTGAGGCTCGGATTTCCAACATCCCCAAATGCGTTGGAATCACTTCTAAAAATTTCAAACATTGAGGCTCGTTTTTTCTCCGACAGCTCTTTCCACCCTAAACTCTATATTTTCGGATCATCAGGTGCATTAGTTGGCTCTGCAAACCTAACACATTCAGCAATGACCACGAATCAAGAAATTATGGTTCATATCGACACTGAAGATGATATTTTTACCGAACTGGTTGATCTGTTTTCAGAATATTGGAAAGAATCAAAAGTTCTTACACCACAAACTGTAAAAGATTACAAAACAATTTACGATAGATTTAAATCCTTATCTTCAGACGCATACAAGTTAGAGGAAGAAGTTCATGAAAAGATTGGGAATATTGTTAGTTCTAATATCGTAAGGGACAAAACAAAGCAATCTAAAGAAAATATCTTTATCGAAGATTATCGAAAAACATATCAAGAGTCGGTAAGCGCATTCAATACCATTCGACAAGTTTATGAGAAAGTGGGGAAAAGGAAAATATCTGAAACAAGCATTCCGTTGCGGCTAGAAATAGACTCTTTCATCAGCTTTGTGAGAGATATACATGCGAAAAAAGAAAGTTGGAAGAATGAGCCTATTGTCTCTGGAGACCCTCAAAATATAAAAATCATGAAGTTGGTAAAAGAATGGCATCAAACACCTTGGCCTTATTTTGAGAAAATAATTGTTAATGAAACTTATCCTAGATTAAAAACAGTTTTTGCATCGGAAAAATCCATTTCAGAGGCAAGTCCTGACAAAATTTTTGAAGCACTTTGTACTTTGCATTCTTTCCATGACCGCCTTCGATTCTATCCCGGTGGATTGGATACGTTAAAGCAAGAGTTCCTTGGTAAGAATGACATAGATAAAATAAAAAAAAGTCTTACGTATTTAGTTTATGGCAATACTGAAATAATTGAGCGAATGGCAAATCTAATATTTAAGTCTGAGTACAAATTGAATGTTTTCGGGCAATCCAATATTCAAGAGCTTATAGGATGGGAAAATAAAGAAGGATTGCCAGTCATAAACGGAAGAACAACGAAAATATTGCGCTACTTTGGGTTTAATATCTGTCAATTGTAATCGACAAAAGCGAACAATCATATTAACTCTGGCAATTCCACTGCGCTTCATTGCCAGCCGATTATGCGTAGCATTAGACACTGTAAAACATGAGACCTTTCGCCACGGTCTGTCTAATGCTAAAACCAACAAAGTAACGAGCCGGTTTTAACGAGATCGACTGAAAGGAACGGTCCGCTATAAGCCTTCGTAAGGTGTTTGCGTCGCTTAAAGCTCGTAGCCCATCTTGACCCAATAGTGCCAATCCTCAATCGCTTGCTTCGTCGGTTTATCGGTCGCGCTGACAGGTTTCAATTGGGAGAGTGGCACAGCCAAACCCTCCTTCTCCCAGCGGATGGTGACGATAAAGAAAGCGCATCAATCGATGCCACGCGAATGATGCGCTTCGTTACTCAGTGCATATATGGGTATGAATGCCCATAGTTTCAGCGATGAGCGTTATAGCTGCTCCCAGTCCAACGCATGATTCTATAATCATCGTTAGAACCAGTATGGTGTCCGATAGCAAATACTTTGAATTGCCCACCAGTACGGGTGAAAACAACAACATTATTTGCATGCGGCATTGTATGATGGTTTGCAGGAAAACCAAGACCCCAGATACTTTCGGCCACACCATCATTGCCATTATTACCCGCGTTGTAGGCACTCCTTATCGCCGTAGCCATTCCAGGAGAATATTGTAAATTGCCTAATACACCAACCATTTGAATATTTTGATTGTTCTCAAATGGGGCTGTTTGGGCAGTATCTGGATTACCTCCCCGAGTACCCAAATTCCTACAGCTTGAACACAACCAACCACCCTCGACATTTTGTCCTCTGGTGAATGGTTCGACTCTACCGCAAGCAAGACAACGCGACATTTTATCCTCCTAGTGCTGTTTTCTAAATTATTTACAAGCCTAATTTTGAGAGTTAGGCATAAAAATGGTGCGTAATGAACGGTGGCTTGGAAATATTTAGGCAAAGTCTGTCTCTTATACACATCT
>JACSSC010000056.1 GCA_014879445.1 Candidatus Competibacteraceae bacterium
GAGGTGGAAGATGTCGGCTGTTTTGCGGCAGGGATAGGAAGGGCGCTGCCTAAAGGCAGCGGTGCGCAGCACCGGAGCGAAGCGCAGCCCTGCATAGCCCGGTGCCCCGCTGCTGCAGGCGCGGGGCGGGCGCCCTGAATTTTGATATATGGAGTAATAGAAGGAAAAATGCCATGCTGCTTAGAAAAGTCCGCGTGCACCATTCATCATTAATAGAAATATAGAAGTAATAACGAGTAATCCTAATCGGGGTACAATTTTGAGTTTTAGATGCACGTCATTTATTTGATGGTCGTCGCCATTTTTACCTAACCCAATTTTATGAGCCAAGCGATTTTCCATAAAAAAATGAAAAAGGGTTAGCAACAAACCCAAACTGCCACCGATGAGAATAGACAATCCCCAGCGACCTTGAGTGAGCCGAAGCCATTGCCCATCGGAGATAAGCCAAACCATGAGAAGGCCGGTAACGGCTGATGTGGCGGAAAGAATAGAGGCAAGATTGAAGAGCTTAGGGAAAAGATTGACAAGGAAGTTTTTTTTGTAATCGCCTTGTAAAGAAGATAAAAAGGGGATGAGGATAAAGTTTATGACAACGACTTCGCCAATCCAAAGTGAGCCGGAGAGGACGTGTAATGCACGAATGATAGAAATGTAATTTTCCATAAAATAAGTATGCTGAGGCTACAAATTTAGGGTGGCATACCTATTAAGACAATACCCTAAAGAGGGGGTTTATTGATCAAGATATTTGCGCAAAAGCGATTGGAAAGAAGAAAGATAAAGCATAGATTTAAAAGCGCTGTCATTTTCGATATCGGAGCGGATATAAGAAGTTAATTTGAGTGCTTTTTCTAAACTGATGAGTGCTTTGTCGGATTTGCCAGAGAGGGCATAGATTTGGGCCAGGGAATAATGGGTGTCGGCATAGATGCTGTTAATTTCAATAGCTTTGATATAATAAAGCTCGGCATTTTCATAATCCTGTATGTATTGATACATATATCCAACATTATAATAAAAGATATGGTTGAGGGGATTGTGACGAATGGCAAGTTGGAATTCTCGAATGGCATCGTGGGTTCGATTCATTTGAAAGAACAGTATGCCTAAAGCATTATATGTGCTGCTATTGGTGCTATCAATTTGTATAGATTTTTTGTAAGTGCCAATGGCCATGTTTTTGTTACCTAATTTAAATAGGCATCCGGCTTTGGCGTTCCAGTAGTCGGTATTTAAGCTATCGTAATAGATAGCTTGGTTGTAGAATCCGAGTGCCAAGCTATCCCATTCGAACTCGGCCATAATGCTGCCTAAGTCATAGTATGCTTCAGGATTTTTCGGGTCTTGATGGATGAGTAAATCTTTATAATAAAGCACACTATCAATGCTAACATAATTTTTGAGATGAACAAGCATGGCGCCTTCATAACCATAAATGAGAGCGGGGTCATAAGTAAAAGATTGCCGAAAAAGCATGAGTGCTTTATTCCAGTTTTTTTGCTGATAGTAGTGATAGCCCATTTGATAGAGAAGGTAAGGGTCGGTGGGGTCTTTTTCAAGCCCTTTTTGTAAATAATAAACAGAAGAGTCGTTGTTGCCGAGAATGGCATGTTCGGAAGCGATAACGCTGTAAGTGGTTTGGTAGTTAGTATCCAAGCTCAGTGCTTTGAAGTAATAATGGAAGCTGCTATCACGCATATTGAGGAAGCTGAAATTGAGGCCGAGGTTATGGGTAGGGTATAGCCATCCCGGAGCCAATGCGATACCTTTTCGGAGAGCGGCTTCACTTTCTTTGAATTGTTTGAGTCGTTGATGAAGAATGCCTTTGAGGTTATAAAGAAAAGCGGCATCGGGTTTGAGCGCTACAGCGCTATCCACTTTGGAAAGGCAGTAAAGCACTTCTTTACTTTTTTTGGATCGCCAGTTGGCGTGTGCTTCGAGGAAGAGCAGATTCACTTTGGCATCAATGGCATTGTAAAAGAGTGGGTCGGCAATTTGTATAAAATGTTTGAGTTTGAGGTATCCGTTGTAGAAGTAATCGTAGGTATAGAGGTTGTTATTTTGAGCAGCATTGAGATACGTATTAATAATTTTGTTGACATCAGTAATGAGGCGACTGCTTAGAATGCCTTTAAACTCGTTGACCAGTTGTTTGGGAATATTTTTGTTTTCGGCGATTTTCTGATAAGTTTCGAATGCACTGTTAGGTCCAATATATTGGTTGTTGAGTAGGCGGTTTGAAAATTCGTCGTAGAGATGTTTTTGCCCTATTTTTTGCATTTCGGCAGGCAGGTCAACACCTTTACCGGGAGAGTGCATGGCCAATGCTTCTTGATAAAAGGTATTAGAACCTTGTTTGAGTTCTAATGCCAATCTTTCTTTTTCTTTGGTGTTGACGCGTGCAAGCACAAATGACTCGCAGTTATCGGCTTTGCAACTAAACTGAGGTGTTTGTCGGTGTGTTTCGGATTGTTTGTCGTAGCTGGCATTTTTAACTTGAGATTTGACGTAAGCGTAAAGTTCATCAACGGTTACTTTTCCATCTTCGGGCTCGGTATCGGCCATGCCCATAAGTCCATTCACCAAGTGCCAAGAGAACAAGCCGCGTCCACCACCCCACTGCGGGCCTTCGAAAGAGACCTGATTGGAGGAGCAAGAGCTGAAGCGAATTTCGCCGGCATCTTCTTCCATTATTTTTTTGAATACATGGCTTCTGCCGTCATCGCCGCCACTCAGCTCATGTGTGCGACAAGCATCGCTGATGAAAACAACATTTCGCTTGTTGGATGTGAGTTCCAAAAAAATCACTTTGATGGTATGCAAGTCGAGGACGGTGGTTCCGATGAGGTAGTGGTTTTTATCAGATTTGCCTTTGCCGGCGGGCGCATCGTAGGGCAATAGAAAAGCTTTGGATGCATTGTAAGCATCGCCATGGCCTGAGAAATAGAAATACAGTAGGTCGTTTTCTTTCATTCTGTCTTTAATGCTGAGGAGTTTGCTCATGACTTCGCCATAAGTAGCATTTTGGTTGAAGAGGGTATCAATGTGATCGGCAGGCACTAGGCCACCTGCTTCGGAGCGCAGATAGGAATAGAAAACGCGGGCATCGCGGTCGGCAAATTGCAATGGTATATATGTATCGGGAAACTGATACTGGGAGAGCCCAACGATGAGGGCATACACCTGACCAGAACCTTGCTTATTAGCGCTGCCAACCACATCGGCGCCTTTGGTTTGTTGCGCATAAATGGGAGTAAAATAAGATACTGCAAGCAGGATGTTAATGAGTGAAATGTACTTCATTTAAGGGCATTGTTTAAGCAAATGTACAAAACCCTGACGAAATCATGAGATGGTGAGGAAAAGAGAATCAATTTAATCAATCAGCGAAATGCTTCGTTGAATAAAACCTGCCAACGCTTCGCCTCTGAGCAGATTTTTTCCGAGCAGAGCTAGATCAATGGCCTGTCGAGCCATTTGTTCTTGTTTATCGTTGTCGGTTTGCAGCATGATTTTGGTAACCAGCGGATGATTGGCGTTAAGTGTCAAGCCATAAAACTCGGGCAAATCGCCTGAAAATCCTCTGTTTCCCATCGCATTCATTTCGTTCATGCGTCGCATAAACTCAGATTGGGTAATAATAACAGGAGGGTCAGTTTCGCTCAGGTCTTCCCATTGAAGCGTGAATTTTTCTTTGGTTATACACTTCTCAAACAAAGGCAATAATTCTTTTTTCTGATCTTCTGTCAGCTTTGAAACAGACGATATGCCTTTGTCAATCAATTTATCAATGGAATCGGCATCAATACGTGCAAAATGCAAATCTGGGTGCATTTGTTCTAGTTTCATGATGTAATGGCTGGTGAGAGGCGTATCTAATATCAGCACATCGTATCCGCGTTCGCGAACAGGCATCATGTAGGTATAATGCTCGTCGGGATTGTGTGTATAGAGGAACGAAATTTTATTGTCTTTGTTGGTTTGAGTGCCTGCCACATGATTTTTGTATTCATCCAGTGTATAATATTTTCCGTCCACATTTTTGAAGAGGGCAAATTGTTGGGCACGTTCAGCAAATTTTTCATCAGTGAGCGTTCCATATTCAATGAATATTTTGATGTCATCCCATTTTTTTTCAAAATCAGCCCGGTCGTTTTTAAACATCTCATGCAGTTTGTCGGCCACTTTTTTGGTGATATGACTGCTGATCTTTTTTACATTTCCGTCGCTTTGAAGATATGAACGAGATACATTAAGCGGAATATCGGGAGAATCGAGTACGCCGTGCATCAGCATCAAGAATTCGGGTACAATACCTTCTACCGAGTCGGTGATAAAAACTTGTTGGCTGTACAGTTGTATTTTGTTTCGTTGGGGCTCAACCCCGGCTTTGATTTTAGGGAAATATAGAATGCCTGTAAGATTGAAAGGATAATCAACATTCAGGTGAATGTGAAACAATGGATCATCAAAGACCATTGGATAGAGTTCGCGGTAGAAGGATTGATAATCATCAGCATTGAGGTCAACCGGTTTTTTTATCCAAGCTGGTGTAGTGTTATTGATTTTTTGATTGTCGAAAAATACTTCGATGGGAAGGAATTTGCCATATTTTTCCAATATGGATTTGAGACGTGATGGTTCTAAAAATTCTTCGCTATCATCGGCTATATGCAGAATGATGTCGGTTCCTCGGGATGTTTTGTCGGAATTTTGCAATGTGTATTGTGGGCTTCCGTCGCATGTCCAGCGAACGGCCTGGCTGTTTTCGGTGAATGATTTAGTGATGACTTCCACTTGCTTAGACACCATAAAGGCGGAATAAAACCCCAGTCCGAAGTGCCCAATAATACTGGCGCTGTCGGTAACGCCTTTGTATTTGTCGAGAAATTCACGTGCGCCGGAAAAGGCCACTTGGTTAAGATATTTTTCAACTTCATCGGCAGTCATGCCGATACCATTGTCGCTGATGGTTATTGTTTTTGCATCTTTATTAATGCTAATATCTACTTTAAAAGCGTCGAGATCACCTTTATAATCACCGGCGGCAGACATGGTTTTGAGTTTTTGGCAGGCATCCACGGCATTGGATACCAATTCGCGTAAAAAAATTTCGTGGTCGGAATACAGAAATTTTTTAATGATTGGAAAGATGTTTTCCGTTTGAACATGAATGGTTCCTTGTTTTGTTTCGCTCATGGTTTACGATTTTTTTTTTCTGACTTTCAATTTTTGTACCATCCGTGATTTGCTGACAAAATGTCGGCAAAATCTCGTCAGTATTACAGTTTAAGTTGATGAGTACTGCCAGCATCAGAATACGCGTTTGATGACACGAAGGCGGTGTGTGTATTTTTTTTGTTCGCTATGAAAAATACCTTCGTGGTCAATGCGATCAATGCGTACCGATCCGGAAGCATGCACAAGTTGTTCGTTGTTGATGATGATGCCGGTATGCACAATCTGTCCATCAGGATTATCAAAAAAGGCGAGGTCTCCGGGTTTTACTTCATGAATAAAATCCACCAATTGTCCTTCGTCCGCCTGTTGATAAGCATCACGGGGCAATGGAATATTCATCATACCCATAACAACTTGAACAAGACCTGAGCAATCAATTCCAGCGGGCGAACGGCCACCCCATAGATAAGGCGAATGGAGAAAAAGCGAAGCTAATTGCCGGATATTTTCAGGAGAGAAGCTGCGTGTTTTTTTTTCAATAGCCGGATAGAAAAATGTATGATCCCCGATTTTCCAGGATTTGTCGGGCGTGTCGGCTAATAGCGATCCGGCAAATACTGGGATGAGTTGTTTGTAAGATAAGTATTGGTGCTCGATGAATACAACCGGAGAATCAAGTATTCGCATGTGTGGCTGTTGAGCTTTATCATAGGGTTGATGCTGGTGCAAGCTTATCCAACAAGTATATCGGTCGTGGTCTGATTCAATCAATAGCCACTCTCCTTGTTGGTCGCATACCTGATAGGTTTCGCCGAATAGCAACTGATTGCTCATTTGGCTTTTATGCGATGGAACATCGCGACAGGGAAGGGTATTGAATATGCAGATGCCTGTATTGCGCATAGATATAAAATATCAGACGCGTTCGATAACAATAGCAGAAGCACCGCCTCCGCCATTACATATACCGGCAGCGCCATAGCGGGCATTTTTTTGATGCAGCACATGCAGCAGGGTAACTACAATACGAGCACCGGAAGCACCTAGCGGATGACCCAGCGAAACGGCGCCACCATTAACATTTACACGAGCAGCATCCAGGTTCATTTCTTTGTTGTTGGCAATAGCCACTACAGAGAATGCCTCATTGATTTCGAAATAATCAATATCAGAAATTTTTAATCCGGCCTTATTTACTGCCAGCGGAATGGCTTTAGAAGGGGAGGTAGTAAACCATTCGGGGGCTTGTTCGGCATCGGCATAGCTGCGCACGATGGCTAAAGGTTTGATACCCAGTTTTTCGGCTTTTTCTCGATTCATAAGTACAACGGCTGCAGCGCCATCATTCATGGTTGAAGCATTGGCAGCGGTAACAGTTCCTTCTTTGATAAATACCGGATTAAGCTGAGGTATTTTATCGAAGTTTACATTGCGATATTCCTCATCTTGGGCGAATAATATGGGGTCTCCTTTTCTTTGCGGAATTGAAACGGGAACGATTTCTTCCTTAAATAAACCGGCATCCCAAGCAGCGGCAGACCTACGATAAGATTCGATGGCAAAAGCATCCTGTTCCTGGCGTGAAATGTTACATTCTTTGGCACAAAGTTCGGCTGCATTGCCCATAGCATAATTGTGATAAACATCTGTGAGGCCGTCTTTAGCCAATCCATCAATCAAAGAAGTATGGCCATACTTGTTGCCCCATCTTACTGACTCAGCGTAAAAAGGGACCTGACTCATATTTTCCATACCACCAGCTATTACCACATCATTATCACCCAGCATAATACTTTGCACACCCAGCATAATGGATTTCATGCCTGAAGCGCAAACCTTATTAATGGTAGTGCATGGGATATGGTCGGGCAGACCGGCAAATCGTGCTGCTTGACGGGCAGGTGCCTGCCCAAGATTGGCCTGCAAAACACAGCCCATCATCACTTCATTAACTTCGTTGGGAGAAAGCGAAATCTTTTCTAATGCACCTTTTATGGCAACAGCTCCAAGCCGAGGCGCTACGTATCCCGATAAACTACCACCAAATGAACCTAATGCAGTACGAACTGCTGATACAATATATACTTCTTTCATGATAAATTTTTTTCGAGTGCAAAGATAGAAATTTTATGATGCTGTAGATGTTACATGTGAATGAAGAATGGGAACTGATAATATGGAGGTAAATTGCGAATATTGCTTAAGTAATAGGTTTTTAAAGACATAATTGAAATTAACGAATAGGTATATCAATCAAAAATTGAGTATATGGAATTAGAATTCAATAAAATCATGTTTCGGTTTATAATAAGTTTGTAGTTTTGTCGCATCATTGAACTCGAAATTTTATTAATTATGAATAGATTTTATTCTCACATTAAGAAAATGGTATTTCCTATACTCTTTGTTGGAGTTGTTAGTACCATTCAAGCACAGAGCTATATTCGTTCAACATTTAATGCACCATTTGTGCCTATAACCATTGGTGGGGGAGCAACCTTGTCAACGGCATCTGGCGATGGAGTTTTACAAACCGGCATACCGATTGGCTTCACTTTTAATCATTATGGAGTATCATATTCAACGATTGCCGTTTCGACGGATGGATTTGCCTCATTTACTGCAACGGCTAACTCATTAACCAACACGAATCTTTATACGACCACAGCGCCCAATGCAGTTATTGCGCCTTGGTGGGATGATTTAAACTCATCAGAGATATTATATCAAACTACAGGTGCACCCGGAAGTCAGGTTTTTACAGTACAGTGGACTTCATTATCTTATTGGACCGGTTCAACTAGAAATATTTATTATCAGATTAAGTTATATGAAGGAACGGATGTTATAGAGTTGTATTATTCTCAGCAGCCCCTAGTTGGTACTCCCAGCAGTTCAGAATCTGCATCTATAGGTATTTCAAGTGCTACGGGTGGGCCCGGTAATTATATTGACGCAGTTACAGGTTCATCATTTGTTAATAATAGCATGATGAACAGCAATAAATGGCCTAAATTGAATTTCCGTTTTACACCCGGTATTGCCACGCCAATTGTTTCAGGAATTTATAATGTTGGGATTGGTCAAACATTTAATACGCTATGGGAAGCCGTTGCCGAAATCAATCATAGAGGGTCAACTGGGCCTGTTAGTTTTGTTCTAACTGATATGTTGTACGATTCTTCAGCTGCGGGCGGATATAATATGTTTCCTGTTGCCATTGCACCATCTGCCAGTTCGGGAGCCAACCCGCTAACTATTAATGGTAATACGACGGCCACAGTGGCATGGTATGGATCAACTTCCGGGAATATTGGTAACGCTGCATCAACGGCCGCTTTAACAACCACAACAGAGCCCATCATTGCGATTGTAGGAGCTGATTTTGTTACACTAACCGGTATCAATTTCTACGGAACATTCCCATCTTCACCGAATCGTGTTGATAGAGCTATCTCCATAATTAATGTTAGTGCAACAGACGGTGCGCAGTCAAATATCATCTCGGATGTAAATATTACATTAGATCGTACCAATACTTCATCTATAGGTATTCAAGCCAATGTGGTTACAACTCCTACATCAGCAGCAGGAGCCAACTCAAATAATATAATCAGAAATTTTTCGATAGAAAATGTATATGCAGGAGTGAATTTAAATGGGAATGCTACTTATCCCGATTTAAATAATATGATAACAAATTCTGTTTGTACTAATTTTAATTCCATTGGTAACCCAGCTACTCCTAATGATATTGGAAACGGAAGTGTAGCTACTTATGGTATTTATTTAAATAACCAGAGTGATTTTACAGTTTCCAACAATCGTATTAGTAATGTAACCAATACCGGCGGTCAGGCTGATGGTATTAATATTCTATTGTTTAAGGGTATTTGCCATGTAAATAACAACTTGATTCGTAATGTTCGCAATGCAGGTACGGCCTCTACAACTGTTATTGCAGGTATTAGAGTAACTCATACAACAACAGGAACGCATAGCATTCGTATTTTCAATAATGCCATCTCGGATATTATTTCAGCATACTCAGGTGCTGCTTCAGCTACTCGTGTTATTAGAGGAATTAATATTGCCGGAACAGGAGGCGCTACAACTCAAACCTATGAGATTTTTAATAATAGCGTGAGTATTGATGGCAGCGCATCTCCCAATATAAGTAGTGTTTGTTTGGAAATTTCTACTACTACTGGCCCTGTATATACTATTGCAAATAATAGTTTGGCAAACTTCACGGCTGCTCAATCAGGCGTTGCACGTCACTTTGTATATCGCTCCACATCGGCTACTTCATTTGGTAATACAGGTACGATTTTAAATAATAATAATGTATTTATTCTTAATGATGTGGGAACGACAGGTTTTATTGGACAGGGAAATACCGTAGATTATCCAACACTTAATGATTGGCAAATTGCTATGTCGCTTGATGCAGCTTCTCTTTCTGTTGACCCGAATTACATTAATAATAGCAACGATTTACACGCTACTAATTTATTGCTGAACAATGCGGGTATGGCTTATCCGCCATACATTACACAGGATTTAGATTGTGCGCCACGTGTACCGGATAATGATATCGGAGCTTATGTATTAACTCTTTGTTCGGGAACTCCTACAGCAGGATCTATAACAGGTGTGAATGGTGTTTGTGATGGATTTGGAACAACTCTTACGCTAAGTGGTGCATCTGCAGAAGCCGGAATAACTTATCAGTGGGCAGTATCCTCTGTTACCGGTGGACCATATTCTAATTTAGGTACCAGTGGCACTCAACCAACCGGTGTACTCTCAACTGATTCATATTACATTGTTACCGTTACTTGTTCCAATAGCGGTTTGTCTGCTACCACTGCTGAAAAATCAATAGTTGTTTACCCCAATCCGAACGTATCTGTTTCGCCAACAACTACACTATATTGTAATCCGGGTGCTGCTGCTAATCTTTCGGCATCGGGCGCAAATACCTTTTCATGGTCGCCTGCATCTGGACTGAGCGCAACAACAGGTAGTTCTGTGGATGCTTCACCATTAACAACCACAACTTATACAGTAGTGGGAACTGATCTTAATGGCTGTACAGCGTCTGCTACGGTTTTAGTAAATTCAGGGCCAACCCCATCTATTACTTCTGTTACGGCAAGTCCATCTGCTATTTGTGAGGGCGATGATTCTCAATTGAATGTAACTGGAAACTCCAATATTCAAACGCCAATTAATAACTATTCTTTTTCGTATTCAACGGGTGCATCATTACAAGATATGACCGGCGCTACTATTGCTGTTGCCAACTCAGTTGACGATACGCCTTCTGCTCTTCAAAGCATAGGATTTACTTTTAACTATGAAGGCGTTCCTTACACGCAATTCTCAGCTTCTCCGGATGGTTTTATTAAGTTAGGGGCACCTGCCGCAACCAATCAGTTTACTAATAACATTACCAGCACTACCAATATCCCCAAAGTATATCCTTATTGGGATGATTTAGCAACTGGTACAGACGGAAATGTTCGGTATCTAGTAACAGGTACTCCCGGTAATCAAATCTTGGTTGTTGAATGGTTTGTTACAATTCCTCGAAATACAACAGGACCGGCCAACTCTACATTCCAGATTTGGTTATATGAAGCAACCGGTGTGATTGAGATGAGATATGGAAATATGAATACGGCTGTTATGTCTGCTTCTGTTGGTGCCACTGGTGCCACTGCCACTAATTATCAAAGCATCACAGTAACATCTAATACCGCTAGCACAACCGTTGCTAATAACTCGGTATCTGATCAGCCGGTTTTGGGTGCCATGTACACACTAACACCTCCTCCAACAACTTTAACTTATCAATGGACGCCTTCAACTTATTTGAATAATACAACCATTGATAATCCTTTGGCTCAAAATGTGATAAACCCAACAATTTATGATGTAACAATCACCAATGGTTCCGGTTGTACGGCATCAGGTTCGGCTGCTGTTACTATTCATCCTGTTATGACACCCAGCTTGAGCGTTACGGATGTTACATGCTTGGGTAATGATGGTGCGATTGATTTAACTGTTGTTGGTGGCACGTCACCATTCGCTTTTTTGTGGAGTAATGGTGCAACAAGTGAAGATATTTCAGGAATTGGATTGGGTACATATACCGTAACGATTACAGATGATAATCTTTGTTCGAGTACGGTATCTGCTACAGTTGTCAATCAGGGAGGTTTTGTTGTGAATGGAATCGTTTCGGATCTGTCTTGTTTTGGTGGATCTGACGGGTCTGTTGATATTACGGTTTCAGGGGGCGTGTTTCCTTATGCCTCATATTTATGGAGTCATGGTGCAACCACAGAAGATGTGGCTTTATTGCCTGCCGGCCCCTATACGGTTACGGTTACGGATGATGCCGGTTGTACTACTTCCAACACGTTTGTTCTGAACGAACCAACTCCTGTTATGGTTAATATGAATGTTATTGATATTGATTGCTTTGGTAACAACAACGGAAGTATTGATCTTACGCCAAGCGGTGGCGTAGGTGGTTATGGATTTTTGTGGAGCACTACAGATATCACAGAAGACATCAGCAATTTAAGCCCAGGATGGTATTATATTACTGTTACAGATGCCAATCTTTGTGCTAAGTATGATTCAGCATTTGTGGCAGAGCCGGCAGCTCTTTCGTCTTCTATTCTACCTACTCACGTTACATGTTTTGGTAATAACGATGGAATTGCTGACTTAACGCCAGGTGGAGGCACAGGTACTCTTACTTTTACCTGGTCAAACGGGGCCTTTACTGAAGATATTTCTCCTTTAGCACCCGGCACATATACCGTAACCATTCTTGATGCCAATGGATGTAGTTTGGTTGATAGTACAGATATTACAGAGCCATTAGCTGCTCTAACTGCAACCATTAGCTCTACAAATGTGCTATGTTATGGCGAATCATCGGGTACCGGTATTGCTACTCCGGATGGTGGTACAGCGCCTTACACTTACCTTTGGACAGGCGGTGCAACGGATTCAATCGCCAACTTCCCGATAGGAAGCTATTCTGTTCTAATTACCGATTATAATGGTTGTACCACAACAGGCAGCATTACGCTTACTCAGCCGTTATTGCTTACGGCCAATATCACAACATCAAGCGATGTGTCTTGTAATGGCGCAAATGATGGAACAGCAACTGTAATTGTCGGATACGGAACCCCAGGATATACATATCTGTGGTCGAATAGCAACAATACTGATATTGCAAGTGGATTAGGTGGGGGAACTTATACGGTTGTTGTTACTGATAATAACGGATGCACAGCATCCGACCAGGTAACTATCAATGAGCCGGCTGCTATCACAGCACCAGCCCTTATCAGCAACGAAATTTGGGGCAATGATGGATATATTGATATAACACCTGCAGGGGGTGTGGCACCCTATACATTCGACTGGAGTAATGGTGCAACAACCGAAGATATCGGCAACTTGGCCGGTGGTACATATACAGTTACCGTTACAGACGATAATCTATGTACAGAAACCTTTGTTTTTACTGTTGTTAGTCAATTAGGATTAAATGGCATCGAAGCCGGTATAGGTGAGGTTAATTTCTATCCTAATCCATCAAACGGTCAATTCACTGTAAGCATAGCCGGATTTGCCGGAAAAGATATTCAAATGCAGATTTTCGATCTTAGCGGAAAAATGGTGTTTGCTAATCTGTTTGAGCAACCGGCCCAATCTTTTGCCAGTACTGTTGACCTACGTCATCTAAGTATGGGCACGTATGTGGTTCGTTTGACTTCCGAAACCGGAACGCTTACCGGACGAATTGTCATTGCTCAGTAATTATTTCATATGAATTAGATAAAAGGGCTGCATCGGCAGCCCTTTTATGCTTTCATTTCATTTTTTTCGATACTGGCTACAGCATACAGTTCATTCATATCAAAATCTATGGGAATATATTAAATTGATTTATCATTGCATATCAGTTCTTGTGAAATAAATCTTTTTTCAAATTACAAGCTATGAAACACAGCATTTCAATTTTCTTATTACTGTTGGCAGGACATATAGTTTGGGCTCAACCGACAGATAGCCAGGTGAAGCAACGACTGATAAATGAGGGCGCAATCGAAGTCCGATTTACCAGCGATAAAGGTACTGTGCATACATCACTGAACGAAAAGTGGTACATACGAGCCGCTGAAAGTAAATGGAAAACAACAGAGCCGGGCATTTATCGTTGGGAGCGGTCCGACTATCGCTACAATTATCAGGGTGGCAACTGGGTGTATAATCGGGCATATCTGGCATCCAACTGGTTTGATGGAATACCCAACCCTACTGAAGCCGAAATCTTCACATTGATCAATAATAATTTACGTGAATTTTTGGGAAATGAATATTATTCGGGTGTAGGTAATTTGCCTGTCGTTTCATTATGCGCTGACCCTAAATGGGAATGGCATTCCATGAATCAAGTGTCGTTTAATGTCGAATACGAAGTGTCAACCTTTACAGGTTATACCGAACTGACCAAAGAGAAAGTAGTGCGACGTCTTCGTTTGTATAGAGATACAGGTGGAGGGCAACATAACCCCAATGAAAAAAAATATATCAAAAATGGATGGCTGCCTATCAATACAGGTTCGGCTTCACGAGAAAATGAACAGTGTAAAGTAATTGATAAAAAACAGGTATCAGATGCCGATAAGAAAAATATGCCGACCTTTCAGATGCAAGACGAACAAAGAAAAGCCCAGCAGCAATTAGCATCACTCGGCTCACTTCAAATACCTACTATGACCACCGACAAGCAACACATCGCCTATATTCATAAAATGATGCGTGAAGCAAGCCGTTCTGAAATAGAGTTACTTCTGCGCAGTATGCTATCTTCTTATTATTTTGAAGAAGGAAGTAATATTGTACTCAACCAAAACGGAACTGATTTTCTACAAAATACCTTACAAGCTCACGAAATATATAAAGACATGTTTTGTGAATTCCCTCAGGTCAAGCATGAACAATATGGTATGATGGAGCTTTTCGATAGGGCTTTGCAATCTAAAGTGCGAATTTCGCTCAACCAAGAAGGCGAGAAGTGGAAAATTGGAGATATTGATTGCATTAACTCCAAAAACAGTTATTATGAAGAAGCCAAAAATGCAGGTAATGCAAATTGCGAAAAGGGTGCGTCTATTAAAGATGAAAAAAAGACAGATACTTTTAATGTAGGCGATAAAGTTACGGTTGACTGGAATGGTCAGGGCAAGAATTTTTATCAGGGCACGGTTATCAAAACAGACCCCTACAACGCCAATCGCTACTTTATCGAATTCGAAACCATACAGAGTGCATGGATTGAAGCAACCTTTATCAAGAAACGCTAATAATCATTTATAAATCAAAACAAACAAATATCATGAAACAACTAGTTATGCTTTTTATGCTCTTTGCATTGGTATCATGTGGAGGCGGACCTTCTGTAGAGGGTAAATGGAAACTAAAGTCGGTAGGCGGCGAAACGCTTAGTGAATCAGAAATGAATACTACCGTGAATTTTGAAAAGTCAGGTGCTTTCAGTTTAAATCGTGAAGGAAGCGAAAGAAAAGGCACTTGGACATACAACAAGGATGCTAAACTTATTGTTATTAAAGAAGACGATGGCACCAATCAGGAGTGGACAGGGGTGTCGCTGACCAACGATGAAATGACTTTTACAGATCGCAGTCAGCAAATTACACTGCAACGAATGAAGTAATTAGAATTCCCTAATACCCAACCATTCAAAGCCAGGTTCGCCTGGCTTTTTTTTGTACATAAAAAAACGCCTCGGAGAAGAGACGTTTTTGTTGCCCGAGATGGATTCGAACCACCACAAACAGAACCAAAATCTGCTGTCCTGCCATTAGACGATCGGGCAATCAGGGCGACAAAGTTAATAATAATTTTCATGAAAGAAAATTTGGACAAAAAATCTAAGACATGTTCATAACTTGTTAATAAAAATCCCTTTCTTTCTTTCTTTCTTTCTTTCTTTCTTTCTTTCTTTCTTTCTTTCTTTCTTTCTTTCTTTCTTTC
>JACSSC010000029.1 GCA_014879445.1 Candidatus Competibacteraceae bacterium
TCCGTCGTCGGCAGCGTCAGATGTGTATAAGAGACAGATATATCCCTTTTCGAATGCCCTGATAATAGCTTCTTCCAAACCGATTTTACTAATCGTACGAATTCCTTTGGCTGATACTTTTAAAGTTATCCAACGGTCTTCTCTTTCAAGATAAAATCGCTTAACAAATAGATTGGGCTCAAACGTACGCTTAGATTTCCTGTTTGAATGAGAAACCTTATTTCCGGTCATTGTCTTTTTTCCTGTAATCTGACAAACTTTTGACATAACTTCTAATATTGGGAGTGCGAAGATACAAAAAATACTTATTCTGCCAAATCGAAAGAATAATTATTTTGGAAATATTTGAATGGCAAGGTTATATGACTTATCAAATTCTGGTTTGTCTAAAGAGTAATCTGCTTGATTTTCATCTAAATAACTAAGGAGGTTCTCAGTAGCCAGATTACCGGTAAGGTCATCCTTAGCCATTGGGCAGCCACCAAAACCTTTAATTGCTGCATCGAAACGACGACATCCCGCATTGAATGCCGCATGAATATTAGTTTTCCAATTGACAGGAGTAGTATGAAAATGAGCTCCAAAAGCCACATCAGGAAACTGAGGTATCACATAAGAAAAAATGTAATCAATGGTATCTGGATTAGCAGTACCGATTGTATCAGAAAGGGCAATTCTGTTGATACCAATCCAGGCCAAACGTTCAACCCATTCGCCAACTATTTCTGTACTCCATTCATCTCCATAAGGGTTTCCAAAAGCCATAGAGATATAAATAAGCAATTCCTTTCCGGAACGGTCACATACTTCTTTAATTTCGCCAATTCGCAATACTGTATCGGCCAAACTTGCATTGATATTTCTTTGAAGAAAAGTAGGAGAAACCGAAAAAGGGAAGCCCAAAACCTGAATCTGTGAATATTGTTCGGCACGTTCAGCCCCCTTAAGATTACCAATAATGGCCAAAAGCTTTGAACGAGATTCTTCCCAATTTAGACGTTGAACCACTTCATCCGTATCAGCCATTTGAGGCATGACCTTAGGATTAACAAAACTCCCAAAATCAAGATAATCAAAACCCACTTTTAAAAGTTGATTTAAATAACGTATCTTATCCTCTGTAGGGATAAATTCACTGAGACCCTGCATAGCATCTCGTGGGCATTCGGTAATTATGACACGGTTATCAGTCACGCCCCGAAAATACTATTTTTTCAGTTACATCAAAAAAGAGCATCTTTAATTGTGCAATAAGAACTACCTAAGCAGCGTTACTCTTCCCATGAATTCATGGGTTTGATCGCCAAAGTCAGTAACTATTGCTTTATATACATACACTCCTTGCATAACTTCTTCATCCGTTGCCTGATGATGCCCTGTCCAACCTACTGATAATTGTGGCGAATGAAATATAGTATTACCCCATCTATCGAATATCTCAAGATCAACCGCTTTAATTCCTATCCCTTCAATAGTAAATACATCATTTGTTTTATCACCATTCGGTGTAAAGGCATTAGGGATATAAACATACATATCCGGATAAATATACAAACAATTCACCGCCTGATCGGTACAACCAAACTGATTAGTAACAGTTAATGTAATACAGAACGACCCTGTATCGGCATATTGAATCCATGGTATTTCTTCTGTAGATGAATTGCCATCCCCAAATTCCCAAAGCCAAGCAATTTCACCTGAACTCTGGTTCATAGGAGAGAACTGGGCGTCAGACAACAATATTTCAGTATCAGAAATTGTGAATGCCGCTACAGGGTTAGGATTCACCTGAATCATATTATTAATAGTTTGTGTAGCCGAACATCCTTGAGCCGAATAAACCGTTAAAGCAACATCATACACCCCCGTTTGGTTAAAACAATAAGGTGGTTGTGATCCACTAAGCAATTGTCCATCAATCGTCCACTCCCAGTTTGCTATGGTAGATCCTTGCACATTGCTTAAGTCAGTAAATGTAACACAAAGAGGTACACAGCCACTTAATTGACTTGAGATAAATCCTGGGTCAGGAATTGCAAAAACTATTGCATCTTGCGTAATTGTACCCACACAACCTTCGTCAGTAGTTACAGTTAATGTAACTGTATAATTCCCCGCAGAAGGGAAAAGATGAGTTGTTGTTGAACCAACTGCATTTGTACCAGCTATGTCCCACTGATAATCTATAATACTACCCGATGCAACTGTTGACGTGCTATTAAAAGTTGTTGATGACCCATAACAAACCTGCGAAGATGTGAATGATGCAAGTGGATTGGGGAAAACTTGAATGACAACAGTGGAAGATACCGTGCACCCATTCTCATCTGTAACTGTAGCGGAATAAGATGTTGTGGTTAATGGATTAACCGAATGGGGAGATCCATCAGGCAAACCTTGATTCCAAGAAATCACAAGTATTCCTGTACCTCCATTAGCTGAAGCAGAAATATTGGTTTGTTCTCCTTCACACAATCTATCATCAGTTGTTCCTGTTGTAATAGAAAGAGCAGGTGGTTCTGTTAAGGTTATCGTTGATGTAGCTTTACAGCCGTTGGCATCTGTTACCGTTACGGTATAGGTTCCTACAGAAACTCCGCTAATATCTTCACTTGTGGCACCATTGCTCCAAGCATATGTATAG
>JACSSC010000060.1 GCA_014879445.1 Candidatus Competibacteraceae bacterium
GTTAGTTGTAATGCCACGCCTGATGCTGCATTGCGGTGAATTTGCAGAAGGTAATTGGGCGTGAAGCTTACATCGCCAATACCAACGGCTTGAGAGTGGGCAAAGTTTGTGATAAACAACATGCCAGCTAGGATGAGGAGATTTTTTTTCATAATAATTGTCTATAAAAATTTGGGTTCATCACGATTTTTACCGTGAATATTGCATACAAATTTATACTCAAATTTTTTAAATAAAAAAAATAATTCTCATTATTTTTTATAGAAAGGCCTATGTGGCTGATTGAGTGTGAAATATGATTGGTCTTTTTATGTTAAATCGTTTGATGAGAGCATAGCATTAACATTGCGTCATTGTTAATCATGAAATATGATGATATTGGACAGTTGTAGTTGGATTTAAAAAGAAAAAAGAATCGTTATTTTTTGAGTGGAAGATTAGCGCTATTAATTATTACGGTTTTGATGTATTTCTTTGGTTGGTTGATTTTCCAGCTTTTCCAACTCTTTTACCTTGTTCTGATGAATCAATTCTCCATCAGATTTAGCATTTTTTTCAGAATTCGCCTGTACTGATTTTATAACTTCTAAGCGGTTTTTTTGTTCAGTTTTGATAGATTCATCAACACGTAATGCTTTTAATAAATTTGTTGGCATATTTTGTTCCCATTGCACTTTGTTTCCATCAGATTTTATATTTATAGATTTTCCCATAGCAATATAGTCAATGCTAAGACCTGGCGCTAAATGATTGATTTTGATTTTAAAGCCGGAATTGTTTTTTTCTATAATACTGGCATAAACGCCATCTGTATTGGTAGCAACAGTTACGACAGGATTGTCTTGATCACCAATAGCTTGTTTGAATTCATCAGAAAAATCAACCCAAGTTTCAATATTTGAGATTAGAACAGAGCCGAAATCCTGTACATTTTTTTTAAGTTTATTAATTTCCTGTTGATTGACTTTAGCGCCTAAAACGCCTAAAGTGGCTAAAGAGTAGTTATCAATTCCGGTAAACAGATCATCCTGGATGTAGTCGGGCGATTCTTCGAGGATTAGACCCAAGTGCATATTTGGGCGATATTTCATGGGCATTTTTTCGTCATATTGGTCGGTTTCTACATTATACTTGTAGAAGCTAGGTTTTAATTTATCTAAATCGCTCATTACCCAATTAGCCAAATCACCCTCAATTGGGGTTATATCTCTTTTTTTCTCACGCTGAGAAGCTGTAATCCATCCATAAGAATAACCTCTCCAAAACGAATTACCGGAAGCTCCGATATAGCCCCAGGCGTCAGTACCGGTGGCTACGTATTTATCATTCGTTCCGCTATTATCCTGATTTCCCATTCTGAAAACGGTGTTCCAAGTTGTATTATTTGAACGCATATCCAGGCCATTGTTAGCTCTTGATTGTATCCATCCATCATTATAATCATAAAATCCACCGTCGTCTGAAATGGCAATGCCACCACCAGTTAGATTATCATAGTTGGCATAGATACGAGGGCTAGCATTAAATGGAGTACCAAAGACCGAATTACCATAACCGGCCAGTCCACCGGTTGCCAAAACCGTTTTATTATTATAAGCCCTTATCCAAGTGGCATCAACCATATACCATCCCCCACCATAGCTTTCATTGTACCATCCGGTATTTCCTGAGCTGCGCAGCCAACCGCCATTGGCATAGATATCTCCCATCACATGTAATTTATAAGTTGGACCGGCTGTTCCAATCCCTACATTCGTTCCATTATCAAAAACTTGGCTATTGCCTATGGTATTTGCCGAGGTGAATTTAGCAATATAGTTAGTAGTTCCGCTTATATCTGTGCTGGAAAGTAATTTCTTCCACGCACCCCAAGCGGCCGTACCATATCTCATCCAAAGGTTTCCATTTGCGGTAAATGATAACTGAGCAACCCCACCACCTGACCAGTCAGCACCGGCAGACCATGCACGATTTGTGATAACAGAGTTGTATGATCCTCCATCGTTTAGCCCATTGGCTGCATTTGATTTAAATTCACTAACGACACCCATGTTAAATGTTGAAGGGAGCGGGTTGGTTGCTCTAGTGTCGTAACTTCCAAGTGTGCCATACATAACATACGTTCCATATAATGCACCAACATTCATACTTCCACCTTGCACATCCAGTTTGTAAGCTGCGCTAGGGGTTGCGGTTCCAATACCTACATTACCAGCTGCTTCAATCGTCATGCGTTCGGTATTGTTGGTAAAAAATCGCATATCTTCGTTTTCCTTATTGTTTAATTCAATAGCAGCGCCATTCAGATTAATTTGAAAACCATCCGTACTAAGAGCACCGGTAGTGGTGTTTGTTAGTTGTAATGCCACGCCTGATGCTGCATTTCGGTGAATTTGTAGAAGGTAATTGGGTGTGAAGCTTACATCGCCAATACCAACAGCTTGAGAGTGGGCATATGCACTAATTAGCATCAAGCTGATAAAGATGAGGAGATTTTTTTTCATATACTTGTCAAATTAAAATTTGAATTTTTTGCCACTTACTTTATATTAAGAGCTTATCAAATGTATAATCAAAGAATCATATTAAGAAATATATTAATACTTAATTTAAACTAAAAAGAGAAGTGTGTCACTGTCAGAATATTGTGATGTAATAGCTGCGATAGCCACTCCTGCCGGTCCAGGGGCTTTGGGCATCATTCGCTTATCAGGTGAGGGGGCATTGGAATATGCCGATAGGGTATTTAGAGGTGCTCGAAGGTTAGCAACATCGCAGGGTAATAGATTGCATGTAGGGTTATTTATGGATAGCGACACAGTGCTTGATCAGGTGGTAGCATCGGTTTACAAATCGCCACAATCATTTACCGGTGACGATACGGTTGAGTTTTCATTTCATGGTTCGCCATATATTCTTCAGCGAGCCATGGAGGTATTGGTCGAGTTGGGCGTTCGCCCTGCACGCCCCGGTGAGTTTACACAACGTGCTTTTTTGCATGGCAAATTAGATTTGAGTCAGGCCGAAGCCATCGCCGATTTGATAGCTGCCGAAAGTCGCACTTCACATGCATTTGCCATGCAGCAGTTGCGTGGGGGGTATTCACAAAAACTTTCTGCATTGCGAAGCGAATTGATAAATTTTTCTGCATTGATTGAATTGGAACTGGATTTTTCTGAAGAAGATGTAGAATTTGCCAATCGCGAACAGCTTAAGAATTTGCTTCATTCGTTGCATCAAGAGATAAGCCAATTGGCCGGTTCGTTTGCATTGGGTAATGCGCTGAAAAAAGGGATTCATACGGTCATTGCCGGACAGCCGAATGCCGGAAAATCAACCTTATTGAATGCGTTGCTCAATGAAAACCGCGCTATTGTTTCTGACATACCGGGCACAACACGCGATACCATCGAAGAAATGATTAATATCAAAGGCATTCAATTTCGCTTGGTCGATACTGCCGGTTTGCGACAAACTATTGATAGCATTGAGCAGCAGGGTGTGCAGAAGACAATAGAAGAAATCAATAAAGGCGTTTTGTTATTATATGTGTATGATGTTACCACCATGACGCCAGCAGAGGTAATGCACGAAGTGGAAGGATTTGTACGCGATGGATTGCACGTGATACTGGTAGGTAATAAAACAGATTTGCTGGCGTCGGCGCCTGAGCCCTTTTATGCTCAGCAGCGATTTGTGTCGGCACAAAACGGATTATCGCTCGATGCCCTTAAAGAAGATATGTATGTATGGGCCAGCGCCGGCACGTCTTCAGCCGATGCCATGGTGGTAACCAATGTGCGTCATTATCATGCACTGATATCTGCATTGCAATCTATTGAGCTTGTGCAGCAAGGATTGCTAGATCACACCCCAACGGATTTACTGGCATCTGACTTGCATTCAGCCCTTGATGCCATAGGGTCTATTGTGGGCATTATCAGCCCCAACGAAGTGTTGGATGCTGTTTTTTCGCGCTTTTGTATCGGGAAGTAATTATTGAGTTTGAGTGATGTGGATAAATTGTGATATAGCGATTTCTGTTCACAAAACAATTAGAGTCGTATTCTTATTCTTCCGGTAAAAACAGGTGATTCATCTCTAATAAATCCGGCAGCAAAGTCGGCACGTATGAAGCGAAAAATATTTTCGAGTCCTATGGTAAATTCGTAGTAATCTTTCAGCTCGGGGGTGTATAAAAAATGGAACCCGATTACTTCATGCCATTTAAGTTTTTTGATGCCGGGAATTTTTCCTAAAAACCAACCTTTAAAATGATGTTGAGCATGCAATTCGGCAAAGAGTTTGTCAGTGCTGAAACGGTAGTAAGGCAGGGTACGGAAACTGTTTAGTTCATCACGATGTGTAAAAACGGTTTGGGTTGTATTGAAATGATGATAATCAATAAATGTGAGGTGATGTTTTGAGAGGAACATGCCGTATGTTGCCGAATATTCGGTTGTACCCATGATACCGGTGTTGATTTCTTGTTCTACATTGATTTGCAAAAAATCGTAGTCAGGCGATTGTTGTGTAATGGGTATGCCTCGTTGATATTGCAGGGTGATGACAGGATATTTGCTTTCGTAATTTAATTTTCGGTTGGGGCGCATCATGTATTTTTGCCCAAAGGTAAACTTTGCTTTAAAATTAAAAACGAAGGCATGATGTGGGGTTATGGGGGCATTGGGCGTAAGAGGTTCTAATGGATGATTAGATGAAAATCCACGTGAATCCCAATCCACATAAAATTTTGTTAGTGTTGGTGCATTGATTAATGGACGTCGCCATGCATATTCGAGATGTGACTCGAAATAAATTCCATTATGCACCTCCATTCCCCATGCCGCACGACCATAATATTTTTCAAAAATTTTCATGAAATTTTCCTCAAAGAAGATGGTATAAAAACTGTTTTGCAGATCGGTAATAGGATTGGCTGTATTGTATTGCGATATGTATCGCCCGCCTTCAGCTGCAACAAAAAGGCGATTAATGGCGCTAAAACGATGTCTAACGCCGGCTTTATAATAAAATCGCTTGCCTGAAAATCCGTAACGGCCTGCTGCATATACGCGTAGTCGAGCATTTTTCTTTTTGTATGATTTTACAAATTCGATCTCTTGAGTTAGATTAATTCCTTCTACTGTATTAAAATGGAAATGCATAATAGGTGAAGAGAATGTGAGTTCAATCTGCTTCCATGAATTGCGCCATGTATAGCCACTAATCAGGGCAAGGGGTTTAAAACGATTTTGTTTGCGATCTACAGAATCTTTGTAAGTTTTGGATTCGCGAATGATTTCAATACTGTCTTTTAGTTGATAGTCGTTTTGTTCGGTTTGGGTGAGCGGGACTGGGCGAATGCTATCCCAGTAGGCCTCATTTTTTTGATTGGATTCTTCTTCAATACGCACTACTTCACCGCTAAAAAATCGGGGCGGAAATGTGGGATTAATTTGGTAGTCGCTGAACACGCCGGTAAACGTGCCGTCTCCCTTCAGGCCAAATAGTTTGATATCAAAGTTGAATGAAAGATGTTGCGTGCCTTTCATCCATACTTCTTCATTGAGTGGAATGTAAATGACATTGAGACGCAGGGTGTCTAAAAAATTCATCCCGTTGTTTTTGGTCAGGTACATGTCAAAGGCATGAATCCGCCAGGTTTGATCCTGAATATGTATGATGCCGTTGAGTAACGGACTGCCCGTAACCTTTGGTATCACTTCGATTCGGTAAACCGTTACGCCATTGTCGTTATAGTCATCCAATAGCCGATATTTGTAATAGGTCATGGCATCGGCTGCAATGGGCGAAATGATGTCGCGGTCGGTTACAGGTGTTGCGATGGTATTGGAATAAAAATCAAGTTGAAAGTCGAGAGCGCTGTTCCAGCTAAAACCCTGACTTTGTCCACTCACTTTGGACGATATCATTACTTCTTTTCTTTTGTCGGGTTGTTGAAAGAAATAATTCGATACGCTTTCGGAAAGATAAACAATGCCGCTTCTGGTTGAATCGAGTCCTTCGATAACAATATCGCGCCCCATAATTTTATCAGGCAGATTGCGCAAATAGGTCATGCCTTTGATGTAGTTATGACAAGAATAGCGATCGACTTGTGTTTGATAAAATTTTCGTTTCTTCTGCGCTTTTCGAATAATAGGGTAGGCAGGATCTTCTTCTTTGGCCGAAAGCGTATATTCTTTGATTTCGATAGCTTGGGCTGTAAGCTTGATGAGGAGTGGCGATGGGGATGAGTTTTGTATTACGAGCGTTTCGACATGTGTTTTGTAACCGATATATCGAAATACAATGCGGTATGTGCCCGAACCGGAAAGGTCTAAAATAAAATTCCCATCCATATTCGTGGTTGTGCCGTTTGATGTGCCTTCTACAAAAACATTTACAAAAGGCAGTGTTTCATTTTTTTCATTAATTACTTTACCGCTTATGCGTTGGGCATGAGAATAACTCGCACTGAGCAATACAATCAGCACTAAGAAATAAAAATGTGACCTGGCTTTACAGCAAGGCATCTAATTTTTTCGCTAATTCGGCTTTAGAAACAACTCCTACTTTCTTTTCTACCAGTTCGCCATTCTTGAAAAACATCAAGGTAGGTATGCTACGAATGCCATACTCTACAGATATTTGCGGATTATTGTCAACATCTACTTTGCCCACAACGGCCTTGCCTTCATACTCTTTAGAAAGTTCTTCTACCACGGGGCCAATCATTTTGCAGGGACCACACCATGCTGCCCAAAAATCAACCAATACTGGTTTGTCTGCATTTTTTACTAATTCGTTGAAGTTGGCGTCTGTAATTTCTAATGCCATAATGTTTGATATTAATGATTATTGAATGATATGACTTATCGTTTAGCAAATATACTATTTTGAAAAAAGCAAAAATGCAAGGTAAAGATTAACTTTCTAACAATAGAACCAACCCATTTCCAGTGTTTTGGTTGGCGTTGTTAAGATTTTTTCAGAAAAATATTCGGTAAGATTAATTATTCACAGCATCGTATTTGGATGCATGTGCCGGATCTATTTTTTTGAGCACAGGAATCAGCTCTGCCTTGGCATTTAGTGGCGTATCTTTTAACATGGCAATAATTTCATTTCGTTTAGTTGAAAAGAATACCTGAAGCAGAAAGGCATTAGGACGCTGTGTCCATACTTTATCCAATGACTTTAACGATTCAATAATTTGAGTGCGCCCCGATTCCATGTTTTGTTGCAACACGTCAAAACCCAATCGGTGATAGTTATACATAAGTTCACGTAGGGGCTTGAACGCTGGATTCAAATAATCGTTTACCATCCAGTAGCGGTTATTATTGCCCTCGTTGGCCTTCCATCCTCTATCTGGTATGTTTTGCGACATGTTTACAATATTTTGCGCTTTAACCATGTATTTATCTCCACCATCAGGCGAAAATGATTCATGGTCGAGTGCTATGATATAATAACAATAAAAGGCAATGATGGCTGTGAGATTCGACATGGAGGTGTTTTCTGAATAGTAGAATTGCTGAAAAGGGATGTACTGAAAACTAAAATCATTCTCCTGATAATTCAATAAGGTAGAGAAAAATGAAGTGTTGTATATCGGACGACGGGCGTTGATAGTTAATGTGCCTTTGTATCGGTCGGCTACAACTTGCCCGGCATTGTCTTTTTCCTGTTCAGTTACATTTATAAAAAATCCGCATTCAATACGTTCGTAATCCTGATATATCTCATCAGTCCATCGGGTGTTGTTTACAAATTCAAAAATACCTTTTTCCAATGCATCAAAAATAGCACGGTCAACCTGGGCTATCTGGTTGCTGTTAACGGTTACGTTGCATCGTAATTCCTGTGCCCGACCGATGAACTGCCCACATGTAAGGAGCAAAATGATTGCAGTAATTTTTTTCATGTTTTTCATGTGTGAAAAAGGTTTTCGGCAAATGAAACGATATCCTCCGCTACTTCGGTTTTCGATTTCAACGGGAAAGTTACAGGCGATTGTTGTTTGCTGATGATGGTTATTTGGTTAGTATCGTACCCAAATCCGGCGCCGGCATCTTGCAACGAGTTGAGTACAATAGCATCTAAGTTTTTCTTATGTAATTTTTCTTCAGCATGTTTGATGGCATCATGGGTTTCAAGGGCAAATCCAATCAGCAGTTGTTTTTGTTTTAATTGACCCATGCGAGCCAAAATATCGGTATTGGCCGTCAGCTTAATCGTAAAAGTTGTTTCTGATTTTTTTATTTTTTTGGTATGGGCTTGCAATGGTTTGTAATCGGCCACGGCTGCTGCCATAATCAGCCCGTCGGATTCGGCAAAATGTTTTTCTACAGCTTCCAACATTTCCTCAGCAGATGTAATATCTTCTCGGCGAATGGTTGGTTGCTTGTGCAAAACAGATGAGGGGCCGGCAATGAGCGTTACATGTGCTCCTCTGATTGCTAAAGCATCAGCGATGGCAATACCCATTTTCCCGCTGCTATGGTTACCAATGTAGCGTATGGGATCAATCGCCTCGAAAGTCGGTCCGGCGGTTACTATCCATGATGTACCGGCCAAAATAGATTTGTGGTTGAAATAGTGTATGATGTATTCGGATAATGTTTCGGGTTCAGGCATGCGCCCCTCTCCAGTAAGCCCGCTGGCCAAAAATCCCTTTTCTGCAGGAATAATTAATACGCCACTAGCTGCAAGTTGTGCTATGTTTTGTTGCGTGGCTACATGTGCCATCATATCCAAATCCATGGTTGGCGCTACTACAACCCTGCATCGTGCCGAAAGATAAACAGCCAATAACAGATTATCGGCCATCCCGTGATTCATCTTAGCCAATGTGTTGGCTGTGGCGGGTGCAATCAGCATTAGGTCGGCCCATAATGCCAAATCAACATGGCTGTTCCATGTCCCATTCTTTTTGTCAAAAAAATCTGTGAGTACAGGCCGCCCCGATAAGGTGGATAGCGTAAGTGGTGTAACAAATCCGTGTGCATCGGGTGTCATAATAACCTGCACTTCTGCTCCTTCTTTTATCAGGTTTCTGATAAGTATTGGGATTTTGTATGCAGCAATGCCACCGGTAACACCTATAAGGATCTTTTTACCGGATAATTTCATGGGATAGATGCATTAAGCTTCTTCTTCGGGCTTGCGGAAATATACTTGCTCATCAAGCCATTCCTGATATGCAATAGCTGCCGGCTTGGGCAATTTCTCGTAATGTCGCGAAATTTCAATCTGCTCTCTGTTCTCAAATACCTCTTCCAAATTATCAGTATGGCTGGCAAATTCTTCCAGTTTGTTCTGCAACTCTTCTTTCAACCTACCCTGAACCTGATTGGCACGCTTGCCTAATATGGATAAGCTTTCATATACATTGCCCGTCTGTGCATTCAACTGTGTAACATCACGTGTAACAGTGGTGGTTTCTGCCTGGATTTTTTTCAGATTCATTTTGCTTATGGTTTATTTTTATTCTTTTCTTCCTGGGCTAATCGAACTTCTGATTCTATCGCTTTTAACTCGGCCTCTACTTTCACAAAAATATCTGCCGCTTGTTTCTCAAACTTCGAATTTGCCAATTTTTCTGCAAATTTAAGATAATTCTCCTTTGCTAGCAGCAAACGCTCTTTCTTTTTTGATTTCACACTCAGCCGGCCATACATATAATTCGACCTTACAATCATATAATACAACTCATGACGCCTGTCGGTATCCGGAAATTCACGCAATATATTACTAAATGCAACGGATGCTGAATTGTATTTCTCCATGTTGAAATATTGCATGGCATTTCTAAAGGCCTTGTTCTCTAACTTTTTTCGCAACTCGTCTATCAATTCGTTGCTGCGTGCCACCCGATCACTCTGTGGATATCGGTTGATAAAAGATTGAAGCTCGTTGATTGCCATGTATGTATTGGTTTGCTCCAACACATCGCGTGGAGAATCTAAATAATGACAATAGGCAGCCATAAACTCGGTTTCTTCTACACGGTTGCTCATCGGATATAGCGATGAATACGTGGCAAAAAAGTGATTAGCCAATAAATAATCTCCTACCCCATAATGGCTGTAGGCGTAATAATAATAAATTTCTTCGGCCTTTGTAGTGCCCCTATACACTGTAAGCAGCTCTTCAAACAATACAACCGCTTTACTGAATTTCTTCTTGTTGTAATACTCCTTGGCCTTTTCGTATTTCAGGGCATAATCGCTGCTTTTAATGATGCGCTGATATTCGCTACAACCTGTTGTTGTACCTAATAGGAGTATTGATATAAACAGGATAATGATATGATTGACTGATGCTTTCATTTGATACATGAAATACGTCCTTCTGTTGTTGAAAAGGTGTATGTTAAGAATGAGGTTTGCTTATCTTTTATGTTATACATTTGCACAAATTTACGCAAATATTAATATAGTATTCAATTTTAAGATTTTTCAACATGGGAGATATATTTGATAAAATCCTGAAAAACCCCGGACCTCTTGGTCAGTATGCTAAAATGGCTCACGGCTATTTTGCTTTTCCTAAACTTACAGGCGAAATTGGTCCACGTATGTTTTTCAATGGGCGCGAAGTGTTGGTCTGGAGTTTGAACAACTATTTGGGCCTTGCCAACCATCCAGAAGTTCGCAAAGCCGATGCCGATGCTGCAGCCCAATATGGATTGGCATACCCAATGGGGGCACGCATGATGACAGGCGAAAGCGATTTGCACGAACAATTAGAACAGGAGTTAGCTGCTTTTGTAGATAAACCCGCCGGTATGCTGATGAACTATGGATATCAAGGCATCATGTCTGTAGTGGATGCTCTGCTCGGTAGGCACGATGTTGTGGTTTATGACGCCGAATCACACGCCTGCCTAGTTGATGGTGTTCGTTTGCACGCAGGCAAAAGATTTGTGTATAAGCACAACGACATGGAAAGTTTAGAAAAACAATTAGAACATGCCCGAAATGTTACCCAACAAACCGGTGGAGGTATTTTAGTTATAACCGAAGGTGTATTCGGTATGAGTGGTGCCCAGGGCAACCTCAAAGGAATTGCCGCTCTTAAAGATAAATATAATTTTCGTCTCCTGGTTGACGATGCCCATGGTGTGGGCACGATGGGCCCTCGTTTAGGTGGCACTGGCCAAGAACAAGGTGTTCAGGATAAAATTGATGTCTATTTCGGCACATTCGCCAAATCGTTTGCCAGTATCGGTGCATTTATTGCTGCTACACCCGAAGTTATTCAATTTTTGAAATACAATACCCGATCGCAAATTTTTGCTAAATCTTTGCCTATGCCATTGGTGGTAGGCGCTCTAAAACGACTTGAACTGATGCGCACACGCCCCGAACTTAAAGATAATCTCTGGAAAATCGTCCATGCTCTCCAGACCGGATTGCGTGATGTGGGCCTGAATATCGGCAAAACCAATTCTCCAGTTACGCCGGTTGTTTTAACCGGATCTCCTCAAGAGGCCACACATGTTGTATTTGATATCCGCGAAAAACGTAATATATTCTGCTCAGCTGTGGTTTATCCCGTTATTCCTAAAGGAACCATTATTCTTCGACTTATTCCAACAGCTGTTCATTCTCTTGACGATGTGCAATACACCATTCAAGCATTTGCCGAAGTAGCCGATAAACTCAAAAATGGGTTGTATAATAAAGAAGATTTTGCTGCCGGAGTCGTGCCCAAATTCTAAAAAATTATTGAGCCAAATACAACTTGCGTATCGCCGGTATCGGCCCATGACAGTATTCCTGATGGCAGGTTATACAACTGCTTACCATATTGTTGAATTGTAGTTTCTGATTTACCCCTTGTAAGTATATCGAGTCGAGCTTCGATAAGTAATGCGCCGAAAACCCTTCAAATACCCTATGGTCATCTATCATCCCATCAGTCGGTGTAGCTTCATTGATGGTTTGTATCAGCTGCGGATACGGACTGATGGTCTTTCCCGCCTCCAACTCAGCGCGTAATTGTTTGCCATGGTCATGCATGGCTCGCATCACAATGGCTAATTCACTATCCCCATTCGGATTTACCTCGCCTTGTGCATCTACCTCTCCATTCGATTGGTTTTCCGTTTTTGGTGTTTGGCAAGCCATAGCAAGCATCAATAGACAAAACAAAAATCCTATGCCATATTTCATATTTCTGCATTTAATTGAGTTCAAATATAAGATTAATTAATCATCACATTTTTTTGATTTGGGCGCCCGCCTCGCTCTTACTGTCGCGGGGCGCCGGGCTATACAGGGCTGCGCTTCGCTCTGGTGCTGCGCACCGCTGCCTTACAGCAGCGCCCTTCCTATCCCTGGCGCAACGCCCCAGCGAATGCTACCCCCCGGCTTTGATTAGCTTCTTCACAAAACCGCCTTGCTCTCCATATACCTTCACAAAATATATCCCATGCTTTAACCAAGAAATATCAATCGGCATATTCAAGTTCGATTGGTATAGCACCTGCCCATTCAGATGCATGATTTCTATCCGTAAAATCTCATCCGCACTTTCTATAATCATTAAATCAGTGGCAGGATTGGGATATAAATTCCACCCGATTGTTGGTGGATCAATAAGTCCAGTATGCAAATCCTCGTACCCGCATACACCGGCAAAATACTGCTGCATCACAAATCGCTCCAGGGCAGGAATCGAACCGCTATTCATCACATTCGGTAAGCCAATTTTTCCCCATTGGTAATCCGGCAAAAAATGGGGCTTGCCGATGTAATAGTATGAGGTGTCTGTAACATTCTCAGTTCCAGCCGGACTTACCGTTCCTTTGTTGTTGTTGCCGTATGTAAATTGATCACTCCCTGCTATGTTATAGTTTACCATGTTATACGGAAATGAGTTGTTCGGTATTTCGTTCCCAATGATGTTTTGTGATGGACTTGTATGGTCCGAAAAGAAAAACCCATACAACTCTGCCCTGTTGCGCAAAAATGTGTTGAAGGGTCCATTGGCACCATGTGAATTATCAATTACAATATTCTGAACCACATTATGCTCAAATAAATTGGCATATACATAATTGCCATGCAATACCAATTCGCCGGCAGAATTGGCTGGCAACAACGGATTTGAATTTGTCCAATACGGATCGGTCGAATAATTAAATGATATCACATTCCCATTAGAACCTGCCTGAAGCAATACACTATGTCGAAGATGCCTGAATATATTGTTTTCAACCAAACATTCATTTGATGTGAAGTGCAACACAACACCATATCCACGCCCACCTTCTCCATATTCAAATGCATCATAAAAATAGCACCTTTCAATGAGCGAATTCGAAACTCCGGTAAATGTAACATGTCCAAATGTTGTCTTGTTCGACACTACACCACTTATCCAGCAATTTTCTGCATAATTAAAATGTATATTGCTTGCTTGCTCTGGCGCTGTGTTGTCCATTCGTTCTATTGATAAACATTGTATGCCCATGTTTCGTTTCATGTTGATGCGAATAACCTTGGGTTTGCGACTTAACGGAAAATCCAGCCGAAGAGGCGATGCTAAAAATAATGTGTCGCCATATATGCTCTCTATCTTAATTATCTGCCCAACGCTGTTTAATGCCCAACTCGATGTTACCCAGTCCGAATCTTCTTGCATGATACGAACCCAATCTCCACTGGCAAAAATCGAAGCATCGCTCACAACTATATAATTAGCATCTTTTATACCTGAATATTGAAATGAACATGTGTCATAAGTTATCAGAGTGCCTGATGATTGTATAGCATGTCCAGAACCTCCTAAGTTGAAAATAAAATGTGTAGAAGCTGCACCATCTCCCGAAATAAGACAATGGGATGGCAACGTGATCCCTTCATCGAAAAAATATGTGCCTGCGGGGAAGTATAAATGAATACCCACAGAAACATTCAATTGAAGCAAACTGTCAATGATAGGATTAGCCGATGTTAGCCCATCAGGCACGACACCCTCTTGTGTAACATCATAATAGGTAAATCCAATAGTGTTTGTGTCGTGTAGGCCGGCCAAGGTCCAATCTACCGAACGATTGGATGACAATATCTGCCCTTCCATCATCAACGGAAGAAATAAGATGAGTAAGGTTGAAATTTTTAATGCGTTAGGACAATCCGTTATTCAAACGAAGATGCCAAATTATAAACAACTTGATGTTTCAACTTTATCGAGTGGAATATATTTTTATA
>JACSSC010000013.1 GCA_014879445.1 Candidatus Competibacteraceae bacterium
AGCGCTTTTTTGCGCTATCCTTTTTGTTTATGCAGAAAACTGCATAACATTGACTTCTTATTCTATTCTCGCGGATTAATTCTTGATCCGATTGGGATGGCCTAAGGTCTAAATAAAAAAGGAGAGCGCTTTTTTGCGCTATCCTTTTTGTTTATGCAGAAAACTCAAGCTTGCTTGCAGTTTTCTGCATAAACAAAAAGGGATACCTATAGGCATCCCTTTTTTATTCTCTGAGGTCCCGAGCGGATTCGAACCGCTGTAAAAGGTTTTGCAGACCTCTGCCTAGCCACTCGGCCACAGGACCAATTTCGGACAAATGTAACTATTTTTTTTTATTCTATACAGAACATGATATTCATAAAAAATTTTGAATACATGATGATTTTAACTAACTTTGGTTGTGGCTCGTTTCAGAATATCTTTTAAAATTGTCTTTGGTCTGCTGTTTTCGGGCATTGGTACTGTTACTACTTTGTTTTCACAACCTATTTATTTATCAAACGAAACCAAAATCCTGTCGGAAGGATTAATGCCATGGATTAAATTTATCAATGACAATAAAGAAAACTCCACAATTCAGACCCACAAAGATTGCATCATTCAAGTTGAACAGAACAAAATTCCATACATAAGGCAATATTCAGAAATTCAAATTCATGAATACATTCCCAAAAACTGTTTTTATGCAACGCTAGATACAGGTATTTCCATTTCAACATTATCTGAGGCCGGAGTCATTCAAATCTATCTTCTGAAAACAGAAGATAAAATATCACCACGCATTACTTCATTTTTATCAGGCAAAGTGGATAACAAGGCACTTGAAGTATGGATTCATTTATCACCACGCATTTCATCTCACAATGCCATCAAAATTATAGCAGAAACCTATACCCACCAGTTAGCTAATAGGCCATTATCATACATTCCGATAACTCATGCTGTATCTGGCTGGATAAAAAGAGAAATAATAAATGAATTGGCTTCAATGGATATTATAAAGTTTATTGATTTAGCCCCTGAAGAAGGATTTTCTGAAAATGATCAATCAATAACATGCCACCGATCGAACCGTATAGCGAGCTATAATCAACCCGAAATACCTTTAGATGGCTCAGGTATTCACATTCAAATGAATGATGAGGGTATGATTGGCAATCACATTGATTACAAAAACCGTGTCAATCAATCAGAAGCACTTCCGACACCTGTTTTTGCCGACCATGCCGATCATATAGCAGGAACATTAATAGGCGCTGGCAATCTTAATCCTCAATATGCTGGCGTAGCGCCGGGGGCATCACTTACCGTTCACACCTACACTACAGATGCTTCTTCTGGATTGGCATTGTTTGATTTTCCTGATGCTTGGTATAATCATGGCATTGTTATTACATCCACTTCGCAAAGTGATGGATGTAATGCCGGCTATACATCATTTGCTCAACTCATGGATGCACAGATTTATCAAATGCCCTCATTAATGCATGTTTTTTCGGCTGGCAACAATGCATATACATCTTGTGGATATGGAGCAGGAACAGGTTGGGGAACCATAACAGGCGGTCACAAGCAAGCCAAAAATGTGATTACCGTCGGCAATGTTACCAAAGATGACCTCTTGGTAGCCAACAGTTCACGTGGCCCTGCTCGTGATGGCAGAATCAAACCCGAATGTGTAGCTGTTGGCACGTTGGTTACTTCCACCTCCGACAATCCTACAGAAAACACGTATGCAACAAAATCGGGCAGTTCTCATTCTTGTCCGGGCGTAGCTGGCTCTCTAGCTCTTTTATATCAAGGTTATAAGCAAATGCATGCAGGGGCTGACCCAAATTCTGCCTTAGTCAAAGCACTCCTATTAAACAGTTGTGATGATTTAGGCAATCCCGGCCCTGACTTTAAATTCGGTTATGGACGAATCAATACAAGACGCTCATATCAAAATATGATTAATAATCATTTCTTTGTTGATAGCATCAATCACAGTAGTGTATGGACTCAAAATATCAATATTCCTTCTGATATATATGAACTTCGTGTAATGCTTTACTGGAATGATCTGCCTGGCTCCGTACTATCTTCTAAAACGCTTGTACATGATTTAGATCTCACTTTAACCGATCCTCTGCTTAATCAACATCAACCATGGGTTCTTGATCATACACCCAATGCTACCGCTTTAAATTCACCGGCCATAAAACTTACTGATACATTAAATAATATTGAACAAATAACGATACAACAACCGCCATCAGGCACATGGACAATTTCTGTTACCGGAACGGATGTTGCTATGGGTTATCAATTGTTTGCATTGGTTTATGAGATTATTAGTCCATCGCTGCAAATCATTCATCCTAACGGTAACGAAAAATTTGTTCCCGGCCAAAACGAAAGAATCAGATGGGACGCTTATTCCGGTTTGTCATCAGATTTTGAACTCTATTTTTCTTCAGATGCAGGTATGAGCTGGCAACTCGCTGCCGATAGTATTCCCAATGATATAAGACATTTTGACTGGACCGTGCCTTCTGTGTACGGGCATGAATATTTATTCAAGATTATGCAAGATACCTTATCTGATATATCTGATACGCTTTTCACAATTATGAATAAGGTTGAAAACATCAGCATGGATTCCATTTGTAATGACTTCGTAAAACTTATCTGGGATGCAGTTCCTGGCGCTTCATCCTATATCATATATCAGTTAGGAAATTATTATATGGATTCTTTAACCATGTCGCTTCAGAATGAAAAATGGATTCAGTACTCTGGACTGATAGACGAACACTGGTTTTCAGTAGCTGCACTAACATCCGATTATACATTAGGGCAAAGAAGCAATGCCATCAACAGACAAGGCAATTTATCCGATTGTCATACAAATATTGATGTAATAAATCATGCAGATATCGTTAGATTATATCCCAATCCAGCCAAAGATGAGTTATGGCTTTACATGCCTAATAAAACAAGCTATAACATTCAGCTTTTTGACGTATATGGAAAGAAGCATCAAATAAATCAAAAACAATTAGACATCAATACTAATCAAATAGATATAAGTGGGATTGTTCCCGGCTTGTATATCTTGCAGTTGAATAATACCACCAATCAACAATCCGTGCGTTTTGTAAAAATTGAATAACAAAAATTTGATTCATTAATCCAGATAAAACCATCATTTATCACCAAGCGAATAAATTCGCAACATATCAGGAAAAAGCAAATAAAGCTTTTTCGATGACACATCAAAATCAATAGGATTAGAAGTTGGGAATTGCAAAGTATCAATAGTATGAAGAAGAAGATGATAAGAAAACAAAGAATTATCTTTTTGAAAAAGCAATCTTTCATCAAGCACTCTAAAATGTTCGATGCCGGCAATCGGAATTTTTTTAACATAACCACCAAATACGTCAAATACCTGAATTCCAGATTCAGGATCGGAAAGATAAAGCATATTATTTCGTTCACGCATGGTTATAGGATTGAATTGATCAAGTCCGGTTAATTGCTGAATATTTTTAATATTGATAACAGATTGCGCCTGTTGGTTGAAACGATGCAGAGAGAAAGAAGAAGGGAGCCAAACCCAAAAGCCATTATCAAAGGAAATACAAGCCAACATGGCTTGTTCAAGGCCAAAACTATGAAGAGAGATGGGGCCTGATAATTCAGAAGCTGTATTATCGAGAAATTGGATTTTTGCCTGATCCCGATAATACAAAAGCGCTTTCATAGAATTGGAAGCATCAAGTGTAGAAAGTGTACCAAGAGAGAGATTGCTGAATCTTTTAAAAACAGTATCAGCTCGATTAATTAGTATCAGTTCATTGCGAGTTGCCACATAAACATTACCTGTTGGATCAGCACTCAATAACCTAGCATTACGCAAAGGAATTTCCTTGAAATGAATATTGTTGTCCTGAGCATATGAATGAAAACCTATAGACATTAAAAGTAATATCATGAATCCCAACCGGCTCATCAGATTAGTAATTAAAATAAATACCTGCATCTCTGAGAATATCATCCACATACTCGCGATGATTAGCCAGTCGTGGTACTTTATGTTGCCCACCCAGTTTACCACGCTTCTTCATCCAATTATAAAAAGTATTAGGAGGCATTATACGAACAATAGGTTTACCCAAAGCTAAATTCCCTTTACGTTTGGCTTCATAATCAGAATTTAACTGCATGAGGCGATCATCAAGCAAATTGATAAAAGCATTTAAATCGGCAGGGGGCTGTTCAAATTCTATCAACCATTCATGAGCACCTGCGAGGCCGTCATGCTGATAAATAGGAGCTACTGTATAATCACGAATTTGGGAATTTGTAATTCGAGTTGTGTACTCAATTGCTTTATCGGCATTTTCTACAACCAGTTCTTCACCAAAGGCATTGATAAAATGTCGAGTCCTTCCCGTAATCGCTACTCTAAAAGGATGCAAAGATGTGAACTTAATCGTATCCCCAATCATATATCGCCAAAGGCCTGCATTGGTGCTAATCACTAACGCGTAGTTTTTATCAAGTTCAACTTCACGTAATGTTAGAGTCCGCGGATTATCTTTTCCTATCTCATCAAAAGGTATAAACTCATAATAAATTCCATAATCCATCATAAGCAACATATCACCTTGCATATTATTATCCTGCATAGCAAAGAAACCTTCTGAAGCATTGTACGATTCGTAATATTTCATGCCAGGAGATGAAATAACTTTCTTAAATGATTCGCGATATGGGGCAAAATTAACAGCGCCATGAATAAAGAGTTCAAGTTGTGGCCAAACATCATGTAAATCCTTTTTACCCGTATATTCAAGCATTTTATTGGCCATTACCAGCATCCAAGATGGCACACCGGATAGATAAGTAATATGTTGATTTCGGGTTTCTTTTATTATTCTATCAATCTTTTCTTCCCAATCAGGCATTAATGATATTTCTTTCTTAGGGGCACGCATACTATTTATCCACCACTCCAGGTTTCTGATAAGTATGCCAGAGATATCACCCGACATCGTTCTCGACTGTGGTTGACTAGATGAAACACTTCCTGACAAAACAATACATTTGCCGGTAAATACTTCTGTTGATGGATTATTCCTGATATAAAAAGCCATGAGGTCTTTGCCCGAACGATAATGTGTATAAGCCAAAGATTGACGGGAAACTGGAATAAACTTACTTTTGTCGTCGGTAGTGCCAGAGGATTTTGCAAACCAACGTATGGGTGAAGGCCAAAGAATATCGGGTTCGCCTTCAAGCATTCGGAAGATGAAAGGCTTTAGTGATTCATAATCCTGCACATTGACGCGTGTACAATATTGGTCAAAATTTTTAATCTTTCCATATTTATGAATAATGCCCCATTCTGTATTGCGTGCCTCATTTATCAAATAACGAAGCGTCATCTCTTGGGTTTGGTAAGGATGGCGAATGCTGTAATCAATCCTTTCAGTTCTTCGAACCAAATAGGATTTCATCATACGATTAAATATTGGCATCAGCATACATTACAAACTTACAAATAAATTGGTATATTTCAATTGCCTATATTGGGGTAAACTTGTATTTTCGGATAAGTATATGTTTTTTTACAAACAGATTATCAAAATGAAATTAAGAAAAGCAACAAATAATTATATCCAATCCTTTTCTGAGAGAAAAAAATGGATGATTTGGCATGCTATTGTATTGGGTTCTCTACTATTCTGGATACTTATATTAAATTTTCTAACACTCCACTATCAATGAGTTGGATAGATTGGTTGGTATTATTCGGAACACTTTTTCTCATCATTTTGTATGGTATCATAAGATCATCGGGCAGTCGTAATCTCGGCGACTATTTTTTGGGCAATTATTCATTAAAGTGGTGGCATGTGGGCATTTCAGTTATGGCTACACAAGCATCGGCCATAACTTTTATTTCCACTCCTGGGCAAGCATACGAAGACGGAATGCGATTCATCCAGTTTTATCTAGGGCTTCCACTTTCCATGATTCTGATATCTGCATTTTTTATTCCAGTTTACAATCGCTTGCGTGTTTATACTGCTTATGAATATTTGGAGAATCGATTTAACCAAACTGTTCGCCAATTCACCGCATTACTCTTTCTAACACAGCGAGGATTAGCTTCTGGCATCACTATTTTTGCACCATCCATCATTCTATCATCTATACTGGGATGGGATTTACATATTACCAATATCAGCATTGGTTTATTAGTAATCGCTTATACAGTAACGGGCGGTGCCAAGGCAGTAAGCATTACACAACGCCAACAAATGGCTGTTATGATGGGCGGTATGATGATTGCCATACTTTTACTTCTATGGCAAATATCTAAGCATATCAACCCTTTGCAAGCAATAGAAGCAGCAGGAGCAGCAGGAAAACTGAATTTTATTAGTTGGGATTTTAATTTATCAAATCGATATTCTGTATGGACAGGTTTGATAGGTGGATTATTTCTTTCTCTTAGTTATTTTGGAACCGACCAGTCGCAAGTTGGGCGCTATTTAGGCGGCCGCTCCTTAAATGAAATCAGATTAGGATTACTTTTTAACGGAATATTCAAGATACCAATGCAGCTATTTATCTTGTTTGCAGGCATATTGGTCTTTATCTTTTTCAATCTTCATCCATCTCCCCTACTCTTCAATCAACCGGCATATCATAACGCAAAAAACACATTACAGATAAACACCGAACTATCCCGATTGACTGAAGATCACAAAACATTGATTGAAGAACGCAGAGCGGCCTTTATTCAAATGGCAAAGCAACCACAAGATATGAGCGTTAGATATAAATGGAATAACATTGAAAAAAAAGTAAATGAGATACATGACGAAACATTATCTTTAATAAAAAAGCATAATCCCAACGCAGCAAAAACTGACACTGATTATGTATTTGTTTATTATATTATGAATTATCTCCCGATCGGATTAGTGGGGCTATTATTTGCAGTAATATTTAGCGCAGCCATGTCGAGTATTGCTGCCGAGCTCAATGCATTGGCTTCTACTACGCTGATTGATTTTTACAAGAGGTCTTTCAAGCCACAAGCATCCGACAAGCATTATGTTCATACATCAAAAATTATTACATTCATTTGGGGCATAATTGCTATACTGTTTGCAACAATACTTTCTCTTTTTGATAATCTTATAGAAGCCGTAAATATTATTGGATCCTTATTTTATGGAACGATTTTAGGTGTTTTTTTAGTCGGATTTTTTTTCAATAAAATTTCATCAAAGGCCGTCTTACCTGCTGCCATTTTATCACAAATCAGTGTATTGATTTTTCATTGGGCTACTGTATTGGGGTGGATTAAATTAGCATACCTATGGTACAATTTAGTTGGTTGTTTAATGGTATGTATATTGTCGTTATTGTTTCATTTTGCAGGATTAAGAGATAAAGCAATTAGTTCTTGATAGCTTGCAAAAATTCCTTTTGCAAAATTTCCTCCTGAAAGCGTCCACCAAAAAACGAAGTAACTGTGCTGCTTGAAGTATCCTCAATACCTCTGGCAGCCACACATAAATGATTGGCCTCAATAACCACTGCAACATGATCTGTACGCATCAACTGCTGCATTTCTTTAGCTATTTCCATCGTTAATCTTTCCTGTACTTGTGGTCGGCGTGCATAATATTGTACAATGCGATTAATTTTTGAAAGACCGATAACGTATTTGTCGGGGATATAGGCAACATGCGCTTTACCTGTAAACGGAACAAAGTGATGTTCGCAATGAGAAAAAACAGTAATGTTTTTTTCAAGCAACATATTATGATATGCATATTTGTTTTCAAACAAACTCACTTGTGGTTTTTGTAAAGGGTTAAGGCCACTAAAAATCTCATTTACGTACATCTTTGCAACCCTTTTGGGTGTATCTTTTAAGCTGTCATCGGTAAGATCAAGCCCTAAGACCTGCATAATTTCAGCAAAATGTTCTTCAATCAATTGAATTTTTTCTTCTTGAGAAAAGGATGAATGATTTGTGAAAGGAGGAATAGATAATTTATCTATAGCCGTATATGCATTGGAATTTCTCATTATAATTATGGTTTAAAGAGTAAACAACCATACGGAGAGAATGTTCGCAATGAGAATAAATAAGGAAAATGATTAGAAAAGTCCGTTTATTTCAGCATCAATAGATTGAATAATCTTACCAAGATCTTCAGGATTATCGGGAAAATTATTGTTGTCGATATCCACAATCAATAGTTTACCCTCTTCATAGGAAGAAATCCATGCCTCGTATCTTTCGTTAAGTCGCTTAAGATAATCCAATCTGATATTGTTTTCATATTCTCTTCCGCGCTTTTGGATTTGGTTTACCAAAGTAGGAACGGATGCTCGGAGGTATATCAGCAAATCAGGCGGTTGAATAAATGAAGCAATCAATTTGAACAATTCGTGATAGTTATTATAATCGCGAGTAGTCATCAGACCCATAGCATGCAAGTTAGGTGCAAATATGAATGCATCTTCATAAATAGTTCTGTCTTGAATAACATTTTTTCCGCTTTTACGAATTTGAATAATTTGATCAAAACGACTTCTTAAAAAATACACTTGCAGATTGAATGACCAGCGCTGCATATCTTCGTAAAAGTCGTTCAGATATGGGTTTTCATCGGCATCTTCGTAATGAGCTACCCAATCATAATGTTTTTCGAGTTTAGATGCCAGGGTTGTTTTCCCTGACCCGATATTTCCGGCAATAGCTATGTGCATAGGAACTTATTTCTATAAGGGAATTTGTTTATGCAAATAAAGAAAAAAAAAAACTGAAATGGTAAGGTTGTTTAAAACTCTATGTTTTTGATCTGAAAAACAAATTAACACAACTTGAAATCAGGCAATTACAAAACATATCAACATCATACCTAAATGAAATGAATAAAAAGTATATTTTTGCACAAGAAACCAGGTAAAATTTATATGTTATGAAAAACAAATTACTATTAATGTTGATATGTATTGCCATATCACCAACCATTTGGGGGCAGATTAAGAACGGGATTAAGCCCGCACCAAATGCATCAGCATTACTCACTAAGCCCAGTGTCGCTGATATGTCAGGGCCAAAAACCTTAAGCTGTACTGATACCATTCGCTATCCACAAGTAAAGGAACAAGTCATTGGTAGCAGCAATTTTTATTCCTTTGAATTGTGGCAATCAGATGCAGAAGCTATTTCTCAAACCTTTCTGTTATCCGGCAGCACTCTTAGCATTTCTAAAGTTGAATTTTTTGGCAGAAAGGCCCCTGCAAGTTCTCCAAATGTTCAGGTTACAGCCACCATTTATAATGTAGATGGGAGTAATAATCCCACAACATCGTTGGGTTCAGGTACGATTACCTTTAATGACACAAATTGGACATATCGTACCATCACTTTTTCTTCAGCAATTAATGTAAGTAATAATTATGCTGTTGTTATACATCCATCTAGTAGTTCGGGTATTGTAGAAGTTTATTTGAATAATGCAATTCCTGCCCAATCGTATGATGAGAATTTATCAAGAGCAAAATCTAATTATTATCCTGGTTCTGGAGGTAATTGGGTTAGTATTCCAACACTTACAGCAACATTCCCAGGCGGCCCATACGATTTTGAAGCGCTAGTTGCGCCTATCATTACCTACTCTATCAATACGAACTTTACAACTTCACCTACAACTGCTTGCTCCGGCACCTTATTCAACTTTACCAATACTACTACCCCAACATCCGTGTTAACAAGCAGGATGTATAACTTTAACAGGTTTATATCTCATTTCTTTTCTGCCCCCGACTCTACCTATGTTTGGGATTCGGATGACCCAGCGCCATTGTCTTGGACACAAAACTTTGCACATACATACACCGCACCCGGCACATATAATACTACATTATATACTTTAGGTGGATTTTGGACAAGCTGTTTGGATAACAAAGTAAACCCAACCGTGGTATTAGGCACGCCTGCCAATAGCTCTCCAATTGCCGGTAATGCATCAATTTGCGCAGGTTCTTCACAAACCTATTCGGTTACCAATGACCCTAATGTTACTACCTACACATGGAATTTGCCTTCAGGATGGAGTGGTTCATCTACTACCAATAGTATAAATGTAACAGCCGGCTCTACTGGTGGTACTATTTCTGTGACACCATCCAATGCTTGTGGCACCGCATCAACAACCGTAATGAATATTACCGTCAATCAGGATAATGCCAATTTTGCATATGCAACCAATACCGTATGTCTTGGCTCTCCTAATACAACACCTACTATCTATACATCAGGGACATTTTCTTCTACCCCTGCCGGTTTAGTTTTTGCCAATACAAGTACAGGTGAAATAAATATGAGTTCATCATCTCCCGGAACATACAATGTTACTTTTACCACATCTGGTCCTTGTACAAATTCAAGTACTCAGGTTATCAATATCACCAATTCACCTGATGCAACATTTAGCTATACATCAAACCCATATTGTCAGAACGCAAGTAATCCATTGCCTACGTTTCCTCCTGGCGCAAGTGCCGGCTCCTTTTCATCCAATCCTGCCGGTATGGCTTTTGTAAATTCTTCAACAGGTGAAATAAACATTGCAATCAGTTTACCAGGCACATACTCAATCACTAATACCATTCCAGCTTCAGGTGCTTGTCCAATGGTGAGTTTCATCAATTCGGTTACTATTAATCCACTACCAACTCCAAGCATTATCGGCACAAGCAATATTTGTATTGGAAATTCCACAACGCTAACAGGCACGGATGGTATTGCATATAATTGGAGTACAGGCCAAACATCAAACCCCATTGTTGTAAATCCAACAAGCAATACCGTTTATACAGTTACAGCCACCAACACATTCGGTTGTACTGCCAGCACAAGCCAATTGGTTACGGTAAATTCATTGCCTTCACCATCAATTACAGGAACTACAACTATTTGTGAAGGTGAGTCAACAACCATAACCGGAAACGATGGCGTATCATATAGTTGGAATACAGGTGCAACAACCTCCGGTATTACAGTAAATCCAATGGTAAACACAGCATATACTGTAACTGCAACAAATGCTGCGGGATGTACTGCATCTGCATCACAAATGATAACAGTAAACAGTTTACCAACCGTTACGTTATCGGCATTTCCATTTGCCTTTGTATGTGTATATGATGCAAATCTTACACTCACCGACGGCACACCATCCGGAGGAACTTTCTCAGGCCCTGGAGTTTCAGGTAATACATTCAATCCCTCAACCGCAGGTGTTGGATCTCATACTATCCAATACGCTGTAACCGACGGCAACAATTGCACCGGGTCTGATAGCGAAACTTTAGTTGTAGATGCTTGCTTATCAATAGATGAGAATTGGGAAACCTCATTGGTAATGGCTCCCAATCCAGCTTCAGACAAACTATTTATCTCTTTCAATACCGGAATAAACGGGGATGTATTTATCCGTCTTTTCTCCCTTGACGGCAAAGCTGTTTACACATCTTATGCAGGAAATTCAGGAGCTTATCAAGGATATATTGATGTTTCTGTTTTAGCTGACGGCGTTTATATGCTTCAAGTTGAATCAAAGGCAGGGATTATCAGCCGAAAATTGATTAAGCATTAATTTTTTCATCTTTTTTCAAAAGCCACACTAAGCAATTAGTGTGGCTTTTGATTTTATTCGATTTCATATTCACGTGATTGGTTGAATTTTTATATTTTTATGGCATAAATGCATAATATCTGATGATAAGCGAATGGATACATAAGATTGAACAAGATGCCGACTTGCAAGTTCTGATGGCATTGGCCGGAGGTGGGTTGCTGGTTTTTGTCGTGGTGTTAATTATTATTATCGTTCGCAATATAAGAAAGCGCAAGAAAGCACAACAACCTGTTGAACCTTTGGAAATCAAGGTTCAATCTACACATTTGCCCGAAAATGAAGAAAATGATGAACTAAAAGAATCTGCATTAGAAATAGAAAATCAAAAAGAAGAAATCTTCATATCTCCATTAAGTGAGGATGAATCACATCAAGCGACAAGTGTACCCGCGCCTATATCAGAAGATAACATTGAAAGTAATCCAATCAAATCAGAAGCGCAAACTATAAGTAACCAAGTAAAATCAGATACTATAGAAGAAAAAGCACCTCAGCCCATTGCACCAACAACCTCTGTCAATGAATCCAGCATGGAAGATAAGAAGAGAGAGATATTAAAAGCCATTGAACAGACACGCAGCAGAGAAGAAAACCTACGATTATTAGAAGAACGATTACGTGAATTGCGTGAAGAAAAAGGAATACCAGAAGAATCTCCACAAGAGACAACCCAAAAAGCACCCATAGAGAACAAGAATCAAGATAGCGAAAATGCGGCGTTTGCATTACCTTTTGAGTCGCCTGATGATACTGAAATCAATGAAACTTCAACAGAAGAGGAAAATGAGATAGAATACCAAGAACCTTTTCATCCTGACTTTGATAGTATCATAGAAGAATCGGAATATCAGGAAGTGCTAATGGCGGAGAAAAGCATGAAAATAAATGATCATATAGAGTCGTTAGCTCCTGATAATATTGATGAAACAGAAGAAGTAATTTCAGTAGCAGATTCGGATATTGAAACCATTACCGATCCATATATACAAGAATCGCCCGAATCGCCTGAACAAATACCGGCATTACCGTCTCAAGTTCAATACATGGAGGCACCTCAACCATCCGTTCCCATATCAAGAACATTTTCTGAATGGCTGACAACCCTGTCGGGCAACAAAAAATAATCAAGCCCAGTCAAATTCAAATGCCTTTGCAAACTCTTCTTTCACCCATAGCTTGATTTGGTTCATATCCACAGCATGACCTAATTCTTTTTCAATTGAAGTAACCCCTTTGTCCATAATACCACAAGGAACTATTTTATTAAAATAAGAGAGGTCTGTGTTTACATTTAAACCAAATCCATGCATAGTCACCCATCGGCTAGTATGCACACCCATAGCACAAATTTTACGAGCCATTGAAGGGATATTGGCATCAATCCATACACCGGTAAGGCCATCAATACGCGAACCATGAATATTTAATCTTTTCAATACAGCAATCATGGCTTCTTCCATGGTACGCATGAAGTAATGAATATCCGTTTTAAAGTTATCCAGATCAAAAATGGGATAACCGGTTAGTTGGCCTGGTCCATGGAAAGTAATATCTCCGCCACGATTGATATGAAAGAATTCAATACCCTGATCTTGCATAGCAACTTCGTTCAAAAGCAAGTGATGCATTTTACCAGTTTTGCCGAGTGTATAAACCGGATTATGCTCACAAAACAAAAGGAAATTGGGGGTAGGTTCGTGGGGCATTGAACGATTGCGTAGCTTTTGTTCAATAATTACATTAAAAAGATCAGTTTGTTTGTTCCAGGCATCCTGATAGGCAATGCGACCTAAATCCATATAAGTAACAATGGGATGTTGCATGGCGCAAAGTTAGAAATAAACCCATGAGTGAGGAAGAAGATAAAATAGGAATGAAAATATTGATAAAAAAAAGAGTGAGAAACATGGATAAGTTTAGTTTCTCACTCTGAATAAGTACCCGGGGCGGGACTTGAACCCGCACGACCGCAATGGTCACAGGATTTTAAGTCCTGCGTGTCTACCAGTTCCACCACCCGGGCTTTTAATGATATACGCAGACAAAAAAAAACAGTGCAGTTGACTGCACTGTTATGAGCGGGAAACGAGACTCGAACTCGCGACCCCGACCTTGGCAAGGTCGTGCTCTACCAACTGAGCTATT
>JACSSC010000020.1 GCA_014879445.1 Candidatus Competibacteraceae bacterium
GGAAACGAGACTCGAACTCGCGACCCCGACCTTGGCAAGGTCGTGCTCTACCAACTGAGCTATTCCCGCTTAATCCAAAGAACTCGGTTTCAAACCGGGCAACAAATATACATCCTATAGCGAAAAAACAAAAAAAAAATCTCAGATTTCTCACTCCCCTATTTACGATGAAAACAATGGATAGCATCAATATTAAATTTTCTTAAAAACTAAGGAAACTTTTTTAAAGCGCTTGGTTTCCATTATAAAATAAATATACATTTGTGCCGTCATGGACAAAGAGAAATCACAACATATAATGAATGCGTGCCTGCGTCTTTTCTTGAGGTATGGTGTAAAGAGTGTAACAATGGATGACATATCACGCGAACTGGGTATGTCGAAGAAAACGCTATATATCTATTTCAAAGACAAGAATGATTTGGTATTAAAGGTGCTTCATGGCTTCTTATCGCATCATAAATGTGAGATGAATACCATTGTGCATCATCATAAAAATGCAATAGACCAGCTATTGGCCATATATGAAATGAATGCCAAAGATTTACAAGAAGTAAAGCCGATGTTGCTATTCGGATTAAAAAAGTATTATCCTGAAGCATGGACGGTATATGAAGAATTTAAACGCAATTATCTTCCATCATGTGTAGAAGATAATATTAAAGAAGGGATTGAACAAGGTCTGTATCGCTCTACAGTAAATCCTCGCATCATTTCACTTGCCTATACAGGCATGATTAATCTAATTTTTGATTCAGATATATTTTCAGACAAGGAATTCGATTTCAATCAACTTTATCTTGAATTATTTTATTATCATATACGGGGTATTGCCAGCGAAAAAGGTATTGCCTATCTCAACAAAAAGATTGACGAAAACACATACAAAAGAACAGAAAACTTATGAAGGGAAATCAGGTGTGGGCATTGATAATGCTGTGTGTAATTGGAATCCAACATAATTATAGTCAGAATACAAGTACCTTTAGTTTGCAACAGTCCATTGATTATGCATTACAGAATAATGTAAATGCATTAAATGCTCAAAAGGATATAGAAAAAAGCCGACATATAGTAAATGAGAATATCGGACTAGGACTACCACAAATTAGTGGAAATGCACAATACAATTACAATATTGAGAGCCCTGTATTTGTATTTCCCAATGTGATGGGGCCTAATCCCAATCCTAATGAATTTATTGCTATCAATGCAGCACCATTAAACAATTTAAGCATGTCGGCTGTTGCATCCATGTTGATAGTTAATGGTCAATATTTTTTCGGGATTCAAGCAGCCAAAACATATTTGGAGATGACGAGGAATCAAAAAACAAAAACATCGATTGAGATAAAAGAACAAATTATTAAATCATATTATTTAGTACTCATTGCTGAAGAATCTTCACGCGTTCTCGACTCTTCACTCAAGATTATTAATAAGACAGTATATGAAACCGGAGAATTGTGGAAAGAAGGTTTAATAGAAGAATTGGATTATGAGCAAATGCAACTCATGCAACTCAGCACCCAAAATGCCTACGATCAGGTAATGCAATCAAGAGAGTTGGCACTTCTTTCATTAAAGTTTCAGATGGGTTATCCGCTTGGCAATCCTATACAACTAAGCGATAATTTAGACGGGCTGCTTACATCATCTCAATTTGAAGGTTTGGCATTTTCTCTCAGCGATTCTATTGACGTCAGGTCGAACATTGACTACACACTAATTTCGCAAAAGCTCAAACTCAACAAGCAGCAATACAAGTTGCAGATGTCCACGTTTTTTCCGTCACTCTCTACATTTTTACAAGTAGGTGGAAATTTTTTCAACAATGAAAGATGGCTTTTTTTAGGAGATGGAACTACCTCAACTCTAAATGGTGTAATATGGGGGCTCAACCTTCAGGTGCCGGTATTTTCAAGTTGGAGTAGGATGTCGAAGCTCAAGCAAGCCAAAGTTGAAATTCATAAAACACAGAACCAGCAACGTTATGTTGAACAAGGTTTGGTTTTGCAATATCGAAATTCAAAAACACAAGTCATTGACAACTATAAAAGATATCTGACTAGTAAAAAAAGTTATGAATTAGCTGAAAAAATCAGGAGAGTAAACACGATTAAATACAGGGAAGGGTTGATATCATCACTCAACCTATCGCAGGCAGAACAACAATATTTTGAGCACCAACAGAAATATTTCCAAGCCATATTTGACTTGCTCAATGCAAAAATACAGTTAGATAAATCCATGAACAAATTTTAGCAACACACATGAAGATGTACAGAATAAAACAAGCAGGAAGTATCGTATTATCGGCTCTGATATTAAGCTCATGCGCTCAATCCGAATCGGCTGATTTGGATGCAAAAAAGAAAAAACTAGGAAAATATAAGGTTGAAGTTCAGGAATTAGAACAAAAGATCAAGAACCTTGAGATTGAGATTGCCAGCTTAGAACCTTCATCAAACAACGGATTAAAAACCCGACTTGTGAAGGTTGATACATTGCAGACATCAACATTTGAGCATTTTATTGAGGTACAAGGAACCGTTGATTCGGATGAAAATATATACGTAAGTCCGGAGATGAATGGTGTAATTACCAGTATCTATGTGAAAGAAGGAGATAAAGTAACAAGAGGGAAATCCATGGCACAACTCGAATCAGGAGCTCTTACCAATTCACTACAAGAAGCGCGAACAGCTTTAGGACTAGCAACAACCACATACGAAAAGCAAAAAAGATTATGGGATCAAAATATAGGAAGTGAGATACAATATCTGCAAGCCAAAACCAATATGGAAGCCATGCAAAGTAGGGTAAAAGCTATTGAATCACAACTTAACATGACACGTATCAAATCGCCCATTTCAGGCACTGTTGATTTGGTAAACGTAAAATTGGGAGAGATGGCCAGTCCGGGCATGTCGGGTATCAGGGTTGTAAATTTAGACAAAATGAAAGTCGTAGCCATGATTTCAGAAACCTATATGACAAGAGTAAAAAAAGGAGATGAGGTTTCTATCAATTTGCCAGATGCAGGATTGGATTTGCTAGCTAAAGTAACCTTTGTAAGTCAGGTTGTAAACCCTGCCAATCGTTCATTTAAGGTTGAGGTGGCACTTTCAAACAAAGATAAAGTTTTGAAACCTAATATGATTGCAAAAATCAAGATCAAAGATGAGAAACTTGACAATGCCATGGTAGTTGAATCAAATCTTATACAACGAGTTGGCAACCAAAGCTACATTATGGTAGCCGAAACACAGAATAGCAGTATCATTGCCCGCAGGAGAGAAATAACAACAGGTATGGAATATAATGGAAAAACGGTTGTATTAATGGGAATAAGTATTGGCGATCTCATTATTATTTCAGGGCAGAATGAAATTGTGGATGGACAACCATTGATGTTTTAATACCAGAAAGAGACAAATAACAGGAGATGGAAAAATTTAAAGAACTGAAGTTTACAAGTTGGTGTATTCGAAACAGAACGGCTGTTTATGTATTGACCGCAATCATGATGTTTGCAGGATATTACTCATTTGTGATAATTCCCAAAGAACAATTTCCTGACATTGTAGTTCCAACAATATCCGTAATTACTATATATCCAGGAAATACGCCGGGTGATATTGAGAACTTGATAACCAAACCCATTGAGAAGCAGTTAAAGTCCATAAATGGAATAAAAAAGATACAAAGCAATTCCATTTCAGACGTATCAATTATCACAGCCGAATTTGATATGAGCACGAATGTTGATGATGCGAAGCTCAAAGTTAAAGATGCTGTTGACAAAGCCAAGAATGATTTACCAACCGATTTAAAAGACGACCCACAGATTAAAGAATTTGATATTTCAGAGATGCCCATCATGAATATCAATCTTGCAGGAAATCTTCCATTGGAGAAACTAAAGAAATATGCCGAAGATTTGGAAGAAAAAATTGAAACGCTTCCAGAAATAACAAGAGTAGATATAGTCGGTGGCTTGGATAGAGAGGTACAGATTTACGTTGACATGTACAAAATGCAGCAAGCATCAGTTACATTTGGAGACATTGAAAATGCTGTTGCCCGAGCTAACATTAATATCTCGGCAGGCGATATGCGAATTGGCAATTTAAGGAGAAATGTAAGAGTAACAGGACAATTTAGAACACCTAAAGAGATTGAAAACATCGTAATACGATCATTCAGAGGAAACACCATATACCTAAGAGATATTGCCGAAGTAGTAGATGGTTTTGAAGAAAAGCAGGATTTTGCCCGACTCAATCAACAACCCGTAATCACGCTTAATGTGATAAAAAGAGCCGGCGAGAACCTTATCGCAGCATCCGATAAAATACGAGATATCATTAACGAATATAAAGCCACAAAATTTCCGGATGGCCTTGAGGTTACGCTTACCGGCGACCAATCAGATGCTACCCGTACAAATCTGAATGAATTATTTAATACATTAATTATTGGCTTTGTATTGGTATTGGTTCTACTTATCTTCTTTATGGGATTAAAAAGTGCATTTTTTGTAGCACTTGCTGGACCACTCTCTGCAGCAGTTGCTTTCATGATTATGCCCAACATTGATTTCACGCTGAACATCATTGTATTATTTTCTTTTCTGCTAGCACTTGGAATCATTGTTGATGATGCCATTGTTGTTATAGAAAATACACATCGAATACTTCACAAATACAATTTCAGTATTGAGCAATCTGCATCATATGCCGCAGGATCAGTATTTGTTCCGGTACTGGCAGGTACATTAACTACACTTGGACCATTTTTTCCGCTGCTCTTTTGGCCGGGCACTATTGGCAGTTTTATGAAATATTTACCAGTAACGCTAATCCTTACACTAGGTGCATCATTACTGGTTGCTTTTATTATCAACCCTGTGTTTGCCGTTTCGTTTATGAAACGTGATGAACATCTTGAAAAACCCAAAATAAAATCGCTCATACGCATTCAAATCATATTAGCATTCATTGCCGTACTTGGATATTCATGGCTAGGTATAGGTTTGGGCAATTTGATGGTATTATTCATGATACTATCCTTAATCTATCACTTTATTTTGCATAGGATTATCTTACAATTTCAGGAAAAAATGTGGCCAGTTGTCGTAACATTATATAGAAAATTATTATCAGGCATCAGCACAGGTGCTCGTCCGGTTTTTGTAGTATTAGGAACCGTTGCATTGCTCATATTCAGTTTTATGCTTCTTTCATGGTTTCCGCCTAAAATATTATTCTTTCCTGATCCTGAGCCCAACTACGTTTATGTATATTGTGAAATGCCTATGGGAACAGATGCCGAAGTAACTGACTCTGTAACTCGCATCATTGAAGAACGAGTATATGAAGTTATCGGGCACAACAACCCTAATGTTAAATCAGTAATAAGTAATGTGGGTTTAAACGCAGGCGATCCCATGAATCCTGATCGAGTACCAACACCTTACAAGAGCAAAGTGAGTGTAGCATTTGTTACTTTTTCTGAAAGAGAAAAGGGATTCAGTACAGCCAAATGCCTTGATGATATCAGGAATAAATTTGAGACAGGAATACCAGGTGCCGTAATTACAGTTGACAAAGAAAAAGCGGGGCCTCCAACGGGAAAACCCGTAAGCATAGAGATTAGCGGAGACGATTTTGCCATACTTCAAGATATCGTTAAAGAATTAAAGATTCGGATTGAGGATGAAAAAATTGAAGGGATTGAAGAACTCACATCTGATTTGCGTGTTAACAAACCGGAAATTGTTCTTCAGATAGATCAGGAAAAAGCACAACTTGAAGGTGTCTCGTTAGCTCAAGTGGGGATGGAACTACGTACTGCACTATTTGGAAAAGAGATATCCAAATTCAAAGATTTGAACGATGATGCGCCCATCATGCTTCGAGTAACAGAAAATTACAGAAATAGTGTGGAGCAATTGATGAATATTCAAATTCAATTTATGGATATGGGTACAGGTTTGTTTAAGAAACTTCCCGTTAGCACTATTGCTCAAATTCAGTACAACGAATCATTCAGCAGCATCAATCGAAAAAATCAAAAACGCATGGTTACACTTTCATCGAATTTAACCAAAGACGGAAATGCCAATGAGATTAATGCACAGATTAAAACCATAGTGGCCGATATGAATCTACCTGAAGGTTATGAGATTGTACAAAGCGGAGAGCAAGAAAAACAGAAAGAGACATCCGACTTTCTGGGAGTAGCATTTTTGGCAGCATTGGCTTTGATGTTTCTTATCATGGTCATACAATTTAACTCTACCATCAAGCCATTGATGATGTTTACTACCGTTGTTTTCAGTTTAATTGGCGTATTTATAGGCATCACAGCTTTTGGAATGACATTATCCATCGTAATGACAGGTGTGGGTATTTTTGCCATGGCAGGTATTGTAATACGAAATGGTATCCTGATGATTGAGTTCATTGATGAAATGCGTAGCAACGGTTTGCAAGTTGTGGATGCAGCCATTGAAGCCGGCACGATACGTATGACACCGGTATTGCTAACCGCCGTATCTACTATTTTGGGATTAATACCACTGGCACTGGGTATGAACATTGACTTTGTAGCCATGTTTACAGAGCTTAATCCCCATTTGCATTTTGGAGGCGACAATGTAGCATTTTGGGGGCCATTGGCCTGGACAATGATATTTGGCCTAACCATTGCAACTCTGCTCACGCTGCTTGTTCTGCCTGCTATGTATATCATGGCTTACAATTTCAAATACCGATTTTTGGTTAGAAAAAAATCAACCACTTAAATTCAATATTCTTAATTAAAAAGAGAAAGGAAATTGGAGGCAACTGCTTGGGTAGAAAATTCCTGCTCAATTGACTGACGACAATTTGCACTCATTTCATCCAGTAATTGACGATCTTTGATAAGTCGGTCAATACAAGATTCCCATTCTTCAGACGTATGACATAAGAAACCATTTAAGCCATGCTGAACAATATGAGAATTAACACTAACAGGCGAAACCAGAGCAGGAATACCAAGTGATAAATACTGCAAGGCCTTAAAACCACATTTGCCTTCACTCCAAGGATCATGAAGTAAGGGCATAACCCCAATAGTAAACTGAAGTAGATCTTCGATTTCGCTTGATTTATTCCATGGGATAAATTTCATAGATGGAAGCGAAAAATCAGGTATTTGATCGGAAATAACATAAAAACGAAAATGAGCATATTTTGATGAAAATTTCTCAATAACAGGTATTAAAGCTTGAAGATAACGGATGGTAGAATGTGTGCCTGTCCATCCCAAAACAAAAAGAGATGAGTTGGGCACCCGAACTCTATTATGCCTGTGTTGCATATCAAGCGTAGTAGGAATATAATATGTATTTTCATTAAAGCCAGAAGCATAGTTTTTCAGATAGTAATTACCACACGACACACGATTACTCCATCTTATCAAGCGCTCGGTATTACCATACATTTTTAGAAAGCCAAACCAACGATTATTATCACTCACATTAGGAATCCAGATGGCATCATCAAAATCATAGATTAATTTTTTTTTACAGCATATCGCAAGAATCCGAAGAACTAAAGGATAACCTATCGGACTAAATTCGCGATGAATAAAAATAAACTGATAGCGATGCAAAGAAAACAACAATGCGTATCGATTTAATATGCCTAAAAAAAGGAAAAAAGCTTTATGGAAATATTTTCCCTTTTCGTACAAAACGCCCCATCCTATATGATTCCAAAAAGGTTTGAGGACACATTCAAACCCTTCACTTTCAAGAATAGGAAAAAACTGTTCGAAACGGAATCGCTGGCTGGGCGCTTCGTCGAAAGGGTAAGGAGCAATGAATAAAATTCGACGAACAGGATTCACTTTCTTAATTTTTTTCGATAACCAAAGCGACTCATATTTTCTTCAAGAGGCAGTAGCGAGTCAAGAATTTGTTTTACATCTTCTGCATTTCCGCCAATATACTTATGGCGTTCAAAGGGGATGTCATCATCAATCATGAACCTATAAGTATAATATCTTCGAAGCAAGGAAGCATTCAGATTTTTGCATAGTTTGAGCATTTTCACATTAAAATCGCCTATCCAGGTAATAACGGTATCTAGATAATGAGTACCGCTTCGGATATGAATACCACCGTATTTAATCATGGCTGCTTCCACCCCTTTCCCTTGAAATTCGGGAACAACACCGAATACTATTCCATACATAGTAGTGCTGCCAAAGATTTTTTGAAAAAACAGAAATTTAAGTTTACCCCACAAGTTCAGATTACCATTCACATATCTAAACATCTGATTAAGTTCGGGGATATTGATATAAAAGGCAATGGGTTTATCATCATAGAATGCAAATAGAGAGATTCGTGGGTCTCTGACAGGGCGAAGTGCTTTCATAATTTTATATGCCTGTTCAAATCGCATAGGACTAAACCCTTCGTGATTGCCCCATGCCTGATTATAAACAGCCAAAAAATACTCCGCCAATTTCTTATCAGAAAATCCTTGCACATTAGTAACCTTAAAAAGCGGCTCATCCCACAAAACGGAAGCTTTGCGTTGAAAAACCTCATCCGCATCACGAATAATATCACGCCAAAAAACATATTGCTCGTAGAAAACATGAAAGCCATAAGCTTCAAAAAATTGGCGATAATAAGGCGGATTGTAATTCATCTGATAAGTAGCCGGATAATCGGCATCTTGAACCAACAAGCCCCAGTAGGCATTTTTTTCGCCAAAGTTGATAGGCCCATCCATAGCTTTCATGCCATGCTCTGCAAGCCAGTTGCGTGCTGCATCAATAAGCATGAATGCCGCTTGCTGATTATTTACACATTCAAAAAATCCCAGTCCGCCGGTTGGTTGTTTAAAGGCCTTATAATATTTCGGTTCAATAAATGCGGCAATACGACCCAATACGTTGTTATGATCATCAATCAAAATCCAACGTATCGCATTTCCATCGCGAAATGCCTTATTTGATTCGGACTGAAAAACCTTTTCCACATCTTGTTTCAAATGCGGAATCCAGTTTTTGTCATCCTTGTATATGATAAACGGAAGTTGATGAAACTGCTGAACAGTTTGCCTATTATTCACCTCAATCAGCTTCATACATTTTCTTTTGGTTCATGACAAAATTAGTATAATATTTCTCCCAAACGATAGTACTCTCAACAAATCAACAGCAATAATAAATCGCTATTAATTACACGAAAATAATGTATAATTTCGAATCAATATTTTAAACTACAAGCCATGAGCATCAAAAGTCAGTTTATTAATCACTCCTTACACATATTTTTCTTTATCACATTGAGTCATTTTGCAATTTCTCAAAATGTGGGCATCAATGGGACAGGCGCATCCCCTGACCCAAGCGCAGGGTTAGATATTAACTTTACCGACAAAGGAGTGTTAATTCCGCGGGTTGCGCTTGTATCTCGCAACAACAATGCGCCCATAGGAGCAACTATAGCTACGGGATTGCTCGTTTACAATACATCTACGGCAGGTGTTACACCTTTTAATGTACTGCCCGGATTTTATTACTGGAATGGCACTGAGTGGATTGCCATAACTGGAGCAGGTGGTAATGACTGGGCTTTATTAGGAAATGCAGGAACCATGCCTGGAACTCATTTTTTAGGCACAACAGACAATAATCCTCTTTCAATTTATACAAACAATACAGAGAAAATTCGCATCAAAACAACTGGCCAAATTGAAGTTTATAATACCGGAAAATCTATATTTATAGGCGAAGGAGCTGGAGCAAACGATGACTTAACTAATAATAATAATTTGTTTGCCGGACATCAATCAGGGAATACGAATATTACCGGGGCCAATAATGTTGCGATTGGATACCAATCCTTTTTTAACAATTCGACTGGAAACAGAAATACTGCTGTTGGTGCATTTTCTCTATTCAATAATATATCTTCTGCACGAAATACCGGTATAGGATATTCCTCACTCTATACAAATTCCACAGGTACAATGAATGTAGCAATGGGATATAATTCTCTATATTCCAACAACATAGGATCTTACAATGTATCATGTGGGTATGAAGCACTTTATTCTAATGATGCTGACTATAATACAGGAATTGGATATCAAGCACTACTTAATAATACAGAAGCATATAATACCGCCTGTGGTGCGATGTCTCTATTAAATAATACTGCATCAGGTAATACGGCTATCGGATATCAATCTTTGTTTTCGAACACTTCCGGATCAGAAAATGTAGCTATGGGATATAGGGCTGGTTATAATAATTCAACAGGTTTTCAAAATACAATAATTGGTCATGAAGCACTTTTTTCTAATACAAGTTCTAATTATAATACTGGAGTTGGAGCTTATGCATTATATTCGAATATAAGCGGAACACATGCAACGGCAATTGGCTCACGGGCTATGTATTACAATGGCAGAAGCGGAACTAATGCTAATATTGCTGTTGGATTTGAAGCATTAAGAGGATCTACTACCGTTGCATCCAATACCGGCGACTTTAATATTGCTGTTGGATTCCAAGCGCTGTATCAAAATACTACAGGATTTGGAAACATTGCCAATGGGTATCAGTCACTTTATAATAATACATCCGGTGCCCATAACCATGCAATTGGTGTTTTCACATTACGTAATAACACCTTAGGACAACATAATATTGCCAATGGTTATACCTCTATGTACAATAATACAGTAGGTTCTTTCAATACGGCAACCGGATCATTATCGCTGCATTATAACACAACAGGGGGATACAATACGGCGGATGGATACAGAGCTCTGTATAATAATTCAACCGGATCATACAATACCGCTCTAGGATTTGATGCATTGTATATGAACGAGATAGGAAGTTTTAATGTAGCTATCGGATCCAACTCATTAAAATCCAATCGAGCCGGTGATTATGGAATTGCCATAGGACATAGCGCTATGCTATATGCTAACAACCAAGTTGCACCCTTCGCTAACACTAACATTGCAATCGGTAGGGAAGCGTTAAGAGGTTCCATAGCTCCTGCTGATAATACAGGATTAAATAACATTGCATTGGGAACATCTGCATTAAGCGATAACTCATTCGGTTATTCAAATATCGCAGTTGGAAGTGAAGCTCTTAGAATGAATCTTCATGGTATATGTAATGTATCAATTGGCACATTAAGCTTATTATACAACAAGTATGGAGGATTAAACACAGCAATTGGATTTAGTGCAATGTTATCAAATGTGGCAGGAGAAAGAGGTACTGCTATTGGTAGTAAGGCCATGTATTATGCAAATAATTCAAATACAGGATTCATCAATTATAATGTAGCTGTAGGATATGAAGCACTAAGAGGGGAAATTTTTCCAGCGATGAACACGGGAAATTACAATACGGCTATGGGTTATCAAGCCATGATGCTTAATTCTAGCGGGAACTTTAATACTTCAATTGGATACCTAACTTTATCTTCAAATACTTCGGGATCAGGCAATGTTGCAATTGGCTATCAAGCATTAGCGATAAATTCTGCAGGTCACTATAATGTAGCTATTGGACGAGATGCATTAACCAATTGTAATAGCTCAAGCAATGTTGCAATTGGCTGTTTGTCATTAAATAATAATAATATTGGAACTCGAAATACTTCTACAGGATATTCGGCTTTAGAGTTTGTAACATCAGGTAGCTATAATACTGCATTGGGTTATAATGCAGGTACTTTTTCAACTGGCATATCAACCGGAAATTATAATACATTTATTGGGTATAATACAGCATCTGATAATAACAACAGGACCAACTGCGTTGCTATTGGGGGCAATAGCAATCTGGCATTCGGTGGCGATAATAGGGTAAGAATCGGCAACAATGCTATGACAAGTATAGGTGGGCAAGTTGGATGGACTACTATATCAGATAAGCGAGCCAAATCGCATGTACAAGATGATGTGAAAGGACTGGATTTTATTCTTAAATTAAAACCCGTTACTTATCAATACAATATTGCAACGAGCAATGCATTGCAAGGATATGTTGATACAACTGATTGGAGCAATAAATATCAAATTGAAGAGATAAGGTTTAGCGGGTTCTTAGCCCAAGACGTTGAAATAGCGGCAAAAGAATCAAATTATTTGTTTAGTGGCGTGGATAAGCCACAAGACAATGACGGGCTTTGGGGCCTACGATATGCTGAATTTACAGTACCCCTTGTAAAATCAGTGCAGGAGTTGCATAACATTGTAGAAAAACAAAGCCAAATTATTGAGCAACAATCAAACACCATTTCCATACTTACTGAGCGCATTCAGCAAATTGAAGAGCAGCTTGGAGTAAGTAGTAAAATAATGCCACAAAATAAATAATCGGCTATCATTCGGAAATTTTGGTAAGATAAAAACCAATTTGATTTGATGGCTCTTTAGGATGCTGCTCCGACAAGGTTTCGCCTGAATAGTATGTACCTAACACAATACCACGAATACCAAAATCAAGCTGACGAAAGAGTGTCCAGTAGGCGTTTCCACTTCGAAAATGGCTATTTCGCATTTGTTTTACCATCCAACGTAGGGTTGCGTTGGGTACAATGCTAAGAAAAGCTAACAACAAGCTTAAACTTTGAATATCGGCTTTAGGAGCATAGGAAACAATTTCGTCAATATGCTTAGCAGCGCCGGAAGCTTCATAAGAAGGTAAATCGTTGTATGCCGGAATAAAAATATTTCCTATGCGTATCAATGTTTTTTTTGCCGTATTTGATAGCGTTGCCATATCGTTAAGAATGATTGAGTTGTTTGAATAATCTATGAGAAAAGGCCATGACAGATAAAGATGGATTGATGCCGGGAGCACTAGGAAAAATACTTGAATCAGCAATCAAAATATGAGGCATATCATGAATTTGGAAATCGGGATTAACAACGGACTGATTGCCTGATGTGCCAATGGCGCATCCTCCCATCAAATGAAGCCCAAAGAAGAAAGGAGATTCAAGAATTTCTTTAGCGCCCTGTGCCATAAAAATTTGTTTAAGCATTTCGGCACCGGCAGCTTTTCTTGATTTATCCTGCTGTGTCAGATGTTTTTCAACAATAAGACGACCTTTATTATTAATCCGCAATCGCCCTCCATCTGGCTCATCACGAACAGCGACCTCGATGCTACTCATGTTGCGATAATGCAACATTTGCGCCTGAAAATCGGCACCAAAGGTATTAAGCAACATGCCGGCAGAAATCGGTGGAGCATAAACAACTTCAAGTTTGAATCCCATTTTTCGGAAAGGGTGTTTGCCGGATGCCAAGGTCTGAAATGCGCCTTTGTAACCATCCACAACATCATCAAATACGCCAAAGAACATAAATTGTGGATGTTGGCAAAATCCTTTTCCCAAAGCAGGTAATTTCTTATCAAAACCTGAGCGTAGTAGTATTTGAGTAGTGCCAAAGGAGCCGGCAGCCAAAATCAGTTTACGACATTTCAACGCTATTTTTCCCTGGGGGGTTATTGCATGAACTTTGCAAAAATCAGCATGATGTTCAACCGACAAAACCTCCGTTTCTGATTGCACTTGCAGTCCATTTTGAATGGCATTTTGTAAAGAAGTAACCCATGTGCTCTGTTTTGAATCGCGATGACATCCATTCAAACATGCTATGCAATCGTTGCCTTTCTCCAGGGCACAATCATCCTGTCCTCGACGAAGAAACTTCCAGTCATAGCCCAATTTTTCACACGCCATTTTAAAGAGGCGTGCATTGTTATTCATATCTTTCTCCTCAAAAGTTTTCAGTTTCATGCCATGTTCAATGGCGTCGTAAGAATCTTCTAAATCAGAAAGATTCATCCATGATATACCCGTTCGGCTTTTCCAATCGTCAAAAACATCCTCATCAAAACGATCAAGTAGGGCCTGATTCACGATGGTGGTACCACCCAAACAACGTGAACGCAAATAAGCCGTTTTGGCTTCTGAATCAAATTCAAAACCTCCACCCCAGTATAATTCTGCCGAACCACGCATTTCATTATTGGGGAAGTTTTTCTTATTGTATGCTTTGCCGGCTTCTATAAGCAAAACATCAGCACCTGTCTTATGCAGATTACCGGCAAGAAATCCACCTGATGCGCCTGAGCCCACAATGATATAATCATGCATATATTCCATCTTCAATATTTTTCTTTGCGTCCGATTTTATCTAACTGCATGGCGGTCTGTAATACATTTAGCCACTTTTTACTTCGAACAAACAAGCTGTCGAGAATGGTATTCAGCAACTTGTATTTTGTGGGCGAAAAAGGATACCAATGCGCTTCAATCATGGATGACTGTTTGTCAACCAACACCGATTTCATATTACAAAAGGTCCAAATACTAAAATCTCCTTTATAACGACCAAATCCACTTTCTTTCACTCCTCCAAAAGGGAGATGCGGGTTGGCTTCTGTAATCATGTGACTATTAATGGAGACATTCCCTGTTTTCATAGCTCGGGCCACGCGGTCAGCTCGCTTCAAATCCTTACTCCAAACACTACCTCCCAGTCCATAAGGTGAGTCATTTGCCCAGCGTATTACTTCTTCTTCTGTTTGAAAAGGCATAATAGGCAATACGGGGCCAAAGGTTTCTTCAGTCATAATTTTCATGCTATGATTCACATTCACCAGCACGGTGGGCATAAATGTTTGTGTGCCTTCAATGCGTTTGCCACCACACAATATTTCAGCTCCCTTTTCGATAGCATCACGCACATGTTCCTCGATAATACGCAACTGAAATGATGCTGTAACAGCACCTACATCTACATTTGTTTTTTGTAAATCATCTTCTGATGATACCGTTTTCAACTGCTGCGTAAGACGAACAATTTCGTTTAGCAGTTTATCATATATCGACTGGTGTACATACAATCTTTCGATAGAAGTACACGACTGGCCTGCCGTGGTAAATGCACCCCATAAAATCCCATTGGCTGTACGATCTATATCAACATCATCAAACACAATAGAAGCATCTTTACCTCCCAATTCTAAATCTACAGGTATCAGATATCGGGATGCGTGTTCCATAATTTTTCGTCCGGTAGCACAACTGCCTGTAAAATGAATTTTATCAGGACGACTGTCAATCAACATCGAACCTGTTTCTTTTCCACCATAAACAATCTGTATGGCATCTTTCAAAAAACCTGACTTCTCTAGAATTTCCTCCACCACTCCACGCAGAGGTGTTACTTCTGAGGGTTTCACTACAACGGCATTCCCTGCCAAGAAAGCAAATATCGAAGGAATCATGGTTTGATACAATGGGTAATTCCATGGTGTAATGACCAATATAACCCCTAATGGTTGAGGAATAACATATGATTTTTTACCCATTAAAACCAAGGGAGTTGGTACTTTTTGGTCTTTGAGTAATCCTAAAGCTTTCTTTTTAAAAATTTCTATCACATCACATATCTCGAATATTTCAGAAGTAAATGCATCAAAGCGCGATTTTCCGGTTTCAGCCACAATGCGATCGATGAGTGATTCTCGATTAGCAATTACATAATCCTTAATCTTCATCACGTATTCAATACGCTCTTTGGCGGTAAGGGCCTCAATAGAAGGTTGAATATTACGTGCTTGCTGAAAAATTTTATCTATACGATCACGACCATCGGCCTCAAAAGCATATAACTGACGTAAGCTAACCGGACTTGTAACCGAAATGGTTTCTGAGCTTGCCAAGGTTTCCATAACAATTTATAATATAAATGATGTAATGCCGTAAAATTAAACAATTTTTCGAACGAAAATCAAGACATTTTTTAAATGGAATAAACGAAGTGGTAAAATGGCGGAATGAGTTATGGAGTGCGTTTACATCAATGATGATAAATCAACAGTGGAATACGGGTATGCATCGCAATGCGACGAGATGTGCTTCCATCCAACAATCGTTCAATCAAAGATTTTCGTTTTACTGCCATAACAAGCATACCCGGCTGACGGGATTCAATATAATCATCGATGCCCACAAGTACTGTATCTGCCTTAAGAATTTCAATTTGCATTTTTTCGCCAGAAAACGCAGTTTGAATACGTTTAATATGTGAATCATCCGAAAACAACTCCATTACCCAATCGGCATTAATTTTCAACAGCGTGAGGCGACTTCCGAAATGGTGAGCAAAAGCAAATACTTTTTGAAGCACTTCTGTTTCGTCGGTTTGAAACTGCGTACAAAAAACCAAATCGTGAAAATGGGGTTCAGGCGATTCGTGTGGAATCAAGATTAAAGGAGAATTTACTTTATTCATCACAGCAGTAGCGTTACTACCAATAAGTCGGTCAACAAAACCGGTAGCACCTGTTGTTCCCATCACAATATAAGAATAGTATTGGGTTTGTTCCAAATCATGAATCACATCAGCTACAAAACCCGTTTCAACAGATATCTCAGTTTGAAATCCTTCATCCTTCAAGCCCGATTGAATATCACATAAGCGATTATTCGCTTGTTGTTTTTCATGTTCAAAATTATCAGCCCTTACAGCCAATTCGGCATGCATTGAAATACGGGGAGAGTTCATCACATGCAACAAATGCAATGATACATTCCATGATTTTGCCAAATATTTGGCATAAACCAATGCATGTAAAGAAGAGTCAGAAAAATCTAAGGGAACTAAAATGGGTTTCATATCACTACATTTTATCAACAATGATACAAAATAATCATCAAAGAAAAAAACATGAAAGTGAGTATTTTCAATGTAATAATCAAACAGAAAACACCATGGTTAAATCAAGTATTTACTTACTAAGTTTCTGAAAAGCATTTTTTATCAGTTGTCGGCGTTCTTCTAGGTGCATGAGTTCCTTTTTAAGCTGTTCTATTTTGGCCTCATATTGCATTTTGATATTTGCTGCATCTTTAGCATGGCGAAAGAACCCCAGATTATTTTCCAACTGGGCGATCTCTTCACTAAGTTTACGAATTTTATTTCCGACAAAACTGCGTTCTTCTTTTAGCAATGTTTCTGCTTGAGGAGATTGCATTATTCCATCAATCTTCAGCTTATATTCAATTCTAAATTTCTTGTCTTTATCAATGTGCATTTTTTCCAACAGCGCGTTAATGGCGTTTTCGAAACGATTTTCAAGGGCTGGCTTTTCTTTGATAGGAACAAAACCGGCATCCTGCCATTGTTGCTGAAAAACTTTGATATGTTGAAGATTTTCTTCAAGCGATTCGCCAGGGGTGAATGCCTCCATCTGTTCAATCAACGCATTCTTCTTATTCAAATTCTCGTGCTCTCTGTCAGTTTGGCCTGCAAAATATTTTTCTTTAGCTAGAAAAAAAGCATCGCAAGCTGCTCTGAATCGAGTCCATAATGCATCGGATTTTTTACGTTCCACAGCGCCAATTTTTTTCCATTCGGCTTGCAGATGAATAAAATCCTGGGTTATTTTTTTCCAATCGGTTTGCGACTGTAGGGCTTCTGCCTTTTCGCAGAGTTGTACTTTTAATGCATAGTTTTTTGACAACTCATCATGAATATGTTTAAGCAGCGGTTGTTTCGATCTGTAAAAACCGCGTCGAGCTTGTTTAAATCGTTCCCAAATGGCATCATTATGCTCAGTTGGCACACGACCGATTTTTTTCCACTGATCATCCAATTGTTGTAAAACAACTTCTTTTTCTTTCCACTGGGCGAGGGATGATAGAGGGGTTGAATTAATTGCCTCCAATTGTTCGCACAAAGCCGTTTTGGCAGCCAAATTGGCATTTCGTTCATCTTCGCGTTCGCGAACATAATCATCGCGTCGGGCATATACTTTTTGTACAATATCCTTGAATGCATCAAAAAGTGGTTTTGCATAATCGCGTGGCACGGGACCTGTTTCGCGCCATTCCTTTTGTATGGCATGCAAAAGTTCTATACTTTTTTGAATAGACGGCATTTTCATAAGCCCCTCTGCACGACGCACCAAAAGTTGCTTGGCTTGCAAATTACGTTTTAGTTCTACTTCGTATAATTCCTTATTAATTTGAACAAATTCGTAAAACTTATCCGAAAGAAATTTAAAATTTTTCCATAAATCTTCGGCCAAATGCTGAGGGACATGACCAATAGCCGACCATTTGCTTTTTAGTTCATTGAATCGTTCAAAAGCCCTGCGGATATCCGACTCTTCAGAAATCATCTTACGTAGTTCATGTACTAAATCCTGTTTGGCTAAAAAATTGGATTGTAATGCCTGCTCTTCACGCTTACGAATATCACTCAACTTATCACTATAAGTACGAACAGCATCTTTCAGTCGAGTAAGTGCTTCATTGGGTTCGTAATAAAACGATTCGGGCGTGCCCCCCTCTTCAATATGCAGATTGTATTGTTTTGTTTTCTCGTCTTCGAGTAGTTCCCGAAATCTCTTCTTCAGCAGATTAAAAGATTTGCGAAAAGACAAGGCCTGCTCGTCGGATTTTAAATGAATTAGAACATCGGCTAATGCCGTTGCATCTTGCTGGTCGAAAGAAAGTAATTCTTCTTCCATTTCATCCATTATCTCCTCTTCGGCACCATCTATCCGTGTTATTTCATCCTCTGCCTCATCCGTATGTGAAGATGCCTGACTCTCGGTCAATGGTTTGTCAGCACTGTGCTCGTTTGATGGCACAGGATGTTCGTTGTTTTCCTTGTTCATTTCTGCCATAGCAGTATGTTTGTGTTATCAAATAGGATGGCAAAGATACGATTTTCCTAATTATGCACTCTATTGTCTAAAGTGTATCATAAAAAAAGAGTTTCCGGCCTATTAAATTAGATTTTCTTCTTTCATCGGTTTATGTTTTGAAAAAGTTTCCTTTACTTTAAGCCGAAAAAAACATCAATCATATTATGGCACAACGAGAACAATGGGGCACACGTATCGGATTGGTTTTAGCTATGGCAGGCAATGCCGTGGGCTTAGGAAACTTCTTACGTTTCCCGGTACAGGCCGTACAGAATGGCGGTGGTGCCTTTATCATTCCCTACTTAGTTTGTTTTTTGCTTATGGGGATACCCTTGCTTTGGATTGAATGGTCGATAGGTCGTTTTGGCGGAAGGTTAAACAACCATTCCACACCTTTTATTCTTGATTCGATGGATAAACGACGCTTGTGGAAATATATTGGTGTATTCGGTATTTTCACCAATATTGGAGTAGCTGCATATTACTGTTATATAGAATCGTGGACCATGAGTTATGTTTTTCACTCCATCGTGCAAACCTTTACAGGCATGAATCAGGAGCAAGTGGCTTCATTCTTTACACAATATGTTGATATAGGCCAATCTACTACGGGTATTCCATTTGAGGCCGTTATTTTTTATGTATTTTGTTTGGCGCTCAATACTTATATCCTATCTCGAGGATTGAGTGGCGGTGTGGAAAAAGTTGCCAAAATAGGCATGCCGTTATTGATTCTTTTTGGCGTTTTGCTTGCTGTAAGGGGTGTAACATTGGGCGATACCGGATTATGTGCCGATTGTAATTCTCATACCGGTCTTAACTTCTTGTGGGAACCACAGTTTGATAAACTCACCGACCTGAAAGTTTGGTTTGCTGCAGCCGGTCAAATTTTCTTTACCCTATCATTGGGCATGGGTACGATACAATGTTATGCGTCATACGTTAGGTCTAAAGACGATATAGCGCTTAATGCCATGGGAGCAGGATGGATGAACGGATTTGTTGAGATTGTACTTGGTGCCTCCATCGTTATTCCGATATCTGTGGGTTATTTAGGGCTCGACTGGGTAAAAGAAAATGCAGGTTTCTCAATGGCGTTTCAAACCATGCCCTATTTATTTAATCAATGGGGTGCATTTCTCGGCACTTTTGCCGGATTCATGTGGTTTGGTCTTCTATTTTTTGCTGGCATCACATCATCTTTAGCCATGGGTACGCCCTGGATGGGATTTATGCAAGACGAGTTCAAATGGACGCGCAACAAATCGGCATTTTCGTTTGGGCTCATTACCCTGATTATGGGTTTGCCTACCGTATTTTTCTTCCAACAAGGATTCTTCGATGAATACGATTACTGGGCAGGCACCGCATCACTCGTTATTTTTGCCACCCTCGAAACCGTTCTTTTTGCCTGGATTTTCGGCATCAATAAAGGATGGAAAGAACTTACTCAGGGTGCCGACATGAAAGTTCCCGGATTTTTTAAATACATCATGGTTTTTGTTACACCGCTCTTTCTTATTATTATCCTCTTAGGCACACTGATCACACCTAAAGACGGCGACTGGGGAAAAGCATTTACGGAAGGATATGAACTGGATCACGGCAGCTTAATCGGTAAACTTCTACACACGGACAAGGAAGTGAATCGCGCCTGGTTTTCTTCACACTTTCAATCACCGGTAGATGGTGTAGTGACAGAAATACAATCTGAAGATGGAGAACAACACATCATTTTAACCGGATTCGATCAAGCTCAACCTACTTACACCTATACTAAATCGGCCCACGACAAACCCCTTGTAGCTGTTGGCGACAACATAAAGAAAGGCGACCATCTTTTTCAGGGCAGCTATATCAATCCCATATTCTACTTGGATTTGGCTCGACTCATGCTGCTTGCTCTTTATCTGTTTATTTGCGTATTGGTATATAAGGCCTATCAAAATCGAAAAAAACGAACATTATGAGTACTATTGCCCTCGTAACCATGATAACCGTTCAGCTTTTAGTAATTATAGTAAGCGGTTACTTTTTTGTAAAAATTCTTTCTGCCAAACCCAAGCCCGAACCTGATTCGTATGCTGAAGAGTAATCTGAAATGAAAATTATTTGTGTAGGTCGCAATTATGCCGAGCATGCTGCAGAGCTCAAAAATGAAGTTCCGCAGGAGCCCGTATTGTTTATGAAACCCGACACTTCGCTCATTCTGCCCAAACAACCTTTCTTTTATCCGGACTTTTCGAATGATGTTCATTATGAAGCAGAAGTGGTTGTTCGCATCAACCGTTTGGGAAAACATATTGAAACACGTTTTGCGCACCGATATTATCAGGAAGTAGCGTTGGGAATTGACTTTACGGCTCGCGACATACAAAACCGCCTGAAAGAAAAAGGATTGCCCTGGGAAAAAGCCAAGGCCTTTGATGGAGCCGCCCTCATTGGTCAATGGGTTGATATAAGTCAACTGCCACCTATACATACATTAGATTTTTCGCTGCACTTAAACGGCAACTGTGTGCAACAAGGTAATACCGGTTGCATGCTCTTCTCAGTGGATCAGCTAATCAGCTATATCTCTAGTTTTTTTACCCTTAAAATTGGAGATTTAATTTTTACCGGCACTCCGGCTGGCGTTGGTCCTGTAAAAAAAGGTGATATTTTGGAGGGCTTCTTAAACCACATGCCCAACTTCTACTTACCTATTCGATAGTTCTTATCTCCTGAAATACGAGGTCTGTAACTTTTTCTGAATGATTTTTTTAATTGGCGGCTTTTTAGTAGTTTCGTTTTTAATTCACATCCTACTTACATTTGAAAATCCGTCAAAAGCTTACATTCCTTTTCATGCTGGTTACCCTCATGGCCGTTTTGGTTGTTGGTGGGGTTTATTTCTATTCATTCCGCAAATCGCTCACCGAGCAAACACTGAACGGCTTGCAATCAACACTTAACTCACGACTTTTTCATATTCGAAACGCCATTGAATTACGAAAAGAACAAGCCGAAATTATCAGCAGTACTTATTTGGCTCGTCAACTACGATCCGATGGGCCTAATGATACATCAATAATACTAAAAATTCAGCAGCATATTGATTTTATTTTCTCACGAATGCAGCAGAAGAAAGGCCAAGAAATATCAACAATTGAAGGGAATAAATCATCAATCATTGATATTGGCATTCGCGATAGAAATGGAGTTATCATAGCCAATACAAACCGTAACATTATCGGACGTCTCCCTCAAGAAGATTATCTTACTCCTCCCAAAGAAAATTCATCTTGGTTTGTCGGATATGTGTATGATGCATTTTTAAGAACATACTCCATGATGGTTTTTGCAGAAATTCGCGATTATCGCACAAACGAATATGCCGGAGTTGTGGTTTTTAAAATGAATAACACCACCCTTCGTGATATTTGTTATGAATTTGAAGGGCTTGGACAAACCGGTGAGATTTTATTAACTCAACAAATCCACGACACTATACAATATATTGTTCCACCACGCAATGCGCCTCATTTATCTTTCATAACTGCTTCAACCTATACCGACGCACCCTCTTCTGACGCTTTAAATGGAAAAAGAGGTAGTGGTATTCGCAAAGGATATCATGGCAAAGAAGTTTTGGCTATTTGGACACCTATGAACGAGTTTGGATGGGGGGCTGTTGTACAAATTGAAACAGCCGAAGTATTTGCCCCCATTAATAAAGTTCGAAATCAAGGTATCATCCTTATTTTACTTTCTCTTTTGCTTGCCTTCTTGGCATCGTGGATATTTGCCAAAAACATGTCAACTCCAATCCAACAGTTGGCCGCAGTATTTAATAAGATCAGCAGAGGAAAAACTACTGAAAGAATAGCTATTCATTCAAAAGATGAGCTCGGACAACTCTCTAAAAGCGCCAACGAAACCATCTCTTATCTGAATACCATTATTGAGCATGCCAACAAATTGGGTAATGGTGATTATAGCAGTATAATTACAGCAAAAGATCAGGAAGACATACTGGGAAATGCCATCCAAAAAATGACTGAGAATTTAAAACGATACGACGAAGAAAGCAGACATACTATTTGGTTGCAAGAATCCATTTCGCACATTAATGATTCGCTTCGTGGTGATATGAGCATTACTCAACTTGCCGAGAACACACTATCGACACTATCAAATATTGTGCAGGCCAAGGCAGGTGCATTTTTTAATTTTGATGCAGAAAGACAACTGTTAATATTATCAGGAGCATATGCCATTGAAATGACGTCACTCCCACCAACTCTTGCTTTAGGAAGTGGCTTAGCCGGGCAGGCAGGTAAAGACATGCGTGCTATGCATATTTGCCACATTCGGCACGAATACCTAAAAATCAATTCGGCATTAGGCGAAACCAATCAAGTATGCATTTATGCACTTCCATTGCTTTATCGAAATGAGATAAAAGGCGTTATTGAGCTGGCCTCATATCTTGAATTTACAAAAAGTCATATTGAGTTATTGCAAGCCATTTCAGAGGTAATCGCCATTGCTATTGCAACCGCTGAAAGCCGAAAAAAGATACAAGATTTACTCGAAGAGTCGCAGGCGCAGACAGAGGAACTGAGTGCACAACAGGAGGAATTGCAGATGCAAACAAATCGTTTGATGGCCTCAGAAGAAGAGCTGAAAATGCAGCAAGAGGAAATGATTGAAAACAACCGTCAGCTTGAAGAGAAAAGCTATATGTTAGAGCAAAAAGCACATGAATTGGAACAAATCAGTCGCTATAAATCAGAATTCTTGGCCAACATGAGCCACGAACTACGCACGCCCCTCAACTCCATCATGCTTCTCAGCAAATTACTTGGCGACAACACCGATGAAAACCTAACCGGCGAACAAACCGAATTTGCCCGCATCATTCACAATGCCGGAAATAATCTCTTACAACTCATCAATGATATTCTCGATTTAGCCAAAATAGAATCAGGACGTGTTGAAATACAATTACAGCCCACCAGTATTCAAGAACTCTGTCGTTCATTAGATGACACATACATTGCGATGGCCCAAGAAAAAAACATATTATACCGTTGCTCGGCCGATACAACATTACCTGATGTATTGCTAACCGATGGATTACGTATTGAACAAATCCTAAAGAATCTAATCAGCAATGCCTTAAAATTTACAGAAAAGGGCAGTGTTGAAGTTCATGTTTCCACTATTTCGGAAGAGGAGGCCTTTGCCTCCGGCTTTGCTCATATTCCAATGATACAATTTGCAGTAAAAGATACAGGTATTGGCATTGCAGCCGATAAACATGCCATGGTATTTGATGCCTTTCAGCAATCCGATGGTTCGACTCGACGCAAATATGGTGGCACAGGGCTGGGCTTATCTATCAGCCGGCAATTAGCCAAACTGCTGGGAGGCGATATTACATTAACTAGTGAACCCGGTGTAGGAAGTGTTTTCTCACTGTTTGTTCCCATTGATAGCAGTCCGTTTGCTAATATTGATCAACGTGTAATAACAACTACAACCCATAGAAACGAGCCGACACAACATGACATCACGCCCAAAAAGCACAGAAGAATACTACTAGTAGAAGACAATGAACACCATGCTTTGGCGCTCGAAAGATTCTTATCAGGAGAAAAAATTTCTTGCATTATAGCGCCAGATGCCACAGCCCTGTTTGAATCATTGAAAACCCAGGAAGTGGATTGCATTATTTTAGATATGGGGTTGCCGGATAGCAATGGGTTTGATGTATTAGAGAAACTCAAATCAGCATCAAGCTCAGCCGACATTCCGGTTATTATCTATACCGGTCGTTCACTTTCGGCTCACGAAGAGAAGCAGTTAAAAAAACACGCAGAAGCCATAGTCATTAAAACCACCAACAGCTATCAGCGTATGAAAGAGGAACTGCATATGCTATTTTCATTACCTCCCACAGATTATGCACCAACAAAATCCATCCCTAATGATGCGTCATTAGCCGATTATACCATTCTGTTGGTTGATGATGATGTGCGCAATATATACGCCATTACCAAGTTGCTCGAAACACAAAAAATACGTGTTATCACAGCCCTTAATGGCAAAGAAGCGCTCAAGATGCTCAAAGAACATGAAGAAACCGATTTGGTATTAATGGACATGATGATGCCCGAGATGGATGGCTATACAGCCATTCGCGAAATCAGAAAACAATCACAGTGGAATTCCCTACCTATAATTGCCCTTACTGCCAAAGCCATGATGGGAGACCGGGATAAATGTCTCGAAGCCGGCGCATCCGAATATGTTACCAAACCGGTGGATGTTGTTCAGCTGATATCCCTAATCCGCATCTGGCTATTTAAGAAATAATGACAATTTAAAATAGTATATGAAAGAGGGGATGAACATTATGATAGTAGAAGACGATCCAACCAATGCACTGGCATTATCTGCTGTACTGCGAAAACACAAACCCATTTTATCATTTGCAATCAATGGAAATGATTGTATTGATAAGCTATCGGTAGATGAAAACACCGAACTGATACTCCTCGACCTGATGATGCCTGAAATGGATGGATATCAAACACTCGACTATATCAGAAATAATGTTCGCACCATGCACATCCCTGTTATCATTATCACAGCACGAACATCTCGTGGCGAAAAAGAAAGAGCCATAAAGCAGGGGGCTAATGCTTATATTACCAAACCCATCGAATTGGATTGCCTCATGCATGCCATTACTGAAATTTGCAACCAATAAAAAAAATGACCACGGAATCCATACTAACCTCAGATCAAATCATCGAACTCATATATCGCATCAACCAACGATACGGGTACGATTTCTCAGGATACAGTCAATCCTCATTTGCCAGAAGAGCCAATCGCATAATAGGTTTAACACGCATGCCCTTTAAAGCATTGGCTGATAAGCTCGAAAAAGACGAAAAGTTTTTTACCCATTTTATTGATGAAATTGTAGTAAACGTATCCGCATTTTTTCGTGATCCTATATTCTATATCGCCATCAAACAGGATATCATACCGATATTGCGCACTTATCCCATGATTCGCATTTGGCATGCCGGCTGTTCCACAGGTGAAGAAGTATATTCTACTGCCATATTATTGAAAGAAAGCGGATTGTTGCATAAATCGCTGCTTTATGCCACGGATATCAGCCAGCGTGCGTTATCTGCTGCCAAGATAGGAGAATATGCTGTTACCGAACTCCCTGAATTTGAAAAGAACTATCTGGAGGCAGGAGGTGAAAAAAAACCAAGCGATTACTTCAATCTGCATAACGGAAAAATTTGTTTTCATGATGATCTCAAACATCGCATGGTATTTTCGCATCATAATCTGGTAGCCGATCAAAGTTTTAATGAATTTAATTTGATTCTTTGTCGAAATGTTTTTATTTATTTCAATTCCGAACTACAAAACCGCGTACTAAAGCTGCTTTTAAGTAGTTTAACACCTTTTGGATATCTCGGACTTGGCTCCAAAGAAACCGTTGAATATACAGGATTGGCACACCATTTTGAAAACGTCAATTACAAAGCACGCATCTTCCGTAAAAAAATATCCCTTTTGCAATGACCAAAACAACACCAGCATATACACAAATTCCCATTCTGATTGTTGATGACAATCCCGACAATATTTTTTCGTTGACTATATTGCTACAGCGCAACGGATTCTTGACCGAATCTGCTCAATCGGGTGAAGAAGCACTCGAAAAAATGCTGAGAGAAAACTTTGGGTTGGTTTTACTGGATGTACAAATGCCAGAAATGGACGGTTTTGAAGTAGCCGGATTCATGAAAGGGAATAAGAAAACACGACATATCCCCATCATTTTTATTTCGGCATTAGCCACAGAAAAGGACTTTTTTAAAAAAGGCCTTGAAACAGGTGCCATTGACTACATCACCAAACCCTTCGACAGCGAATTATTACTACTGAAAGTTCATAACCTGCTGAAACTATCTTTTGCAGAACAAGAATTGATAAAAGCCAATCAGCAACTGGAATCGTCAAGGCGGCGAATGGAAAAAAAAGCCGAATCGGCAATATTCTCCTTCGACTCAATATTTCAAAACTCTCCCGATCTGATGCTTATCCTTGACCAGAACATTCGTATTGTAGATTGTAATCGTGATTGGCTGTATGGCAAAACATTACCCAAACATGAATTGATAGGAAAGAATCTTACAGATTTGACTTTTCAATTTGTTACACCACCACCCTATCCGTCATACCAAGAATTCTTCCAGCATGTTTTCAACACCAAAGATTTTAACCCGATTCTCGAAATTGAAGTATTGGTAAAGGGGAAAGGTAAAATCTACTACGAAACCGCTTTTACACGCATTCTTGATTTAGAGAGGAATGAGCTCATGTTGGCCACATTCAAAAATGTAACCGAACGCATAACACAACAATTAGAAATTCTGCGTTCATACCAAGAAATATCAAACTTCAAACAGGCGCTCGACCAATCAACTGCCGTTATTATCACTGATTTGGACGGCAACATTTTAGAAGCAAACGAGCGCATTGAATCAATCAGTGGATACCAATGTAAAGAACTGATAGGACAACATACACGCATTTTCAATTCGGGTCACCACCCCGCTTCCTATTACCATCATATGTGGCAAACGATCAAATCAGGAAAAATTTGGCGTAATGAAATTGTAAATAAAGCCAAAGACGGCACACTGTTTTGGCTCGACATGAGTATTGTGCCGATGAAAAACGAAACCGGGCAAATTACACGATTTCTGGCAACACGAATTGATATCTCCGACAGAAAAATAAATGAAGCAGAATTAGGTAAACAAGCTTTTCTCTTGAACACGCTTTCTGTTATCAATACCCAATTGCTAAAAATGGATGATTTCAACCATACACTTGAGGATATTTTTAGCCAAATTGGCCAATCCCTTGATGTAGATCGTGTATATTACTTTGTGAACCATGTTAATTCAATCAATAGCGAATTAGGATGTAGCCAAATAATAGAGTGGTGTGATGAAAGTATAGAGCCACAAATCAACAATCCCAAATTACAGAATTTGTCATACAGGTTAATACCTGAGATTTATGCAATGCTAAACAATGGACAAACATTTGGCTCATTGATTTCCGACATACAAAATGATGCATTTCGAAAGACACTCGAAGAACAAAAAATAAAGGCCATTACTTTTTGTCCATTGATTGTTAACGGGCTGTTTTATGGTTTTATCGGCGTTGATGAATGTAGGAGAGAAAGAAAATGGACTCAGAATGAATGGGAGTTTTTGAAAACCTTTTCCGCCAATCTTTCTTCGGTAATAAGCGAGATGCAAGCTAAGAAAAGATTAGAGGATATCTATAACGAAAGAAACAACATATTAGAGAGTATCGGAGATGCCTTCCTTTCTATCAATGATCAATGGATTATTACATATTGGAACAAACAGGCAGAAGAAATCACTCGCTATTCATCATCAGAAGCATTGGGCGAAAACCTATGGGATTTGTTTCCGCAATATGCCGATAGTCAAATCAACAGCCAGTTTCAAGATGCAATGAATAAGAAAATTACGAAACATTTTGAATATTATTTTCCAGAAAAAAAAATTTGGCTTGATGTGAGTGCTTATCCTTCAGTTAGTGGCTTATCGGTATATCTTAGCAACATTACGCAGCGCAAAAGCAATGAAGAAAAATTGGCCGCTTATGCCAAAGAACTGGCACGATCCAATCAAGAGCTCGAACATTTTGCATATGTGGCTTCGCACGATATGCAGGAGCCATTACGCATGGTAACTAACTTCATGACTCGACTGGATGATATGTATGGCAGCCAACTCGATGAGAAGGGAAAAACCTATATATACTATGCCGTTGATGGGGCAAAACGTATGCGAAAAATTATTCAAGATTTGCTTGAATATTCACGTGCCGGACAAATCAAATCAAAAACAGAAAATCTGGATTTGAATGACATCATTCAAGAAATACAAACCCTACACCGGAATATAATTGAAGAAAAAAATGCTTCTATTCAATACAGCCACCTTCCCGTCATCCACTCATACAGAGCACCTGTAAAACAACTCTTTCATAATCTTATAAACAATGCATTAAAATATTCTCAACAAGATAATGAACCGATTATTCAAATTCAAGCCACTGAAAAAGAATCAGAATGGCTGTTTTCGATACAAGACAACGGAATAGGCATTGCTGAAGAACATCATGAAAAAATATTCACACTTTTTAATCGGTTACATTCACGTGAAGCATACAGTGGCTCGGGCATAGGTTTGGCCATTGTGAAAAAAATTATCGGAAACTTAGGAGGTGAAATTTGGCTGCAATCAACCATTAATAGCGGCACAACTTTCTTTTTTACACTGCCCAAGGAGCATCATAACATTAGACAACACTAAAATTTAGCAACCCAAATACATCAAGTAACTAGTTCGCATACATCTCATCAATGATATCATCTATATCATTCAAAAGGATATTGGATGGATTACATTTAGCAAAAATTAAAGAATAAAAGTTTGTATTTTATAAAACAATACATACATTTATAATTCAATTAACTAAAAACCATGAAACCCGAAATTAAGTTAACGCTTTATTATTTATTAGCCGGTGTGCTTTGGATACTACTTAGCGATCGTTTTCTTTATTTTTGTTTCGGTCATCTTGAATTATCACAACATTCCATTTTTCAAACAATCAAGGGGTTATTCTATGTAGTATCCACAGGGTTTATTTTATATCTCTTATTACGACGCTATTATCGAAACATCAACCAAAAGATAGAAGATATAAAAAACATGAACGAGAAATTAAAAGAGCAGTCACAACAGTTGCAACTCTCAAATGAATCTCTTGAACAGTTTGCATTTGTTGCCGCTCACGATTTGCAAGAGCCACTTCGATCTTTATCCACTTTTCTATCCTTATTGCAAGCACAATACAAAGGCAAATTAGATGAAAAGGGCGAGCAATACATTCATTTCTCGGTAGAAGGCGCCAAACGTATGAGGCAAATTATTTACGACTTGTATCAGCTATCAAGGGCCAGTAATGCAGATGCTGAAATCAGCATTATTAACTTGAATGAAATAATTGCTGAGATATTAGAAAACCAACAGGCGCTGATTGATGAAAAAAAGGCAATCATACATTATGACAAACTTCCACAAATTGCGACCTATCGTTCGGCTATGCTACGCATTCTCGACAACCTAATCGGCAATTCACTCAAATACCACAAGCCCGGAGAAACGCCGGATATCCGTATTGAAGCTATTGAGTTAAAAGAAGAGTGGCAAATTGCTGTCATTGACAAAGGCATTGGTATAGATCCTGAATACTTCGAGAACATCTTTATTATTTTCAAACGGCTTCATCGCAATGATGATATTCAAGGAACAGGTATGGGATTAGCTATTGTGAAGAAACTAACAGAGAGCATTGGCGGGAGAATATGGGTAGAATCAACACCCGGTAATGGCGCATCCTTTATTTTTACAGTACCCAAATAATAATCTATGAGAACTGCTAATTTACTTTTGGTTGAAGACAACGAAGGGGATATTATTTTGGCCAAAGAAGCCCTTCAGCATTGCCCGTCTATTCGCTACGTAAATGTTGTCCGTGATGGTAAAGAAGCCATTGATTATCTTTATCAACAAGGCAATCATACAGACGCTGAATTACCTGATCTCATCCTGCTCGACATCAATCTTCCCATAAAAAACGGACATGAAATTTTGCAAACCATTAAAAATGACAAACAGCGAAAACACATACCTGTGATTATGCTTACTACATCATCATCGGATCGAGACATCAACACAGCATATCTCAATCATGCCAATTGTTACATCATCAAGCCCGACGATATTCATGCATTTATGCAAGCCATTCACACCGTAGAAAACTTTTGGATACATATAGCACAATTGCCTCGCATCGGCAATATGGGCTAATGGTGTTATCGTTTCAGTTTCTTCAGCAAGAAACCGGCAAACCCGTTTATGTCAGGTGAGAGTTTGGTAGCCCAAATCAAGGAAAAAAACAAAACCGAGTAAATCGCAGATCGAACAAAGATATCTATTAAATAATGTGGCAATGCAGGGATGGCATAACAAGCAAGCATACCAGCCAAGGCAAAAAACAAAGCAAGAAGATGACGTATGTTAAAGGGCTGAAACCGATAACGAATAAGCAATAGAAGAAACATAGAGAAATTGTACAAACCGAGCGACAAAGCCGTTGCCAAAGCTGCCCCCGATATCCCCCAAAGAGGTATAAAAGCCATATTGCTGAGAACAATCAATACAAGCAAAACTGATACGAGATAAGTATTCCAACGATAATAAGGCGAAAAGCTTATAACGGCGGTATTTACTCCGCCTGCCATATTTAGCAGATTGCCAAGTCCAATAAAAAAAATCACATAACGACCCGATGCATAACTTTCAGGAATGAGTTGATACACATTATCAATATTAATCCAAATTAAACAAAACAGAAACAAGCCCAATATCCATTGATTAATACATGATTTATAATAGATATTACGAATTTCATCAAAACGATTTTGTGCAAAATGAGAAGACAATTGACCAGAAGCTGACTTATGCAATATGCGATATGGCAAGGCAACCAATACGCCAAAAAACATATTACGTCCGTATATTCCGGCATCCTCAAGAGAAAGATATCGCTCAATCATGATGGCGTCCACATTGGTAACCCCAACATACGTCAATCCAAGCAAAAAAGAATAACCGGCCACTTTGGCCATATCACGATAATACAACTTAATTACAGATATCTCTTTAAATTGAAAAGACCAATGCCCTTCCCTCAATAAAAAAAGAAATAATAAAACAGTAGGCAACACCCAGGCAAGTGTGTATAACAACATAAATGAAACAAATCGAACAGAAAAAAAGATATAAGCAAACAAGGCAGCCAGAATAAAAATTCGTTGAAACACATCTTTTAATACAATACCTCTAACCGGCTTTTGAATAGCGGTTGAATACGAATCGTATATGTAAAAAAACAAGGTTGAAAAAGTTAGAGGAAGCAGGAGAAAATAGAACTGTCGAAAAAGAGGAGAAGTCGCAAAAACATCTTTAAACATTCCTTTAGTACAGTAATAGAACATTACAAAAAAGAGAAAACCAAGCAATCCGATAATGGAAATAAAGAGAAGAAATACGGGCTTTGATTTTTGTTGATCTTTAAGAACAGGATAAAAGCGAATAATAACAGTGCCCATCCCCATTAATGCAATCTGGCTATAAATAAGTGCATACGAATTCAGTAACGTAAGTAATCCATTTTGGGCTTCAGACAAAAAATTAGGCAGCAAATATCCGCTTGTAACAAAACCAAGTAGTATCCCAAGCCCCATGGCCAGTGATGAATAAAAGGATTGTTTTTGAATTATGCCCACGATGATGATTTTTTAAACCGCCAGATTATTCGCAACAAAATAGGGTGAAAAAAAAACAATCGCAAAGCATCAGATAATGAAAAACCCTTAGGTTGAAAAGGCGATAATCGAAAAAGAGAAGAAAGATTCGTTGAAGGTAAAGAATCAGGTTGAATACAATGGTTTATTAAGTATTGCTTTTGAGAAAGATCTGATAAATTGAATGATTGAATTTTATCTAAAGCTTTCTCTAATTCACCAATATTAGTAGCTAGGAACAAAAATGACTGATTGAACCTAAAGCGATATTTCATTTTCTCCCCATGCGGATTATAATAAATGACAGGTACACCAGCTACAAGCGCTTCATGGATCAACGAGCTAAAACGTGTAATCAGGCATCGAGCCCCTTGCAATTGTTCGGCAACCGACGATGATGATGAGGGAATGACTTGTTTATATGCAGAAAGATCACCCCTATCACGTGGATGTTGCGAAATAACAAAATCCCATTCTCTGTCTGATAAAGCACCGGTAATATCTGTCAACCATGGCTGCCTCACATCTTCAAAAATGCCGTATGTAAAATTGCAATTAATCAACGCATAATTACGAGCAGAAGAGGAAAGAGAAAGCAATGACTCATATCTTGGATTGCCAGTTAAATATGACGTTGCCCGATTTAAATCGAGCATTGACTGTGTACCCTGCAGCATAACTTCATCAGCATATTGCATACGGCGAAACGCATCTCCAAAATCAATCACAGATTCCTGCATACATACAACCGGAATTTTCATAGCGCGACAAAGAGAGATGGCCCAACGGGGTTGTTTACTCCAGTCGTTCAATACAATCAATAATTCAGGTTTTATTTTTTTAAGCAAGCCATATGAGAAAACATGATATGGAATATGATGATGATCAAAATACGTATCGGCATTCTCTCTTTTCAGCAAAGGAACCGCATACGAAGCAAGAACTTCGCCTTTTAACGCATCACCCATCAAGCGGCATGAATGAGCCAGTGTATCACTTTGTCCATAAAACAAAACTCGCTGTATAGGTCTTGGTTTCAATAAATGAGGTTGAAACAAACGATAATCATGGCCGGAAGGTAAAAAGGGCTCAAAGCTTGTTTCTAACATGATGGTAACCGGAGGAGGTGCATAGATTTGTAAATAATCTATTACTGCCAACACATCAGATGAAAGCGGAAACCAAATCTGTCGTGCTTGACTATGAACACGTACAAGAGGTGGCGTATGATGAAAGATATAATATTCCATCAGGATTTCAATCCGTTTTCAGCAAATATACGTTTCAGAATTTTACTCCATACTTCTTTTTGGTTATACTCTTTCTGAATACGTGTCAATACTTTCTCAATAAATGGTAATTGCTTATCAGGATTCTTCATATAGTACAAGCTTTTGGCAACGTACTCATCCGGATTGGTTTCGAGCACTACCTCATCAGTATTAAAGAAAGAAAGGATACCTTCATTATCAACCACACCAAAACGGCCAAGAGAGAATACAGTCCAAAAGCGATCCATAATCCCTTTTTCCACTTTCCATGAAGTAGCATGGATAATTGGACAAAGACGCGATTGCTGCAATGCGGCAACGTGCTCTTTTACAGAAACCGGTCCTTTTGGCGTGCCTTTTCCAGCCAAATAATAGGAAGATGCCTGATTCAACAACGGCTGCAAAAATGCATCCCATTCCGTAATATTACCTCGCATTTTGGTTCCCCAACGACTTCCCACAAATCCGGCATCATACTTAAATCCATTCATTAGCGGGCGTGACTGCATAATCTGATTATATGGCACAGTCATCGTGCCCCAAGGAATCCAAAAAATTCGTTCTTTAAACTTGTCAACTATCTTCTTTTTTTCCGGAAAACTATTCACATCCGTTAGTGCTCCGAATGCATAAAATTTGGGCCATTTTTCATGCAACACATTCAGTTTTTGGTATTGAGGCCAGTGCCACCCTTTAAAAAAATCAATAGGACGCTCTGTCCAATTCGTATTTGCCGACTCCGGACTGCCATCAAAACTTGTAAGCTTTTGTACAACGATGCTATCAGGATGAATACCATATTGATCAATCAATGATATACTGTCGGGGGCATTCCAACAAATATACACAGCAGGTCGCGAACGGTCAATTCGGTTCATGTTCATATGATAAGCATCATAGCCCAACAATTTGAATGTTTCGGCTAGATAATTCCACGGCCACCAATTGGTGTGTTTTGATTTAAAGAAAAAACGTGGTTGATAGCCGGTAAGATAAATGCGCATATTTTTTGATTTATAACATCACCCCCCAAAGGTAAAAATCTAAATGATGATAAAAATGATAGATGAGATCTTCTTCGCAAAAATCAATACGCTTTAATAACAAAAACAACTGTTGTTAACACCCTTCTGTAGATAACATCAATATTGCGAATGAATAATCAGGAAAATACAAAACTAATTTTGCAAAAAAAAACAATGAGAAAAATATCCATCCTTATTCTATTCATATACCCACATTTATCAGTAGCCCAAACCGACACCAATGCAGCAGTAGCTAAGAAAGACCCGTTAATAATCAAGTATATGGTAAGCTCTGACTTTACATTTACACTCGGAAATTTGCGCTCATTCACCACCATAAACAAAGGTCAGCTTGAATTAGAAAAAAGGGTAATCGGTTCCAAGATATTTGCCCAATACCGCTATGGCATCATTGACTCAACCGTTAATTCGAATGAACTTACCACATCCCTGATGGTTTCATTATTTCCCAAAAACAGAGTGTATGGGTTCATTAATGGTGGATTTGAAACATCCTTTCTGAGAGGAATTGCTTATCGCGGATACGGTGGATTAGGCGCCGGATTCAGGGCTGTTAAAACCGAGAATCACGAATTTGAGCCCTACATTAACTTCTTGTATGAGTACAACAAATATCGCGACCCTATCGAAACCACACCCGACACCAATTATGTGTTACAAACATTTAGAGGCGTAGTGGGATGGACAGGATTGCATCGGTTGGTCAAGAAAAAACTTATAATTGCACACAACTTTAAATACCAGCAATCACTTACCATTGCTGAAAATTTCCGATTTGAAGGAAGCATCAGCATTTCATATCCCATCATCAAAATATTATCTGTAAAGGCCGGCTTTACCGGCTCATATGAAAATGTTGTACCGGCTGGGCGTCGCAACGAGGATTTTATCTGGACGCTGGGCATTGCCCTGTCAAACCTATGACGGGTATTCGACAATTTGGAGGGGAGGTGCCGATTCCCAACAACAAGGCATCTTCCCTTTTTATTTTTATTGAAAAAGAACTTTCACCTCTTTACACATCATCCGAAACACGACAAATTGCGTATATTCTGCTGGAATGGGCCGCCGGTATTTCACGAAATGCATATCATAAAAACCCCGATCAACGGCTTAACACCTCTGCCATGCTTGCCATTCATCACGCCACTCATGCATTGCAACAACACACACCATTGCAATATGTTATTGAATTAGCCGACTTCTACCATCATAGCTTTCGTGTAACCCCTGATACCCTGATTCCGCGTCCTGAAACAGAAGAAATGGTTGACCTTATTGTGAAAAATTACAAGCATCATCAACCTGTTATTCTTGATATAGGAACAGGATCAGGATGCATTGCCATTTCGCTTTCACTCGCCTTGCCCAATGCCAAAGTTTGGGCAATTGATATCTCAGAAAAAGCCCTTGAAGTAGCCCGATTCAACAATCATACATTGAATGCTCATGTGAATTTTATTCATGCCGATATGAAAGATAAGAACTGGATTGAGCAAATCGGCAAAGTAGATTGCCTTGTTTCGAATCCCCCCTATATCCCATTTTCTGAAAAAATATCATTATCTCAACAAGTAGCATTACATGAACCCGAAATGGCCTTGTTTTCGCCCGATTCCGATCCGATAATTTTTTATCGCCACATATCGGAATTAGGAAAAATAATGCTCAACTTTGGAGGGATGATTTATGTGGAGATTCACGAAAAATATGGCACACCTGTCTGCGAATTATTTCGCTCAATGGGATATATTCACACAAGCATCATCAAAGACATAAATGGAAAAGAACGTATTGTACAGGCCCAAATGCCCTGAAAGCTATGGACGAAAAACAGGCAAAAATCAGAATAGAAAAACTCATTAATGAAATAAACAGGCATAATCATTTATATTATGTACTGAATAAACCCGCTATTGATGATTATGCATTTGACCAAATGCTTGAAGAACTCATCACGCTTGAAAAACAATTCCCACAGTATGCCGATTCACTATCGCCAACACAACGTGTAGGAGGTGCTGTAACAAAAAAATTTAATTCAGTGAAGCATCTAACAAAGATGCTATCACTCGACAATACATATAACGCTGATGAATTAAAGGCATTTCATAACCGTGTAGTAAAAGCATTGGGAACAGAGCCCGAATACGTATGCGAATTAAAAATTGACGGTGTGGCTATCAGCATCCATTACGAAAACGGGAAACTTACTCAAGCCGTAACACGTGGTGATGGTGTGCAGGGCGATGATGTAACTGCCAATGTAAAAACCATACGTTCAATTCCGCTAGTATTGCAAGGAGATAATCACCCCAATAAGCTCGAAGTTCGTGGTGAAATATACATGCCAGTAAAAATATTTGAAAAACTGAACCGGCAACTCCGCGAAGAACTTTCAGAAAAAGGCCTGAATGAAGACGAAATGGGAGAATTACTTTTTAAGAATCCACGCAACTCAGCAGCCGGCACCCTAAAATTACAATCATCAAAAGAAGTTTCAAAACGCAAATTAGATGCCTATCTATATGCATTGCTTTGCAACCCAACCCCAGCCGACACGCATTACGAAAATTTACAAATGGCACATCAATGGGGATTTCGGATTAATGAACACGCCAAAGTTTGTAAAAATATTAATGAAGTTCTCGATTTTATAGCATATTGGGAAAACAAAAGACATGCGTTGGATTATGATACGGATGGTGTCGTAATAAAAGTAAACCACTATTCACAGCAAAAGCAACTCGGCGAAACATCCAAGTCGCCACGCTGGGCAATTGCCTTTAAATATAAACCTGCACAGGTATCAACCTTATTAGTTGATATTGTATGTCAGGTAGGACGCACCGGCGCAATCACGCCTGTTGCTCATCTCAAACCGGTAATATTGGCCGGCACCACCGTAAAACGCGCTTCGCTGCATAATGCAGGATTCATTGAAGAAATGGATTTGCGGATTGGCGATACCGTTTGGGTTGAAAAAGGAGGTGATATCATTCCGAAAATCACAGGCATTGTATGGCCCAAAAGAGACCTTTTTTCTAAACCATTTGAGTTTATCAGAAATTGTCCCGAATGCAATACTCCATTGGTGCAAAGAGAAGATGAAGCCAATCATTACTGTCCTAACGAATCAGGGTGCAAGCCACAAATACTGGGGAAGATGATTCATTTTATTTCGCGTAAAGCCATGAATATAGAGAGCTTAGGCGAAAAGACCATTGAGCAGTTGTATCAAAATGGGAAAGTATATTCATATGCCGACTTTTATGATTTGACATACGAAGACATTGTTCAATTAGAAGGATTTAAAGAAAAATCAACACAAAATGTATTGACAGGCATTGCCGAATCTCAAAATGTTCCATTTCATCGGGTACTGTATGCATTGGGGATACGATATGTTGGCGAAACTGTTGCCCGCAAGCTAGCCAATCACTTCAAAAATATTCACAGTTTAAAAAATGCAACTTTTGAATCACTTTGTGAGGTGGAAGAAATTGGAGAAAAAATTGCAGAAAGCATAGTGAGATTTTTCAGTGACGAACATCATTGCACCCTCATCGAACGACTTGAAAAAGCAGGTGTTCAAATGGAACTCGACGAAGAGGAAAACAAAAAGCATAGTAATAAGCTGGAAGGTAAGACATTTGTCATTTCAGGTGTATTTGATCAATTTAGCAGAGATGAATTGAAAGAACTGATTCAAAAAAATGGTGGAAAAAACACCGGTTCAATCAGTAAAAAAACTGATTATCTGCTGGCAGGCAATAATGCCGGACCCGAAAAACTGAAAAAAGCGGAAGATCTTTCTATTCCTTTGCTTAATGAATCTGCCTTTTTACGAATGATAGAATAGTGGCATAATGACATATTGAAAAGTTGAGTTAACAGCACTGATTTGAAGAACAACAACCCGAATCTTTCTCTGCATATACCGTAATACTTCTGATGATATCGGGATTTTGATTGTAGGCCATGATTTCCTCTTCGTTAAGATATTGTCGCAAGATATCATCGGGAATTATAATAGGTTTATCTTTTTGAATATTGATGGCCTTAAATCCGGCATTTTTGATATAATCCATATATGTATCTTTTTGAATGGCGCTTGCCACGCAACCCGCATACATCTCGGCAGCCGACTGAATACGTTCGGGCAAAGTGCCTGTAAGAACAATATCAGAAATACTAAAATGCGCTCCGGGTTTAAGTACACGATATATTTCCTTAAAAACAGATTCTTTATTAGGCACCAAATTAAGCACACAATTACTGATAATCACATCGGCGCTATTGGCCGTTACAGGCATGCGTTCAATATCTCCAAATCTGAATTCAACATTATGATATCCTAATTTTTCGGCATTCATACGTGCCTTCTCAATCATAGCTTCCGTAAAATCAATACCAATAACCTTCCCAGCATCACCGGTTAAAGCCCTTGCCACAAAACAATCATTACCCGCTCCACTCCCCAAATCAATCACCACATCGCCTTTGCGAATACTGGCAAATTCCGTTGGTATGCCACAACCCAACTTAAGATCCGCATCCGGATTGTATCCCTCAATTTCGGCATAATCATCGGTCATAATATTATACACTTCATCACTGCATCCTCCCGATCCACAACATGATGCTGCATTCGTTTCAGAATCTTGCAGGGCGATTTCGCTGTATTTCTTTCTTACAAGCTCTTTTAATTCTTTCTCTGTTTTCATAATTATATGTATTAGTATAATAAATCATTAACAACATGATTTGAATGAACGATTCAAAATGGAAGCAAAATAGTTGGATATCTTGGATAGATTTTTTTTATCAATACAGTAACATACTGCATTGCCTTCAATTTCACCTTTAATAATACCTGCATTTTTAAGTTCTTTGAGGTGTTGCGAAACGGTAGGTTGCGCCAAAGGCAATACTTCTACTATATCACCACAATAACATGCATTTGTTTTTATCAAATGCTCAACAATAGCAATGCGTGCAGGATGTCCGAGCGCCTTAGCTATAGCTGCCATCTCGTTCTGCTTATCGGTAAAATGATCTGTTTTTGTTGCGCCCATATTTATATTTTAATATTGCAATATTACGATAAACAAATTTATCTTTCACACTATGATGAGGTTTTTTTTAAAATTTAACATAAGGATCAAAAAAAAGCCCGGATAAACCGGGCTTTTCTGAAGAAATCAAGTCAATTATTGCTTGGGTTTAGCTTCGTTAACCCTAAGCTGACGGCCTTTTACTTCAAGTCCGTTAACTTGTTGAACGGCATTGTTGCCATCCTCTGAGCTGCTCATTTCAACGAAAGCAAAACCTTTTGATTTTCCGGTAAACTTGTCTTTGATGATTTTTACAGAAGATACTTCGCCGTACTGTGCAAAAACGTGCTGCAATTCTTCCTCTCTGAGATTAAAGGGAACATTCCCAACATAAATGGTCATAAAAATGAAATTAATTATTAACAACGTAAAGATACAACAAGGTTTGAACTTGGCAAATTTTTTTTTGTAATTCAACAAATTAAGTGAGTAAAATGGAGCATATTGAAAGAATTTTTTTTCAAAACCCTCTCAAAAAGGAGTTAAAATCCTGCTTTAAGCGCTAATTTTACATAGATATTTTCATACCAAATCGGGTCGGAATATTTACCATACCTGTAGAATGCCCCAACACCCAATCCTGTTCCTTGATATGAGAGCAAATGATCTAAAACAAATCCTGTTTCAAAGAAACCCTTTTCCATTGTTTTATATTCAAGATCTATATGACGTTGAGGTTGCTCCATCCATCCATATCCTAGGTTATGTACGAGGCGAATTTCGGGTTTACTGACTTTTCCAATACGAAAGAGAGTAGGTGTTGTATAATACAAGAACCAAGAAATGAATTTATCAGCAACAAATTCATTAGATCTCATGGTTTCAAAAGCGCTACGAGAAACAATAGAAAATCCGGCATAACTGCCACGCATACTGAACAAACGATTAATAGGTGCTTCATTCAGCACATAGCCGCCATGAATCATGGTACCTATTTTTCCTCCCTTTTTGAAATCATATTGTTGTTCAATTTTGGCCATGATTCTTGTAAAAGAATAATCACAACCCAAAATGGGAATAGCTTGAGAGACATGAAACCAAAGAATGGGATATTGTGTGCCTAAGCTCAGGTATCGGGTTGCCAGCGGACGATATTTCTCACGTATGCCCCATCTGGCTGTAAAATGAATTTCGCTAAACGAAAATTGTTGATTAGGTAGTGTATCGGGCAAAAAACGATATGGGCTGACGGGGTCAACGGTTTGATGTGATACGGCTAAACGAAGATGTAAGTTCTTTACGGGTTTGGTTTGCGCACTTACCTCAAAAAGCTGTACACTATCGAGTTGGTTTAGGGTATAAGACCGGGCCAGATTATCAACTCGTATGGGAGGTTGAAGTGGCATTTCTGATGTAGCTGTTTCAATCAGGTCGCGTTGAAAAGTAAAACGGATACGTGTTTCGGTCTTTTTATGCGGAATAAATTCAGTATAAGCACCATATTTGATGGACTTATCTTTAAATCCATATCCCATGTATGCGCCTATTGTCCACCATTTCACCAAGTATGTATTGGTTGAGAGCCCGGCTCCGATACGCACACCTTCATAATTATTATAATTAAAAAGATATGGAATTTCAATATCTATAAAACGGATTGTGAGTTTACCATCGAGTAGATTTTCAAGTGCTAAAATGCGACGGTCAATGTTTATCTTTTTTTTATATTTTTCTAAATTCACGTAAGTTGCTGAGTCCTTCTTTTGCAGTGGGTGTTCGCGATGCTGTGATAATATCTGTTCGCCCTGACTTACCGCATGCTCATCCACATCAATTTCAATAGCACCAAAATTGCCGGCTTTCAAAGACGGATTAATTTTAATATCACGAATATAAGTTCGACCTTCAGCCACAAGTTGTGTTTTACCAAACGACATTTGAGAAGATGTGATATCCGTTTGCAACTGAACAGGGAACCAACGAATTGAATCAACGGATTGATATAGCTGTTTGATGGTAATATGAAATGAAGATGGGGTTGCCGGTTCTGCCACAGCTGATACAAGCGCCATGCGATTAATATTTACATGAAGAAATCCCTTCATTAAATCGTGTGCAGAACCTTTTCGAGGGCGATAAGAAATGGCCACTATGGTATCTGATTCATAGATAAGTGTATCGTTTATTTCAAAATCATACTGCCTGAGGCCTGCTATTGATATAGGATTCACATAATAAGACCCCAACATAGAAAATGTATTATCATAAAATGAAATAGATTGCATTTGAAGCATCAATGTTGAAAAAATTGGCAGTTCCATGCCCGATGTACGTGATGCTGTTATTTTCTCATAATGCCTGTCGGGCTTCATGAATCGCTTTTCCGAAACGGTTTCATTAATAAATAAGTGTTGTCGTTGCAAAATACTTCCCAACTGTTGTTGCAACGTGTCGTCAGTATTATATTGAAGGTATTTTGTTGAATCCGGCATGGATTTATCTTCACCCAGTCCTGTAAATAAAAATTTATGATAGGCCGTATAAGTATATGAGCCAAGCTTATTAGGATTTAAAGTATCTCGTTTGTTAATGAGCCGTTTGATGAGTATTTCAGCTGGATTTTGACCAGGTGAAAAAGTAACAATGGGAAGTTCAACGGCTGATGCTGATATTCGAACTTGAGCAGTAGTAGTTTGAATTCTTTGCTTATGCTTTTGATAGCCGATGATACTAAAATGCAGCTCTACAGGTATCGCATCCACACGTATGGAGAATCGTCCGTCAATATCTGTATAAGTTCCTCTATCGGGATATGCGGGGTCATAAACATGAACAAAAGCTACGGGCTTGAAAGTAGCCGCATCTATCACTTCTCCGCTAAGTAGCATTTGTGCCTGAAGCGAAAATTCAATAAACAGAAAAACTGCAAAAAATAAAGCTCGTTGATATGGGATACTCATAATCAATTTCGTAACAAAAATATCAAAATCAAGAATAGGCAGGGAATATAAATGCTTTTAATACATTTGTCGAAATATGAAAAATAGTTACTTTATAATCATATTTCTCTTTTTCCTGGTAATAAGCACACAAATTAGTGCACAAAATCACCAATTGATTGACAGTTTATATCTGGAAGCTGAAAATACTCAAGAGCCAATTGATAAAGCCGTTCTATACAACGATCTTTCATTTGAGTTCGCTGAGACCCATCCAATGGAAGCATACATTTTAGCAAAGAAGGCATTATCTATTTATATTAAGCAAAGCGACCAGGCAGGGATAGCCACAAGCTACAACAACATTGCAGGCGCATTTGATTACACAGCACAATTTGACAGTGCGATGTATTATTACCAGTTAGCGCTTGGCATCCGCATGATACTAAACGATAAAAAGGGTGCAGCCAATATTCTCAATAATATGGGGGCTTCATGTCATTTCCGCAGTGATTATTCTCAAGCACTTGATTATTACATTCAATCAGCCACACTTCGTGAAGAAATCAACGACCTAAAAGGCATGGCACAAAGCATGAATAATATGGGCATTGTATATAGAGCCATGAAAGATTATCAAAGTGCAGTAAACATTTATCACCAATCTATCATATTAAAGGAAAAAGGAGGCGATTGGCGTGGGAAAGCTCTCACATTAATCAATCTTTCCAATGCATACCAAAATCTCAACAATTTAGATTCTGCCGAAATCTCCATACGCGAAGCCATCAACATCTTTGATGAGTTGAAAGATTCGGGATATGTTGCCTCAGCATATGTTAATCTGGGCTCTATTCTAAAAAGTAAAAAGAAATATGATGAAGCTAAAATAATACTCACAAGCGCCCTTTTGATTTTACAACAGCTTGATTTAGCATCTGAATTGTCGGATTGTGAACATATCATCGGGCTTTTGTATGCCGAACAGAAAAATTATACACAGGCACTTCAGCATTTGTATAATGCAGAAAAAATAGCTAAAAGAATTCAAAAAAACGAACTGCTATCAACCGTATATCTTTCTATTGCCAACACATTGGCTGAGAACGGTCAAAAAGATAGGGCGTATGATTATCAGCTTGCCTATCATCACATCAAAGACAGTTTGTTTACGGTTGAGAACCAAGAGCAACTCAACCAATTGCAACAACAATATCAAAGCCAACAAAGAGATCGACAGATTGAACGATTACAAAGTCATGCACGAATTTCTGAATTAGAACTCAATCGTGAACAGCGAAGAAAAAATATGTACTTTCTGCTTTCTGCTATTGCACTATGTATTTCAATGATAGTTGCATATTTCCTATGGCAAAAGAACAAATCGAATCAAAAAATTGTAAAACAGGCAGGGATCATCAATCAATCATTAGCCGAAAAAGAAATTCTGCTTCGCGAAATACACCATCGCGTAAAAAACAATCTACAAATAATTGCCGGCCTACTCGAATTACAGGATTCATCTCTAAACAAGTCAGAAAGTAAGATTGTTGCCGAAGCACAAGGACGCATTAAGTCCATGTCAATCATTCATGAGATGCTTTATCAAACCGACAATCTTTCAGGCATCAGTTTTAGTCAATATATCGAAAGGATGATAAAGGGTATTGAACAAGGATTTTCATCATCAGCCCTAAGTATTCAAAAGATTTATCCCGACGAACCTGTACATTTCAACATTGACACCATCATTCCGCTTGGTTTAATAATAAATGAAATTATCACCAATACATACAAACATGTCTTTTCAAAAGGGTATGGCAATGAACTTCGAATATCTCTCAAGCCAGATCCCGAATATGAATGGGCGCTTATCATTGAAGACAACGGCCCCGGAATGCCTTCTGAGCAAGGCATTCGACCCGACTCATTTGGATTAAAACTAATGAAAATGTTAGCGCGACAATTACGTGGAAAGATTAGTATTCAAAATAATCAAGGTGCTGCTTTCATTATTTATTTTAGAGAAATTAAAAATTCTGCAATATGACTAAAGTAGGTATTCTAGACGATGAGGCACTCATTTGCGAAACGCTTCAAAAGTATCTGACTGAACTTGGATACGAAGTTCCCGACTATGCACTACAATACGATGAAGCCATTGCGATGTTGCAAAATAATCCTCCTGATATATTTTTACTCGACATAAATATTGGAGGCGAAAAATCCGGTATTGATTTGGGTGCATACATTCGCAAGCATCATAATATGCCATTGATTTTCATCTCATCTTACTCTGATTCTCAAACTATAAAATCAGCAGCCGTTGTAAAGCCCAACGGATATTTAGTTAAACCCTTCACCCGAAATGAGATTTTTGCAGCCATAGAAACCGCACTCAGCAACTTCTCGTCAACACCATTTCTGGGCGTCGATTCTTCAATTAAAGTTGTGAGCAATGCCATATTTATCAAGCAAGATTCACTTTTTGTGAAAGTAAAATTTGATGATATTCTGTTTATCAAATCGGATGGCGTGTATATTGAAATACATCAGAAGGATAAAAAATATTTGATTAGAGAAACCATGAAAAACATGCTCGACACATTGCCTTCAACCGATTTCATTCAAGCACATCGCTCCTATATCGTGAATGTACATCATATTGATGCATTTCATTCAGAATATGTATTAATAAAAGATCAAACCATTCCTGTCAGTCGTTCGCAACGCGACGAACTCATGCAACGATTTAATTTGTTGTAAAACGCAAACGAATTCATTCTTGCACACTATCCGATAGTTGCATAATTCGAAAAACGGATGCTAAAAATTGTGTAAGTTTGTACTGATTAATTATGAAAGTATGATACGAAATAACTGGTCAAAAGAAGAAATAACAACCATATACAATAAGCCCTTGTTAGATTTAGTTTTTGAGGCGGCATCTTTGCATCGAAGAGAGAGTAATCCATCCGAAATACAAATGAGCACGCTGCTTTCTGTAAAAACAGGTGGTTGTCCTGAAGATTGCTCCTACTGCTCGCAATCGGCTCGCTATCAAACAGCTCTAAAAGGAACGCCGATGCTGACGGAGGAAGAAATTTTGCAGGCAGCACTCAATGCTAAAGCCAATGGGTCATCACGCTTTTGTATGGGGGCTGCTTGGAGAGAAATAAAAGATAATACTCATTTTGATCGAATTGTTTCATCTGTAAAAAAAATAACAGATATGGGGATGGAAGTGTGTTGCACATTGGGTATGCTAACCGAAGAGCAAGCTATGCGATTAAAAGAGGCAGGTTTACATGCCTACAATCACAACTTAGATACTTCGCCTGAATACTACGAACAAGTTATTACAACGCGTACTTATGAAGATCGTTTAAAAACCATTGAGAATGTACGTAAAGCAGGCATTGGTTTATGTTGTGGAGGCATTGTTGGGCTTGGCGAAGATAAAACCGACCGCATAGGATTACTACATACACTATCAAATTTTGACAAACATCCCGAGTCGGTACCCATCAACGCTTTGGTTCCGGTAGAAGGCACGCCTATGGCCGATTCACCCAAACTGCCATTTTGGGAAGTGCTTCGCACAATAGCAACTGCACGCATCATTATGCCTAAAAGCCAAATACGACTTTCAGCCGGACGTTCGGAGATGAGTATTGCCGAACAAGCACTCTGTTTTTTGGCCGGCGCCAATTCTATTTTTGCCGGCGAAAAACTTCTCACAACAGCCAATTGCAGTTTGCCTGAAGACAAAAAAATGCTGGAGCTGCTCGGACTTACCTTCAAACCATCCGAAGTGCAATCTTCAAAAAATCACGCCGCATTAACTGAAGGATAAATGAAACCGCGTGAACCAAAACACCTCGTCCAACTTGTTGATAAAAGAAAAAATGAAGGCAATTACAGACAATTGTCAGAAATGCCTGCCCACATGGTTGATTTTTCATCCAATGATTTTCTTGGACTAGCCCGTGAAACAGAAATTGAAGATGCTGCTCATACATTGTTGTCCCAATACAAATTATGTAGTAACGGTGCTACGGGATCACGGCTGATATCCGGTAACAGTAAGTTTTACATTGACACTGAAGCTTATTTATCTCAAATTCATCAATCAGCAGCCACTTTGATATTCTCATCAGGATATATGGCAAATAACGGATTGCTCTCGTCAGTTCCTCAGTCCGACGACCTGATTCTATTTGATGAATTATGCCATGTTTCCATTCGCGAAGGAATACGCCTCTCACGAGCTACAGGCATTCCATTTGCACACAACGACCTGAATCAATTAGAAGCATTGCTAAAAAAATCAACTGCTGAAAAATATGTTGTAACAGAATCCATTTTCTCCATGGATGGCGACCTTACACCATTGATGGAGATGACTGAATTATGTGAAAAGCACAATGCATATTTGATAGTTGACGAAGCCCACGCAACCGGTGTTTTTGGATGGGGTCGTGTACAAGAGCTAAAACTCTCCCAGCGTATTTTTGCACGCATTATCACTTTTGGTAAGGCAATTGGAACCTCAGGCGCATGCATCGCCGGAAGTCAACAACTCATCGAATACCTGATCAACTTTGCACGTCCGCTTATATACACTACTGCCCTACCCTCTTATGTATTGGCACGCATTCGTGCTGCATACGCATTTATCGAAACGCATCCCGAACGCATCCAAGACCTTCATGGTAGAATTGCATATTTTAATCAACATGCTCAATCACTTCCACTGATTCGGAACGAATCAGCCATTCATGCGTTGCTTTGTAAAGGGAATGAGGCAGTTGTGGACTTGTCAAAACATCTCAACCAACATTTCTTTTTTGTAAAACCCATTCGATACCCAACTGTTCCTAAGAATACGGAGCGAATTCGAATTTGCTTACATACATTTAATAGCACCCACGAAATAGATGCACTCATTCAATCCATACGAACATGGCAAGAAAAGTATTTGTTACAGGCATCGGAACAGATGTAGGAAAAACCGTTGCATCAGCCATACTGGCACGTGCATGGAAGATGGATTATTGGAAACCCATACAGGCAGGCCATCTCGACGATCTTGAATCCGATAAAGTAAAACGCCTGCTTACGGATACAAAAAGTAAAGTACACCCAACACATATTCAGCTCACACAAGCCACATCCCCCCATTTTGCAGCTCAACACGATGGAATGGAAATACAAATCCAACAACTCGAAGTTCCAATAACAGAACGCCCATTACTGATAGAAGGCGCTGGCGGAATTATGGCACCCATCAATTCACAACAAACCATGCTTGACTTTGTTAAACACCATCATTGCGAAATAGTCGTGGTATCAAGAAACTACGTTGGTTCCATTAATCATACGCTACTTACGCTTGAAATCATCCAACAACAACAGCTGCCTCTCATCGGAATTATCTTTAATGATAACGACTACTATCAATCCATTCCATTCATTACCAATTATGCAAAAGTGCAAGTAATAGGCGAAATTCCACTACTAAAAAAAATAGATTTAGATACTATAAATTCGATTGCCTCAACTTTTTACAAACCTGACTGGGTGAAAGAATAAAAAATTAGCCAAACTGAACCAGTATTTCATTTTTCTCTACAGGTTTTCCTTTTTGCACTAGGATTTTTTTAATAGTAACAGGCGATTGAGCTTTAAGAATATTTTCCATCTTCATAGCTTCCAATATAATAATGGGTTGACCTGTTTCTATCACTTGCCCTTCCGACACCGGAATATCAATCACCAAACCCGGCATAGGCGATTTCAACTCATTTATCGCTTTATTACTCGAATGAGAAATACCCATTTGGGCAAGCAGCTGATCAATCTGCGTATGAGCCGTCATGGTAATCTGCTTTCCATTCACTTTAAGAATAAATCGTTTGTTGGCAGAATCAAAATCAATCAATTCGGCTCTAAAAGATTTGCTACCATATAGAATATGCCATGCTTCTTTACCATCTGGCACAATGGATAAAGAAATTTCTTCCTGATTAATATAAGCTTTTCCTTCCGACTTTCGTTCGAAAACAACATCCCATACACGTTCGCCGTTTTTTATCTGAATCATGTTCAATTTCTTTAATAAGGGCATAAATATACACAAATGTTAATTGAGAAGCAGAGCAATTGAGTGAAGATAAATCGTTCATAATCTGAAAAGACACTGGACAATCAAGAGAAATGTTGAAAACTATCCAAAGGACTTTACCATTTTTCGATAAATGAGAGATAAAACAAACGAACAAAAAAAGTAAATTTGTAAAATTATGGAACAAGGCAAAACATTCACCGACAAAACATTCAAACCACGCAAAAAAGCAACAGAACAACCGTTGGATTTTGGTAAAGTACCACCACAAGCCGTTGACCTTGAAGAAGCCGTATTAGGAGCCATCATGCTTGAAAAAAATGCTTTCACGCAGGTCAATGAAGTCCTAAAACCCGAGATATTTTACAAACCGGCTCACCGCATGATATACGAAGCCATTCAGCGCTTATTCATGAAGATGGAGCCGATAGATATATTAACAGTAACCCAAGAATTGAAAGAAAAAGGCCAACTTGAAATTGTGGGAGGCCCGTATTTTATTGCGTCATTAACCAGTCGGGTGGGTTCGGCAGCCAACATTGAAAGCCATTGTAAACTATTACAAGAAAAATTTATCAAACGAGAGCTAATCCGCATTTCTGGAGATGTAATTACTGAGGCCTTTGAAGAAAGCACTGACGCATTTGATGTGTTAGACAAAGCCGAACAGGGCTTGTTTGATGTTTCGCAAGGCAATTTGAGTCGCACCAATGTTCGCATCAGCGACCTATTGAAAGAAGCCATTTCAAACATGGAAAATGCCGCTAAAAATGACTCAAAAAGCGTCGGCGTACCATCCGGATTTCACGAGCTTGATAAAACAACATCCGGCTGGCAACCATCCAACCTTATAGTTGTAGCCGCTAGGCCAGGCATGGGTAAAACAGCATTTGCCCTTTCATTAGCACGTAATGCTGCCATTGATTTTAAAAAACCTGTGGCCATTTTCTCGCTGGAGATGGATGCCATTGAATTGGTTAATCGTTTAATCTCATCAGAAGCAACCATTGATTCTTCTAAAATAAAATCAGGCCAACTGACAAACGAAGAATGGGACTTGCTTCATGCCAATCTTTCTAAATTAGCCGAAGCCCCTATCTTCATCAATGATACACCGGCATTGTCAATATCTGATTTCAGAGCCATTGCCCGACGCCTACACCAACATAACCGCATCGAACTGATTGTAATTGACTACTTGCAGCTCATGCGTGGTAGCGTTGATACCAGAGGACTTCGAGAACAAGAGATTAGTTTTATTTCACGTTCGCTCAAGGCCGTTGCAAAAGAATTGAAAATTCCTATCATTGCATTATCGCAGCTGAGCCGAAAAGTAGAAGAACGAGGTGGTGATAAAAAACCACTACTTAGCGACCTTAGAGAATCAGGGGCCATTGAGCAAGATGCCGATATGGTTTGCTTTATCTATCGCCCCGATTACTATGAGATAAACCACGACGAAGAAGGTAATTCACTCAAAGGAATAGCACAAATATTAATCGCTAAAAACCGACATGGAAGAACAACCGATGTGAATTTGGGATTTGTACACTCACTAACAAAATTTGTGAATATCGAAGATCTACAGTTTCATCAAGAAAAAACTTTCAAACAGCCCTCTTCACGTATCGTAAAATCTAAAAATTGGGATAATGCTTTTGAAGATACACCATTTTAAGCATCATGTCGTTATTAGTTGATATACAACAATCATTTATGCGCTTCTTTATTCGGGTTATTCTTTTTATTTCATTATTTACAGCTTTTAAATCGGCTCTGCACGCCACTTACATCTTCATTCCAATGGATCAAACCCAATCCAACCATCTTAAAGCATACGGTATTGCATATTGGATATTGGGGTTTGAAGTTGACACATACTGGATGGTAAATTACCGTGGGGGCTCATTCATGTTTAAACATACCAAAGAGTTTGAAACAGAATGCATATTACGTGGCGTAAGCCACCAACTGATTACCGACGCACAGTCGTCAGCGTTGATTGCAGAAGTTAGCGACCCCAATGCCAATATGGATGCCGTGAAATTAGAGAAAGCCCCACGAATTGCCGTATATTCACCTCCCGGCACTCAGCCATGGGATGATGCCGTAACATTGGTATTGACCTATGCCGAAATTCCTTATGATGTAATCTATGACGAAGAAGTAATAATTGGAAAACTCCCGATATACGACTGGTTGCATCTGCACCATGAAGATTTCACAGGCCAATATGGTAAGTTTTGGGCATCCTATCGCAATGCAGATTGGTACATCGAGCAAGTGCGCTCATCCGAAGCTATGGCTCGAAAATTAGGATACAACAAAGTATCTCAACTCAAACTTCAAGTTGCCCTCAAAATACGTGATTTTGTATCAGGTGGCGGATACCTCTTTGCCATGTGTTCAGCAACCGACACATACGATATTGCATTGGCAGCACAGGGAATAGATATTTGTGATGCTGTATTTGATGGCGATGCCATGGACCCTAATGCTCAACAAAAACTAGATTTTAGCCGCACTTTTGCATTCAACAATTTTACACTGAGCAGAAATCCATACGAGTACGAATATTCGAATATAGACAACACCAATCTTCGTAATCTGCCCAAAAACTTAGATTATTTTACACTGTTTGAATTTTCAGCCAAATCCGATATCATCCCTACCCTGCTCACTCAAAATCACGAGAACATCATCAAGGGTTTCATGGGGCAAACAACCGCATTCAATAAAAATACCATTAAAAAAAACGTGATTATCATGGGTGAAAATCAGGCAGCAAACGAAGCCAGATACATACATGGTGAATATGGAAAAGGATTTTGGACATTTTATGGCGGGCACGACCCCGAGGACTATCAACACATGGTAGGCGATCCGCCCACAGAGTTGGCACTACATCCCAATTCAGCCGGTTATCGGCTTATACTCAACAACATTTTGTTTCCTGCAGCCAAAAAGAAAAAACAAAAAACGTAGAAAAAATCAAGAGAAAAATGACGCCAACCTGCGTTTTAGATACAATAATCCAATTTTACCGGGAGCACGATAACGGCCAACTTTTTGCATTTCATCTTCTTGCAAACCATCAACACGCTGCATCAGTAATGAATTTTGCACATAGCAAATAATCTTATACCCATTATCCAGCAAATACGGAATGGCTGTTTTGCCTTTACCCTGCCAATTTCCGGAACGATCTTTCCATACATCATCAAAACATACAAAACCACCCGAAATCACTTTATCTACAATAGATTTAGAAGCTTTTAGGTGCATATCATAAGCGGCTTGATTACTCAATTCTGCATTTCGAATTTTATATGAATTGATCGTAGATTCCTTATGAGGCCAATCTGTTACTAAATCAAAAGCATCAAGATAGCATATCGCAATAGAATCACCATTGTATCCATCAAGAAAAACTTCACCTAATGCATGATGAGCTTCAAAAGCAGGATTAACACGATGTACAATTTCGGCAGCACCACTAGCATTATCAGCATCCGCATCAACCGTTATAAAATGCATTTTTAATTCCTGTGCATAAACTGAAAGACGCGATGTTGAACCCGTACCACGCTGAGATCCCACTTCAATAAAAGCTATTTTATTCTTTTGACTGACAAAACTGTCGATATACGGTCGGTTCAATAAAATCATCTCATCTCCATGAATCATTGACTTGGGTGCGATTATCACTTCATCCATTATATGCTAAGATTATTAATTAAATTTTCAACTGCCATGATCCCTTGCCTTTCTACGCTTTCAAAGGTTCTTGAACCAATATGTGGCGTAATAAATACTTGATTAAACTTATATAAGGGATGATGAATAGGCATGGGTTCCTGATCTAAAACATCCGTAAGATAAGCCATTTTGGTATTGGCCTCTAACCGCTCAATCAGTGCGCTTTGGTCAATCAATTCACCACGTGCCGTATTAACGATAATCACCTCTTCTTTCATGTAAAAAAAACGCTTTGCATCAATTATATGACGGGTTGATTCATCAAGATTCAAATGAAGAGATAAAATATCACACAATGGGATCATCTCATCGGGTGAAGTATGAAAAACAATACCATGTGATTGAATAAAATCATAGTCAGGACGAGCATCAAAAGCATGAACATGCATACCAAAAGCAAGTGATCTAAGTGCTACTTCTTTACCAATTTTGCCAAGGCCAATAATCCCAATTGTTTTCCCACGTATTTCAATACCCGTTTTACGTAACCATTCTCCATTTCTTGTATGCTGAACGGCGTAAGGAATTTGTTTGCAGTACGACAATAATAATGCAAATACATGTTCGGCAACGGTAGTATGATTCACCCCGATACAATTAGTAACTAAAATACCCAAATCCTTTGCTGCTTTTAAATCTATCTTGTCTAACCCAATACCATATTTAGATAATACGCGGAGCTTCCCATTTTTACCGGCATTTAGCACCTCCGCACTATACTCATCATCTCCGCAAATCACGCCATCATACTGATGAATAATTGGCAACAACACATCTGCCTTCACAGGCCCGCGAATCATGTCAATTTCAAAACCCTTGCTATTCAAAAGGTAATGATGTTTGCCAGGTGTATCCTGAAAAGAAGTAGATGTAAGTAAAATCTTCATAGAAACACAAAATTACGTTTTCTATTGAAATTATTTAATATCATATCGTTCCATGCATATTTATGTTAAAGGATATCACATCATTCTTTATTAGAAATTCGAGTTATATTTAAATACGGAGTAGCAATTCTTGAAAATGAATAAAATTACGTATCCTCATGATGTTGTATGATGCAAACAAATTCTCATTATCCAAATGCTCTCTCAATACAAATTGAACCTGATTTTGAATAGCTGCTTCGTAGTCAGCTAATGCATCACCAACGAAAACAGATTGGCTTGAATTAAGTTGTTCTTCACGTATAATTTTTTCTACCCAGTAAGATTTTTTCTCGGGACTACCATAACATGATACGAAATATTTCTCAAGCTGTAACGCTTTCACTATTTCGCGAATCTCATTTGTTGGAGTTCCTGTTATTATCCACATACGATATTTTGTATGATTTGCATCCAAAAAATCTCGAATGCCGGCTACTTCAGTGGCATTAACAACCCCTGAAAACACGCGTTGAGAGAACTCATTGGCCAATTCGTATATTTTGCTCTCATCAGTAGGAATGCCCAACCAGTTTTCATGGTACAATTTGAACTTTTCAAATCGTGACACCCCGCCATTTTCTATGTGATGTTGCCTAACACGTTCAGCGATTTCTATTCCATACGGCAAATACATATCATAAAAAGCTTGGGTCTTTACCTCTAATGAATCAAGAATAACACCATCAAAATCAAAAAAAATGGATGTAATCATCGTGTATTATTTTTCATAAGTAGCCCAAACAGTAACCGGTGCTCCCTCAGATTGCACAACTCGCAGAGGAGACACAATCACTTTTTGCAATTGCCTATCAGACGAAAGCATTGAGAGGTTCATATCTTCAATCAATAAAAGTTGGTGTGTTCCTAAAAATTCACGATGGGCTTCTCGCCCTATCTCTCTTTGTTGATATGAAGTTAAAGAAATCAGATCAAAACCTACTGCCCTTAATTGCGGAAATCTTTCTTTAAGAAAATTCGCAGATGAGGGTGCAAATCCCCAATTGTTTTTCCAATACAACGCTTCACTGCGTTTATAACAAAAACCTGTTTTGAATAAAATCAATTGTATGTCTGTTGATACTTCAAGTAATACATCACGCAGGTGATGAGGCGCAATCAGATAATTGTCAGGAGTAATATGAGAAATATCAACCCAATGCACCCTTTCAAAAACAAAATCATCAGCAGCATAATCGCTACCACTCTTGCCATTGGATAAAAAATGAAGAGGGAAATCAATATGCGTTGCTGTATGAGATGATAATTTAATTAGCGAATGATTACTGCTATTACCCTGGCTAATTTTGTTTGCATACATAATTTCAACTCCAGGATTACCACCGTAATTTGACAATTCTGGAGACAGCTCATATGACAAAAAAAACCATTTACCCATTATCTTGAGAATGCTGAATGGTGTGAATACAAGCAAGAATTCCTTGCCCCATGTCTATGTATGGGTTTGCAGCCAGCTTGCGACTTGATTCTGGCTGCCAGGCATAAGGCGTTTGTTTATAGTGATGATGATAACCATCTTTTTTTAAGTGTATAGATATTTGCCCACCTAAAATCTCATTAATCATTTGAAACAATTCCAACCTACGCATACGTTCTACACCTGTAAGCATAAGGTTTTCGTTGAGGTAATCACCATTTTCTATCACATCTACCGAAAGACGAGCAGCATCAGCAGCATGAATATATTCACGAATTTCTTCTCCATCACCGCTATGAAATATCTTTCCATTTTGCAAAGCTTCTTTCACAACATGAAAAATATAATTATTTTCAAAATCTCGATCGCTATATACTGATCCATATCGAAGAATTGTATAGTTTAGTCCATAGCGTTTATGAAACTCTCTAACATTTTTCTCAGAAGTTAGTTTGCTGATTCCATAAAAAGAACCTTTATCGTTAAGAGCATAAGCGCTACTTGCATATACAAAATGTTTGATTTTCTTTTTACGACATGCTTCCAAAACATGTAAGTTCCCGATAACATTTAGAGAAAAAGTATCAACAGGAAAATCAACCGCTTTATCTAAATTAGCAAACCCTGCCAAATTATAAACAACATCTGTGTCCGTGCCGATAGCATCTTCAACTTCCTGTTGATTAAGTATAGAGCAAGAAATAAATTCTGCATCAACTATAGGCGAAACAAGATCAGCTACTGTAACATGATAGTTTCTATACAATAACTCCTGAACGAGATATGAACCCAAAAATCCGGCACCTCCAAATACTACAACTTTTTTCATAATAAAGATGATTTGAGTTTTTCCATTTCCGTTCTTACTTTATCCCCAAGAAAGAAGAAATCCAAACTAAAAGCCAAAAACGTATAACCTGTATTCACCTTATCAGCAAGAAGCTGATAATCGGGTTGAATAACATGAAATCCGAGTGGTTTTTTACAAGATATACAGGTCTGCTCCACATGTTTGATAGCGGCTTTAACATCATCGCGATGATATTCACCAGGAAAACCCATGGAACCAGAAAGATCGTAAGGCCCAATGATGATACCGTCAATACCATCTACCTGCAATATCTCTTCAATATTATTGGCTGCATCAATATGTTCTATTTGGGCAATGACAACAGATTCTTGCTGCAACCATTCCTTATACGTGTCAAATCCAATCCCATATTGTTGGGCACGTGCAAGCCCCACACCGCGTTTACCCAATGGAGGATATTTTACAAAACTAACTGCTTGTTCTGCATCACTTGCTGAATTTACCATAGGCACAATTACACCATCAGCGCCGGCATCCATGACACGCTTAATGATAACCTCTTCATTTTTGCTCACCCTAACCAAAGCAGAAACACCATTGTTTTTGATATGAGCTATCATCTGTTGGGCTTGGCTCAATTCAATAACTGAATGTTCAAGATCTAAAGTTAGCCAATCAAAACCACCCGTACACATAATTTCCACAATGGATTGATGCCCAATCGTAATCCATGAACCAACAATCAATTCATTTTTAAGAAGCTTTGTTTTAAGATTTGTCATTTGATACGAAGTTATTCATATTATAAAAAGGTAAATCCTGAGAGTGAGAATTGATAAACATCCAAGGTTCTATATCGTCACGATTACGTTTTCTGGTTTCAATAAATAATTTAGCAAGAAAGGCAAAAAACAAAAAAGGTTTAAAAGGTTTGATAACGGCAGGAATTTTTGCAGCACGCCATGCCATTACAGAATTTCTCATGGGATGAATACGATGATCTGCAAAAAATAATGCGCGATCGCGAATAGTTGGTGGGTACATTGGCCTCAGTTCATTATAAGGATCTCTAACAATCACATTGATTCCATCAAGCCATGTATCCCATGCATGATTCAAATCATCGCCTTTCAAATTAGCCGGATGTGATTTAGTATATCCTTCAAAAAGAAGTTTAAAATCAGGGTGTGAGTATAAAAAATCCTGATTTGCCTGACGAACATGGTTGTAGTTTGAATTATCTACAACAATAATTGCCTGATCTGATAAATATTTCTTTGACATTAACAAACAAACCAACTGACTACGATAATCATGTGGCCCATCAATAAAGAAGATTCCAATTTTTTTTCCTTGTAGATAATAATCGAGTTGATGTAATGCGTCTTCAAAATCAAGATTAATTAATGTTGTATTTTGCAACGACATTGATTGGATAGTGTTCTCAATAAATAACCTGTTAGTACCGTCTTGATCAAATTGCGTAAAATTATCAATTCCAAATGTTGAAATATCTTGACGAACTGAAGATGTTGAAATCAGTGAAAGCCCTCGGTAAACACCAATTTCAAGATAACACTCATCGGGAGTGAGAAGATTAACACAATGCTGAAGAACAGCTAACACTTTCTTTCCTGTAGCGCCTTTAAGTTCTAAATCTTTAACAAGGCCATCATTTACTGCCCTGTTTATACATTCTTTCACTTCGTGAATTCGTGAATTTCTCATGCAGTATTCCTTTTTAAATAGAGTGTTTCTGCTAAATCGAAATCTTCCGGTTCATCAATATCTATAGCTTCCATCTTATTCATTTCAAACATAGCAGGGCATTTACCTATGCGTCTTCTTCCAGATTGAGAAAAGGATGATTGAGAAAAGATAAAGAAATTTGAATTTTCCTCATACAAAGGAGGCAAATCCTGAGTTCTTATCAATTCATTGGGATTATGATTTACAGGTGTTCCATCTTGCCAATATAATCGGGTTTGCAAACGGGTAACACTAAATACAGAATCGTAGATGGATATGGAATCAAAATAAAATGAAATCGCTTTGCTTATTGTTTCAGTTTTCAATAGCGGATTGGTTGAATGGGTTTGAATAAAATGCTGTGAATTGGTTTGTTGCATATCATAATCAATGATTTCGTTCATCGAAACAAAATCGCCACAAATAGATTCAGGACGTTGTATGATACGAACGCGTGAAAAATGTGACAAGGCATCTTCAGCAATAAGACGACTGTCTGTATTGATTAAAACTTCTGATATCAATTCACAATCCAACAATGCATGCATAATGGCATGATACAAGGGTTTCCCAGCAAAGGGTTTTAAATTTTTGTTCGGCACCCTTTCTGAATGTCCTTTCATGGGAAGTAATGCTATCACCTTCCGATCTGAATTCATTATGCTTTTGATTTTTTTGTTTGAAGCCAAATCAAATATGAAAAACCGACTAACATAATCAATAACAAAATACCTGAACTCGCCTGCGAAATCATTACCCCCTTGGCATAAGAAGCAGGCGAAAAATCAAATTCAATGGTATGTTTTCCGGCGGGTATTTTCATTCCTCTTAACACGTAGTTTGCCCTCACATATTCTACCGGTGCATCATCTATGTATGCATTCCATCCTTTGTCGTAGAAAATTTCGCTAAACACGACGAACTGTTCGGTTGATGATTCAAATGCATAGGTGAGTTGATTGGGTAAATAGGAGGTGAGTTGGATACTTGCTGAAGAATCGGGAACGGGTGTAAAACCTGAAAGTACCTGCTCATATCTCTTGTCAACAATAGCCGTTTGTTTGATATCTTCGCGTGTAAGTTTTTCCAACTCCTCATCCGCATCATTAGCCCATTCGATTCGATTCACCATCCATGCATTTCCAAATGCATACAAATTAGGTAATGCAGCTTGTTCGGGACTAAAAATATAGTATTTCGTATTTAGCATATTAGCCACTTGCATGCTTTTAAATACTTCCATCATATCTTCTGCCGAGTTGGCTTTGCTCGTAAAAATTTTGTTTAAATCGGGCATAAGTGCAAACTCTATTAACTCCTGATATCTTTCCATTTTGGCACCATGATAACCGCCAATGGACTTATGAAAATAGCTTGTTATGCCATCATTGAACGTGCTTACTGACAAGTTAGCTACTCTGAAATTGGGGTCAGTATCTTGCAAAATGGATTGATTCGCAATGGTTGGCCTTATCAATTCGGTGGGCTTTTTATAATTTTTATCGGTCAAATAGCGCGTATTAATTGTGTATAAATCAACAAAAGTTATCGCAATTAATCCAATGGAAAGTACCATCGCATTAATCTTTTTTCGGCTATAAGCAAAGAGCAAAGCAAATCCTAAAGAAATGATAATGGCTGTGCGTATGGCATCAGCTTTAAAAATTGAAATACGAGCAGTTTCCACAACATCAAGCATTCGATTGATATCTGATTGTCCGGCACCCTGTTGTGTAAGTGCTGCTGTAATTTCATTTATCTCGCCGGGTTTAAAGAAAGATTGCAAGATACCGGGCACAAGATATGCTATTAATGCCATGATGCCTGTAAGTGCAAATACGCCATACAATACATGTTCATTTCGCAAGTTTTGTACTTGATTTTTGAAAACAGTAAACGGTTGTTTGAAAAAATCTCTACGTGAAGTAATTTCATAAAGTGCAAAAACGGCTAGGATAGGTACAGTAAATTCCATCACTACAAGAATAGAATTTACGGCTCTGAACTTATTGTATAGGGGAAAATGATTGATAAAAAACTCTGTCAGTCCCATATAATTTTTCCCCCACGACAACATCAAAGTAAGGAGAACTGAGAACATAACAATCCATTTAATTGGATGAGAAACAAGAGCTATTCCCAAAATAAAAAGAAAGAAAATAATAGCACCTGAATATAGAGCCCCACCTGAAGCATCCTGTCCGCCCCAATACTGATCAAATGATTTGAGCATTTCTCTGTCATTGCCTTTAACCGACTCTCTAGCAGCAGGATGCTCATACAATACACCATTTTTAGGGCCTTTAAAATTTGGTATCCACATACTGAAAATATCTCCTTTACCATAGCTATAGCCCACGATATAGGATTTATCTAATCCACTGGTTTTATCCGAATTTTCTTTCAGTCGTACCAATTCTGATTTTCCTCGTGTGCTGTAAGACGTATATTCGTTAACCGGCAAAAGACGGTTAGATGTGGTTACTGCGCCGATGGTAAACATTACACCAATAATAGAAGCTGCTATCAATGCATGCTTGGATTGTTTTTGAATGATTGCATCAACAAAACGATAGAGAAGATATATAGAAAGAAAAAAAGCAAAATAATAATAAGTCATTTGAGGGTGATTACCAAGCATTTCGAGCGACATGGCCAGACCGGCAACGATAGCACCCCATATATATTTCTTATCAAAAACAAGATTAATGCCGGCAACAACAAGAGGGATATATGAGATCGTAACCATTTTATTAAAATGGCCGGCGCCCATGATAATAAAATGATACGTAGTAAGTCCAAAACCCAAAGCGCCTAACATTCCCATCCATGGATCGGGACGAAAAGTAAGCATCATCAAATAAAAGCATAACAAGGCAATAAAAATAGAATTGGCAGGACGAGGCAATCCTAATGAAAAAACAGGCGCAATGTACTTTTCAATGAAATTTCCATCCGGCTTAAATGTTATCAAGTATGAAGGCATACCACCAAACATAGAGTTGGTCCATAATGGCTCTTTCCCGTGTTGCTTTCTAAAATCCTGCACTTCTTTAGCAGATCCTCTGTATTGGAGGTCATCGTGAGCACTCAGAACTTTACCATCAAAAGCCGGCAATGACATTACAACCGATATCAATAAAAAGATACCAACAGCTAAGGCATGAGGCATTACCGATTTCCATTCGGGCATGAATTGCTTCATAAACAAATAAATTAAGGTACTAAAGTATAAAAAACCGCTGAGTAGCGAAGCGGGAAGAAAAAAAACAGCTTTATTCCTTTACGAAAATACGCTTCAGCCGATGCGACAAACCGGTTAATACTTCATAAGGAATGGTTCCCATTTGCTGAGCAATTTCAGAAACGGTAAGGGGTGGATGCCCCATCACAATCACTTCATCGCCTTCTTCTGCTTGAATATCTGTAATGTCTATCATAGTCATATCCATACATACTCTTCCAACAACAGGCGCCAGCTTACCATTTACTAACATTGCACCAACACCATTGCTTAGAGAGCGACGAAAACCATCGGCATATCCCAAAGGAACGGTTGCAATAACTCTTTTTTGTGTAGAAATACCATCACGGGCATAGCCCACAGAATCGCCTGCTTGCACCACTCGTACTTGCGAAATACGGGTTTTTAGTCGTACTACCTCCATCAAACGTGCTGTTTGTTCTTCATTCGATCCGATACCATACAATCCGATACCTAACCGCACCATATCAAATTGCGACTCAGGGAATCGCTCTATACCACTCGAATTAAGAATATGTCGCAAGGGCATATAGCCAAGAGTGTCGGCTATCTGGACGGATGCCGATATAAATCGCTCAACCTGCATTTCTGTAAAACTATCATAATGATTTGTATCAGAGGCCGACAAGTGAGAGAAAATAGAAGCAACACGTATAAAAGGATTTTGAGATAATAACATACAAAGTTCAGAAATATCTGATGGATTATAACCTAGTCGGTGCATGCCTGTATCCACTTTAATATGTACCGCCGGCAGATTGCCATTATATCCGCGTGCAAAAACCAGAAAACGCTGCAATGAACGGATACTATACAATTCTGGTTCGAGTCGATAGCGAGCCATTCGTTCATAATGTTCGTCTTCAGGACTCATCACCATAATTGGCAATCCAACGCCCTCATTGCGTAGCTGAATGCCTTCATCTGTATATGCAACTGCCAAATAATCGGCTTTATAATATTCAAGCAATTGGGCTATTTCAACATCTCCTGTACCATAAGATGCTGCCTTTACCATGGCCATAATACGAATACCCGGTGCCAACAATGATTTGTAGTAATTAAAATTATGCGCCACAGCATTAAGATTAATCTCCAACACTGTGGCATGCGTTTTTTCAATCAAAAAGGATTCTATTCGCTCCAATTCAAAACTTCGTGCTCCTTTAATCAGAATATCTTCATCCTTAAAATGCAAGCCGGGCAATGCTTTCAGCAATTCATCAGTGTTTTCAAAGGTTTGTTCCACATGATTGAAATAAGCATGATAAGCAGAAATATAAGGACCAATAAGAAACAACCTTGAGAAAGCAGCTTCATTCACTAATCTGGCTAATGAAGCATACAAGTCGGATGCGGGGCGGTTTGACTGATGAATATCAGATAAAAATAAGGTTTTCTTTTTCTTATTACCCAACTCAATCAGATATTGAAGCGCAATGCGCACAGAGTCCATGTCAGCATTATAAGCATCGTTGATAACCGAACAACCATTGACACCTTTTTTCATTTCGAGTCGCATAGCGATCGGCTGAAGCTGTGGCAAAGAATATATGATTTCATCAGTCGAAATATTCAAATATGTCAATACTGCCATACAGTGTATCGCATTTTCGATCAAAGCCGGTTCAGTAAATGGCAATACAATTTCAAAATCCTTATGGGTGCGAATAGTTAGTCGTGTGTTTTTTCCTTCTTTTACTTTATTCAGGATCCGCAGATCGGCATCTTCATATTCCGACCAGGTAAAAAACCTGACACCTTTCAGAAAATCGGATTTTGCTATTTCGTGATGTAATACAGAATGATCACGTGAATAGATGAGGGTATGGGTATGAATAAAAAGACGAAGTTTTTCTTTAATTTTTTCTTCAATACAATTAAAGTTCTCGCTATGTGCTTCGCCAATCATGGTAAAAACGCCAATATCAGGACGCATGCAATCTGCGAGGCGTTCCATTTCGCCGGGTTGTGAAATGCCGGCCTCAAATAAGCCCAACGTATGAGTTGCATTGATATGCCATAATGACAAAGGCACACCCGTTTGGGAATTAAAGCTGCCAGGACTTTTCACTACCTGATACGTAGGCGAAAGCAATTGTGACAACCATTCTTTAACGATGGTTTTACCATTGCTGCCGGTTATACCTATTACCGGCAATTGAAACTGTTTGCGATGCCATCCGGTAATTTGCTGCAAAGCATGAACCGTATTGCTCACAACGATAAATATAGTATGATGAAAATCGCTAATTGTTGGAGGCAGAGCAGAAACCAAAAAACAGCGAACGCCTTTATGATAAGCCGAATGTAAAAATTGATGACCGTCATGATATGTGCCACAAATAGCAACAAACAAACTTGTATCAGGGAAAATGATTTTACGACTATCCGTACTTATATGGCTCACATTAACATGAGCAGCACCTTGCGGATAAATTTTCCCGCCACATACGAATGCCAATTTATCGCTAGAATAATTATTCATTATCTTTCATTTTGCTGATGCTGATAACAATATCGGCAAAGTGGTTTGTATTTATCGGTTTCGCCAAGCAGCACAACCTTTTTTTCGTCTGTAACACGATACGAATGATGTGCTAAATTTCCACAAGAAACGCATATCGCATGCACTTTTGTAACAAATTCTGCAACAGCCATCAATGGAGGCATTACACCAAAAGGAGCACCGGAATAATCCATATCCAAACCTGCAATGACAACCCTAATTCCATTATTGGCAAGTTGATTACATACATCAACCAATCCATCGTCAAAAAATTGGGCTTCATCAATCCCCACTACATCCACATCGCTAGCCATAAGCAAGATATTTGAGGACGAAGGCACCGCTGTTGAAAGAATTCGGGTATCATTGTGCGAAACAACCTGTTGTTCGTGGTAACGCGTATCAATAGCTGGTTTAAAGATTTCAACTTTAAGGCGAGCAAACTGAGCACGCTTCAACCTGCGAATCAGTTCTTCTGTTTTGCCAGAGAACATTGATCCGCAGATAACCTCTATCCACCCCTTGCGTTCGTGCGACCTAAATGTGTTTTCAACAAACATACTGAATAAAATTCGGCCAATATGGCTGTATATCTTATCTGAATTATCAATTTTGTATGTTCTGACAACGGATTAGTATCCTTCTCTGTCAGATCATATTGGTTACAAATTTGCTAAATCTTGTGGGATTATAACCAATACCCAAAGATTTTATGCAAATAAGATTGTAAATTGCGTTGTATTATTCAATAAACATTGAGATAAATTATGGATCCCAAGAATTTGTTAGAGAAAATCGAATTACATATGCTGAGAGTTCAACAGTTGTTGCAAAAATCCTCACTAAATGTGGGAGATATGGAGAAGCTTCACGATGAACTTCGTCAGGCATACGAATGGAGTACTTTGCTCAAACACGGCTTTCACAGTTCAACCGTTCATTCTTCTGCCCAAACAACCGTTCCTGCATCACCGGCAACATCAAAAGTACCTCATGCATCATCACCGGTTCAAGCGGCTGTCTTCGTTCCAACAGAAGTATCGCAACCTCAAATACCAATGCAGGAACCTAAACCTGCTGTAACTTCGTCGTCGCCCAAACAAAGTCCTATGACTGTACAAGAAGCCCGTGTTACGCTTAATGATATCAATTCTATGACAGCGCATGAGCCGTTGGCCGACAAACTGTCGCAAACCCGGGTTGTTGATTTGTCAAAATCCATCGCCATACACGAGAAATTTCACTTCATCAATGAATTGTTTCAAGGAGATAATATACCATACAACCGATTTATCGAAGAAGCCAATCAAAGTGAATCGCTTGATCAAGCTAATCGCCTAATTGCACAATACCGCATACAGTATAAGTGGGAAGAAGAAAACAAGGCCTATCAAAAACTTATTAATTTCGTTCAAAGAAAGCATATCTGATGATAAGATATTTGATGTTGATAATTGGCTGTTTTTTGCAGCTTACTTTATTTTCGCAATTTAAGCCATTACCTTATGCCAGGATGGTTGTTGACAGTTTGTCGGGGCCATATTATGAAGGGCGCGGATACGTTCGTGAAGGGGATATGAAAGCTGCATTTTTTATTGCATCTGAGATGTATAAATTAAATCTGAAACGCTTTCCCTTGGCACCTACTTTTTATCAAAATTTCAACTTTCCTGTTAATACATTTCCATATCCAGTATTTGCCGCCCTTGATGAATCGTATCTAAAACCGGGTATTGAATTTGTGCCTTCGCCTGCCTGTCCGTCTATTTCCGGCGAATACCGATTGGTTTGGGTAGATAGCTCTTTACTGTATAATGAAACTGCCTTTAAAAAATTCTCAAAACAATCATTTGCTGATGCAATGATCGTGATGGATGAAAAAGGCATTGTAGGAGAAGAAGAAAAAAAAGTATTTAAAAATTTAGGATATAACCCTTTTGCCGCCAAAGGCATCATACGCATAAAAGATAAAATTACTTGGAGTGTAGCCACTGACACATTACCGTATGCTCAACTTGATATCGTACGCAATGTGATTCATCGCCAACATCAGCGCATTCGAGTTCAGATACAAAATGATTTTAAGTCATCTTATAAGTCACAAAATGTAATCACTTACATTCCAGGCAGTGAGGAGCCAGATAGTTTTATTGTATTTTCTGCCCATTATGATCATTTAGGTCGCATTGGGCATTCTGTTTATTTTCCCGGTGCCAACGACAATGCCAGCGGTGTTGCCATGATGCTTGCTTTGGCTCATCATTTTTCTCAGCCCGCTTTCAAGCCGCGATATTCAGTTGTTTTTATTGCTTTTGGCGGTGAAGAAGCCGGGCTAATCGGCTCAAAGCGATTTACCATGTATCCGGTATTTCCACTTGAAAAAATTCGACTTTTGATAAATGTTGATTTGATGGGAGGTGGAGAAGATGGTATTACTGTAGTAAATGGAAAAGAGCAGCAGAAAATCATGCAACTTTTGCATAAGATTAATGAAGAAAAAGGTCTGCTGAAAACTATCAAAGAGCGTAGCAATGCGCCCAACAGCGATCATTATTTTTTTGCTGAAGCTGGAGTGCCTGCAATTTTCATATACACGATGGGCGCATACAAACATTATCATGACTTGCATGATCAAGGGAAAAATCTTGAGCTCACAGCTTTCGAACAGGTATTTACTACCATTATAGAACTCATAAACCGCTACTAAATTTTGTCAAAACTTTATATCATACCCACTCCTGTTGGCAACCTTGAAGATATTACGCTTCGAGCCATACGATTACTATCTGAAGTAGATTTTATACTGGCAGAAGACACTCGACAAACAGCAAAGCTGTTGCAACATTTGTCCATACAGCAACGAATGATTCCATTTCATCAGCACAACGAACACCGCCATACGCCTTCCATTGTAAAACAGATAATATCAGGGCAGGTTGCCGGCCTGGTATCGGATGCCGGCACACCGGGCATTTCCGACCCTGCGTTTCTGTTGGTAAGAAGCTGTATAGAGGCAGGGGTGGAAGTGGAATGTTTGCCCGGCCCCACTGCATTTGTGCCAGCATTGGTGCAATCGGGTTTCCCAACTGACAAGTTTGTTTTTGAAGGATTTTTACCCCATAAAAAAGGGCGTCAAAAACGCCTCAAATCTTTGGCCGAAGAACGCCGAACCATCATCTTTTACGAATCGCCTTTCCGTTTGATCAAAGCATTGGACGAATTTAAAACCTATTTCGGCACAGAACGAATGATTGCGGTTTGTCGCGAAATCAGCAAGATGTTTCACGAAACGAAAAGAGGCACCTCTGACGAATTAATCAATCATTATTCAGCACACCCTCCCAAAGGAGAAATCGTATTGGTTGTATCCGGTAACGAAGAATCGGATAGCCCATCATAACAAAAAAAGTAGCGATTGAAGATTGAATTCGTGCGATTACTTGCGAGTTGCAAAGTATGCAACTACACCAATCACAGCAAGAATAGCAATTACAAGTAGTGCAATTTTCCATGCGCTGTATGGTCGCTCGCCTTGTACTTCACCGGTTCGGCCATTAACCAAAAAATTATATACCTTCCCTTTAAATCGAAATGCGCTAATATAAATAGGCAATAAGATATGCTTGAAAGTAATATCAGAATGTTTGGTATTAAGATTAATGATACGCTGTTGGTCGCCACCTATATTTTTTCTGACTAACGTACGAATATGGTCATCCATTTTATTTCTGGCCGTATCAAAACCCTCTTTTAATTCCACTTTATACTTTTCGGTAATAAATCCGCCAAGGAAACTTTCATTGAAGCCGGTTAAATTTTCCAAATCCCAGGGCTCTAACTTCTCAGCATATTTCAATGGAAGAGAATGTGATGCTATCACTAATACATCATCAAAAGCGTGAGACACATTACCACTTACCGTATGCCAACGAATCTTACGGTCGCGACGTGTTTTAGTAACTGTTTTTCCGTTTTCTGTAGCTGTATAATTTACATTTACATAATAGTAATCGCCACGTTGTCCAATATAACTGGATTGCGTATTGGAGTCGAATGTCCAGTATGGAATATACATTCCATTAAATCGGTCGGTATCAACCGATGCTTTTTTGAGGTCGTTAGGTGCGAACCACAAGCCCTTTACCCATGCTTTAAATTTATTACGTGCCTCATCCTTATTCAATTTAAATGGCAAAACAGCTTTAGGTTGTATTACCGAATCAGTATGCGCATCTTTCACAACCAATGGATTCATGCAATATGGGCATGAATGTGAACGAATATTAGGATCAATGGTCGTATTGGCGCCACAAGCTGAACAGCTCACCACACTGATGGTCATTTGCGCTGAAGTAGCCGCCGAGTTATTGATATACTCGTAAAAATCATTTTCATTTACCGGTTCACCCGAATCGGGAATTTCATTTTCAGCATTGCAATACGTACAGGTAAGATGTCGCGTACCGGGTTTATAATTCAGATCAGCGCCACAGCTTATACATGCAAACACATTGACTGTTTCTTTGTTAGGGCCGGCATAAGCCAACTCTTCTTTTGAAGTTTCCATATAAATAAAATATGAATTAAGGAATAGGTGGCGGTGGTGGTGGCGGCACCTGGCCAAAAACAGCGCCTAACTCAGCAACCGTATTAGCCGCTACCCAATTGGCCATACCTGCTTTCCACACCATCGAATCAGGTTTAAAGTTACCTTGCGTTGCCATTTGTGTCAATTGATCAATTGTAAAAGGACCGGTTTGTTGTCCATTCACAGCAACAAAAAACTGAACCAAAGGCGGTGGTGTTGGAGTAGCCATTTGATTAACCATACCACTCATCATGCCGCTCATCATGTGTCCCATGCCCATACCCACTCCCATACCTACTCCTGCTCCACCCAATCCTTCATTTCCGGCAGCAGTTTCAATTGATTTAGCCATTTTAAGTTGTGCAAGTTTGGCCGCATCCACTTTTCCTAATCTGCTATATTCGAAGATTTCTTTCTTCAACTCATCCGGCATGGATGCGTTTTCAATGTTGAAATCAGTAAGAGTAATGCCGTATTCTGCAAATTTTTGATTCAGGTTGTCCTGACTCACTTTCCCAAGGTCATCAATAGCTGTAACAAACATATCAATGGGAATATTGCTTGTGCCAAAACTCTTTGAAAACGTAGTTACGATAAGCGAACGCAACTGACCGGTAATTTCATCGGTTGTAAATCGCTGATCAGTGCCGGCAATTTCACGTAAAAATTTGGCCGCATCGGTTACCCTGAAGCCATAATTACCAAAAGCACGAATTTCAACCATACCAAAACGCTCATCCGGAACTGTAAAAGGATTTTTTGTGCCCCATTTTTGATCAGTAAAACGCTTGGTACTCACAAAAAACACATCCACCTTAAATGGACTATTAAACCCATACTTCCATCCTTTTAGTGTGGAAAGAATAGGCATGTTTTCGGTAGATAAGCTATACATACCGGGCTGATATACATCAGCAATCTGACCTTCGTTAATAAAAACAGCTACCTGAGATTCGCGTACAGTAAGCTTGGCTCCGTTTTTAATCTCATTCTGATAACGCGGAAATTTATAGACAATCGTATCGCTGGTATCATCTACCCATTCGATAATGTCAATAAATTCATTTTTTAGTTTATTCCACAATGACATGGCAAGAAGTATTAAATGGTTTTACAGAGGGTAAATCTATGCAATATTTAAAAAAAAGGAAAAAAAATCTCAGAAAAACTAAAAGTTAATCTAAGCGAATGGTTATGGCTTGAATACGAGACCATAATCCGGCAACTGTACAGAGAGGATAAACCTGCGATGGGGCAACTTGAATTGAATCATTTATCCCGTTATATTGCCAAGTAATTTGAAAGCTCCTTTTCTGATAGAGATAGTTCATTCCCTCTGATTTAATCATACACGATTTGTCAGCCATTGTTAGAAAAACAACCTGGCATCCGGCCAAAAAATTATAATCATTGTATAAATCTGAGATAAGATGCTTCCAAATATAATAGTTGGGATGCAGACGCATTTCATCCATAATATCCTTTTCTGTTCTAAACAAACGATGAATCAATTTATCGGAATAAGTACATTTTTCAACCTGCTCGTTATACATTTCATGCAAATAGAAATCTGGCCATCTATCAGAATGTGAAGTTGCTTTCAAAAGAACAATATATGTGCCATCATAAGGGCAATGTTGTGCCATCAAAGGCAGAGTGAATACATATATAAATAAGCCAATAAGAAACGGATTCATAAAAAAATTTTGACTTGATACAACTACTTGCGATAAAAGTTCATTTCATCTATAAATGTATATGCACTTTCCGGCATGAAATGTCGAACATCAGCACCCTGAGCAATTGATTTTCTGATAAAGGTAGAAGAAATCTCCATCATAGGCGCATCAATCCATCGCACAGATGAATGATCGCGGAACGGGCCACCGTCAAAACCATTCCGCGGGTACACGTAAAGTTCATAATGTTCGAGTATCGCTTCATAATTTTTCCATTTATGAAAAGATTGAAGATTATCTGATCCCATCATAAGCACAAACTGATGATGAGGATTTCGTTCGCTCAGATGTACCAATGTATGGATGGTATAATTCGGCTGAGTAAGACCAAACTCAATATTACTTGCCTTGAATCGTGAGTCATTCTCAATGGCTCTGTTTACTATTTCCAAACGATGATAATCAGAAAGTAAACTCTGTTTGTCTTTCAATGGATTGTGAGGAGAAACCACAAACCATATCTGTTGCAAATCGGTAAAGGACACAAAATAATTTGCTATTACCATATGACCAACATGCACAGGATTAAATGAGCCAAAAAACAATCCAACTTTCATCATTAGGAATTTTGATTTGACAAAAATATACTAAAATATATAAAATGTATCAGAAAAACCTGCATAAAATGAAACATAGCACATTCGATATCAGTCAATTTAAAAGTTATTCATTCGATATTAACATGACACAAAATGACGCTTTGCATTTTGTATTTTTACACTGAAAAAATTAGACAATAAACTATCACACATGCCAATATTCAGTCACTTACACGTACACACTCAATTTTCTCTTCTTGATGGCGCTGCCGACATAAAAAAACTATACGCCAAAGCGATTGAGAACAAGATGCCGGCATTGGCTATTACTGATCACGGAAACATGTTTGGCGTGTTTCAATTTGTTAATGAAGCATACAAACACAAATGCGAAAATGGGCAATTAAAAGTAAAACCAATTGCCGGATGCGAATTTTATTTAGTAAAAGACCGGCATAAAAAGCAATTTACGAAAGAAGATAGAGATGTTCGTTACCATCAACTCATGTTGGCAAAAAACGAAGAAGGGTATCGCAATCTATGCAAGCTATCATCGCTCGGATACATAGAAGGACTTTACAGCAAATATCCTCGCATTGACAAAGAGTTAGTGCAGCAATATCACAAAGGACTCATTGCCACAACCTGTTGTTTGGGCGGTGAAGTGCCTAAAACCATTCGTGAAAAAGGAGAAGAAGAGGGCGAAAAAGTATTCAAATGGTGGTTAGACCTATTTGGAGAAGATTATTACATTGAATTACAGCGACATCATATACCTATTCAAGACGAGATCAATCAAATATTGTTAAAGTGGGCAGAGAAATATAGCGTGAAAGTAATAGCAACAAATGATTCGCACTACGTAAATCAGGATGATTCGAATGCTCATGACATTCTGCTATGCATCAATACCGGCGAGAAACAATCAACCCCCACAATGCGTGATCCGGAAGAAGACGGGTTTGTAAAAGGAAAGAGATTTGCCTTTTATAACGACCACTTTTATTTTAAAAAACAGGAAGAAATGAACATCCTGTTTGCTGATATACCTCAAGCCATTGACTACACCAATGAAATTATAGACAAAATATCGCCTTTACAACTTAATCGCGACATCCTGTTGCCTAATTTCCCTGTTCCTGATGCTTTTAAAATTCACAACCACTCACAATTTTTCAACAACAAAGAATTATCAGCCGATGTACTGAACCAGTGGGAATATTTACGACACATCACTTTTCAGGGTGCCATAACCCGATATCCGATTATGACTGCAGATATTGAAGAGCGACTGAATTTTGAGCTTGAAACAATCAGGAACATGGGATTTCCAGGATACTTCCTCATTGTGCAGGATTTTATAAAAGCAGGTCGCGATATGGGTGTTTTTATTGGACCAGGTCGTGGTTCGGCAGCAGGCAGCGCCGTAGCATATTGTATTGGTATTACCAACATTGATCCGATTAAATATGACCTGCTGTTTGAGCGATTCCTCAACCCAGAGCGTATCAGTATGCCCGATATAGATACTGATTTTGATGACGAAGGACGCCAAAAAGTTATTGATTATGTGGTAGATAAATACGGAAAAAATCAGGTTGCTCAGATTATTACATATGGAACAATGGCAGCCAAAACTAGCATTCAGGATGTTTCAAGGGTACTCGATTATCCAATATCTGAAATGAATACACTAAAAAAATTGCTTCCTGATAAACCCAACTTCACACTCAATGATTACCTGTATGCAAAAACGGAGAAACTGAAAGTTCATTTATCAAATGATGAAATGGATGGCGTAAATAATCTACGGAAATTGCTCGATGGAAATGATATTCGAAGTACCATACTGAAAGAAGCAGCTGTACTTGAGGGATCTGTTCGCAACACCGGTGTACATGCGGCAGGAATTATTATTGCACCCGAAGATTTATCCAATCTGATTCCTGTAACAACAGCCAAAGATTCTGAATTGCTGCTCACACAATACGAAGGGAATGTTGTTGAAAACGCAGGCGTTATAAAAATGGACTTTTTGGGTCTAAAAACACTGACACAAATCAAAGAAGCACTTAAACTTATAAAACAAAAACATGGTGTAGAAATTGACATCGAGAAAATCCCTTTGGATGATTCTAAAACGTTGGCATTATATCAAAGAGGAGAAACGAATGGCACATTTCAGTTTGAAAGTGTTGGTATGCAAAAGAACCTGATAGAACTCAAACCCGACAAGTTTGAAGATTTGATTGCCATGAATGCATTGTATCGTCCTGGACCGATTAAATACATACCTGATTTTATCAAACGAAAAAAAGGAGAAGCAGCCATCGTATATGACTTACCTGATATGGAGGAAATACTACGTGAAACATACGGTATTACAGTATACCAGGAGCAGGTTATGTTATTAAGTCAAAAATTGGCAGGATTTACTAAAGGTGAAGCCGACACACTTCGCAAAGCCATGGGTAAAAAGCAACTTGATGTGCTGAATAAGATGAAATCGAAATTTATTGAAGGCGCTAAAGCAAAAGGATATCCCGAAAAAGTACTGAATAAAATATGGAGCGACTGGGAAGATTTTGCCCAATATGCATTCAATAAATCGCATGCTACTTGTTATGCATATGTCGCATTTCAAACAGCATATCTGAAGGCACATTATCCGGCAGAATACATGGCCGCCGTATTAAACGATGCAGGCAATATTGAAAAAATTGCCTTCTTCATGGAAGAGTGCAAAAGAATAGGATTGCCAGTTTTAGAACCTGATATCAATGAATCGGATATTGGATTTTCAGTAAATGCCAAAGGTGAAATAAGATTTGGACTTGGTGCCATTAAAGGTGTTGGAGAAGTTGCCGTTGAATGTATCGTAAATGAAAGAAATACAAACGGTCATTATTCCGACGTGTATGATTTGCTAAAGCGAAACAATCTTCGCTCTCTGAATAAAAGAGTACTAGAAAGCTTGGTGCTGGCAGGTGCGTTGGATAATTTTACTTTAATCAACAGAGCTCAATATTTCCATGCAGAAAAAAATACTGAACAAACCTATATTGATATCATTCTAAAATGGGCATCTCAGTATCAATCAAAATCAAAAGGATCGCAATCTTCTTTGTTTGGAGAATCTGACGACGATAATATTCAAATACCCAAACCACCCGACTGCGACCCGTGGGATATGCAATACAAACTACTCCGCGAAAAAGAAGTTACCGGGCTGTATCTATCCGGCCATCCGCTCGACGAGTTTCGTTTCGATATCACTACTTATTCAAATATTGATTCATTACTGTCCCTTCAATCAGCATCCCAAGATAAATCATTCCGATTTGGCGCTATCGTAACCGACGCACAGCATCGAACCAGCAAAGTCGGAAACCACTACGGCAGCTTCAAAATTGAAGATTTTTATAGCTATTTTGAATTTCAGATTTTTGGAGAAGATTATCTAAAATACAAACACTTTTTTGAGCCCAATACGCCCCTTTTTATTCAGGCACGTTTTTACAACGCAAAAGGATATGAAAACTTTAAAATCTTAGGTATCGAATTACTTAGCGACATCCGGCTTAAACGAATGAAACAATACAAAGTAAGTATTGATATTGATAAAATTACGCCCTCGCTGATTGAACACATGATGAAAACTATTAAACAAAATCCCGGAACCATTCCTCTCTTTATTGAATTTATTGATAAAACAGAAAAATTCTCGTTAGAAATGGACTCTGAAAAAACAAAAATCAATCCGTCTAACGATTTTTTAAAAGCTATGAAAGAAATAGAATCAGAAGGTATTAATTTTCAGTACTGACAACATAAATTCAACCTCTACCATCGAATAGCATCCAACTGCTCTTTTAGCTCAAATAATGTGGAAATATCAACGGCATGTTCGGGAAGATGTGATGCAAATATCCCTGCCTGAGGGCCGCATAAAAATACCTTTTGATAGTCGAAATTCTCAACAATCGCTTTCATATATGATATCATCTTCTGCTGATTAATAGACGTGGTAAAAAAAGAAAGCAAAAAATCGGGTTTCCATGAACTTTTCAGGTTGAGAATATCCGAAAGCGGAACGGACTGACCTAGATATAAGGTTTTGAATCCACGTGACTTAATAAGATATTTAGCAAACAACAAGCCGATTTCATGCCATTCGCCCTCAGGTAAAAAAAGTAAAAATCGCGGTGCTGATTTTTGCACAACCGACAACCCATCAATAGCGACAATAACCTTACGACGTATAAGATTAGATATGAAATGCTCCTGCGCAACGCTAATTTCACCGGTTGACCACATCATTCCCACTTTGCGCATAAAAGGTATAAGAATCTGAATCATGGTTTGCTCAAAGCCAAAACGCGATTCAGCCGCCGAAAAAACTTTCTCAAATCGAACTTCATCCAACTCTATCATTGACATGGACAACACATCCACCTGCATTTCAAAATAATCCTGCCTTCCCGTTACACATTTAACCAACGACAATACCTCTTGATTCAATACATCCTCCGACATACGGGCAATAGTTGATATTTTGCGACCATGCTTAATAAGCATGCTAACATTTAATAACTTCTTCAAATGAGCATCATCATAATACCGGATATTGGTATGAGTGCGATGTGGCGATACAATTCCATAACGCTGCTCCCATATACGTATTGTATGCGCCTTGACACCCGTAAGCTTCTCTACCTCTTTGATGGAATACTGTCCCAAATGATAATCAAAATTGAATGTATGACAAATATAACACAACCCATTTATATTTGTTTAACGATTTTAATCTTTTTCTAAACAAATTTCTTCCGATTGCTATGAAAATAAATGCATAAAAAGTGTAACATTGTATCGTAAACCATCATGAAAGAGATTCGTTTTGTAAACACAAGCCGAGAGCGTTGGAAAATGCTTGAAGACATGTTAGCTGCTACAGGGAAGAAAGACCCAGACCGGTTATCAGAATTATATATTCAACTCACCGACGACCTATCATACGCCCGAACATATTATCCTGACAGTAAAACTACACAATATTTAAACGGCCTATCAGCACATCTTCACCGCGAGATATACAGAAATAAGAAAGAAGACAGCAATCGGTTTGTGTATTTCTGGACAACCGAATTACCACTTACTATTCGGAAATACCATCACATAATGGGTCTTTCATTCATTGTTTTCTTCATATCATTTACAATTGGATGGATCTCAGCTGAAAATGACCCCGGATTTGTTCGGCTTATTCTTGGCGACAACTATATCAACATGACCGAAGAAAATATTTTAAACGGCCAACCCATGGACGTTTATGGTAAGATGAGAGAAGGCGCAATGTTTTTATACATTACTCTCAACAATATTTATGTTTCCTTTTTGTTTTTTGTATTAGGCATTACATTTGGCATTGGCACACTTTGGCGACTATTCAGCACAGGCATTATGGTAGGGGCTTTCCTCAATTTCTTTTACCAAAAAAACCTACTTACAGATGCCATGTTGGCTATTTGGATGCATGGCACAATCGAAATTTCTGTTGCTGTGATTGCAGGAATGGCAGGCCTTGTACTTGCTTCCGGCATCATATTCCCGAATACATACTCCAGAATGGAATCAATAAAACGAAGCGCCATGGATGGATTAAAAATTGTAATGGGCCTCATACCTTGCTTCATCATTGCCGGATTTATAGAGAGTTTTCTTACTCGTCATTATAATGCTAGTGTAATGCTTAGCATGAGTGTCATTCTATTTTCATTAGCATTTATTATCACATACTTTATTATTTATCCTATTTATCTCGAAAAAAAAATAAACAGAGCCAAAACATCTATCATTAAAAGATATAATCATAATTTAATACTTTCACTTTTAATTCATATTTGTATAATATCCCTGACTGTTTTTTTTGCTTTAGTTTTATTTTTCATTACAAATAACACCAATATTATTAAATTTTTAATTCCGCTTTTAGTTCCGCTTGGAATTATATTCCATATTATATACTTAACTTCTTATAGAAACAAAACCGATAAAGAACAAAACAACACCCATGCAGAATAAAATAGATGAGATCGTATTCCTCAAGATGAGAGATGCCGGTGAGGTGTTGGCCATTACATTTAGATTCATCAGAGAAAATTTCAAAACACTTACACTGGGCATACTGCTTATTGTTATTCCGTTTTACATCATAGGGTCCATTCTCATGATTAGTTCAATTGACGGACTTTGGATGGATCAACCCGAATCACAGAATTTATCTTCATTAGGCACAATGATGTTGGCCATGCTGTTTCTAGGTTTGGGATCAGTGATGCTTATCACCTATGTAAATGAGCTCATGAAATATGTATGGCAACATCCGGGCGAACCTCTTCCCGGCGTATGGCATATTTGGAAACCTACTCGCCGATATTTCTGGTGGAATCTGCTGCACTTAGTGGTTTGGTTTATCGTTGTATGGATGTTTATGCTCAGTATGTATATCGTGTTTTTTCTCTTCATGATGGGAGGCATTGCGGGCTTATCAAGCGGCTCAATTTTTATTGCTATTGTAATGGCTTTGCTTGGCATTGTATCCATGCTTTTTGTGATGCTTTATACGGTATCTGCCACTTTGCCCATGTTTTTTATTGCAACCTGCGAAAAGACAAATATTTTTTCAGCTCTAAGTAGAAGTTTTAGCTTAATGCATGCCACAAGATCTAATTTCAAAAGTGCTATGCTTACTAATCTACTTGCATTTTTTATTCAAATGATTATTTCTAGCAACATTATCATACCCATTTTAATCATTGAAGGATTGATTGAATACAATTCAGGGGAATCAACTATACTCAGCGGACCAAAAACATTCATCAAAGTATTTTATGGCATCACCTATCTCATCAGCCCTTTTTTATATGCCATTCCGCTCATAGGAAACGGAATGAATTATTTCAGCATGCGTGAACGAATTGATGCAACCGGCTTGCGGCATAGAATCAGCGAGATTGGCCAACAAAAAGATTTTGATATCTATCAATATGAAGAAGATTAAATAATCGGATGTAATGATGCAATACAAACATATATTTATGCTCGTTCCGGTAAAATATTTTGCCCGAATATTAAACGAGCTATGTTATGTTAAAAAAATACACATCCCTATCATCTTATTAAGTTTGTTCATATTCAGTATGCTTTCAGAAACACATGCACAATCTGAATTGCCAAAACACGAATGGAGAGAATTCGACAAAAAGCAAATAGAAAAATTTCGATCTGATAAAGATTTTGATTACCACGAAAAAACCACAACCAAATCAAAAGAAACATTAAACTGGCTTGAAAAACTTCTAGAGCGATTATTCCGTGATAACTGGAGCCCGGAAGTAAACAACGGCCTGTTTGACCTTGTAACCATTATCATTATTGTATTAATTATGATTATTGTCATTTGGGCATTATCAAAAGCAAAATTAAAGTGGATTATTACTGGCAAAGGAGCAAAAAGTGAATATACTGAGATGTATCCTGACATTGAAAACATTCACGAAATTTCGTATGAAGAAGAAATAAAGAAAGCAGAAAAAGAGAACAATTTTCGAAATGCCATTCGGCTACACTATCTCAAACTGCTGAAAGAATTGACAGACAAAGATTGTATTGAATGGCAACCACAAAAAACCAATCATGAATACAGCTCAGAACTGCGACAAACACATTATGCATTTCCTTTCAATAACCTTACCAATTGGTTTGAATATACATGGTATGGAGGTTTTATTACAGATGAATCGCTTTATCTACATATAAAACAGACCTTCCTTTCCTTTCCTGAAATAAAACCCAAAAAACACATAATCTGATAAAAATGAGTAAAGGAAAAACATACTTCATTTTTATAGCTACACTCATTTTAATTTTTTTGGCTATTCAAACTATTCGTCCTGAACCAAAAAACTGGAAACCATCCTTTTCAAAAATCCATAAATGGCCATATGGGAATTATGCACTATTCAGATTATTGGAAAATATTTTCCCCAAACAACACATCATATATTCGCGAACATCTCCCTACACTTTTTTACCGGAATATGAAAATGGATTCAACTATATTCTAATAACAAATAAATATACAGCCGGTGATGAGGAAAACGACGCATTATTTAATTTTGTTAGTAGAGGAAATAATCTCTTTATTGCCACCTCTGAAATCAATTACATATTGTATCAGCAAACCGGACTGAGTATCGAAAGTGATTATTCGCATCCCGACTCATTACTCACTTCAACGATAAATTTTACTGAAACATCGCTAAAAAAGAATGAAGGGTATAAATTCCGTGGCAGTCATGTTTCAAACTACTTTTCAATAGATAGCTTGATGAGCTCCTATGAAATTCTTATATTAGGAAAAAATGCAAAGAATCAACCTAATTTTGTTTGTATGAAAATAGAAGAGGGGTTATTGTTTATGCATGCCAATCCATTGGTATTTACCAACTACAACATAGTATATGACCCCTTAAATCAAGAATATGTGAGTAAAGCGCTATCCTATTTACCGATTCAATCAGTTATATGGGACGACTATTACAATCTCGGCCCGGAGGGGTCAACAAGCGAAGTCAGATATCTGTTATCCTCCCCATATTTAAAAACGGCATGGTTTATTTTGCTTTTTTCTATATTGACTTATATGTTAACTGAAAGCAAACGACGGCAACGTATTATTCCGGTAATAAAACCGCCCATCAACACCACACTAGAATTTACGCATACGGTTGGGCGATTGTATTTTCAGCAGAAAGACCATGCCAATCTGGCTCGCAAAAAAGTAACATACTTTTTAGAAAGCATCAGGCGCAGGTTTAATATTGACACGCAACAAATCAATGAGGAATTTGCCGAGCAGTTGTCAGCAAGATCAGGTGTAGATAAAGACACCGTTCAATCCGTTACAAAACACATTCAGCGCATTCAATCTGGAATTGCCGCATCCGAAAAAGAACTTTTGGCATTAAGCCATTCAATTGATATGTTTAATATAAAATCAAACGCATGATGGAACAAGAAATGCAACCTCAGGAATTCAAATCACGGATAGAATTGACAAAACTCAGACAATCAGCAGATGAAATACGCAGCGAATTAGGGCAAATCATTGTTGGTCAACACCAAATGATAGATCTTTTGCTAGTGGGCTTATTGTCTGATGGGCATCTTTTAATAGAAGGTGTGCCGGGTATTGCTAAAACCCTCACGGCCAAGCTGCTTGCCAAAACACTTTCCATAAAGTTTTCACGCATACAATTCACGCCCGACTTGATGCCATCAGATGTTATTGGCACAACGGTATTCAATCTAAAAAACTCAGAATTTGAATTTCATCCCGGCCCCATCTTTGCCAACATTGTACTTATTGACGAAATCAACCGCGCTCCGGCCAAAACACAAGCAGCTCTCTTTGAATGTATGCAGGAAAAACAAGTTACCATTGATGGTAAAACCTATCCCCTTCCGCCACCATTTATCGTATTGGCTACCCAGAATCCTGTTGAGCAGGAAGGAACTTACCGACTTCCCGAAGCTCAACTCGACAGGTTTATGTGCAAAATCGAAATCACTTATCCGGCACATGAGGAAGAAGTCAGCATCCTAAAAAACCATCACAGCCAAAAAGGTAATTTCTCTCCAAATCGGATTAAAGAAATATTATCTGCAGAGCAAATACTTGCGCTACGAAATATTGTACAAGAAGTACAAGTAGAAGATAAACTCATTGAATACATCGCTGCTATTGTTAATAAGACACGCGGTCATAAGTCATTATACTTAGGCGCTTCACCACGTGCTTCCATTGCAATACTAACGGGCGCAAAGGCCTATGCAGCCATCAACGGAAGAGATTTTATTACACCTGACGATGTTAAATTTATTGCCGCTCCTGTCCTCATACACCGAATCATGCTTACACCCGAAAAAGAAATGGAAGGATTAAATACAGCTAATGTTGTTCAACAAATTCTCGACTCAATAGAAGTTCCCCGCTAAACATGGCATTGATACGATTCATACGATCCTTATATTTCACCGTATTCTTCTATGCATGTATGGGAGTATTTATTATTCTATTTACCTACATCCATTTTGATTATTATTATTTAAATTTTATTTTAATACTATCATTGTTGATATTTATTCTGGGTTCAACACTATCAGAAATAATAATGCTTTACCGTTTCAAGCAACCAATCGTTGCAAAACGCCTTACAGGCGAAAAATTATCAAATGGCGACTTTAACGATATCACCATCCAGATTACAAACAAATATCCTTTTTCTGTACTAATCCGACTGATTGACGAAGCACCTATTCAGTTTCAACTTCGCAAACTCTCCTACTCCATATTGATGAATCCGGGAGAAACTAAAAACATCACCTATACGTTGCGACCCACACGACGAGGAGAATACATGTTTGGGAATATCAATGTTTTTGCAAAAACAATTATGCCTTTGGTTCAGCGCAAAATCATTATCCCGGCAGAAACTACTTTACCTGTTTACCCATCATTCATACAAATGCGTAAATATGAAATTATGGCCATATCGAATCGGCTTACCATGATTGGGGTAAAGAAGATGCGACGCATTGGACATAATCTTGAATTTGATCAGATTCGCGAATATGTGATAGGAGATGATTACCGTACGGTTAACTGGAAAGCTACAGCCCGTCGTTCAAAGCTCATGGCAAACCAATACATGGACGAACGTGCACAACCTGTTTATTGCATGATTGATATGGGGAGGGTAATGAAAATGCCATTCAATGAACTTACCCTACTCGACTACAGCATCAATGCTTCATTAGTCATATCCAATGTGGCATTGATTAAGCACGACAAAGCAGGCATTATCACATTCTCCCACAAAACCGACAGCTTTTTACAAGCAGAACGCAAAGCAAGTCAAATGCAAAAAATCATGGAATTGCTGTATAGGCAAAAAACAGGATTCTTGGAAACTAGTTATGAACTCCTTTTTTCAACAGTTATCCGACGCATCAACCAGCGTAGCTTACTTTTACTCTTTACAAATTTCGAAACCGTTGCTTCTATGCACCGACAACTACCCTATCTAAGACAATTGGCCAAACGACATTTGCTTGTAGTCATCTTTTTTCGTAATACCGAACTGGTCTCATTTATTCAAAAACCTGCCACTCATACTGAGCAAGTATATCTTAAAACCATTGCCGAAAAATTTGATTTTGAAAAACGATTAATTGTAAAAGAGCTCGAAAAACATGGCATTGCATCTATCCTCACAGCACCCGAAAATCTTACCGTAAATACCTTGAACAAATACCTTGAACTCAAAGCCAGAGGTCTTATTTGAGTTTTCATTTTCATTTGTATATTTACACTCAACAAACAATCGCATGAAAAATAAAATTTTCTCTACCATTTTATTTGCCCTAATTATTAACCTAAGTTATGCCCAAGATGCAAAAACCGTGCTTAGTGGCCATTCCGATTTAATCTGTGGTGTTAGTTTTCATCCAGGTGGTAAACAAATCGCTACAACCGGAAGTTGGGACTACACTACTATGATTTGGGATATTAATACAGCCAAAAACATTCATACCCTGACCGGTTTTTCAGACGCCCAAATATCATGTACATATTCGCATGATGGGAAACTCCTAATTACCGCTGGAAGCGACAAAAAAATTCATGTCTATCAGACAAAAAACTGGAATGAAATGTTTTCATTCGAATGCCCGGCCACAATATGGTATATTGATATTTCTCCCGACAACAAAACATTGGCTGCCGGATGCTGGGATGGTAACATTTACCTCTTCGACATGAAAACAAAAAAATCAACCAAATTATCAGGGCACAAAGACAATGTAAATTGCGTAAACTTTAGTCCTGACGGAAATTACCTCGTAAGTGCATCGGAAGATAATACGCTAATGATTTGGGATATTCATAAACAAAATGTAACTCGTACACTCATTGCTCATTCTAAATCCGTCATGATTTGCAAATACAGCCCCGATGGTAAAAAAATTCTGAGCGGAAGTGACGACAACCAAGCCATCTTATGGAATGCTAAAAGCGGTAACCCAATACATCGTTTTGATATGCCCGACATGGTTAGAGCCGTAGCATTTAGTCCGAATGGTAAATGGCTGGCAGCTTCCGGCGCTTCTAAAGATGCCAGTATTCGAATTTTTGACACAAACACATTTGCCGAACTGGCCATCCTTAAACACCATAATTCATTTGTCAACTCAATGTCGTTCAGCCCTGACAATAAATCACTTGCCAGCGTAAGCTCCGACAAAGATTTAGTAATATGGAATCTTAGCAAATTCAATATATCACAATAAATGACACAAAGAATCTTCGCACTATTTTTCTTTTTCAGCATAACATTCAATACAAATTCTCAGCTTAAGGTGGGCGTATTTTATACGTATGAAGATTTCATCAACAACGACTATGACCCAATGGACTTCAGTAAGGTCTATACTTCACATATTGGTTTATACAATCCTCAGGGAAAGTTGGTTACCGTTAAGTATTCTAAAATGTGGGGATATCTGCATAGAAACGACATCGTGCGTGTAATGCCCGATAGAAAATTATATTTGGTTTTCAGTATCGGTAAAATCATCACATACATCAACACGGATTGTACTTTTAATATCTATAAAAACAAAAAATATTTCGAACCGAACTGCCTGAGATGGGGATTCTCCAACATCAGAACATTTTACATATCAGAAGATCTGAATTCAGCGATATTACCTATACAGGAAGATAAATGGGAACCAGATGTAAAAGCATTGCTCACAAAAGGATTGCGTGATGACATTACTTGGGAAGAATTTTCAATGAAAAATGATAAGGAAATGCCGATAGTCGAAAAAATCCTTAGATACATACAGATTGACAAAATTAATGGCCGAGGCATTAATGTTGATCCTGATGAAATCAGCATTAATATTGGTGAGAAATATTAAGCATGTCGCTATTTATCAATTTAAAAGATCAGATTCGAAGCACCTTACAATGGCTGCATCTCGACATTACGCCTAATCTTCGTTACGACCGACTCACTTTGCGCATCATGCAAAAAGTAATCAAGCCGGATTCTAATTGTATAGATGTGGGCTGCCATAAAGGCGAAATTTTAGATCAAATTCTTCGACTTGCACCGCATGGAAAACATTTCGCATTTGAACCCATTCCAATATTCTCAAAATCCCTTCAACAAAAATATGCTTCTCTTGTTTCAATTTTCCCCTTCGCTCTATCCAATCAGGCCAGAACAACTTCATTCCATTTTGTGAAAAATGCGCCAGCATTCAGTGGTATCAAAGAAAGGTCTTATCTAATAAACAATCCTAACATTGAAAAAATAGAGGTGGAATTAAAGCGATTAGATGACGTACTCCCCGTGGGTTTACCTATTCACTTTATCAAAATTGATGTTGAAGGAGGCGAATTTGACGTGATGAAAGGAGGTATCAACACAATTAAAACATACAAACCCATTATTATATTTGAATCAGGACTGGGTGCAAGCGATCGATATGGCACGCTACCACAGGATTTATACCTTTTTATCAAACAAGAGGCAGGACTTCATGTTTCACGACTACAGGATTTTTTAAACCACTCAAATCCCCTTTCCCTACACGAATTTGTTCAATGCTATGAGCAAGAAAAAGAATTTTATTATGTAGCTCACCCCTGATGATTTTTTTATATATTTAACCCAATGAAACAAGCCCTGAAAATAGGATGGAAATTTGCCGAATTATGGATTTGGATTTTAGCAATTCTCTATTTAGGATTTATCAACCCATCTCATGAGCATATGAACTTTTGTATCTATCATTGGACAGGTTTAACTTTCTGTCCGGGTTGTGGTATTGGCAGCAGCATTTCGTGGTTACTTCATATCAATATTAAAGAATCTTTTTCAGCACACCCGCTCGGCATACCGGCCTTCATGATTCTGACTTATCGCATTTCACAACTTAGCTTACAATTCATAAAACAACTTAAAAATCAAAACTATGGATCAGAACATGCTCATGTCACTACCCGGTCTTGAAGCCGATGAACTGGCTTTTATCAAAAATGCCACAGCCAACCTCACCGAAAAACAAGCTGAAAACTTTTTAGCGCTTTACAGAGGAAAACGTAAGGAAACACAAATGACTCTTATTCTTACATTGGTAGGTTTCTTTGGCGTTCACGGTATCCAACGTTTCGTTCTTGGACAAATCGGAATGGGTATTCTGTATTTTCTAACATTCGGACTTTGCTGTATCGGTACGATTGTTGACTTGGTGAATCACAAAAAAATGACACTCGAATACAACCAAAAGCAAATTTCCGAATGTGTGATTATGGCTAAAGCCATGTCTTAAAACAAAAGGACTTTACATTTCATGTGATTTGATTAGTTATGATTGCTTTGTCGGCATTATAATCAATTACTTCATGTGGTTCTTTAATTTTTTCTTGCCTTTTCGCTATGGGTTGGATAGATCCATACCTAATGAACAGAGGTACAATATAAAAAACTGCTTAGAGAATGGTATCACTTATCCCTGCTTGACGAAGAGAAAGATTAATTATTTAATTAAATGTAGGATATCATTAAGGGTTGCATCTAAAAGAATTGAAATAAGCTAAGATACAACCGTCAGTCCTATATTAATTGGGGTTACGTTATTGAATTCATCAATAGCTGTAATGCGTAAAATATAATTTCCAACAGGCAATGTAGCACCTAAATAATATTTCACATCAATAGTTACAAGTGAAGATTGAGTGCTGTTAAAAAGTTGAATAGGTGTTAACCCATCAAACTGAGGTACGAGCCATATTACCAGACGATGCATGCCTCCAACATTGAGATCGGAAAGTGTTTCATTGATAGTGCCTACAATGCGCAAAGTATCTCCTAATGTCCAATTAGACCCTTCCATTGGCGAGGATAAGGTTAATTGAGGCGGAACTGTATCCAGAGAGTTCATAACAGTTAAAACAAGTGTATCTCGCCCTTCATTAAACTGATTATTAAGAGCAGAAACAATCAGGTGATATTTGCCTGGGGTAAAATTTAAAGGCAAAGGAATGTTGGCTGAGATATGAGATTGATTATAATTCGTACCGGAAACAAACAAAAAAGAATGATTGCCAAACAATACAACACCACTTGATGCGCTATCCAATGGTTCACATGGCGCTGAAAGTTTCAGCTCCACTTTATACTGGTCAATCAATCCATCATTGGTCAATGAAGCAGATACATTAATCTGGCTACCTACCCAAAAGCGGGCATCGGGCAGTGGTGAACTGATATCTACATCGGGTTTAATGCCAGAACCACTATCACAAGAAGTAAAAAATGAGAAAAATAAAATGCAAATCGAGAAAAAGGTATGCTTCATAAACCAATTTTAAAACACTAAGATAAGAAAACCAAACTAATAAACAAGTAAATTATTTGTTGATTCAATAACTTCGCATAAGCGATGAGCATATAAACAGAATATTTGGCTGTTTCATGCAATAACCCACCTGATAAATTTGGTAATTCCTTTCTATAAAACTATTTTCGTGCCATTATAACATAAGTATTGTATTATGAACTTTACGCCTACAGAAAGCCAGCAAATGATTGCGCAGATGGTTCGCGATTTCGCCGAAAAAGAAATACGCCCTCATGTAATGCATTGGGATGAAAATGAAATTTTCCCCGTTGATGTGATGAAAAAAATGGGGGAGTTGGGATTGCTTGGTATTTTTGTGCCTCAACAATATGGTGGCAGTGGATTAAGTTATTTTGAATACATGACGGCATTGGTTGAATTGGGCAAAGTTTGTGGGGGGATGGCATTGTCAGTAGCTGCACATAACTCATTATGCACAGGACATATATATTACCATGCCAATGAAGAACAAAAACAGAAATACCTTCCCAAGTTGGCTACTGGCGAATGGATTGGTGCCTGGGGACTCACAGAAGCTAATACTGGGTCAGATGCCATGCGTATGAAATGTGTAGCAAAGAAAGATGGTAATGAATGGGTAATAAACGGAACAAAAAATTGGATAACACACGGTCTTTCTGGTGATGTCGCCGTTGTATTGGTTCGAACAGGAGATTTACTTGATTCAAACGGAATTTCTGCTTTTATTGTTGAGAAAGGCACGCCCGGATTTTCTGCTGTAAAAATAAAACAAAAATTGGGTGTACGGGCCAGCGAAACGGCCGAGTTAATTTTTGATAATGTTAGAATCCCTGAATCGAATGTGATTGGAGAAGTTGGACAGGGTTTCAAGCAAGCAATGAAAGTTTTAGATGGTGGTCGAATTTCGATTGCTTCAGTATCTCTCGGCATTGCCAAGGGCGCTTATGAAGCTGCTGTAAAATATGCCAAAGAACGCGAACAATTTGGGCAACCCATCGCCAATTTTCAGGCCATCGGATTCAAATTGGCCGATATGGCTACTGAAATCGAAGCGGCTGAATTACTAACACTCAAAGCTGCCGACCTAAAAAATCGTGGCGAAAAAGTAACCAAAGCCGGTGCATTTGCTAAATATTATGCCTCTGAAGTTTCGGTTAAATGTGGCAACGAAGCTGTGCAAATAATGGGCGGATATGGCTTCACTAAAGAGTTTCCTGCTGAAAAATTTCTTCGCGATTCCAAATTAATGACCATCGGTGAGGGAACTTCTGAAATACAGAAACTCGTTATTGCCAGAAATTTGCTCTCATAATTTCTTTGTTCTATTTTTTCCTTATCAGCATCAATCCATCACGAATGGGAACTAATAAATTATCCACTCGCTGATCATCTGTTACATGTTGATTAAATGCCCGTATGGCTTTGGTTTCTGAATCCTGACACTTTTCATCCAACACCTTACCGCTCCATAATACATTATCTGCAATGATATAACCCCCAGGCCTGACTGACTCAAAAACCATTTGGTAATAATGCAGATAATTTTCTTTATCGGCATCAATAAATACCAAATCCCAACATTCATAAAGTGTTGGAATAAAATCCAAGGCATTGGCAATATGGTAGATGATTTGTCCATCCATACCCGCAGATGCAATGGTTTTTCGAATCATCGCTTCTAATTCGTCATTCACATCAATGGTATGCAACAAACCATCCGGCTGCAAACCTTTTGCTAAACATATAGCCGAATAACCCGTAAATGTGCCTATTTCTAAAATGCGTTTAGGCGAAATCATACGACTCATCATTTCTAAAAAACTCCCTTGCAAATGCCCACTCAACATGCGTGCATAAAGCATTCGAGCATGTGTTTCTCGATTGAGATTCTGCAAAACAGCATCTTCGGGTGAGCTGTGTTGCAATGCATAATTTTCAATATCGGTCGAAATAAATTCCATATCATTATGGTTTAGAAACATACATTAATTCACTGCATTGCAACTCATCAAAAACCTGATTGGCGACATGCATCAGATCTGAAGAAGTAATCTTCTCTACTTTTTTCAATGTTTGCTGCATGGACTCAAATTGTCGGAACAACAAAAAACTTCTACTTGCTACATGCAACAAGTGTGAAGGCGATTCTGATGCTAAAGCCAATTGACCTTTGACTTGTTTTTTGAGCTTATCCAACTGTATCACACCTAGCCCCTCACAACAAAGCTTATTCAACTCTTTACGAATTAACTGCCTGGTACGATCAAAATTTCGATAATCAGATGCATAATACACCCACCACAATCCGGTATCATCAAATGGTGTATAATTAGATTCTAAAAAGTAAGTTAATCCGAATTTTTCTCGAATGTTGAGATTCAATCTTGAATTAAGAGAAGGACCGCCCAGTAAATGATTCAACATATAAAAAGCTAAACGATACTTACTCTTAACCGGATAAGCTATATTGCCCATCATGCCATGGCAAGTATGATTATCTTTTTCGTGAATCAAAGTTTTGGGCTTATATCCTGAAAACTTTTTCCGAACAAAACTTCGAGACGAGGAAGGCACTCTTTCAAAATAATGACAAGCTTCTTGAATAACCTCCTGAAAGGTGTGTTGCCCGATATAACATAACACCATTTGATCGGTTGTATAAGTCCGCTTATGAAAATCATGCAAGGAATGGGATGTAAAAGATGAAACTGATGACGGTGTGCCGAGTATGTTCTCTGCCAATGAATGATTACGAAAAACTAATTGATCAAAATCATCGCTTATTTCCTCTGAAGGATCATCACGATATGCATTGATTTCGTCAATGACTACCGCTTTTTCTTTCTCTAACTCCCTTTGAGGAAATGTAGAATGAAAAGTAATATCAGCCAAAAGTTCAAAGGCGCGACTTGTGTATTCTTTCAGAAATGCAGCATACAAAAAAGTATTCTCTTTGGTTGTAAATGCATTAAGTTCTCCACCTACATCATCTATGCGTGTTAGTATATGATAGGGTTTCCGTTTTAAAGTGCCTTTAAAAAGCATATGTTCCATCATGTGGGCAATGCCGATTTCGTGGGGCTTTTCATCACGTGATCCGGTATTAATTAGCAATCCTGTATAAGAAACAGGCGATGCCGAAGGCAAATAAATCAGCCCAATCCCATTTGAAAGTATAGTAGTACTTGCCTCCAATATTTTGAGTTTAGAGGTAAAAATAGATGAAAAATTGACAGAAGTGTTTGAGCATATAATTCAATAAATATCTATCAATTCAACAATATAAACCATGTGAGTATAAGGCAAAATCAAAGGAGGCATTCCATCCTTTCCATACGCTAAATAATACGGAACGATAATCCGTGCTTTACCCCCTTTTTTCATTCTTGAAATTCCCTCATTCATACCTTGCGGAACTGCTTCAGACCCCAATTCAAAAACGTATGGTTCAACACCAGGATAACTATTGGTTATTTCATTTCCTGTAATCGTCATTCCCATAAAATGAATAGCCACACGACTACCATATAATGGAAATTTGCCAGAACCTTCGTGTTCGTGTTGCATATAAATTCCTGACCCAACCGGCTCCTCGCTAATCCCATTCAATCGCAAATATTCATAAAACTGCTTGTAGGCATATGCTCTGTCGTGGTTATCTTTCTCATCTATCCAAATGCGTGTCTGATCTTCGTTCATCAGATTATCAATGCGGATATGTACATTAACGAATGAGAGTGAGTCAACATTATCGGGTAACGGCTGACTGAATGCAGGCAGTTGAAAAAAAGTAGATGCCTTGATGCGAATAATCGCACTATCGCCTGATGATAGCATAAATAGTGCTTTCATAAAACCGCTGCTGTCGTTTTGCTCACGTAATGGTACTTGCAAATAAAACCCATCGCGAAAAAATGGATTATCAATTAATGAGTCATGTTGATTTAACACCTGTGCATAACCCAGCATAAAATAGCCCTCACCGGCTTTGATTCCTGTATCAATGTTCTGAATATATTTTAAATAAGTATCAGAAGTAACAGGTGTAAATCCTTTCATGGAATTTGAATCACATGAAGCCAATACAGAGAGTAACAAGGTAAATTGTAAGAAACGAATCATCTTTCAACTGATTTAGATATGATTTCCAATAAATGAATATTGTAAACAACAGTAGCAAAGGATGGAATCTTTTCATTATCTCCGGCCAATCCAAAAGCTCTGTGAGATGGAATGATGATGATTGCTTTATCACCTTCGTGCAAATACTGAATCGCTTCATGCATACCACTTTCCACATGGTCGTACTCAACAACAAAATGTTCAGGCCCTGATTCTTTAGATGAATAACACACCGAACCATCAAGAAGCTGTATTTCAAAATCAATCACAACAATATCACCGGATTCGGGCATTTTATCCTTACCCCGTTCATATATCATGTACTTCACACCCGTACCGGTTTCAATCATGTTCCAATTACGGCGAGTAACGTATGCATCAATGGCACGTTTTTCGTCTTTACTAATTTTCTGGTTAACTTTGATTAGTGGCTCTTTTGATTTATTCAAATCAATAACGACAGGTTGATGATTATCATTTTTGCCTCCACATGAAGCAAGAAAAACAACAAAAATTATAATAAATATGCGCAACATAATTATAAGGATAAACTAATAAGTTGATCTTTATATTGTGGCAACACTTTCAAAAAATATTCAATAGCTTCTTCAATAGTGCCTGCATACTGCCCTCCTGAGGCATTTCGATGACCGCCTCCATTAAAAAACTTACTTGCAATATCATTGCAGGCAAACGCACCTTTGGATCGAAATGAAATACGGATAGTGTCATCGGGTTTTTGATTAAAGAACACACCAAGCACCACACCCTCAATACTAAGTGTATGATTCACCAAACCTTCAGTGTCACCTCTTCGTGGATTAAAAGGCATCATTTCAGTTTCGGATAGAGAAAAATATGCAGTGCGATATTCCGGTAAATATCTGAGCTTGTTTTGCAACACAAAACCGGTTAGCTGAATTCGTTGAAAAGAATAACTATCAAAAATTTGGGTAATAATTTGTTGAACCGGAATATTTGACTGCAAAAGATTGGCAGCAATTTGAAATGTTTGAGGCCGAAGTGAGAATCTAAAACATCCAGTATCGGTAACCATTCCTGTATAAATACATGTAGCCCAATCTGTCGTTATTGGAACATCTGTAAAAAAAGAACTTGCAAATATGGCTATCAATTCACTTGTACTACTAGCTGTTACATCATGATACACGGCTTGAAAAGATGCAAGATCGGGTTCTGGATGGTGATCAAATAATATTCGAGGGGCAGATGATTGACGAACAAACGGCTCCAACTTACCACATCTGTTGAGTTGACTAAAATCAGTACAAATGATAAATGAAGCCGAAGAAATGAGCTCCTGAACCCTGCGAGGATCAGAATTATAAATAATAACATCTTGGGAACGTGGGAGAAAATGTAAAAAATAAGGCAACTCGTCTTCCACTACAACATGAGCTTTCACGCCATACTTTTCTAAGAGCAACAAAATACCCAGTGAAGAACCTATCGCATCTCCGTCGGGGTTTTTGTGTGTAACAATCACAAGATTAGAAGCAGATTTCAATGGTTCTATAAATGGCAAAATCGAAGCGGTGTTCACAGGAATAATCATTAAATAATATTGAATTTGTGCAGGTATTTATTATTTTCGCTGCCCAAAAACAAGCTAAAAGTAAATAAAATTAAAACAAATTAAAAATGAGTGGAAGCCGAACATTTACCATGATTAAACCCGATGCAGTACTGAACGGTCATATGGGCGCTATTATTCAAGATATCACCAATGCCGGATTTAAAATTATAGCCATGAAATACACCCGCTTATCAGCAGATCGTGCAGGCGAATTTTATGCTGTTCATAAAGAAAGACCATTTTATGCCGATTTGGTGTCATATATGTCATCGGGTAATATTGTAGCTGCCGTGTTGGAAAAAGAAAATGCTGTATTAGCATTTCGCGAACTGATTGGAGCAACAGACCCACAAAAAGCAGCCGAAGGCACTATTCGAAAAAAATATGCGGCATCAATATCTGCTAACGCTATTCACGGGTCAGACAGCGATGAAAATGCCGTAATTGAAGCCGGATTCTTTTTTTCTCAACTCGAAATGTTTGTCTGAGATGCATCACTTTCCGGATCGCCTCAAACCGGAATATAAACAAGTTTTGCTGGATTTTCTTTACGAAATGATCAGCAATAACAAACAACAAAAATTTCTTGAAACGGCAGCTAACCGTACAAGAAAAATCACGGTAGTGATTGAAGATTTCTATCAGCCACATAACGCTAGTGCTTTACTTCGAACTTGTGACTGTTTTGGAATTCAAGACGTTCATATTATTGAGCACAAACATAAGTTTGAAGTAATCCCTGACATTGTCAGGGGCGCCAGCAAATGGCTTACTGTAAAACGGTATAATAGTGCATATGAAAACCCTACAACTACATGTTTAAACTCATTAAAAGATCTGGGCTATGAAATCATCGGTACCCAACCTGATGCTATGGATGAAAACTTAGAAGAATTATCGCTTCAACAACCGATTGCTATCATGTTTGGAAGAGAAAAAACAGGATTATCCGATCAGGCCATTTCTCAGTGCGACCGATTTATGAAAGTACCCATGTATGGATTCACGGAAAGTTTGAATGTATCGGTTTGTGCCGGAATTATTTTGCATCATTTAGTATGGAAATTAAAATCAATTGACAATCATTGGGCGCTTAGCGAAAATGAAAAATTGGATCTTCTTATCCAGTGGGCTTTTCAAGTTACACGCAATAAAAGGAATCTAATGAATACATTTATACAAAAATATCCTGCCGCCTCGTTGGCTTGATTTTTGTTAATGACAGCCCGTTATTTCTATCTTTGCAGCGTATGTTAAAGAAAATCAGCATTGCCGTACTTGTGCTCCTTGCAGCCATTACGGGATTTTTGGCCTATCGGGCTATAAGTATTGGATTTGATTATAATTTCGAAACCTTTTTCCCACGTCGAAGTAAGGATACCGATTTTTTTAAAAAACATCGGGAAAAATTCGGATCAGATAACGATTTCGTACTTGTTGGTGTGCAAAACAACAGCGGCATATTTAATTATAAATTCCTAGAAAAAGTTCAAAAACTTGCCGATACGCTTGCCACTTTACCCGATGTGGAGTTTGTATTGTCGCCCACTTCTATCAAAGAAGTTACACGCGACCCACTTATGGGCTTGCCCAACGAAATGCCTTATCTAAGATGGAAACAGGATTCACTTTATCACATTGATAGTATCAGAATTTTTCAAACAGCCGAGCTCATCGGATCCCTTTTTGCTTCAGACGGAAAATCGCTCTGTATCATTATTAAGCATAAGGAGCGCATCATGGATGATAAATGCACCCAGCTTACCCAAAATGTTAACAATTTGGCGCCTCACTTTCAATTTGATGAGTTTCACGTTGCTGGACGCTGCATCGGACAATCATTCTACACAGGTCTGATGAAAGGTGAGTTGGTTCTGCTCCTTGTTTCTGCACTCATTGCCATGATGATTTTAATGATTATCATATACAGGAATGTGTATGGCGTGATTTTGCCCCTGCTTGTCGTAGGATTAGTGGTTGGTTGGACAGTTGGCATGATGGAACTTACAGGCAAAAGTTTCGATATGTTGTCAAATGCTATTCCAACCATTCTTGTAGTTACCGGCCTTTCTGTTGCTATTCATATTATTACCAAATATTTCGACCATATTAAAGAGGGTTGGAATAAATTTGATTCCATCAAAGATACTGTTGTGAATGTGGGTTTGGCCAATCTATTCACTACGCTTACAACCGTTGTAGGGTTTGCTTCATTGGCCACAACCGGTATTAAACCCATTGATGATTTTGGATTATACACAGCCCTGGGTGTAGTGTTTTCATTCGTTATTTCTTATACGTTACTGCCGGCCATGTTATATCTACTTCCGGCACCTGTCGTTCAAGCAGCCAAAGTACCCACTCGGTTCTTATGGAATAATATGCTGAATGCTGTTTTTTCCTTTATTACCCGAAGAAAATTTTGGATCATCGGCGCTTCTGCTTTGGTAATAGCTAGCATGATTTATGGCATTACCAGAATTGAAGAAAACACACGACTGTTAGAAGACCTCAACAATAAATCAAAACTCAAAAAAGATTTTGTTTGGTTTGGTGCCGAATTTCAAGGCACACGACCATTTGAATTAGCCGTGTGGGTAGAAGATAGCGGTAAAACTGTATTGGATAAAGATGTTTTATTGGAGGTAGAAAAGATGGAAAAATATTTAGCTCAACACTACGGTGTAGGTTTTATGTTATCGCCTGTTGCTCTTGTAAAAGCCGCCAATCGCAGTTATGCCGGAGGCGACCCATCTTCATACGAAATACCTGAAAGCGATACGCGGTTCCAAAAAATCACTAAAGAATTAAAAGCTATTCAGGCAAATCCTCAAATCAAATCTGTACTAAGCGATGATTTTCGTTCGGCTCGAATACAGTCAATGATTGATGATATAGGAAGCAACAAAGCGCACCAACAAAATCTTGATTTCTATGAATTTGTTAACTCAAGTACCGACACTTCCCTTTTCAAATACAAGCTCACAGGCACGGCCGAACTCATTGACAAGAACAACCGAAATCTTGCTTGGAATATTGCAACAGGCATCCTCATTGCTTTTGCTGTTATAGGAATTATTATCGGACTCATGTTCAAGTCGTTCAAAGTAACAATGATTGCCATTGTAACCAATGTGGTGCCCCTCATTATTCTAGGTGGTATTATGGGTTATTTTGGTATCAGCTTGAAAACTTCTACAGCCATCCTTTTTGCCATAGCATTTGGAATTGCCGTTGACGACACAATCCATTTCCTCAGTCGATTCAATCTAGAAATTCGTAAAGAAAAATCTGTACTCTACGCTCTTAAGCGTACTTTCCTTACAACCGGCAAAGCCATGATTATTACTTCTGTGATTCTTTGTACAGGATTTGCTATTTTGGGAATATCCTCGTTTCTGGCTACACGCAATATTGGCGTACTTACTTCCATTACTTTATTTTTTGCCATGATATGCAATATCACCTTACTTCCTGTATTGATACTGCTTTTCTATAAGCAAACCAAAATAACCAGCGAACCGCCTCTAACTCAAAAAAAGTAATGGGGCTTTTATCAAATGCAAACTTTCATTTCTTACTTAATTGACAAAAAAAAATCCCTGCCGAAGCAGGGATTTTTCATGCTTTTTTGATAGTGCAAATTACTTGATAACACCAGAAAGTTCAGCACCGGCTTTGAATTTAACCACTTTCTTAGCAGGAATTTTAATTTCTTTTCCTGTTTGTGGGTTACGGCCAGTACGAGCACCTCTTTTTGTAACACTCCAAGAACCGAAACCTACCAACGCTACACGATCTCCTTTCTTTAGTGCTTTAGTAGTAGCTGTGATAAATCCATCCAACGCTCTTTTTGCGTCAGCTTTTGAAAGACCAGCATCTGCTGCAATTGCATCAATCAATTCTGCTTTGTTCATAAAATTTAGTTTTAGTTAGTAATACATTGGTTTAACCATGACAAATATAATGGGATGTATGATACAACAAGCGATACAGAAAATGAAAATGCTGAAATGTTGATAAAATAAGGGTTTTGTTAATTACAACACTACAAAACGCCCACTATCAAAAGATATCAACAAGTAAAAAGAATACAATACTAGTATTTATAACCCTTTCAAGTCATTCAATACGCCAATCATCTGTTAATAAAGTGAAACCTCTCAAAAATTCTTCTATCTTCAACCGTTTTCTTCCAGGCCATTGCAATTCCTCAATAATCAAGCGACCTTCAGGATGATGAATAGCTAAGTAATATTTGTTATCTGTTTCTATAAGTCGCGGCGGCAAAGGATTATCAAACTCCTCTATCCTGCATCTATATATTTTAATAGGGTTTTGATTACCCATCTTATCTATAAGCATTGTAAATGCAGACGGGTGCGGACTTAGCCCTCGTATTAGATTATAAATTTGCCTCAATGACATTGACCAATTAATTCGACAATGCGCCTTCGTAATCTTTGGGGCAGGAATAAGCTCAATATTCTGCTTTTCAATGATTTGCGACTGATCAATTAAACTTATCTGTTGATTTTCTATCAAATCAACCGTTTTTACTACCATTTCAGCCCCTTTTATCATCATACGGTCGTGCAATTCGCCTGCTGTTTCTGCATCGCCGATCGCTATATTTTGCTGCAATATGATTTGACCTGTATCAATTTCCTTGTCAATAAAAAAAGTCGTTAATCCAGTTTGCTTTTCTCCATGAATAATCGCCCAGTTGATAGGCGCTGCTCCCCTATACTGTGGCAGAAGCGATGCATGAAGATTAAATGTTCCGAATCGGGGATATCGCCAAATGATTTCGGGTAGCATACGAAATGCTACTACTATGTTTAAATCGGGCTGTAATGCCTGATAGGTCTGTTCGAACTCTGCATCCTTCAAATTTTCGGGTTGGAGTACCGGAATATTTCTCTCAACAGCTACTTTTTTTATTTCTGATGATTGTAATTGTAATCCTCGTCCTGCTGGTTTATCGGGGGCAGTTACAATTGCCACAACATGATATCCTGCATCTAATAAATATAATAATGAAGGAACGGCAAAACCCGGTGTGCCCATAAACACGATGCGAAGACGGCTCTTTTGATTGTGATGTGATATTGAATTCATGGATGCTGCGAAATTTCGGTCTCAAAGAAAACAAAAAAATGGACCTTTCTCAATATATTAATGTGGTATCAATCTCCCCAACATGGAGGTCATGGCTAGCAAAAGACCTTGTGTTGTGGGCTGAATCCGATAATGGCTTGAGCCAAACATTTGTGGAAGATAATATCGCGCCTCCGATTCTACGGCAAATGCAAATGAATGCATGCCTGATTGCCTGATTTCATATAATGCCTGCCTAACGTCTTGTATCCCATGTCGTCCTTCATACCGATCGTAATCGTTGGGTTTGCCGTCAGAAATTAATAAAATCCACTTCCTTGTTGCACTTCTTTTTTGCAACAAACTTGCTGCATGTCGCAATGCAGGGCCTATTCGTGTGTATCCGCATGGTTCTATTCCACCTACTCTATCGCGTGATGATACCCATTCTTCTTCAAATGCCTTAACAATCGAAAAGGATGTATAATTTCGAGTTTGTGAATAAAATGAAGCAATAGAAAAATCAACACTGAATTCGCTTAACAATTCGCCAAATAATACACTTACATACTTTTCAATATTCAGTATTTTTTCGCCATTCACATAGGCATCACTTGATAAGCTGGCATCAATTAAAATTAATACCGACAAATCTTTCTTTTTTATGCGATCTGATATATAAATTTTTTCATCTGGTGATTTGCCACTCATTCTATCTGTGTAAAAGTCGGTTAGCGCATCTATATCAAACTCTTTGCCATCTATTTGTCGTCTATATTTTTCGGACTTATTGTTCAAATTGGCCAAATATTTTCTTGTGCTAGTCCAAATACTCCTATGCTGTTGCAGCGTATCTAATGCAAATCCCGTTTGCTTTGATATGCTTTTTTGTGGAAATACACTACAAAATTTTTCTTTATACGAATTTTTCCGAAAATCCCACTCGGGATACAATACAGGTTCTATGGTTTGCTTACTATCGGCGCTTTCAGCCAATGATGCATTTTCAACAAACTCGGCTTGATATATGGAATGTGTCGGATCATGTGTTCTAACTACCCATTTCATATGTAATTCGTCTATGGCATCTTGTTGTTCTTTGAGCTCATCAGCCCCATCAAAATCACGCCAAATTCCATCAAATTCCTCAGCCGTTTCAACCTTCTCAAAGTTATGTGTTAATACATAATCTTCTTGTTGCTTCTTATCTATCTCTGCTAATTTTATCTCTTCGGCTGCTTTCGCTTTTATTGTAGTTGTAATTCCTTCTTCTGGTATAACATGCTTCGAGTCAAACCCGGTAAGTGCTTCTGAACTGACCGAATCTCCTATACTGTTTTTCATCCATTTACCATACAACCAGTAGGATTCGATAACGGGCATTTGATCTGCTATTTGTTTTTCATTGTGTCTTACATATTCTAACCAGCATCCATAAGCATAAGGATATTCATACTGCATGATATGTAATATCTGATGACTGTTTTGAATGGAGATATTTCGTGATGCTTCTATAGGGGGCTCGCCTGTTGTTGCTGTTGGCCAATTAAGTTGAAACTTGAATTGAATTGATAAGTATGCTATCCTATAATAATAGAAATGTAGGTTTTGATTGTAATCCGAAAACCAGGAAACAGATTCAGGTAAAAAGAAATTTAAATCTTTGTATCCTCCCTCCAGCTCAGCTGGAAAAATCTCAATGGGCTTGCCTGTCATCGTTCGTGCCATGACAGTTAAGCGGTAATGAACATCCGATAATTTTACTACATGGGGCTGAATCGCTAATTGTCTTTTTTTTCTTCGACTAAAGCGCTTTACAAAAAATGAATAAATAATTTCATCCAGCTCCATAACTGATTATATCATCAGATTAGCTACATCTTTCAGTGGGCCGATAATATCTTCATCATCCGTTAATGATTGTATGATAGCCACTTCAACCGAAAGACGTTTGGGCAGCCCCTGATGAATAAGTTTGGCGGCATCAACCAACAGGCGTGTTGAAACCGTTTCTGCTAATCCTAATTCTTTAAGGTTTCTTATTTTGTTTCCAATCTGTACTAAGCGAGATGCTATATCTGAAGCAATTCCTGTTTCCTTAACAAGTATTTCAGATTCGATTTCGGGGTTGGGGTAATGAAATGACAATGATACAAACCGTTGCCTAGTTGATGGTTTAATTTCTTTAAATCCTTTTTGATAACCTGGATTAAAAGATGCTACCAACATAAAATCGGGATGCGCTTTACAAGTTTCGCCTAACTTATCAATATACAATTGACGGCGATGGTCGGTCAATGGATGTATTGCCACTATTACATCAGGGCGTGCTTCAGCTATTTCATCAAGATAAAGAATCCCTCCATTTTTTACTGCATGGGTCAATGGGCCATCTATCCATACCGTCTCTGCTCCTTTTATGATATATCTTCCTATCAAATCGGTTGATGAGGTTTCCTCATGACAACTGACTGTTATAAGCGGCAAACCTAAATCGTATGCCATATATTCCACAAACCTCGACTTACCGGTTCCTGTCGGTCCTTTTAACATGACGGGTAACCGATTCTGAAAACAGGCCTCAAACACTTCTGTTTCTTTACCTGTAATTTTATAATAAGGTATGGCTGCAACAGTATCAACTGTAGTTGTCAACATATTAAACATTTTATTGTTTAAAACAGGCGGTTATAGAAAACCGCCTGTTTTATAAATCAGTTCATTTCTAATCTCCAGAAGCAATCAGGGCTTCATCAGTGGGGCGTCCATATCTGATAAAATCATAAATAAATATACAAACACCCACAGTAAATAATGACGCACATAGAATAAGCACAAAGAAATGTACCTGAATTTCCTTTTGCACCTCTCCAAAATCTAGTCCCATTATGCGTTCTAAATATACCTGTGCCACACCGGCAGCGGCAAAAGATGAGGTCATACCAATCATACCGAGATTAGATAACCAAAATGCCCATATGCCCGATGATTTTTTGTACAAATTTCTACCCGTTAAATTGGGCATCGTATAGCTGATAATCGCCAATACGATCATACCATAAGCGCCCCAAAATGCCAAATGCCCATGCATCGCTGTAACCAATGTGCCATGCGTGTACATATTTACCTGAGGTAATGTATGGGCTAAACCCAAAACACCAGCGCCTAAAAATGATACAATGGCTGTGCCTAACGTCCATTTTAACGCTATGGCATTGGGATGTTTTTTTTCGCCCTTACGATACATTGCTATCGCAAACAAAGCCATTCCTAAAAATGCCAACGGCTCAAGTGCTGAGAATATACCACCTATGATTAACCAGTACTTGGGTGTTCCGATATAATAGTAATGGTGACCTGTTCCTAATATTCCGGAAATAAAGGTAAGTCCTACGATGACATATAACCACTTTTCAATTACTTCACGATCCACTCCTGTGATTTTAATAAGCAAAAATGCCAAAATTCCACCTAAAATCAATTCCCATACGCCTTCTACCCAAAGGTGAACTACCCACCATCTAAAAAATGAATCCATGGTTTGACTATCAAACCAAATCATGCCGGGAAGATAAAGCAATGCTGCAAAAAAGAGACCCATCGTCAATACCAGAGATGTGGTTGTTCGCTTTTTTCCTTTGAATAATGTTACCAGGATAAGACCAAGAAACAAGAGGACATTCACAACAACCAGCCAGTCGAGTGGTCGAGGAATTTCTAAGAATTTTCGACCCTCCCAATAATTAAAATGATATCCGACAACTGCAATCACACCAACAACAGCTAGTGAAATAAGTTGCAGATAAGCCAATTTTACACTCACCAGTTCGGTTTCTGCCTCCTCAGGTATGATATAATATGCAGCACCCATAAATCCAGACAGCAACCAAACTACAAGAAGATTGGTATGTACTGCTCGTGCCGTATTAAACGGGAATATGTTATGCCACCCGTCAAAACCCATGTGTGCAAAACCCATGATAAACCCATAAAATAATTGCAAAACCAACAACAACATGGATAATGCAAAAAACCAATATGCTACTTTTTGAGATTTGTATTTCATAACCTTACGATATTAATTGTTTTGTACGGACTTATATTTGGGCTTTGCCGGAAAGCCATTCAAGTCGGCCTCCCCTACCCATCTAAAAAATTCAAGCAACGCAGTGGCGTCTTCTTCCGAAAAACCATATGCAACCATTTTGCGACCACGTGGTGCCCATGGCGTTTTTGACATTAATACAGCTTTGATGTATCCATCGCCTCTCCGTTCCACAACCTTGGTTAATTCGGGTGCATAATATGCCCCTTCGCCCATAATGGTATGACATCCCATACAATTATTATCCTCCCAAAGTTTTTTTCCCATCACAACCTGAGGGGTGAGTTTATCACTTTGAGTTTGTTTAGGCACCTCAACACTCAGCGAATGCCACGACAATCCGATAAATACAGCAAATGTGAGGATTGTGCCACCTAAAAAAAAGACCCTTGCTTGGCTTTTTGACAGCATAGTATTTTGTTTTTAATTAATAAATAATCCTTAATCGGTACAAAAATACTGGCTGACTATGATTGCGTCTTGTTCAATCTCACCGTTAATAGGGATTGTTCTCAACATTAAATATGCATAAATGCAACTCTGAAGCAGCAATCTGTTTCTAATGAATAAAATAGGTATAGATACTTTTATTGGTAGCGGATGCGCATATCCACCAATACGGGCTCATCCGGCTGCATATGATTGAGACGGCACAATTCACCAACCTGTACTTGATATAATCTACTAATGGAATAAATATCTTCTCCTGGCAATACTTGATGGTAGCGTGCCGCATTTTCAACTATTATTCGGTCTTTACGCTTATTCAGTATCACATCTGTATATCGCAATGTCATCTTATCAAAATCAATCACTAACGCAGGGTCAATCGGGATACCCAAGAAACGAATTTCGAAATGCAGGTGCGCCCCATATGAACGACCTGTATTACCACCCAAACCAACAATATCGCCGGCCTGTACATAATCGCCGGCCTGTACATGTAATGCAGATAAATGCGCATAATAGGTTTCCAATCCATTGGGATGACGAACAACTACCAAATTGCCATACGAATCATTGTATTTGGCATATCGCACCATTCCCTCAAAGGCCACCTGTACCTTATCACCTGTTTCAAGATCTATATCTATCCCATAATGCATGCGACGACGACGTTTGCCAAATTTAGAAGTAACTCGTCCATTAAACGGATGAATATAATCACAATTTACATTCCACGCTAAGTTGAGTGAGGTTTCTGACACAAAAGAATTGGTACCTAATGTCCAGTAATGACATGCTGTTGTATCAAAATTAGCATAAAAACGGGATGCAGGGAATTCCCCTCCTTCTCCGGGAGGCCCTCCGGGAAGCGTTGCATAAAGGGATGGCTCAATAAGGGTGGTCAGCAAGACAATGATCAATACATTTATCTTCATACACATGTTGTTAAGGGCATCATCCTTATCGAACGATGGGCAAAAATAACCAATATTATGTAACAACCAAATCTTATAGCTTTTTTTAATAAACAATCAATTGGGGATGATAATTTATCAGCTTTACCAAAGAACTTATCTACTTTTGACACGTGATAAATATGAAAATGTTTGCTAAAACATTTGCCGGATTAGAGCAGGTTTTGGCTAAAGAAATTACAGCGTTGGGAGGTCATGATGTGAAACCAGGCATTAGAGGTGTTTCTTTTTCTGGTGATTTAGCTTTATTATATGCAGCCAACTATTCTTTAAGAACTGCTCTGCGCATCTTAGTGGAACTGCACACAGCCACCGTTGAAAATGAAGATGCCCTTTATCGTGAATGTAAGAAAATTGCCTGGGAAAATGTGATGTCCGTTTCTCAAACTTTCAGCATGGATGCTACCGTTAACAGCCGACTCTTCAATCATTCACAATATGTGGCATTGAAAGTAAAAGATGCTTTGGTAGACCGTTTCAGAGAAAAACAATTTAAGCGACCTACGGTTGCCAAGTCATATCCTGATGTGAAAGTTAATGTTCACATTGACCATCAACGACTAACCATCTCTTTGGATGCAAGTTCCGAATCGCTTCACTTACGTGGCTATCGAATTATTCAAGGTGAAGCACCCATCAATGAAGTGCTGGCTGCCGGCATGATTTTATTATCTGATTGGGATATAAAAACGCCATTCTTAGACCCCATGTGTGGCTCAGGCACAATACCCATCGAAGCTGCCCTCATTGCCACTAATACCCCTCCCGGATATTACAGAAAAGAATGGGGATTCATGAAATGGAATAACTATGACAATGAATTATTCCTTCAAATGAAAGAAAAGGAAAATGCCAAAATCCGCAGTTCTACAAACGTATCTATTGCTGCTTACGACAAATCTTTTGCCATGTCTCGTGCCACTCAGCAAAATCTGATTTCTGCCCTGATGGATCAACATGTTATCGTGGAAAAAAAGGATTTCTTCAAAACTTCCGAAATTCAAAACCCTTGTCATATCGTTACAAACCCTCCCTATGGACAGCGCCTAGAGGAAGAAAATATGCCGGCTTTTTACAGTGATTTGGGACGTGTGCTTAAACATTATTATTCAGGTTCTACTGCATGGATTATTACTAGTTTTGAGGATGCAATGAAACATGTCGGATTGAAATCCGGAGCCAAAATTCCTCTCTTCAATGGTGCGCTGCCTTGTAAGTTCTATCGCATTGATCTTTATCAGGGCTCAAAGAAAACTCCATCATCAGCTGATTGATAGCTCTCTTTGCTTCTTTAATATTTTAAAAGTTTTTCGATTAAAGCCCCTACCCTATCCGCATTAGGCAACATGGCATTTTCTAGATTGCTGTTTAAGGGTATAGCCGGTAATTTTTCGGCTCCGGTAATTTCTACTGGTGCATCAAGCCATGCAAAACATGCATGCTGTATGCTTCCTGCCATGGCCTCAGCAAATGAATTACGCAATACCTCTTCGGTAACTATCATACAGCGTCCATGTGCCTTTACTCTTTCAAAAACCAACCCTTCGTCCCAAGGATTCAATGTACGCAAATCAATGATTTCAATCCTGCCTGCAAATCTTTTTGCGGCTTGCATAGACCAATATACGCCCATACCATAGGTTACTATTAGCATTGTTGTTTCTGTCGTGTTTGTCTCATTGGTTTGCAACACGATGCGTGCTTTACCAAATGGAATAACATAATTCTCATCCGGATCTATGGTACGAGCCCCTTCTGTGCCTTTTATTTTACTCCAATACAATCCCTTATGTTCAAATATAACAACCGGATTGGGATCGTAATACGCCGACTTTAGTAATCCTTTTAAATCAGCTCCATTCGATGGATATGCCACTTTCACGCCGTGAATATTGAGCACTACTGACTCCACACTGGATGAGTGATATGGCCCTCCACTTCCATAAGCCCCAGTAGGCACTCGTAATATCATACTCACCGGCCATTTCCCATTTGACAAATAGCATGAGCGGCTCACTTCCGAAAACAACTGATTCAGCCCAGGCCATATATAATCAGCAAATTGCACTTCTACAATCGGCTTTAGTCCAACTGCACTCATACCTACTGTACTGCCTATGATAAATGCTTCCTGTATGGGGGTATTAAATATGCGTTCATCTCCAAATCTTTCTGCCAAAGTAGCTGCTTCCCTAAACACACCGCCCAATCTCTTGCCTACGTCTTGACCATAAAACACACATTCAGGATGCTTTTCCATAATTTCTCGGATGGCAATTAAGGCGCTATCTACCATCACAACAGGTTGACGACCGCTTGGCTCTCGTTCACCCACTTCTTGGGTAATAGGCGTAGGGGCAAATACATGTCTATGCAAATCCGAAGGATACGGCTCTTCAGCCTCAAGGGCAAACTGATAGGCCTGCTCTACTTTATGTTGAATGTCGGATTCCAAACCCTCCAACATTTCTTCAGAAACGCCCTGACTAATTAGCTTTTTTCGTAGCAATGGATATGGATCTTTTTGTTGATGAATTTGCAAATCATTACGATACCATTCACGCCTAACTCCTGATGTATGATGTCCAATAAGTGGCACTTCGGCTCTTAGCAAAAAAGGCCTTCTTTCGACACGCATTACTGCTAATATTTCTTTGATGGATAAATAACTTGCTTCAAAGTCGGATCCATCAACCACCCTCGCTTCTATTCCATTAAACCCTTTTGCATATTGGTCGGCGTTCATAGCTCTGACCTCAGCAGCTGTAGCCGATATATCCCATCCGTTATCTTGAACCAAAAAAAGCACAGGCAATTGCTTCAACGAAGCCATCTGTAATGCTTCTGACACTTCCCCCTCTGTTACGCTGGCATCGCCAAGCGAACATACCGAAACCGGCAAGCCGACTCCATCTGATTGATACTTTCTTTCTTGATATGCCATACCCATCGCTGCTCCAACCGCCGGTATGGCCTGCATACCTGTTGCCGACGACTGATGTGGTATTTTGGGCTTACCATCTTCTCGCAACGACGGATGACTGTAATAGGTACGGCCGCCCGAAAACGGATCATTGCGTCGGGCCAATAACTGCAACATTAAATCATACGGCTGAATACCAATGGAGAGCAATAGTGAATCATCCCTATAATACGGAAACAGATAATCAATCGGCAATAACTGCATCCCTAATGCAATCTGAATTGCCTCATGCCCCCTACTTGTAGCATGTACATATCGCGATGTTACGGATGTATGCTTCTCATATAACGACGACATAGCAATGGCCGTAATCATATGTTCATAGGCCTTTATGCTTATTCGTGTATCCAATATTTTCAACTCCTTTTCTATATCCGGTAATGTTTCAATGCGCATCAGATCTGTTTATTCTCAACACTTAACAAATATAATCAGAAAGGGTTTACGATTGTTTTTCATTTTCTATTCTTTTTATTCTTCTATTATAATAATCCTAACACGTCATACCTCATAAACAAATCCAAACCATCGTGCTTTGTTTGTTTTTACTAAGTCATTTATCCATTTTACGCATTTTATTATAAGGATTTTAAAGCCATATTATATTTTTACATCAGATTATTGGTTATGAAGCATACATTTTTATCTCTTTTTATTTTCCTCTCTGTCATACGCCTTTCGGGGCAAGCCATCCCATCCGAACTGCCTTGGAGCGAATCTTTTGCTTCTGCATACGCACAATACCCTCTGGTGCCGCATGGCTTACTTGAAGCCGTCTCTTTTGTTCAAACCCGATTTGCGCATCTCAACGAAACGATTGACTCCAGTTGTACCGGCATGCCTAGATATATGACATGCATGGGCCTCATTGAAAATGGGAAAGGATACTTTAATCCTACCCTCCAAGTCGTTTCGCAATTATCCGGCTTTACCACAAACCTTATCAAATCATCTCCAAATACTGCCATTCATGCCTATGCCGCCAGTTTCCAACATCTTTTACTTACCTACAATTTGGCCGATTCATCTTTGTATAATCAATTACATCTGCTGGAGTTGCTAACTGAAATCCCCATTCAAACCCAATGGGCTTCCAACGATTTTGCTTTTCAAAGCTTTCTTTTCGAAATCATTCGCTTCCTCAATACCGTTGAGTACCAAACTAATTTTGGCTTCCCTAATCATAAAATTGATGCACTTACTTTCTTTGGGCAGGAAAGATTTGAAATGCTTTCCGCCGGCCAAATTTTGATTTCTCCATACTCTGTCAGCGACACTTCAGGTAATGCATGGCTGCCTGCCGGTATCAAGTCAGCCGACTATCCACCTGCTTTATGGAATCCGGCAGCTAGCTGTAATTACAGCTCTCGTAACGGAACAGCTATTAGTGCTGTTACGATTCATACCGTGCAAGGCACATATTCCGGATGTATTTCATGGTTTCAAAATTGCGCCGCCAGCGTTTCTGCTCACTATGTTTTGCGTTCGTCCGACGGACAGGTTACTCAAATGGTTTTAGAATCTAATAAAGCTTGGCATGTTGGAACCGAAAACCCATATACCATTGGATTGGAACACGAAGGATATGTGAACAATTCCGCCTGGTACACCCCTGCCATGTACTCTTCTTCGGCTGCGCTGGTAAGCGATATTACCAATAGTGGATATGGCATCAATCCCATTCGTACTGCATGGTGGCCTTGGGCTCCCACCACACATTACAACCAAAGCAGCATACCGGGTGGGTGCACACGTATTAAAGGTCATCAGCATTATCCTAACCAAACACATACTGACCCCGGAGCCAACTGGGACTGGAATAAATACTTTATGCTGATTCATCCAACACCCAGTGCTCAGATTTTTAACGCAGCTTCTGGTACACTCACAGATCCGGGAGGCGCCGGAAACTATGCCGACGACCAACGTGTCATATATACCATAGCTCCATCTGCTGCTAATACCGTTACCATTTCTTTCGGCAGCTTTCAGCTTGAAAACAACTGGGATTATCTTTTCATATATGATGGAGCCGATATACAAGCCCCTCTCATCGGATACTATACTGGAAATGCAAACCCCGGTGTTATTACCTCTTCAGGCAATGCTATTACGCTTGAATTCCGATCCGACTGCGCTACCACAGCGCCTGGATTTGAACTCAACTGGACTTCTGTTAGCACACCCCCTCCCGTGAGCGACAACACTCCTCCTACTACACTTATTCAACTTAGCCAAAACTGGCAAACTCATAACTTTGATGCTTCATTCTTAGATGATGATAACCCGGGTGGGTCAGGTCTCGAAAAAGCATATTATTCAGTGGCCGACTTCAATGCTTCCGACTGGCGGTCCAATGCCAACCGTGGTTTCTTCTTTGATTCTTTCGACAACAACACTCTTCATAGCGATTGGACTTCTTTCACCGGTACTTGGACGGTTGCCAATGGCGAATTAATTCAATCCGACGAATCGCTCTCTAATACCAACCTATCTGCTTATCTTCGTCAGGATTTATCTAACAGATATCTCTATCATTTCTCTGCGGCCATTGAAGGCGGACAATCAAACCGCAGAGCCGGATTTCACTTCTTTGCCGACAGCGCTTCACTCCCAAACAGAGGCAACGGTTATTTTATTTGGTTTCGACTCGACGACCAACAACTTCAATTCTATAAAGTAACCAATGATGCTTTTTCTTTACTTCACACCGAACCCATTTCGCTTGTCCCTTCGCAATGGTACGACTTCAAAGTGATTTACGACCGAATTGCCGGAAAAATTACTGTTTATAAAGATAATATGCTGGCCGGTAGTTATACCGATATCGCTCCTTATTCTTCTGGCAAATTCATCTCGTTCAGAAGCGGTAACGCCATTTGGAAAATCAATCACTTGCACATTTATCGCAGTCGCTATGCCAATTCTTCAACTTCCATCTCCGTTGGCAATTGCTTCGACTGTGATATACGCTATCAAAACACTTCACCCCCTCAACATGCCGCTAAAATTTACTCTTTAGTTGCCGACTCTGCCGGAAACCTTTCCTCTATCGCATGTCACGATGTATCCGTTGACTGGACACCTCCTGAACCCATCTCAACTATATCAGATGGAGCTGCTGCCGATATTGATACTACCTTTAATGGATCTTTCCTTCAATACAACTGGACCGCTGCTTCCGACCCTCACTCAGGCATCAGCCGATACTTTTATGCGGTTGGCGATGCTCCCGGTGATAGCAATATCGTTGATTGGAATGATAACTGGATCTTCCTTTCTGCCGATGATATCCTGAATCTTAACCCCGGAACCATCTATTATGTACAGGTAAAATCTGAAAATGGAGCCGGACTCTTTTCTTCTCCTTCCATTTCAAACGGCCAACTCTATTTTGTTGACGATTCTTCTATCAACCCTGAAACGCCTTTTCAAATTTCTATCTTCCCAAATCCAGCTCAATCGTATATTCATGTCGCAATCAATCCACCAACTTCCACCACAATTTGGCTTCAACTTCTTGATTTGCAAGGAAGAATAATCTTTGACCTCGGAAATGTGTTTTTATCTAACCAAATCGTTTTGCCCATTCCTTCTCATATTGCTAATGGCACGTACATCCTTTCTGGTTTCTTGAATGGATATCGCTTTGCTTATAAAACACATATTCAGAGATAAACATCTTTCTATCGCATTTTTTTTACCTGTTTTTTCATTTTTTATCATCATTCTTATACTTAACTTCATAATATTGTATTCATAAACTACAATTAATATGAAACGAATATTACTTTTTGCTGCCGCCGTTTTAATTATTAATGCTGCCGGCGCTCAGGTTCAAAGAATGGTGATGGCTGAAGCTTTCTCCAATGCAAGTTGCGGCCCTTGCGCTTCTCAAAATCCCGGATATAGCGCTTTGCTAGCTAGCAACACTACTAAGGTTGTTGCCATTAAATATCAAACCAACTGGCCCGGTGTTGACCCCATGAATGCCCAAACACAATCCGAAGTTGGTCCTCGTGTTAGTTATTACAGCGTGTCTGGTGTTCCTTGGGGCGTTTTAGACGGTACTCCGTTTGCCGGCTCAAGCTACTCAGGCGCTGTTGCCAATCTCGACCAAGCCGAAATTAATGCCCGATATGCTGTTGGATCTCCCTTTGCGCTCAATATATCTCATAGCTTTTCTCCCGACATGGATTCCATCTTCATTCAAGTAGACATTGACTGCCCAGCAGGCCATAATGGAACAACCCTTAAACTTCATGTGGCCATGATTGAAAAACTCATTACTTTCTCTTCTCCTCCCGGTAGTAATGGCGAAACTGAATTTCATAATGTTATGCGCAAAATGTATCCAAATGCCAGTGGCACATCTTTAGCTGCCTCTTGGGCTCCTGGAAATAACCAAACTTTGAATTTTGCTGCGCCCATCCCTTCCTATATCTACGACTATACACAAATCGGCGTTATCGCTTTTATTCAGGAAGATGCCAACAAAGAAGTGCATCAAGCAGGTATCAGCAACCCCATCCCTCTTATTGATTTTGTGAAAAATGTTTCTGTTGGTAACGTCACAACGGCCAGCTGCAATACCGACCTCAACGGCGCTACTTTTACCGTTACAAATCAAGGATCTACTACCGTTACGGCTTTAACTATTAACCAACAGCTTGACAATGGCTCTATTACTCAAACCCCTTGGACTGGCACCATCCTATCAGGCGCCAACCAAGTTTTCACACTAGCCAACGAAACCGGCATTACACCCGGTTCGCACACCATGAAAGCTTGGGTAACTGATGTAAACGGAAATGGAATCCTTACCCCCGTTGGAAACATGGCCCAAAAAGTTTTTAATGTATTCGGAACTCCGGTTTCCGGACCTATCTTCAACGATTTTGCCAGCACAACATTTCCTCCTACCGACTGGATTTTAGATAATTATGAATCTAGCTTGGGATGGAGTCGCCAAACCGCTAGTGCTGGAGGCGGACAAGGTTCTGCTCGATTCAACTCGTATTTAATCCCTAATGGCGGCATCCGCGATTTTTATTTGCCACGTACCGATATCTCTGGTATAACCAATCCTATCCTGAGTTTTGATGTGGCTTATGCACAGTACTCCAGCGAAAACGACCGATTGGCCGTTTCTGTTAGTACCGATTGCGGCGCTTCTTGGAATACCATTTACAACAAAGCCGGATCTACTCTAAAAACCGCACCTGCTACCACTTCTAGCTTTACACCTACTTCCTCCCAATGGCGTTCCGAACTTGTCGATCTAGCCAACTATGCTACAGCCAATGATATCATTTTCCGTTTCAGAGGTACCAGCAACTATGGCAACAACATCTTTGTTGATAATATCAATATTAACTATTCTACTGTTTCTATTGATGACCAAAACAATATCAATGGCATTCTGGTATATCCCAATCCTTCTACCGATAAAGCTTGGATTGGATTAACTTTATCCGAAAAACAAACCGTTAGCGTTGCTCTCATCAACCAACTGGGCGCTACCATTCAGCATCTGCAATTCGGCGACCTCACTGCCGGATCTCATACCCTACCCATACAAACCGATGCACTGGCTGTTGGCATTTATCATGTAATGATTACTACCGGCAACACTACCTCTGTTCACAAACTCACAGTTACACGCTAATTACTTGCTCATTTTTTGAATCTAAAACGGGGTCGTATCATACGGCCTCGTTTTTTTTTAACACCATCTTCCCCCACTTTGACAAGCCATACAGGTTGTCGAAAAAAATAATCATCTTAGGATAGTTTGTATTAATACTAAATTGTATAATTTCGCGCCAATTTTAATGTAATAAATATCGTAGCTATGTCAGTTCCAAAAGGAAAAATTGTGCAGATTATCGGACCCGTTATTGACGTGCGCTTTGAAACCGAAGACCAGATCCCAAATATCCTCGATGCGCTTGAAATAACCAGAGATAACGGTGAACGACTCATCCTCGAATGCCAACAGGATATTGGAGAAAATACTGTTCGTTGTATTTCAATGGACTCTACCGACGGCCTGAGAAGAGGCATGTCTGTTATTTCCAAAGGAACCCCTATTTCAATGCCTACCGGCGATGAAATCAAAGGACGGCTATTCAATGTGGTTGGTGAAGCCATTGACGGACTCCCCACTATCAAAGAAACTAAAGGATATTCCATTCACCAACAACCTCCAAAATTCGAAGATTTATCTACCGCTCAAGATGTACTATTTACCGGTATCAAGGTAATTGACCTCATCGAACCATACGCCAAAGGTGGTAAAATCGGCCTGTTTGGTGGCGCCGGTGTAGGTAAAACAGTTTTGATTCAAGAATTAATCAACAATATTGCAAAAGGATACGGCGGTCTTTCAGTTTTTGCCGGCGTCGGAGAACGGACACGCGAAGGTAACGACTTGATGCGTGAAATGATTGAAGCAGGAATCCTAAAGTATGGCGATGCCTTCAAACATTCTATGGAAGAAGGCGGTTGGGACTTGTCTAAAGTTGACCTTAACGACCTCAAAGATTCAAAAGCTACTTTTGTGTTCGGACAAATGAACGAACCGCCCGGTGCACGTGCCCGCGTTGCCCTTTCTGGCCTTTCTGTTGCCGAATATTTCCGCGATGGCGATGAAAACAGCGGACAAGGTCGCGACATCCTTTTCTTTATTGACAATATTTTCCGCTTCACCCAAGCCGGATCAGAAGTGTCGGCCCTTTTAGGTCGTATGCCTTCAGCAGTTGGTTATCAACCTACCCTTGCCACCGAAATGGGACTTATGCAAGAACGTATCACTTCTACCAAACGTGGCTCTATCACTTCCGTACAGGCCGTTTATGTCCCTGCCGACGACCTTACTGACCCCGCTCCGGCTACCACTTTCTCTCACCTCGATGCCACTACCGTACTCAGCCGAAAAATCGCCGAATTAGGTATTTATCCCGCTGTTGACCCGCTCGACTCTACTTCTCGTATCCTTACGCCCGACATCGTTGGCGAAAATCATTATAGAACTGCTCAAAATGTAAAACAAATTTTGCAGCGCTACAAAGAATTACAAGATATCATCGCCATACTCGGTATGGACGAGCTTAGCGAAGAAGACAAACTCGTTGTGCACCGCGCCCGCCGTGTTCAGCGCTTCCTCTCTCAGCCATTCCACGTCGCCGAACAGTTTACCGGTATCCCCGGCATTTTTGTTCCAATCGAAGACACCATCAAGGGATTTAATATGATCATGAACGGCGAAGTGGATCAATACCCCGAAGCCGCTTTCAACCTCAAAGGTACCATTGAAGACGTAATCGCTGCCGGCGAAAAAATGCTCACCGAAGCTAAATAATCATTTATGCAACTACAGATTATAACGCCCGACAAAACCCTTTTCGATGGCAATGCCAAACTCATTCAGCTCCCTGGCACCAACGGCTCCTTTGAACTCATGGAAAACCACGCTCCCATCATTTCTACACTGCGTAACGGCAAAATCAAAATCGTGATTGACAACAACATAACCGAGTGGATTCACATCAACAGCGGCGTGGTCGAAGTACTCAAAAACAAAGTCATCATTTTGGCCGAACCCTCGCTAAATTAATCTTCCCCTTTTTTATTATCTTATTTTCTTGGGTGCCCGCCCCGCTCCTACACACGCGGGGCGCCGGGCTATGCAGGGCTTCGCTTCGCTCCGGTGCTACGCACCGCTGCCTCTGGGCAGCGCCCTTACT